>CAIJXV010000105.1 GCA_903824675.1 uncultured bacterium
ATATGGATCCCTACAAACTCAGGCAACTAATCGATGCAAAACGTACCCGTATCCTTCAAAACCTTCGGTAACATTAATTATGGCGCAACGATGTGGCTATTCAGTCCTGCTTCGGTAACGTTTTATTCTGGCGCAACGCGGGGGCACATCTGCGATTCGGTGCAAACTCGCCTACCCCTGATTTCCCATTGTTGTTGGCCGGGCCTCTGCGCCCGGCGTCCGCTGATCCACCCCCTCCATCTCCAGGCGCCCGCCACAGAGATACTATGCAGGACGGGCCGACATCGATTGAAAACTGTTGGGTTCCGCCTTTAGGCGGTTTCTGTGCACCGAATCGCAGATGCGCCCTTGGGGCCGGCAACCCCAATATCAAGGTTGATTTACAGGGCATAAGTCGTATCATGGCCTGCCGGAAATGCTTATAAAGAAAGCGATGCCATGACACAACTTCATCAGCGGTTTCATTTGAAGGATAAGGCTCAACTGGAGCAAAAACTTACCGAATTCAAACTATCCCTGCCGTTGTCCGATAACTGGGCCCCGCTGGGCGACGCGGTGCCGATCGGGCGATTACAGACGCCCAACCGGTTCATCGTGCAGCCGATGGAAGGGTTCGATGCCGAAGGCGATGGCCGCCCGGGTGAATTAAGTTTTCGCCGGTATTCCCGCTATGCCGCGGGCGGGTCGGGGTTGATCTGGTTTGAAGCCACAGCCGTCCTGCCGGAAGCCCGGTCGAATCCCGGCCAGTTTTATCTTTATGCCGGGAACGTCGATGCCTATGCCCGACTGGTTGAAGCCACCCGCCGGGCCGCCCGTGAAAAAACAGGCAGCGAACCGGTTCTGGTCTTACAACTCACCCATTCCGGCCGCTATTGCAAACCCACCGGTATTCCCAAGCCCATCATTGCCCATCACAGCCCGATTCTGGACCCCAAGCATAATCTTCCGCCGGACTATCCCCTGGTGACCGATGAATATCTGGATCGATTGCAGGATCAATTTGTCGCAGCAGCCCGTCTGGCGGCCCAAGCCGGGTTTGACGGGATCGATGTCAAAAGCTGTCACCGCTATCTGACGTCGGAACTGTTGGCCTCGCATACCCGCGAGGGGCGGTATGGCGGATCCTTTGAAAACCGCACCCGGTTGTTGCGGGAAAGCCTGGCTCGGATCAAAGCCGAAGTGCCGGGGGTGTTCATCTGTACCCGCATGAGCGCCTTTGATGCCATTGCGCACCCGTATGGATTCGGGGTTGATCGGAACAATGGTGGAATTCCGGATCTCGACGAGCCCAAACGTTTGGCGAATGAACTCCAAGCCATCGGAATCGCCTTGTTGAACATCTCGATTGGCAATCCCTACTTCAATCCCCATTACGGGCGCCCCTTCGATTTCCCGATTGCCGGTCTATCGGTGCCCGGCGAACATCCGCTGGAGGCCATCGCCCGTTTCGCCGATATTACGCGCCAAATTCAGTCTGCGATTCCGGGCATTCCGGTAGTGGCGTCCGGCTATACCTGGTTACGACACTTGATGCCGTATCTGGCTGCCGGTGTGGTTCGTGAAAAGTGGGCGACGTTGGTAGGGCAGGGACGGGGTGCGTTCGCCTATCCTGAATCGGTCATCGAACTGCTTCGCGATGGACGGATGGATCCGGAAAAGTGTTGTGTCACCTGTTCGGCTTGCACCCAGATCATGCGCGATGGCGGCAAAACCGGGTGCGTCGTGCGGGACAGCGAAATTTATGGCCCCGAATATCGTGAAGCGCGCCGGTTTGCGGTGGACCGGCTCCAGGAGGAAGCCCGCCGGTGCCGGGATTGCGAATTCCCCACCTGTACTCGCGGCTGTCCGGCCCGAATCGAAATTCCGGCTTTTTTAAAGGCGTTTGCGGACGGAAATTTCAAACAGGCCTACGCGGTTCTTCAACGCAACAATGCCCTGCCGGAAATGTGCGGTTATGTTTGCCCGGCTGAAGTCCAATGCGAAGGCGCGTGCGTGGAGGAAATTTTCTGCAAACGACCGTTGCCGATCCGCGACATCCAGTTGGTCATCAGTCGCATCGCCCGGCGGGAGGGGTGGACCGGGGTCCAATTGCCGGCCGTCGAAACCGGTAAAACGGTGGCCGTGGTGGGGGCGGGTCCGGCGGGACTGGGCTGCGCCATTCGTCTGCTCGAGAAAGGACACCGGGTCGCGCTTTTTGATAAGGCCACGCAATGGGGTGGCGTACCCCAAACCATCATTCCCGGCGAACGGCTGGAAAGCTCTGCTGAAGAAATCAGCGGGCGGCTGGACCCGGCGCTGAAAGCCGGCCGGTTGATCCTGAAATTAGGCCAGGCGTTGGGTCCTCATCTGACGCTCGAGGATTTGCGACAAAAATATGCGGCCGTTTTTCTCGCGGTGGGGTTGGGAGAATCGGTCCGCACGGCGACGTCCGTGCCCGGGGTTACGGATGCATTGACTTTTTTGAGAGAAGTCAAACAAGGGACGTGCAAGCCTCTGGGCGCGCGGGTGGCGGTCATCGGCGGGGGGAACACCGCGATCGATGCGGCGGTGACCGCCAAGCGCCAGGGCGCCCGGGATGTTTACCTGGTCTATCGTCGATCCTACGCCGAAATGCCCGCGTGGCCGATGGAGCGGGAGCATTTGCTGGCATCGGGCGGACATTTGATGATGTTGATGCAACCCGCCGGCTATGTCACGGATGCCGCCGGCCGATTGACCGGACTTAAAATCCAGCGCACGGTGTTGGGCGAACCGGACGCATCCGGGCGACGGCGTCCGGAACCGGTTCCCGATAGTCTCAGCGTGTTGGCCGTGGACCAGGTGATCGAAGCCACCGGTCAAAAAGTTCCGGAAGAACTAAAAACCGCCCTGGGTGCGGTAGCTTTGACGCCGAGCGGAGCGCTCAAAATGCGCGCAGATTCAACGGCCACGTCCCTGCGTGGTGTGTATGCCGGCGGCGATCTGGTTAATGGCGGGACCACGGCAGTGCGTGGAATTGCGGAAGGGATGGCCGCGGCGGAAGAGATCAGTCGGGCTTTGGCGGAAGTTAAATAAAATAGACCCGGCGGGCCACCGGCCCCCGCCTCCGGCGATTCTTTTTGCAACCCACCGGTTGCTGTATTAGGAGGTCCGTGCCTGTTTCACGTGTGCCTTGATGAAATAAATCAAGGCGGCGAGGATCAGGATGACCATCCCGATGTCGATGGGCTTGCTGTATTTGTGGATCAATTCCCAGTGATTTCCCAAATGATATCCGAGCCACGCTAAAAACATATTCCAGGCACAGGCGCCGGTTGTGGTATAAAGAATAAAATGCATCAGATTCATCCGGCCCGCTCCGGCGGGGATGGAGATCAGGTGGCGAATGACAGGGATGAACCGTCCGATGAAAATCGTAAATGATCCATGTTTTTTAAAAAAGTTTTCGGTGACCTCCAAGTCATGCATGTTGAGCAGGAGGTATTTTCCGAACCGGGTTACAAACGGACGCCCGCCATAATATCCCATGGCATAGGAAATAAGGGATCCCAGGATACTTCCGAGCGTACTGGCCACGGCGACCCCCAGAAAAGTGAAGCGGCCGGTCGTGATCAGGCATCCGGCAAAAGGCATGACCGCCTCGCTGGGAACAGGCACAATCATGCTCTCGAGCATCATGAGCACGGCCACGCTGGCATACCCAGTGGCATCGATAAAAAAAGTGATCTTTTGAATTAATAATTCCGTCAGGCCCATGGCGATATCCTTTCGTCCCTGAAGTAACAAATACGTGGCCGTACTTTTAATACAGTGCTTATCATAATGCAATCAAATCAGGCAAAACGGCATTCAAGCGGAGGGGATTAATCGTTACTGTATTCTGGTTGCTTGAAACGATTCCGGCTGTCAATATGCTGAAGAAATGAATTCACCCCGCCAACGCTTCATTCAAACCGCGACCGGCCGGATTTTGCGGCTGGGCGGGCTCCTTTGTCTGGTCCTGGTATCAACCCACTGTGCCACGGTTCCAACGGGGACACCGGTGCCGGACTCCCGTCGTCCCGCCGTGGCAACCCAATATCGGCAGCGTCTCAAGCAGATGAGGAAGAATATTCCCGCCATTACCGCCGGGGCCGAGATGGTGGCGAAACAATGGGTGGAACGCCGGCACGTCTTGCTCCATTTCCCGTTTGGCGGAGACGGCAGCAATTTCGCCATGGAGATGGTCAGCCGGGCCGGCGGGTTGGACAATGCCCAGCTCAATACGATCCGCCTCCATCTGCGCAGCTCAAACGACATCTTTGTTTGCTCCGCTCGATCCTGGGAAAAGGGCGGCGATTATCTCCGGAAGGAATTGCCGCGGTGCCGGACCAATGGTTGGCGGACGGTCCTGTTTGCCTCCCAAAAAGGCCTCCCCCCCGATCTGCCCGTTGATATCCTGATTGACAACGGGGCCAAAGACGGGCGCGAAGAATATGGGGCGGTCAACCAGATCGTCAATATGACACAGGGGTGGATGTGGTGTTGTGAACTCACGGCCGCGTTGACGCGGCTCGGGCAAAGGCCGGGCATTCTCAAGGGCATGCTCCTGCCTGGGGCCACCGCGCACAACAAGGAATACCAGCGAAGCAACGAACTGCCCGAACTTTATCCGTGCGATACGGCCATTCCTCCCGGCCAGCTCGCCCACGCCTACCTGGATGCGGTTGAAAAGGAATTGGCCGGACTTGAGGGGGCGGACATGCAGGCGAAAATCGGGCAAGCGGCCGATTTGGCCGCAGACCGGGTCCGCGCAGGCGGAACCCTCTGGGCGGCGAGCATGACGCATGTCTTGGATGGTGAAGTCTTCTGGGACAACCGAAGCCCCATCCATGCCTTTCGGGGTATCAGTTGCGGGGCCAAGGGCGAGACGTTTACCCGTAACCTGAAGTCAGGCGACCTGTTGCTCTGGTTCGGCGAATGGACGGTCAACCTTCCCTGGCGGGATTATCTGCAAATCATCCGGTCCACCGGTGCGGATTATCTGGTGAGTTTCCGCCGGGGTCCGGAGGCCATGGAGCCGCTGGAGGGTGAGGGACAGGAGCGGACATATCAGCCACGGATCGACGAGGCGAAGATGATCCTGGACCAGCCCTGGCCGTTCGAAGGCGCCGTGGTTCCGATTCCGTTTCCACCGGGCAAAATGGCGCCCGTCAGCGGCGTTCATCTCTGCCTGCTTTACCGTATGCTGGACGAAGCCATTGCCGCCCGGCTGCCCCCGCCTGTCCCTCTCAATAAATAGAAATGAATATTTGTTATTTAATTCGTTCCTTTAGCAGTCAGGCAGGAACCGAGAGTTATGTGTATAATATGTCCATGGCCCTGGCCCAGCGGGGACATCAGATCCACCTGGTTTCTTTAACCGGAAAAGGGCAATGGGATTTTGAAGGAGTGGAGGATAAAATAAGGATCCATCCCTTGGATCTGAAAAAAGATGTTCTGGAGCGCTTTTCGCGATTCGAAAGCATTTTCCCAGTCATGCTATGGCGATATGGACGTGTCATAAAAAAGAATTTGCCTGCCATCATTAACCATCATGCCATTGACCTGGTCGAGGCCACAGATTGGGGAATGGATGCCTGGGCTTATTTGCCTAAACGGCAAGTGCCGGTATGTGTAAGGTTGCACGGGTATCCGGGATTTAAAGATGAACTGGATCGGGGAATATTAAAGAAATGGCCCAAAAATTATCTCTGTTGGGCGATCCAAAGAAGACACATTCGATCCGCTGATCTCGTCACCGGAGTATCGAAAGCGTATACGGATTTCGTTCGAACGGCCTGGGACCTTAAAAAGAAAAAGATCCGGGTTATTCCCATTGCCATTAATACAAAAATTTTCCACCCCCAGGATCGGGGGCGAGGAGAGCAAGGCATTCTTTTTGTGGGGCGAATGGAAAAATCAAAAGGCATTGAAATTCTGGCACAGGCCATTCCTTTGATTTTGAATAAAATGCCGCAGGTCAGATTTTACTTTGCCGGGGAAGACCGGCCATCTCATGACCCTCACCAAACCTGGTCTCAGTATTTAATACAACAGTTTGGTCAAGAGCAGATAGTGTACTTGGGTTCGTTATCAACGCCGGAACTCGTCCGATACTATCAGACCGCAACGCTGTGTGTCCTGCCGTCCCTGTATGAACCGGGCGGGACGGTCGCCTTCGAGGCGATGGCGTGTGGATGTCCCGTGATCGCCAGTCGGGTCGGCGGGCTGGTCGAGGTCATTGCCGACCGCCAAACAGGATTATTAACCCCCCCGGGCGATGCACCGGCGCTTGCGGCGGGGGTGTTGGAATTATTGCAAAAGGAATCCTTGCGGCAGGAATTTTCCCAAAAAGCTCTTGAATCGATCCGACAACAGTTTGACATTAAGAGTACCGCGCAACAAACCGAAGAGGCCTATGCGCAGGCGATCCAAGATTTTAAACCCAACCGACGCGGGCCCGGTTCGTATGCCAAAACCCTGATCCGGAGTCGGCCTTGAAACGAATCATTCTGTTCAGATTCCACAATTCGCTCGATATCTGCGCCAACCGGCTCGAACTGCTACATCGGTTTAATCCCGGCACATCGATCATCGGCCTCTGGGGCGGCGACAGTTCCCGGCTTCAGGAAGCCCGGGAAGCTCTGGCGCCTCACCTGGAATACATCTGGAATATCCCGGTTGAATCGTCGGAATGGAAGTGGCAACACGCGGACTTATCGCTCCTGATGTGGTATCGCCAGGAAGGCCGGCACTTGCTCTTCGATATGCTCCACCTGGTGGAGTGGGACCTGCTGCTTTTGTCGAGCCTGGACCGGATCTATGGAAAAAAAGGTCGGAATGGGGTGGCTCTGACGGGACTGACGCCCTTGGAATGCATCCAGCAGAACTGGTACTGGACTTCGGCGGAGCCCTGCGCCTCGGAATGGCGACAACTTCAGCAACAGGTTCGGGAACGGTACGGTTGGCACGGTCCCTACTTCGCGTGTCAAGGTCCCGGCAATGTCTTCTCCAAAGCCTTCCTCGAACGCTATGCCCAGGAGGAGGTGCCTGAACTGGTGCATGAGGAACTCCGGATTCCCCTTTATGCCCAGGCCCTGGGCTTTGAGGTGACAGGACTTCCCCGTATATACCGGGTCATTAAGGATCCTCACGAGATGCAATTTTTCAACTGCGAAAAATTGCTCATCCAGGAAAGCACCATTCGCAGGGAGCTGCGCAAGCCGTGGGGACGAAGAGTGTTTCATCCGTACCGGGAAAGTTTCCGGATGACACGCTGATATCCCCAAGGGTGACGAAAGCGATGCCGGTGGTTATCATTTTGCCAACATCCGCCGGGTCTGTTCCAGCGCGGTCAACAAGCGGATGCCCCAGCCATTCGATCCGTCGAAAATAGCATTGTTTTCCGCCATCGCGGTGGCGATGAGCGCTTCGATGTGGGGGAAAAGCGGACGAGCCGCTGGAAATCGGCAAAGCCGGCTCCACAGGGCCGTGGCAATTCCGAAATTCGGGTTGTAACCCCGGATAAAATAACAGGGGACATCACCGAGCCGATAAATGTTCTGCGCCAGGGTGGTGGCCATTTTTTCAAGGTCTGCTTCGGTAAACACGATGCCGTCCCGGGCACACTGGGTAGCGAATTCGATCTGGCAAGTGGCGTGATCGAGATCCTCGCCGCAGGCCGGATAGCGTCCGATTTCATATTCCCATACCCAGCGGTCATGGGCCCAATCGCTGCTATTTTTAAAGAAAAGCGCATTCATCCTGATCTTGCGGAGATGTTCCGGATGATGTTTGAACCGGTTCAGCTCCATCATGGCCAGGGTATAGAAGAATTCCCGGTTGACTGGATTGATACGACTGCCCCACACCGAGGGATGGGTATAAATTCGGCGCGGTCCTTTTTGATAGGGCTCGATATGCATGCCGGAGCCATCGGGGAAAGCGATCCATTCGTCATCGTGAAACGCCAGCGCCTCCTCGGCGCGCGGAACCCAACCGCGAATCCGATTTTTAAAATCAGCCAGGGCAGGGTTCGCATGAATCAGGCCCATCAGGCGGGTGATCGGCCACAGGATGACACCGGTGACCAGCGTACACGGAACGCCGGTTTCCAGGTCATTGATCCAGGTCGGCAGAGAAGTTCCGGCGGATGCGCTTCGGCAGGCCCAGACACCCTCCATGCGGTTCAAGGCCAAATCGATCCACCGTTGATCCTGTGTCAATTCCCAGAGATCAAGCAGCGCATGCAAAAAATGTCCTTCATTCCAACAGAGAAACCGCTCGCTGGATTGGAGCGGGCACTGAGCGCGCAGGTCGGCCAGCCGGATCGCCTGATCGAGTCCGGTCAATTGAGCGAAATCGGAGCGAGTTCGGGTAATGGCCATGCGCTGGCGAATGGCTTCGGCTACTTTTTGATCCGCGGCTTGGGCGGCCACTTGCGCCTGGTGCCGAAAATGATGGTCGGCGTCCATGGCCGGTTCTGAGCCGTCGAGAATCAGCACGGCAAAACGGGCCGGCTCAAGAGGGTGGGGGAGATTCGTGCCCAATCCGTGCACTTCATGATTCACGCCGCGATAATAGCGGTGCAAACTGAGGCCAACCACCGGTGCGGGGGGGCGGGGAAGGGTCACCGTGATGGTCCAGCCGTTTCCATGCCGGATGGGAACGGCAGACCATTCCAAAGCGGCCGGACTTCCCTTGCGGGACCCGTGGGGATTGATGACCAGCCAGTCGCCGATGGTTGCCTGGCCGGGCAGGGCAAAGGCGATCTGGATCACATCTTCCTCGTAAAGCTGGGGATCCTTATTGGGCGCCGAGACCGAACTGATCAGGTGAAGCATATCCAAATCCTCCGCCTCAACGCGGATGGACAGGGTAGTGTCCGTCAGTTTGAATGAGACGTCCGTGCGGACGGAATGGGACCGTCCGGCAATTTCCTTGAGGGATGCGGATGCCGAACCGGAGCGTAGATCGAGATGTTTCATTTATTTCTCTTTTGCATTTCTTGGATAACGGAAAGTTGCAAGACGGCTTCCTTGTCGCGAGGACGATCCATGGCTTGCTTCGCTTCAATCAGGGCGTCCAGCGACAGAATTCGGCAACGACCCCACGGGAGGTGAATGACCACACTGCGTTTTCGCACGATGGGAAAGGCGCCGATTCCAAGCACGAAATTCAGGCAGTCGAGTTGGCCCAGATCGGTATCCAGGTATAAGTTTTTCAAGCCGTGACAAGACTCAGGTGTAAGGCACAACGACAGGCGTTTGGGTGTCATGCGGTGCACCGGGTTCACATCGGAGAGTGCATCCTGAAGCCGCATCAGATTCTCGACCGAAAAGTCACAACAAATATCCACATCCATCGTAACGAGCGTACAACCGTGCGCGACGGCGGCATAGCCACCCACGACAACAAACGCCACCTGATGTTGAATCAGGCGTTCAAGAAGGCTGGTGAGATCACCCATGATGTTTTTTCATACCCCGTCGCAACACTAAAACTGTCATGAGCGCACGGCTGTGTTGCTGAAGGCGTTCGGCCGGAGTTTTACGGCGATTGGCGACCAAAAGAGACACATCAATGCCAAAATCCTTGGCTTGCTCCCAAGCGGATTTGAGGGTCTTTCCCGGTGCACATTTCATAGCTGGAAGAGTACTAACGCGCCGTAATGGGGACAAGTGAATTAATACACATAATCCACTTGCACATTGAAATGCCGCGACATGCCGGGGCCATCCAGAAACGGATCGCCGGTTTCCGTTAAAAACCGATCCAGTCGGCGGCTCAATTCGGTACGGAGTCCGACGGAGCCGGGATCATCGGCCAAATTGTGCATTTGCCAGGGATCGGTCTCGTTGTCGTACAGCATCCAGCAGGACCGATCGGTCCGTTCGGCATAGGTGTGGCGGGTCGTTCGTAAGCCTCGCCATTCGGGAATGGGAAAGTCCGGACGAAAAACATATTTATTGTAAAAAGCGATGAAAACCGAATCGGGTTCGGAGGGCGGGTTTTGTCCCCGGAGCCAGGGAGTGACATTAACGCCTTCGAAAGTGGAAGGCGCTTCCCACCCGAGAAGTCCCGACACCGTGGGGAGCAGATCGACTGATCCAATCGGGGTGGTACAGACCTGGTTTTTCGGCAGGCCGGCAGGCCAGCGCAGGAGGAGCGGAACCTGAATGGATTCTTCGAATGGAACACATTTGTAGAGCAGACCTTGGGACCACATCATGTCGCCATGATCGGACGTGAAGATCACCAACGTGTTATCGGCGATGCCGAGATGGTCGAGTTCGGCCAGGAGTCGGCCCAACTGGTCATCCAGCGAGGTGATCATCGCATAATAATCGCGGGTGGTGGGCAAATGCGACCACTTGGGATCCAACGATTCGCGGGGAATGGGTTTGCAGTTGGGACGCAGATGAAGTTTTTCCGGATCGTAAAGAGCACGGTATTTTTCGGGAACATAGCAGTAGTCGTTATGCGGGGGGCCCCAGGAGAGGGCCAGGCAGAAAGGCGTTTGGCGGGTATGCTGTTGCCGGATAAAATCCAGGGCGAGATCGGTTTGAATCTCGGGTTCATAGCCGGATCGGTGGATCAACTCTGGGGTATCGAGGTAATATTTCGTGTCGAAATAATCATGATGGGCATTATACGCGGCCCAGAAATCGTCGAAGCCGAGTCGATCCGGGCCCGGTGGCGTGAAGCGATCCCGCGGGCCGGCATCCATATGCCACTTACCGATGTAACCGGTGGCATACCCGTGCGATTTGGCTAACGTGCCGAGGGAAGGGAGATCGGTGCGGACGGGAACATCATTGAAAAGGAGCCGATGAGTGGTGGGGTAAGTTCCGGTAAACATCGTCGCGCGGTTGGGACTGCAAATGGGACAATTGGCGTAATGGCGGGAGCCACGAACGCCTTCCGCAGCGAGGCGGTCCATGACCGGGGTGAGAATATCAGGATTCCCGGCACAGTGCATGTCCATGCCGCGCATCTGGTCGGCGAACACGAAAAGAATATTGGGTTGGGCTGGCATGCCGCAGGATTTTGCCTGAAATGGCGGGGAGAGCGCAATGAATTATTTGGCGTGCGATGAAATAAGCGAATAAATGAATTGCTCCTCGTCTTCGTGATCCTTAGAGTTTGGCACTGAATCATTCAAACCGCACACAGACGGGAGAAACCGCATGAGTTCCCTTCAACGGTCTGGTTCCCAAAAGGGACAACACCCCCTCCATCTCGAAAACGCGTTGCTGCGACTCACCATAGGCTCCGCCCCGGGATCGATTCTTCTAGAGGATCGCAAGCGACAAACCCGCTGGCGTATGGATCCCCCCACCTATACTCGCGCAGCCGATCCGGTTCCGCGCTACGCTCTTCCGCGGCCACAGGTTTTTCGCGACGGCGATGCGTTGGTCTCGACCTATTTTCCCCAGGAGGGCGCGATCCAGATCCGTTGGGAATTGGGTCAAGACCATGTCAAGGTGCGCCTGATGGGCGCGTCGCTTCAAATGGACAGCATCGATTTGCCGGGAATTTTCCGGCCCCTGCGCGGGCGCGCACAACTGTTGATTCCCACCTATCAAGGCGTGCTCTACCGGGGCGGAGACGAACCGTGGGAGGATATTCAGTTTGCCGGCGGACATTCCCGATTGAGTTTAAGCCTGCTGGCCATTATAGGTGCAAAGTCGGCCCTGATGTATACGGCTGAAACGCCGACCGATTGGTGTGGTCGCTTTGGCGAAGATGCCGTCGGCCCTTTTGCCACCCTTCAGATGGAACGATGTGCCGTCCACGGCTGGTATGAGCGCGAAGTCCGTCTCTATCCCGTTCCCGCCGATATCACGTCCATTGCCCTGCGTTATCGCCGACGGGTTCAGGAACGCAACGAGTTTGTGAGTTGGGATGAAAAGATCGAACGCAAACCGATCCTGAAAAATCTTTTTGGTGCCTGCATGGCTTTTACCGGCTACAACAAGGCGAACGGCATCGATTACGCGGCCAGTGCCCGACGCATGTACGAATACGGGTTCAAGCGCGTTCTGTATTATCCCGTTCGCATGTGCAATTACTCCCTGAACTTCCTCATGGGCGGCGATCAACCGATCTGGCTCAGCGACCGGGAAATTGCCCGGATGCACCAGGTGCCGGGCGCCCTGGTCGCTCCGTGGGGCTGGTATTTCGAGGGGCTGGACGACCATTCTCCCCGGATGCAACGCCTGTTCAAGCATAACGCCGACGGGGCTTGCCACGACGGATGGCGCATTGAGGAGAAACAGTGGAAACACGTCTGCACCCCCTATCAAGCCGAAGAAAGTAAGCGACGGTTCAGGGGCGATATGAAGGCCATGGATTGGATTCATTATGATGTCAGCGCCACCCAGCTCGGGCAAACCCCCTGTTTCCGCACCGATCACGCACTCCATGACAACCAACCGATCGGGCGACGCGAGGATATGCTCTGGATCCGACGGCTGATGAGCCCGGAAACCAATGGGAATCGAATCGTTTCCAGTGAAGGGTTTGCCGACCGGTATACGCCCAGTTATGATATCGGCTCGACCAAGCTCATGGTTGATCCCCGAAACCCCCGGGCGATTCCGGTTCCCTTGACCGGCTTGGTATTCCACGATTCCACCATCCATGACTGGTGGGAGCTCCATAATTACAATCCTTCGCCCTGTTGGGGGATTAGTTTCAGCCGGTTTGGAGCTGTGGGTAATGGATGGGGTGCCCGCAAAGCCGCGCAGGATGCGCTCTACGGATGCCCCCCGAATGTCTTTCCCTTCGGGCGGCAATACGGATGGACCGATGTCGCTTCCCGGCGCACCTTTTCTTATCAACTGCATTTCGAAGACCAGGCGGTCCAGGATGCACTGGCGCTGGCCTTACCCGTTGCCAACTTGCACGCGCAAATCGGGCGCTGTGCGATGACCTCCTTTGAATTTCTAAGTGAGGATGGGTTACTGCAATCCACCCGCTTCAGCGATGGTACCCGGATCATTGCCAATCTGGGTGATCATCCTTGCGAAGCTCCGCGGTTGGGGGTGTTATCCGCTAATCAGTGGAAAAAGATTCGGTAAACTGACCGATCACACAAATCAGAATGGAGAGCGCCGCGCCTGCCCTGAGCTTGGCGAAGGGGCTGTCAACGCCTCAACCCGGACTTGACGGGGGATTCGTTGCAGTCGGTTCGGATGAATGAAAACCATTGCGTTTCAATTGCCGGGATCGCCAGAGCAGGTAGATGGCAGGGTAAACCAGCAATTCCATCAGAAATGAGGTCCAAAGTCCGCCGACCATCGGGGCGGCGACCCGTTTCATCAAATCCGCCCCGGTGCCGGTTGACCACATGATGGGCATCAAACCCATGGAGGCTGCCGCAACGGTCATCATTTTTGGGCGAATCCGTTTTACGGCGCCATGAATAATAGCCTCATGAAGGTCCGCCTGATTGCGCAGCAGGCCCTTCTGCCTGGCATCCTCATACGATAAATCCAAAAACAGCAGCATGAACACTCCGGTCTCGGCATCGAGTCCCATCAAGGCGATCATGCCCACCCAGGCGGCGATAGAGACATTGTAACCCAATAGATACATCAACCAAACCGCTCCCACAATCGAGAAAGGGACCGCCAACATGACAACCAGTGCCTTGAAGGCGGAGCGGGTGCTCATATACAACAGCAAGAAAATCAACAACAAGGTTATGGGAATGACCACTTTTAAACGTTCCCGAACGCGCATCATGTTTTCGTATTGGCCGCTCCAGGTCAGCGAATAACCGGTGGGCAGCGTCAATTGGCGGGCGACGGCTTGCTTGGCATCCGCCACGTATCCGCCGATATCGCGACCGGAGATGTCCACGTAAACATAGCCGGCCAGCATGCCGTTTTCATCGCGAATCATGGCGGGCCCGTTGACCAGTGAAATTTCGGCGAGTTCGGACAGGGGAATCTGGATAACCTTTTCACTCCCGCGCATCGTCCGTGCGGTCACCAAAACGCGCTGAAGTTGATCGAGGTCGGTGCGCAAATCCCGCGGGTAACGGAGGTTGATGCTATACCTTTCTCGGCCTTCGATGGTGGTCGTGATCGTCTCGCCGCCGATGGCGGTCATGATAACGCTTTGCAGATCATCGATCGTCAGTCCGTAGCGGGCCAGAGCTTTGCGATCGGGTGTGATGTCGACGAAATACCCGCCCGAGGAGCGCTCGGCGAAAATGCTACGCGTGCCGGGAATGGGGCGAAGGATGGTTTCAATCTGTGCTCCAATGCGTTGGATTTCATCAAGACTTGAGCCGAAGACTTTAATGCCAATCGGGGTGCGTACGCCGGTGGTGAGCATGTCGATCCGGCCCTTGATCGGCATCGTCCAAGCGTTGACACAGCCGGGAATTTGCAGGGCCTGGTCCATTTCAGTGGTGAGATCTTCCCATGAGATATGCTCCGGCCAGAGGTGGCCAAGGAGAAGGCGGAAGGGTTTCGGCCAGGTGGAGAAGACGCGGGGTTTGGCACGCCACTGGTCTGTGGGTTTAAGGACGATGGTGGTTTCCATCATGGAAAACGGAGCGGGATCGGTCGAACTATCGATCCGACCGGCCTTCCCGAAAACCGACACCACTTCAGGGAATGAGCGGATAATACGGTCCTGCGTTTCCATCAGCCGTCGGGCCTCGGTCACCGAAATGCCGGGGAGGGTGGTGGGCATGTAGAGGAGGGTTTCTTCATTCAACGGCGGCATGAATTCGCTGCCGAGTTTGAAATAGAGGGGAAGGGTGCTAACCACCACTGCAAGGGCCACCGCGATCACGGTTTTCGGCCAACGCAACACCAGCCGGCAGGGTTTCTCATAGAGCCAGAATAGGATACGACTGATCGGATGTTTCTCTTCCTTATAATAGTTCCCGACGAAAACCGAGCTGAAGAGTCCTGCCAGCCAGCGGGGGCGGAAGCGGAACGGGTCCATCCGCGTGAACAGCATTCGTATGGCCGGATCGAGCGTCACCGCCAATAGGGCGGCCAAGCCGATGGCCAGCGTTTTGGTATACGCCAGCGGCTTGAATAAGCGTCCTTCCTGATCCACCAGCGTGAAGACCGGGAGGAAAGCAACGGCGATGACCAGCAGGGAGAAAAATACCGAGGGACCGACTTCCATAACTCAAGTTTCTTGTAAGCATTTTCCACCTCGACAATCGCGCCGTCGACCAATACGCCGATCGAAATGGCTATTCCTGCCAGGCTCATGATGTTGGAGGAAATCCCCATCAGGTACATCGGGATAAAACACAGGAAGACCGAGACGGGAATCGTGAGGATGGGAACGATAGCCGAGGGGAGATGCCAGAGAAACAAGAGAATCACCAGACTGACGATGATCATTTCCAGAACCAGCTCGCTCTTTAAGTTGGCGATGGATTTTTCAATCAAGGTGGAACGATCGTAGGTGATAACGGCCTCGACCCCTTCGGGCATGGAGGATTTCAGTTCGGCTAATTTGGTCTTCACCCGTTGAATCACATTCAGCGCGTTTTCGCCGTGGCGCATGACCACCACACCCCCGACGGCATCGCCTTGTCCATTTAAGTCGGAGATGCCCCGCCGCAGTTGTGGCCCCATTTGGATCGTTGCCACATTGCCCAACGTGACCGGGGTTCCCTGCCGGCCCGTTTTAACAACGACATCGTTAAGCGCCGCGGGGTCCTTGATATAACCACGGCCCCGAACCATGTATTCCCGTCCACCCCACTCCATGAGGCGGCCGCCGATTTCATTGTTGCTCTTGCGGATGGCATCCGCCACTTCCAGCACCGACAATCCATAACTTTGGAGTTGAACCGGATCCAGAGTCACCTGGTATTGTTTCTGAAAACCGCCGATGCCCGCCACTTCCGCGACACCGGGGACACTTTGAAGAGCATATCGCAAAGACCAGTCCTGATAACTGCGCAATTCAGTCAGGCTGTGTTTCCCGCTTTTATCCACCAACGCGTACTGAAACACCCAGCCGACGCCGGTCGCATCCGGGCCGAGCTGGGGGGTGACTCCGGTCGGGAGGCTGCCGGATAATTTTTGAAGATATTCGAGTACCCGGCTCCGGGCCCAATAGATGTCCGTCCCGTCCTGGAAGATAACGTAGACGTAACTGAACCCAAAATCGCTGAATCCGCGAATCGCCTTAACCTTGGGCGCCCCCAGCAACGCGGAGATGATCGGGTACGTGACCTGATCCTCCATGATGTCCGGACTGCGATCCCATTTGGTATAGACGATCACCTGAGTGTCGCTGAGATCCGGAATGGCGTCGAGCGGCATGTTTTTCATCGCGTAAACAGAATATGCGATGGCGGCCGCGACCAGGCCGATTACCAGAAACCGGTTAGCCGCGCTGAACGCGATGATCCGATGGATGATCGATGGCCGGACCGATGATTCATTGAGAAGCATGGATTATTTCCCGGAAAGCGCTTCCAGTGCGGCTTTCATGGATGACTCGGAATCCACTAGGAAATTAGCGGATGTTACAACCGCGTCGCCCGCCTTCAGGCCCCCGAGCAGTTCGAACCAACCCTCGGTGTGGGCGCCCAGTTTGATCTCCGTCGGCACGAGAGTGCCGGTTTCTGTATCCCGGAAGGCATAGGACCGTTGGCCCGTGCGCATCACGGCGGATTCCGGAATCGCCAGTTGTTCGCCGAGATCGAAGGCCAGATGCGCGACCCCATACATTTCGGGTTTCAACAATAATTCCGGGTTCGACAATTCCATGCGCACCCGAATCGTCCGGGTCTCGGCATCCAACACGGGCGCGATATAACTGACCGTGCCGGTAAAAGTCTTTTCCGGCACGGCGGACACGGCCAATTCTACAGGCATTCCCATCTTTACAAACGGAAGATCGGACTGGAAAATATCCACATCCGCCCAGACTCGGGTCAGGTCGCCCAGTACCAGCAGTTGCTCGCCCGCCATGACTTTGTGCCCGGTGGCAATGTCCCGTTCAATGATCCACCCACTGGCGGGGGCGACGAGAGTGACGGTCCGTTCAGGCTGACCCGTTTTCGCCAACCGGGCAATCTGTTCGTCCGTGATATCCCAGAGAACCAATCGTTGTTTGGCGGCCGCGGCCAATCCCCCATTGTTATTGAGGACGTTCAGATATTCCTGCTGTGCCGACACGAGCATCGGGCTATAAATCGACAACAACGGTTCGCCTTGTTTGACATACTGACCGGTTGTTGCGGTGAATAGTTTTTCAACATAACCATCCACTTTGACCGTCACATGATACAGGCCGGTCTCGTCGACCACGATTCGCGCCGCTGTGCGGATTTCACGGGTGAGATGGCGTTTTTCCACGGTGCCGAGCGTGAGCCCCATGCGGGCGCGGGCCACCGGGGTCAGTGACACATTCGCCAATCCCGGAAGAGGGGTCTCGCCGCCGGTGATGTTGACCGGGGCCTGTCCGGACGGCAGGGCTTTGGCAAAGGGCACCAACTTCATTCCGCAAATCGGACAGTCGCCGGGTTTGTCGGAAACGACCGTTGGATGCATGGGGCAATGGTATTGGGTTGCCGCGCCCAGCTCGAGCGCCTCGCGGCCGCAGCCCATGGGAATGGTTGCCACAATCGTCGCTGCGCCCAGCACGGTCAGCAGCGCCAGTAAAGGGATTCTCATTTGCCGTTTTCTCCGGGATTTTGCGGCGATTCCAAGTTCACTCCAACCGCCCGCTCGAGGCGGGCAAGTTGGATGCCGATATTTTCTTCAGCTTGGACGGCCATGACCCGAATAGTGAGTAAAAACCGCTGGCTTTCAAGATGGTCCATGAAATCCACTTTGCCGGTCTGATAACCGGTTTCACTGGCATTGAAGTGGGCCTCCGCTTGCGGAATGAGCTCGGTTTTGTAGAGTTCGAGCATGCGCCGGGCGGTTTGTAATTTAAAATGAGCGTCCTGAACATCGCGCGCGCTATTCCGTTCCGCAACCTCGCGGCCTGCCTGGCTGGAAACCCGCATTTTCTCTGCGTCCCGCACACCGGCTCGATATTTCGCCCGCCAGATGGGCAGTTCCACGCCGATGGAGAACATGACCATGTCATCGCTCTGGTCGATGTCCCGGTATTCCACTCCAAGCTGGTAGTCCGGCACGGACTCCCGGGCCATCCATTGTTTTTCCAGTTCATATCGGTCGATTTGCGACTGTGCCGCCTGGACTTCCGGTCGGTGGGTCGCCGCCCGGGCGAATAAACTTTCCAGCGTTTCGCTGAAATCCGTTCTCGGCGGAGACGCAGCCAAATTCAAGGGCGCATCGGCGCGTCGTTTGAGCAGCGTGTTCAGGTTGCCTTTAAGCGTATTTTCCTGTGCGTCGAGTTCGATCAACCGTTGTTTTAGCAGAGTGATTTCGGCTTGAGCTTTCAGCACGTCCTGTTGGGTGCGTTCACCGGTCGAGTACATCGTTTCCGCTATTTTCGCCATGCGCTGTAAGACCCGATCTTCTTTTCGGGTGATACCGATTACTTGCTGAAGGGCATAAAGGTCGAAAAAGCTCTCTTTGACCTTCAGCACGATGTCGCGGGTCAGTGATTCCAGTTCCCAGCGGAGGGTCTCCGCATCTTTTCGGGCCATCTCTTCCTTGAGACCCCGTTTGCCGAACCAGGGGAATTCCTGTTCCAGCATGAAGCGTTTTTCCGCGGTGTCGGGCCAGGTGCCGCCATTTGCGCGGTCCATTCCGCTGTATTTAAACATCGGATTGGGCAAGGCCCGCGCCTGGGCCGGCCGTTCGCGCAGCGCCTCTCGCTGGGCACGCAGACTTTTGAGCTCCGGGTTGTCGCGCAGCGCCAGGTCGACGGCTTCTGTGAGAGAGAGGCCGGGGGGGGGCGCTGAATCGCCGGCATACCCTACCGGAACCCACGACAGCAGGGAAACCAGGGACACGAGGATTCCAATGGTCTGACGGTAAATTCCCACACGGGGTGACCGGCAGACCGTTGTGGGAGTTTTTTGCAAGGGCTTCTCCACGGGTGCTGACTGAAATCCCAGCAGACCGATTATTTTGCGGGCGATGCTACCGGCACCTTATCCAGCGTAATCCCTTCCTTTTCCAACAGGGCAATATACTTGGCCGGGTCTTTCTTCACCACACCAATGCACCCTCGACAGCACACGTAGATCCGTTTGCCGTCATAATCCACGAACAGGTTTTTGTTGATCGGGTTATCGGCCATGATCGGACACAGGGTTTGTTTCTTGAGGGTCTGCGGAACCGCTGCCGTGCTGGCCACCGGAGTTTCGGCCGCAACCGCCGTTCCCAGAACCATCAGCATCCCTAATGTACACGCCAGAATCGCAATTCTTTTCATAACGCTCCTTTAGTTCTTTTGATGGCTCAAGTATTCCATAAGGATACTATCTCATAAAGGTAAGTATCGCACGTCTCGCTGGATTAGTCATTTCTAAAATTTTCAGAAGTCCAGCACGGCTGAGAGGAATTGGGCCAGATCCTCATCGGTGTGAGCTGCGGAAATGAAACAGACTTCGAATTGCGACGGCGGCAGATAAATCCCGCGATTCAGCATGTGGTGGAAAAAGCGGGCGTACTGGCGGGTGTCACACTGCTTGGCCTCGGCCAGATTTCGGATGGGGGGGGCGCCAAAGAAGAGCGTGAAGAGGCCGCCGAGTTGCGTGCAATGGGTAGACCCATTGCGGCAGATCGCCAGGTTTGCAAAGGTTTCCGCCAGGTGCTTCCCCCGGCGTTCCAGCGTCGGATAAGGGTTTTCCGCGATCAGTGTCTGGAGCGTTGCCAGTCCGGCGGCAATCGCCACCGGATTGCCGCTCAAAGTGCCCGCTTGGTAAACCGGACCCAACGGCGCGAGCCGGTCCATGACCTCTGCCCGTCCGCCGAAAGCGCCCATGGGCATTCCCCCTCCAATGATCTTGCCCAGGCAGGTCAGGTCCGGCTGAATGTTCCATAGGGTTCCCACCGTGGTGGGCGCCAATCGGAAGCCGGTAATGACTTCGTCGAAGATGAGCAACGCGCCGCAGGCCGTGGCCGCCTTCCGCAAGGTCGCCAGAAACCCGGGTTGCGGGGGGACCAACCCCATGTTCCCGGCAATGGGCTCCACGATGATCGCCGCCAATTCTGCGCCCTGTGCCGCAAGGATCGATTCCACGGCGGTTGCATCGTTATAGGGTGCCACCAACACCTCGGCCACCGCCGAGGCCGGCACGCCGGCCGAGCTGGTGATCCCGCCGGTGAGCAATCCACTGCCGGCGGAAACCAACAGGTAATCCGCATGTCCGTGGTAACAGCCATCGAACTTCAGGATTTTAGTCCGTCCTGTAAAACCCCGCGCCAGGCGGATTGCCGACATGACGGCTTCCGTCCCGGAATTGACCAGTCGCACTTTCTCCATCGAGGGCACCAAGCCACACAACAACTCGGCAAATTCAACCTCGGCTGGAGTACAGGCGCCAAAGGTCAATCCTTTTGCGGCGGCCCGGTGCACGGCTTCCACCACCCGGGGATGGGCGTGCCCCAAAATCAGAGGACCCCAGGATCCGCAAAAATCCAGCAGGGACCGACCGTCCGCCGTGGTCAGCCGGGCGCCGTGCCCCGCCGTCATATAGACCGGTGTGCCTCCGACCGAACCAAAAGCGCGAACGGGACTGTTCACGCCGCCGGGAATGACCTGGCAAGCGCGTTTAAACAGACTATCGGTTTTCGGTTCCAGGTTGATGGATTGACTCATTCGAATTCGACTCCTTTATAGGGTAGGGCGGTTTCGCCGAAACCGCCGCGCTGCATCTCCTCCTTCACCAACACCGGCCGCCTCGGCCCATCGACGCGGCTCAGGGCAGGCGAGGCGGCCCTACCTTGAGAATGCATTTTCCTTAACCGCCTTCGGCAAAAATCGAATCATACCGGCTCGCCCAGTAGGAGATGATCAGATCGGCGCCGGCGCGGCGGATGGCGAAGAGGGATTCACGTACCATGGCATTCAGATCGCCCATGCCGCGATCGGCAGCGGCAATCAGCATGGAATATTCGCCGCTCACATTATAGGCGGCAATGGGCAAGCGGGTGGTTGGGCGCAGGCGGGCCATCACATCAAGGTAGAAAAGCGCGGGTTTGACCATCAGAATGTCCGCGCCCTCGGCTTCGTCCAATTCCGATTCGCGTAACGCCTGGGCCGCATCGCGGTAGGACGCCTGGTAACCTTGTCGATCCCCTTTCTGGGGGGCTGACTGTTCGGCTTCGCGGAACGGGCCATACAGGGAGGAAGCGAATTTCGTGGAATAACTCATCAGGAGCGTGTCGTCCGCACCGGCTTGGGCGAGTGCCTGGCGGATCGTCAGGACCTGCCCATCCATCATCGCGCTCGGCGCCACGCCATCCGCACCGGCTTCCGCGTGTGAAACCGCTGTCCGGGCCAGACTCACACACGCGGCATCGTTATCCACCTGGCCGTCCCGCCGCAGAGGACCACAATGGCCGTGCCCGGTATAGGCGCAAAGGCAGACATCGGTAAAAACCATGAGCTGAGGATAGGTTTTTTTGATGGCCTTTACCGCCTGTTGCACAGGTGCCCGGGCATTCCAGGCCTCGGATCCGTGCCGGTCCTTCCGGTGGCTGTCACTGAGACCGAAGACGAGGATTCCGCCGATTCCGGAACGCACCGGTTTTTCCAGGTCGCGCAGAAGCGTATCGATGCTATATCGGAATTGGCCGGGTAAGGTATCGATCGGCTCCTTGATGTTCCGGCCGGATTTCACAAACACCGGCCAGATGAATTTTTCCGGGCCTGGCAGGGGCTCATCGAATAACCGGCGGCGCTCCGCCGTCAACCGCAATCGCCGCAACCGTACCTCAGGATAAGTTTTCATATAGGTCCTTTCGCTCCGCCCGGTAGGGCGCTTTCGCCGAAAGCGCCGATCTCCTTTTCCACCATCACCGCGGCTAGGGTTTGGATGGCCGACTCTACCGTCGCCTCCAAAGCCAAGCGCTCAACGTGAACGCCGTGCTTGTCCAGTGCCGCCAACGTAGGCTGCCCCATTGCCATGACGGTCTTACCCGCAAGTGAATCCGGTGGTTGCCAGGCCAGCCAGGCGTCCACGGCCGAGGCGCTGGCAAAGAAAACCGCATCGAAGGCAGGAATCCGTTCCGGATAAACGGGCTCGTTGTTGTATAGCACACAATCAGTCACTCGAAAACCCGCCTGTCCCAGCGCGTCCCCCAAGCCGGGCCCAGCCAATTGAGATCGCAAACGCAGGAGGGTGGAGTTGGGCGGCACACTCTCGACGGCCGCTGCTACCACTCCCTCTCCCCCATAGTTGCGATCCGGTATTACGTCCGGTGTCACGCCATAGGCCTTGAACACCTCGGCTGTACCCGGGCCTGCGACCAAAATCTTCGGCAGGGCCCGCACATCAACCCCGGCTTCCGGCAACCGTTGCATCAGCATTCGTACAGAGGCGGGAGAGGTCACGACCAGCCAGTCGAAACTCCGGATGATTTTAAGCACGGGAAGGCAGGTGGGATCGGGAACCAGCCGGATCAACGGAAGCGGGAGGGGAATGCCGCCGAGATCACGAACCCCATCGATGGATTTTTTTTGGAGGGCCTCGCTACCCGGCAGGAGTACACGCCGTCCTCCCAATGCACTCCATTCCGGATGATAGCCACCATCCGCCGTCACTCCCACGAGGATGATGCCCGTACGGGGCGATGCTGGGACCTGGTCCGCAATATCACCCAGGGTCCCGCGAATGATGGTTTCATCCGCCGAGCCGGCATCCAACACAACCGCCGCCGGGGTTGTTCCCGGAAAGCCCTCGGCAGAGAGTTGCGTCACGATCTCATCCAATACGCCCATACCCATGAAGAAGGCCAGGGGAAGCGCGGCGCGCGCGTCGACCTGCACCGAACCCACGCCCCCATTTTGTAGGCGAGGGGTCATGACGGTAAAGCCGCGTGAACCCCCCCGCCGGGTCAACAGCAGACCGGTGCCCGTGGTGGCCGCATTCAAACTGCTCACGCCCGGAATCACACGGTAGGGGAGATGCAACGCGTCCAGCGTCTCGATTTCCTCGGCCAGCCGTCCAAAAATGCCGGGATCACCGCCTTTGAGGCGGACCACCCGTTGCCCGCGCCGGGCGGCATTGGCGATCAACGCATTGATTTCAGCTTGCGGGAGGGTGTGATCGCCGGATCGCTTGCCAACATCCACCCGTTCCGCCTGGCCTGGCAATTGATCCAGCAGGCTGACATCCAGCAGACTGTCATAAAAACAAATATCACAACGTGCCAAAGCGTCCCGCGCTCCCAGGGTGCAGGTTTCCGCCGATCCCGATCCGGCGCCGGCGAAAACCACGGCTTTGACCAGTAGACTGCGAAGGCGAAGCCAGACCGGATCGCCGTCTCGGAAAGTGAGGGCTAGGTGACCCTGTCCACGCGGCGGGGGAAGGTCTTCGAGGGGAATCCATTGGGTGATACGGGATTCACACCCGAGCCTCTGGAGCGCCGCCGCCGCCATGATCAATGCCGCATAAGGGCCGGTATCCAGTTGAGCGAGCCGTTCGTCGATGGTACCGCGAATGGGGTTGATCCGCCCGGCGGGGAAAAATCGACGGACATAAGCTTCCCGACGTTGACTGCTGATTCCCCAAATGGCATCCGGGCGCAAGGACTCCAGTGTTTCCCCGCGTCGCAGAACGATGACATCCCGGGGATTCGCAGGATGGGTCAGCCAGAACCAGTCCATTCCCGGTGGCACCGGCTCCTCCAGATCCTTGGCGCTATGTATGGCGCCATCAATCGCCCCACCGCGAAGGGCGTCATGCAAATCACGGGTAAAGAAATCGGGATCGGCCTCTCGAAGATCGGTGGACTTATCGCGGTCCCCCGGACTCGAAAAAGGGATCACGGTGAACGAGCAGGACGGCAAAAGGCGTTGGAGGGCGGCGACCGCTTCATCGGCCTGAACCCAAGCCAACCGGCTGTTTCTAGTTCCCACCTTGAATGCTGGTCCGGATGCGTTCATAGTCTCCCAGATGTTCGTCGACAATGCGATCGCCCAGATCCCGGGCGTGTTGAAGGATTACAGACTGATCGGGCCCAGCCCGCTTGATGGTCTCCAGATCCGCTACGCGCAGGTTTGACATTCCAAGCGCAAAATCCGGAGCGACATTTCGAGGGACCCCCAAATCCACCACGATGACCGGATGTCCGTCCCCGGCCATAACGGCCCGCTGGTGTTCTGTCGAAAGGAGGGGGCCCTCACCCCGGACCGCGCACACAATGGCATCCTGATTTTTGAGCGCCTCCAGCAGGGCGGTCAAAGGAAATACGGGAACGCGGTCAGCCGGCACGGCAAACACCGGGACCCGGCTATGGTAACAACAGGAGACCTGCGCACCACCGGCTCCGAGCCGTTCCACAAGGCCTTTTCCGATTGTACCCGAGCCCAGTACAAGGATGCGTTGGCGGTGGAGTCCGCCCCATTCACCGGCGAGATAATCCCGGCAAAGATCCTCGATATCGGCACCCCCCAGGGTCTGTTGTGTGGTCTGGCGGATGGCTTTGCCGATATGCAATGTGGTTCCGACCCAATCCTGGAGCACGCCGGCCGACCATCCGGCACGAGAACTCTCTTCCAGGGCCGTTTTGACCTGAGAGCAAATATGGGTTTCGCCGGGGGTTTGGGAGAGCAGGCCGGCGACTACCTGGGCCAAATGCCGGAACGCATCGCGTCCCGTATGAACATAGATCCGGTCCTCCGGTCGGTCGAACCCGAGAATGCGGCGGACGAGGTGCGAGAGGGGAGGGGTGACGGTCGCCAGCGCGACGAGTTCGACCCGATTACAGGTGCTCAACAGCATGAACTCGTGGATCCCCAGCAGTTGGCGCAACATGTCGGCGGTTTCATTCAGGCGAGTGCCGGACAGGTGCAGGGATTCCCGTTGCGCGAGAGGGGTGAAGCGGTGATCGGTGCCGATGACCAGAAGATCCGCCTGATCCAGCGCATCCGCATGCCGGGCGAGACTCTCCTTGATCAATCTCGACCGACGGCAGGCGGCGCCGCCGGTGGACACGCTGACGGTCAGATCCCCGTGTTTGAAACTCGCCGGAGAAATAAAATCGCCGTTCTCCCAGCCGGTGTCAGGGCAGGCGCATAGAAGGCCCCGCGCCCGACAGCTCTCCAGAATGCTCCGGTTCAGAGCGTGATCATCCGTGGCGGTGATGACCAGAAAGAGATCGCGATCCAAATCCGCTGGAACATAATCGCGTTGCAGGATGCTGACTCCAGCCAGGGAACCTAAGGTCCGCACGGAATCGCCGAGTTGGGGCGCGACGAGGATTACCTTCGCACCGGCGTCGGCCAAAGCTTCAGCCTTGCGTCCGGCCACGGTGCCGCCGCCCACGATGAGGCACCGACGGCCCTCGACCAGCAAGGCCGCTGGCAGGATCGGCTTCGAACCGCGGGGGGAGGGACGCTTATCCGACATGGGATCTCCTTTTCAGCGGTTTGCCGGGCTCAATCGAAAAGCGAAGTCGATAGATAGCGCTCACCGGAATCGGGCAGGATGACGACGATGGTTTTATCCTTGAATTCCGGTTGCCGGGCCAGGCGGGCGGCGACCGCCACGGCGGCGCCGCACGAGATACCCGAGAGCAGTCCCTCCTCGCGCGCCAGGCGGCAGGCAAATTCCAGGGCCTCATCGTTGCTCACGGTTTCCAGCCGATCCACCAGCGACAAGTCCAGCACATCGGGGATGAATCCGGCGCCGATGCCCTGGATCATGTGTGGGCCGGGTTTCAGCGCCTGGCCGGCGCGGTGCTGGGAGAGGATCGAGCTCTGCTCGGGTTCCACCCCGACCGATAGGATCGCTTGGCCCTTTTGTTTCTTGATAAAGCGCGATATTCCGGTGATGGTTCCGCCGGTGCCGATCCCGGCTACGAGCACATCAATGCCGCCATCGGTGGCGTCCCAAATTTCCGGCCCGGTTGTTCGTTCGTGAATCGTCGGATTGGCCGGGTTCTTGAATTGCTGGGGCATGAAGAAGCGGGCCGGGTCCTGTGCCGCCAGTTCCCCGGCTTTCTCGATGGCGCCCGCCATGCCTTTCACAGCATCGGTCAGGACGAGCTTGGCGCCAAACGCCTTCAGGATCTGGCGGCGCTCCAGACTCATGGTTTCAGGCATGGTCAGCGTCACCGGGTAACCGCGCGCCGCGCCGACAAAGGCCAGCGCGATGCCGGTATTGCCGCTGGTCGGCTCGACGATCTCCATGCCCGGTTTGAGTAAACCCCGTTGCTCGGCGTCCCAGACCATGGCGGCCCCGATGCGGCACTTGACCGAATAGGCGGGATTCCGTCCCTCCACCTTGGCCAGAACCCGCGCCTGGTTTCCGGCTACACGCCGCAACTGCACCAACGGCGTGTTGCCGATCGATAATGAATTATCCGCATAGTATTTCATCGTGTAATCCCCTCGTCACCGTTTCTTCGTCACCACCACCCGCCAATGGCCATCGTTGAGATTCGTGCTTTCGCCGACCTCCTGTCCCTCATTTTTAAAACTTTCCGGCACATTCCGGATGGGATCTCCGTCATCGACAATGAGGGCGAGCGTGTCGCCGAGCTGCAGCGATTCCAGTTTCAGGCGGGCCTTGACGAAATTCATCGGGCAGGGGACGCCGCGGAGGTTGAGTTCAGCCGTAACTTCACAGGGCACCGGGGTATGCGGGGTTCCCCCGGAAGCGGCAGAGACAGGCGCTGGAGAACCTTTCGGTGCGTCCGGCGGATGGAATTCGAGACTGGCATCCAGCGTTGAAAAGAGCAACTCCACGCGATCGCGCAAACGAACAATCAGGGCGGTCTGTTCATCGAGGGCGGTTTTCCAGCCTTGGGTAAAACCCCGGGCGCGAGTCAACAGGGCGCGGAATTCTTCGGCCACCAGGCCGGTTTCGATGAAATAACGCTCGAACTCCCGCAACACGGTATCGGGATCCTGGGCATCCACTCCGCGGGTAATCAACAAGGCCCGGGCCGTGGGGAGCAGGATATCGAAGGGCGCGACGGCGGACCGGGCCACCGCCAAGTCCTGCCTGATCACCTCGAATACTCCGGCCCCGCACTCTCCGGCACCCCGGCCGGCGAGCGAGAAATCTTCGGACGCATCCCAATCGCGATAAAAATCGGGGCGCGCTTCAAAGGAGGGCAGGACTTCGTGCCGGGCGACCATCGTTTCGAAGTGCGCCAGCCCGCGCCGGTCGAAGTATGCGATAAAGGACTCACCCGATGTTCGCCCGGATTCAAAGTCGACGGCCAGGTCCCGGACCCAAGCGGGTAGTGCGCGTGCCGCCACCTTACCCACCGGCGCGCCGAACCGGGCACCTTCCGCTGTACTTCGTCCGCCGAGGGTAATGTGGTAAGAGGGGATCAATCGGTCGTCGAAACGCTGGGCGGCGCCGAAGAGGCCGATCGGGCCGACCGGTTGTTGACCACAGGCGTTGGAGCAGCCATTCAGGTAAAAGTCCATGGCGTCCAGGGTTTCGCGGGCAACCCCGCTTTCCGCCAGCGCGTTGGCGCACACGCGGGCGGCGCTCCGCGCCAGACAGATACCCAAACGGCAAGTCGAGGCCCCGGCACACGCGATGAACCGGTCGAGCGGAGTGGGGGAAAGGACGTCGGTTTCCAAGGACCGCAAGCCGGCGACCAGGGCCGGCAGATCCTTGACCGGCACGGATCGGATGAGCAGATTTTGCGCGCGCGTGGTCCGCAGTCCCGATTCCCGGCTAAAGCGAGCGGCGAGTTCGCCGATGCGCGCCAGATCTGATGCCGGTAGAAATCCCAGGGGCAAATGCAGGGGCACGACAACCAGGTTTTTCTGCCGCTGGGGAATCACCCGGATTCCGGTTTGAATTTCCGCGGATGGCGGAATCGGCCGGCGATCGGTGTGCGGGTCTGCAACGAACGGAGAGCCGGTCCAGGGGGGAACGCCCTCCCGGATGACCTCCGCCAGACGTGTGGCGAACAGCCGGCGAAATTCATCGACGCCGATGCGATTGAAAACGAACCGGAGGCGAGCTCGGTTCCGGTTGGTCCGGTCTCCGAGTTGGTCAAACAGTCTGCGTACCGTTTCGGCCACGCGGAGGATCTCCGTGGTCGGCGTCCAGTCGAGCAGGATGTCGGCGATTCGCGATTGAGCGCCCATGCCGCCGCCGGCTAGAACGCGGAAGCCGGGCTGACCGGCGCGGACTTCCGCGATGAAGCCCAGGTCCGCCACCTGGGCCAGGGCGCAGTCAGCCCCGCAACCGCTGAAGGCGATTTTGTATTTGCGCGGGAGATTATAACTGCCGACGAGGGGGATGAGATATTCGGTGACAGCGTAAGCGCAGGGCGTGACATCGAAGCGTTCGGCGGGGCAAATGCCGGCGTACGGGCAGGCCGCGATATTGCGCACCGTATTTCCCCCGCCGCCCTTGCTCGTCAGGCCCACCGTCATCAGCCGCCGCATGACCGTCGGCGTGTTTTCAATGAGGACGTCGTGAAACTGCACATCCTGCCGGGTGGTGACGTGCACGAGGCCGTTGCCGAATTCCCGGCTCAAAATGGCCAGTTCGAGGGCCTGTGCGGAATTCAATGTGC
Organism: uncultured bacterium; assembly: GCA_903824675.1. Classification (GTDB taxonomy): domain Bacteria; phylum Verrucomicrobiota; class Kiritimatiellia; order CAIKKV01; family CAIJXV01; genus CAIJXV01. The sequence goes on from CAIJXV010000105.1 coordinate 28,644, forward strand.
CGCCGGCCACGCGCACGCGAACCATGAACGTACCGTCCTGGCGTTGCTCATAGACTCCGCGGGGAACCCGCCTGGCTTTCAGAACGGAGGCGGGAAGATCGCCGGCCAGAAACCGTCGGACTTCGCCTTCATACGTGTCGATATCTGCCACCAGATCCGGCGGGAGTTGATAGTAACCTGTGGTCATGGTGCATCCTCATTTGTTTCGCGGGCGGTGAGCGTAATATCGACCGTCTCGGGTTGTCCGTGATGAACGGTAAAACCCCGGAGTTCCGGTTCATCCGGAACGGCCAGAGACACGATCAGGTAGACGGTTTCCGGCGTGAAGGCCAGACGCAGATCTTCGACGGACATCCGCGCCGGGGAGCTGGGATGGCTATGCCAGATCGCCAGGAGGTCGGCGGTGTGCACGCGCAGATCCTTGACCGTGGCGAATTGTTCCTCGGGCAACAGGCGGTAATGTTCGCCCGAGGCGTCGGCGTTGGTGAGTTCATAAAAGCGCGTTACGTGCCCATCCTTGCCTCCGCAAAGGCCACACGCTTCCAGCGGCGCCGCCTGTTGCGCCGCCCGAACGATGGCAGCATAAACAGCCCGATCAATTTTTAGATGCATAGGACCTCTCCGGACAACATCTCTCACACCGGGCAGCGTTCGCCCGGTTTGCAGGCGCAGGTCGGCGGCTCCTCGTCCACCAGTTCCGTAAGGGTCGGAGCTTCACCGCACACCGGGCATTTGGGATTGCGTTTCAGCGGGATCTTCCGAAAGGAGGCCTGTAAGGCCTGATAGGTCAGAAGATGATTCGTTAACAAATCGCCCTGCTCGAGCAGGAATTTAATCGCTTCCGTGGCTTGAAGCGTACCCATCACTCCGGCCAGCACGCCCAGGACGCCCGCCTGAGAACACGAGGGAACGGCTCCCGCCGGGGGCGGCGCGGTGAACACACAGCGATAGCAGGCGGTTTGACCCGGGAGGACAGTCATCATCTGGCCGTCAAATTTCAGAATACCCGCATGGGAGTAGGGTTTGCCCGCGAAATGGCAGGCATCCGCCACGAGGAACTTCGACGCGAAATTATCCGTTCCATCGATCACGAAATCATAGTCGCGCAGGATGCCCAAAGCATTGGCCGCCGTCAGCCGTTCGCGGTAGGTGCGGAGCGTGACATCCGGGTTAATGGCCTTGAATTTTGCTGCGGCCGAGTCGACCTTGGGCTTGCCGATATCTGGAGTGGCATGTGCGATCTGGCGCTGAAGATTACTCAGATCCACCACGTCGGCATCCATGATCCCGAGGGTGCCCACACCCGCGGCCGCGAGATACAGGCCCGCGGGGCAACCCAAGCCTCCGGCCCCGACCAGCAACACCTTGCCCGCCAGGAGTTTTTCCTGGCCCTTGCCTCCAACTTCAGGAAGGAGGATATGGCGCGAATAGCGTTCGATTTGAGATTCGGTCAGATTCATGCTTCCGCCCCCCATGAAATAGAGGAACTCCACCCGGTCGCCGTCCTTTACAACCGTGGATTCGAAGGCCTGCCGTTCCAGGATTTCGCCGTTCAACTCCACCGTCACCATATCCGGCATCTTCACCTGTTGATGGGCCAATAATGCGGTCACCGACAAGGCGCCGGGCGCCTCGAATTCTTTTCCATTGATCGTTAGTTTCATAGCGATTCCTTTCGTACGTTTCCTGTCCGTTCGCCTCATCAGGGTACGGCCGCCTCGGCGAGGCGGCCCTATCGTCGGGTGCGGGTAGGGCGTTTTTGCCGAAAGCGCCGCGCTTCTCCGCGGCCTGTTGCTTGCAGCGGCCGCCTCGGCGAGGCGGCCCTACCTCAATCCTTCCAAGCTTTGCTCCAAATCCGCGATAAGATCGGCGACGTGCTCGATGCCGACCGACAGGCGGACCAGGTCATCCGAGACACCCACCGCCGAACGTTCCGCATCCGACAGATCGCGGCAGAACGTGGAGGCCGGGTGAATGACCAGGGTTCGGGCATCGCCGAGGTTGGCGAGATTCTGCGCCAGTTTCAACCCGTTGATGAACCGGAAGCATTGGGCTTTGTTGTCCAGGCGCAGAGTCACCACCGCGCCGTACCGTCCGGCGAACTGCCGAAGGGCCACGGCATGGTCGGGATGGTTGGCCAGACCGGGATAACGCACCCCGCGGACCCGGGGATGATCGGCCAGGAAACGGGCCACCTGTGCCGCATTGGCGCAATGACGCTCCATGCGGACCCCGAGCGATTCGACGCCGATGGACATGAGGAATGCATTAAACGGCGAAAGACAGGCACCCAGATCCCGGCAGATCTGATTGCGGAGGCAGGCCAAAAAGGCCATTTCCCGCGCCCGTTTATAAAACGGGTTCAAATGGACATAGCGGGGATTGGACCAGTCAAATGTGCCGCTGTCGATAATGATTCCCCCGATCGCGTTCCCATGTCCATTGATGAATTTGGAAGTGGAGTGAATCACGATGTCGGCGCCCAAGGTTTTAGGCTGGAGCAGCAACGGGGTGGGCAGGGTGTTGTCCACGACCAGGACCACCCCTTTTTCGCGGGCGACCGCCGCGATGGCGGCGAGATCGGGCACATCCAGTTTTGGGTTTCCGATGGATTCCACAAAGATGAGCTTGGTGCGATCCGTGATGGCCTGACGATAGGCCTTCACATCGGTGGCCTCGACAAAGCGCGTGGTGATGCCGGTGCGGCTGAGCGTTTGATGGAATAACGAGTAGGTTCCGCCGAAAATACTGTTCCCGGAGACGATCTCATCCCCGGTTCCGGCGAGGGCCAGAACCGTGGCGCTGATGGCGGCCATGCCCGAGGCGCAGGCCAGGGCGCCGAATCCATTTTCCAGGACCGTCATGCGGCGTTCAAACTGGGTGACCGTGGGATTCGAGATCCGCGAATAGACGTAGCCGGGTTCGCGCCCGGCGAAGACGGCCTCGAGTTCCTCGGCGGTCGCATAGGCAAATGACGCCGTTTGGAAAATGGGAGCGGCGGTCGCGCCGGTTTCGGCCTCCGGTTTAAAGGCACCATGCAGAACCTGGGTATCGGGATGTAGCGCGGAAGCACTCATTAGCCGCCTCCTTGAGCCGTTGATTGTTCCTGATGGGCGAGGCCCCAAGCCACGCGATGCCAGGCCCGCTCGTGAAAATAGAAGGCAATAATCTTGATCGCCGAGTCGATCAAGCTGATGCTCAGGCCGATCCGAAAAGAACCGGTGATCCACCAGCCGACCAGGCAGGTTCCCAACGTGCCGGCTACGCGCCAGGTCATGGCCTTGACGACACTACGGCGACGCAACTCAACGGGGAAGGCCAAAACGGGTTTCATATGCTGTACTCCAGAATGACGTTCTTTTGTTTCAACAGATCGCAGACGGCGTCTACCCCGTCTTCCAAAAGGGACCCGGCTGCAAGGGTCAGGTTCGGCGGGAATTCAACAAACCGATTTTCGCCGATATGGATCGCCAGAATTTCGTGAGGACTGTTCAGGAGCGTCAGCGTTTGGAGGTCGTAATCGTCGACGTTCGAGAGGGAAGTGATGAAGATCTGGCCCGAGTCGGTGAAAATCCGGGCCAGTTCGCCCAGTCGCCGGATGTGGTCGTCCCGGATATCGCCTTCGGATCGCAGGTCGGCATCCAGTCCGCGGGTGACATTTTCCAGGCCGAGGTAATAGGCTTTATAATTCAGCGTGAACAATTTCCGTTCCAAGGCTCGGGCATACCCTTCCCCGATCGCCTCATCCGCGCCGGTAAAGACCACGAATTTTGCGCCGTGCCCGTAGGTGGCAGTTCGTTCGCTTTTCGAAATGGCGCTGTTTTTCCAAGCGATTTCCCGGGCCCGAATATGATCCTGCAAGGTGGATTCGCGGGTGGTGACGCCGGCGAGAATAATGCCGGCCCCCGCGATTTCAAAGTTGTCCACAATCACCAGTCGGCCGGTCTGTTCGATTTCGCCGACGACATCAAAAGCCACCGGCTTGGGGGTTTCCAGGATCACTTCCGCGACGTCATGCCGGTCGACCTGTTGTTTATTGGCCACCGTGCCCAGTTCAGTGGCGTCCAGCACGGACAGGACTTCCACCAGTTTGACGGGGGATCGCACGGCGCCCAGTTTGAGTTTATAAGCATGATCCCGGATCATCGGCGCGTGGCCCATCCAGAACAAATTCACGCGAAAACGGGTCCCGACCTGCAGGGGTGGTTGTCCCTGTTTGACCATCCATTCGCCGGGTTTGATGTAGAGTTGCGTATCCAGCGTGAATCCCGGGGCTTCGCCGGCTGAGGCTGTTTGCTTCACGGGGCCGTTGAAATACTCGATGGACTTGATCCGCGAGGTTTTGCCGGAGGGTTGAAACACCACCGCGTCGCCCACGGAAAGGGTTCCCGTTTCAATCGTCCCGGCCACTACGCGGCGGTCGTCGCCCTGCTCGGTGAATTTATAGATATCCTGAACGGGCAGGCGGAAGGGCAAGGTCTCGGGAAATTCCTTCCGGTGAAACGCATCGATTTGTTCCAGGACGGTCGGACCTTCGTACCACCCGGTTTCCGGCGACCGCGCGGCAATGTTCGCGCCGGATAATCCGCTGACCGGAATAAAACTCACCGGCTGAATTCCCAGCCGGCCCAGAAAAGCGCGGTATTCGTCGCGAATGGTTTCGAAGCCCTTCCGGCTGTATTGAATCAGGTCCATTTTATTCACGAGAACCGAGAGTTGACGGAGACCCAGCATGGACAGCATGTAGCCATGCCGCTTGGTGTTTTCCTGGATGCCTTCCTTGGCATCGATGACCAATAACGCGGCTTCCGCGCGCGACGCCCCGGTGATCATGTTCTTCAGGAACTCGATATGACCGGGCGCATCGATCAGGATATACGGGCGTTTGGCGGTGCGGAAGAAACACCGGGCCGCATCGATGGTAATGCCCTGCGCCTGCTCGTCCTTGAGCGCGTCCAGCAGGAAGGCATATTCGAACGGTTTCGCCGTGCGGCGGCACAGCTCGCGAACCTGTTCGAGTTTGCCTTTCGGCAATGCGCCGGTTTCCGCCAGGAGCCGGCCGATGACCGTGCTCTTGCCGTGATCCACATGGCCGGCCATCACGATGCTGATTTGTTCGGTGGGTGTCGGGCTTTTCACATGTAGCCCCCTCTCCTCAATGTCTCCAACCCCCCGCCGTCTTCCTTGTCCTGCTCGCGGCCGGACCGCTCGGCGATGTCGGCGAATTTTCCACTACGCAATTCCTCGATGATCTCCGGAACCGTCCGCGCGGTCGACTCGACCGGGCTGGTGCAGGGGTAGCATCCGAGAGAGCGGTAACGCGTTCCGTCCCCGCGATCGAAATAGAGCGGAATGATGGGGATGTTTTCGCGGTCAATGTACTCCCAGATATTCAGCTCGGTCCAATCGAGCAGGGGATGAATCCGCACATGGGTGCCCGGTGCGAAGTCCGTTTTGTATTGTTTCCAGAGTTCCGGCGGCTGGTCACCCACGTCCCACTCGCTTTGTTGATCCCGGGCCGAGAAGTAGCGCTCCTTGGAGCGACTGCCTTCCTCATCCGCCCGGGCGCCTACGATAGCTCCGGAGAATCCTTCCCGTTTTTTCTCCGGTTCGAGGCGGCCGGAGGTGGGGTCCAGCCGTAGTCGGGGCCATTCGCCGGACAAAGTGTGTTTCAGAGCTTCACTTTTCAGGGACCGGCAGCACTCGACCCGGGTCAACTTGCCGTCGGGAAAAGTCTGTTTCGCCGCCAGGGCGGAACGGTTTTCGCCGACGATCAGATCCAGGTGCCAATCCCGTGCCATCCGGTCGCGATAAGTAATCATTTCGGGAATTTTGTAATGGGTATCGACATGCATCAGCGGGAAGGGCACATGACCGAAAAAGGCCTTGCGCGCCAGCCAGAGCAGGACCGTGCTGTCTTTCCCGATGGACCAGAGCATTACCAGGTTCTTGAACTCCCGGTAAGCCTCCCGGAGGATATGAACACTGGTCGCTTCAAGTCGATCGAGATGGGTCATGGGGGTCATCCTGTTTTTAAATGGTCCAATTTGGCACATGCAGTCCGCATTCCTTATGTTCGGCTTGCTCCCAGGGCCAGCGTCCGCTCCGGGGATCGTCGCCCGGTTCCACCGCCTGGGTACAGCAGGCACAACCGATCGAAGGATAGCCCCGGTCGAGCAGGCGATTGTAGGGAATCCGATGTTTAAGGATATAGGTTTGAACGTCTGCCGTAGACCAATCCGCCAGGGGATTGATTTTGAGAATCCCGCCGTGGGCCGAGTCCCGTTCAATTTTTCGAATCGATCCGCGGGTTACGTTATCATCCCGGCGGAGGCCGGTGATCCAGGCATCCAGACCAGCCAGCGCCCGGTTGAGCGGTTCGACTTTACGGATGAAACAGCATTCCCGGCGGGCTTCAAGACTTTTTTTGAAGGAGAAAGGGCCTTTTTCGGTTTCCAATTTTTCCACGGCATCGTGTTTTGGAAAATGCCACTCGATGCGCACCCCGAGTTGCTCACGAATTTCCTCGGCACAGAGGTATGCCTCTTCGGGGAGGCGACCGGTATCGATGGAAAAAACGCGGACATCAGGTCTGATTTGCTGCGCGAGATGAATGAGGACAGAATCTTGCAAACTGGTGGCGATGGCGATGCGGGTGGGGAATTTCTCCAAAGCCCAGCGCAAAATATCCTCGGCCGATTCACTCCCGGAATATTCCATTGAATCTTCAGTAATCATGTCGATTATTTTCTCTGCCTCAGTTTTGCGGGGAAGCGGGTTTCCCGGGTCAATCAATACCTAGTAATCCGATAGAGTTACTAGATAGTAGCATTCTGGGGAACAATGGCAAGCGTTTTTTTAAAAAATATCGGCGTGACTGAAAAAGCCACGATGCCGTGGTATCCTAATAGCCCGCAAAGTTACCGGGATGGATTAAGCCGTGCGGGAGAAGCTGTGAAAAATTAAAATCAGTTGTAGCCGCGCTCTATGAGAACCTGAATTTCTCAACGATTCGACGCAAGAAACCGTTCGTAGCACGGTGCTACAACATTTTTTCACAGTTTCGGACGCCCGGCTTTACTTGGGGAGAAAGCATCAGGGCGTTAAGGGGGGGGTGGGGCAGGAACTCCCGTTTATCTCCAACTCCTCCGCCCGAAGGGTGAGCGGATCGCCGAGCAAACGCGGAGTCAACCAGTGGACCCTTTCCCCGCGCTCGGTATGGACCAATTCTTTGACCCGCGTGCGAGTCAAGTTGCGGGTTTGAATTTCACAGGGATACAGTTGGCCATCCGCGGCACAGGACCAAGTGCAAACTTTGCCTTTTTGTTCACTGATCGGCGCCACCAGACGACCCCGGTCCATTGTCCCAGGCGAAAGCGAGGCCGCGGGCTGGGGGGTCAGTGCCAGGAAACAGAATTTGAGAAAAGGAATTTGATGGGCCATCCGGCGATTTACGACGACGAGTGAGCTGGGAGGAGTCCAGCGCCGGACTTCATGACACCAGACTTCGCCTTTGCGAAGCAGGGGACAGGGTTCGGTGTGGAGACAGGGTCCCAGGATTCGAGCCGTTTGAGCGGCACTGATCGCATCGCGCAGGATTTCGAGACGTTCCGCACAGAGATGCAGCGCGGGTTCCAGGATCAGGAGCAATCCGTCGGGGGCGAGCCGGCTGACCAGGTTTTCGATCCAACGGAATACCGCCTCGGGTGCGGCGTCGGCCATGAGTTCATTCAACGTGGAGCCCACGAGGATGATATCCCAGGCATCATGGAATCGATCCAAGCCGGACATCAGGTCGCCGGGAACGACGGTCCAGCGACCTTGGGGCCAGAGGGGGGTGCGGAATTTCTGGGCGATGGAATCGGTATGACGCAGGCTTTCGGTGGAATGGTCCAGCGCCCAAACCTTGAAGGGCTGAGTTGGAGACTGTTGGGCGATGGCGGAGCCAACGGCAAAACCCGTGGCACCGGTTCCGGCGCCCAGGTCGAGAATTTTAAGAGGGCGATCATTGGGCAGGCGCCAGCCGGCGGGACCACAACATTCTTGAAATGCCCATTGAGTTTTGATGAAGGATTGGGGAAAGAAAAACAGGCCGTAGGCCAGCGCTTCAGCCGCGGATTCGATATAAGGTTCAAACCGGTCCGGGCGTTCCTTGGTAAAAAGGTCGCTCAACCGTTGGACGGTGGACTCGAGTTGGGCGGCGGCTTCGGCAAAAGGAGCGGCAGGACTGAGCCGCCGGGCGCAATCCATCCAATACTGTTCAAGGGAGGGAGGGTAAGGAGTCATTTGAATATGATACGCGGTTACGGCGGCAATCGCAAGCTTCGCTTGGATAAGAAATTTGAAATACAGGGCGAAGGAGGGTCTTCTGGTACGTCCGGGATTATCGACAAGATCATCGCCACCTACCGCGCCCGGAAGGAGATCGCCAAGTATTCCCACCGCGCACTATATACGGAAATAGAGGAAAACGAGTTCAATCTCAACATTCCCCGTTACGTCGATACCTTTGAACCCGAACCCGAGATTGACATCGCCGCCAGCCAGAAGGAAATCGAGGAGATTGAGGCGAAATTGGCAGTGACCCGAAAGAAAATGGCGGCATATTTGAAGGATTTGGATTTCTAACTTGTATGAAAGAAGAGTATATCTTTACAAATCAAATCGCATATGTAAGCATACAGCTCAATTCTTACATAAGGGCGCTTGCTAGGTAATCATAAGGCCAAAATGAAACGTACGCTTCAAGGTCGTTACGAGGTCGTATCCACAACGGGGGAAAAGGTTCGCGCCTTCGTTCCGGCCCCGCTTCCGCCATCGCCCCCCATCGAATGGTCTGCGACTCTGCGGGCGCGGTTCGATGAAGCGTTGGTGTCTCTGGGACGCTTGGACAGCGTAACCTTGATGTTGCCCGATGTGTCGCTCTTCCTCTATTCTTACGTCCGCAAGGAGGCGGTGCTTTCTTCCATGATTGAGGGCACTCAATCCTCGCTTTCCGACCTTCTGCTGTTCGAGATGGACGAACAACCGGGTGTGCCGCTGGACGACGTCCGGGAAGTCAGCAACTACGTTGCTGCCCTTGACCACGGCCTCACCCGCCTACGCGGCGGGTTCCCGTTGTCGCTCCGCCTGTTGCGGGAAGTGCACTCGCATCTGCTGGCGCAAGGGCGTGGCGCAGACAAGACGCCGGGGGAGTTTCGCCGCAGTCAGAACTGGATCGGCGGCACCCGTCCGGGCAACGCGGTCTTTGTTCCGCCGCCTCCCGAACAGGTCATGGAGTGCATGGGTGCGCTGGAGTTGTTCTTACATGACCAGCCCGAATCCACATCGCCGCTGCTCAAGGCGGCGCTGGCGCATGTCCAGTTCGAGACGATCCATCCGTTCCTCGACGGGAACGGCCGCCTGGGGCGGCTGTTGATCGCGTTGTTGCTTTGCGAACGCAAGGTCCTGCGCGAGCCGATGCTCTATCTGAGTCTCTTCTTCAAAATGCACCGCCAGACCTACTACGAGTTGCTCAACCGCGTCAGAGCCGACGGGGACTGGGAGAGCTGGCTCGACTTCTTCGCCGAGGCCGTCGCCGTCACGGCGGGTCAGGCGGTGGAGACCGTCCAGCGGCTCGAAGCCCTGGCCCGGCAGGATCGCGAGCGGATTCAGGGGCTGCGACGGGCCGCCGGTTCAGCCTTGCGCGTGCATCACGAACTGCTCCGTCGGCCGATTGCCACGTCACGCGTCATCGAGAAACAGATCGGTCTGAGCCATGTCACGGTCAACAAAACGCTCGATCATCTCTGCCGGCTCGGGCTGGCACGGGAGTTGACCGGCCACAAGCGTAACCGAGTCTTCAGCTACCCCGCCTACCTCGCCATTCTCAACGAAGGCACGGAACTGCCGGGGGACGGAAAATGACCGACCGCAGAAACAGTGGGCAGGGGGTGGGGGACAGTCAGCAGGGGGCCGTTGGCCGAAAGCCGTTGGAGCCAAACGAAGGTCGGATCGGCTATCCCATCGTGAAGACAATCATCCCGCAGGCGCTGGTTTCGCCTCGAAATTTTAATAAATACGGCAAAAAACCGCCGCGGATGGACCCCGCAGCGGTTTTCTGAAGATTTCTTGTTCACCGGCAAAAACGAATTCAAAAGCAGAAGGCGGGCGAGATCCTTCTCGCCCACCGGGGTCTGCCGAATCTTACACCGTATAGGTTGAGGCTGACGTTTTGCCGCCGGTCCCGGTCCAATCGGTGTGGAAGAATTCGCCGCGGGGCTTGTCGACCCGCTCATAGGTGTGGGCGCCGAAATAATCGCGCTGGGCCTGGAGCAAGTTGGCGGGGAGCCGTTCACAGCGATACGAGTCGTAATAATTCAGGGCGGAACTCATCGACGGCACGGGAATGCCGAGATCGATGGCCGTTTTGATGACCGCCCGCAACGAACGTTGGGATTTGGCGACGACCTTCTTGAAGTAAGGATCCAACAGAAGGTTGGCCAGTTTGGGTTTCTTGGTGAAGGCGTCCTTGATGTTGTCGAGGAACTGGGCGCGGATGATGCATCCCCCCCGCCACAGGAGGGCGATTTCACCGAACTTGAGGTTCCATTTATATTCCTCGGAAGCCGCGCGGAGCAATTGATAGCCCTGGGCATACGAGCAGATCTTCGAGGCGTACAACGCGTCATGCAGTTGGGCGATGAATTTGGCGCGGTCCTTGCGATAGGGCTTGTTGGGGCCCTTGAGCTTGGCGGCGGCGGCCACGCGTTCTTCCTTGATGGCGGAGATACAGCGGGCAAAAACCGCTTCGGCGATCTGCGGGATGGCCACCCCGAGATCCAATCCGGCGACGGAAGTCCACTTGCCGGTGCCTTTCTGCCCGGCGGTGTCGAGGATCAGGTCGACCATGGCTTTGCCGGTTTCGGGATCCTTGACCTTGAGAATGTCGGTCGTGATGTCGATCAGGTAGGAATCCAAAACGCCCTTGTTCCATTCAGCAAAGACGGGTTGCATTTCGGCGGCCGACATACCCAGACCTTGGGACATGAGCTGGTAGATTTCGCAGATCAACTGCATATCGCCGTATTCAATGCCGTTATGAACCATTTTGACAAAATGACCGGCGCCGTCATTGCCGATCCATTCGCAACAGGGGGAACCGTCCGCCACTTTGGCGGCGATGGCTTGGAAAATGGGTTTGACCGCAGGCCAAGCCTGGGCGTTGCCGCCGGGCATGATCGAGGGGCCCTTGAGTGCGCCTTCTTCACCCCCTGAAACGCCGGTGCCGATAAAGAGCAGGTTCTTGCTCGCCAGGTATTTGGTGCGGCGGATGGTGTCGGGGAAATGGCTGTTGCCTCCGTCGATGATGATATCGCCGGGCGCCAGGTGGGGGATCAACTGCTCGATAAATTCATCGACCGGCTTGCCGGCCTTGACCATCAGCATGATTTTGCGAGGAGAGGCGAGGCTGTTGACCAGCTCTGGAATCGAGTGCGCGCCGATGAACTTTTTGCCCTTTCCCCGGCCGTTGATAAATTCGTCCACCTTGCTGACCGTGCGGTTGTAGCAGGCGACCGTGAAGCCCTTGCTTTCCATGTTCAGGATCAGGTTTTCGCCCATCACCGCTAATCCCACCAAACCGATATCCGCTAATTGTGCCATTGGAGTATGTCCTTTCGTTGTCTGTTCGTTAATCCTGTTATTTGCGTTCGGCTCTTCGCCCTTTGCCGGTTACCGTTACACTCCGCTAAACGAATTGAATCCGCCATCGATCGGAATGACCGTACCCGTCACGAAACCCGCGGAGGCGGGCGAGACGAGCCAGAGCAAGGCGCCGACCAGGTCTTCCGGTTTCCCAAATCGACCCATCGGGGTATGGGTCAGAATGGTTTGCCCCCGGGGAGTCCACTGGCCATCGGAAGTGGTCAGGAGGGACCGGTTCTGGTCGGTGAGGAAGAAGCCCGGGGCGATGGCGTTGACGCGGATGCCGGCCTTCGAAAAATGAACCGCCAGCCACTGGGTGAAGTTGCTGACGGCAGCCTTGGCGCCGCTGTAAGCCGGGATCTTGGTGAGCGGGGTAAAGGCGTTCATCGAGGAGATGTTGATGATCGTGCCACGGCCCTTGAGCACCATATCGCGGGTGAAGGCCTGGGTGGGCAGAAGGGTGCCGAGGAAATTCAGGTTGAACACAAATTCGATGCCCTTCGGGTCGAGATCATAGAAAGTGGTGATGCCTTCAACGGTTTTTTCAAGATCGGACGGCAGGAGATATTCCTTTGAGGTGGTGCCCTTGGGATGGTTGCCACCGGCACCATTGATCAGGATGGAGATGGGGCCGAATTCCGCCTCGACTTGGACTCGGGCGGCTTCGAGGCTGGCCTTTTCAAGTACATTGGCAGCCACGGCGATGGCTTTCCCGCCATTTTTCCGGATTTCGGCCGCGACTTTTTCCGCGTTTTCAAGGCGTAAGTCCATAATGGCGACCCGTGCGCCGCATTCGGCCAGCGCCTGGGCCATGCAACCGCACAGAATTCCACCCCCACCGGTGATGGCTGCCACATCCTGACTCAAGTCGACTTTGAAGGGAACACTCATGATGAATCCTTTTCCTTAAATCTGTCGCATCCGCGATTTATGACACGAACTCGGTTAGGATACGGGAACGCGGAGGGGCTTTCAAGAAAGAACAAACAGACGAAAATCGTGACCTTGTCAGTCCAGATGAATGTGGAAGGCGCCGAATTGAGTATGGGGTGGCAGATCGGCGCGGCGGAGCGCACCTCCCACATTGAATGCGTGGCAAATATGCCGATCCGAATTCCGGACGTTCGATTTTCGTCAACAAGCATGGCCTTGGCGAAGAAGGGCGTGCCTACTTCCAACTGAGAGGTGTTCCCGTTAATGGCGCCGTGTGAGGCGCTATTTTTCGTGGGGTTGTCCTCTCTGAAAGCGCGCCTGTCATCCCGAGCGAAGGCGAGGGATCCGCCCCGACTTATCTGCACGCGTCTCTTCGGCCCACCTGAGATCTCTCGACGGGGCTCGAGATGACCGGCCGTCTGGATTTAGAGATAAACTATTTGCCGCATAATCGGCACGAAGGGCCTAACTCAGTTTCCACCCAATTCCGGGGGAGCCCCTTTCCAGCGATAGAGAATTTCGCCGGCCTTGGCCACCAAGAGGACGCCTTCCGCTTCCCGGTTCGCGAAATCGGACTTATGAATGGAGCGAGGGTCGCGGTAACCGAGCGCAACCTTTTTGCAAATGGCTTCGGGAATACCCGTGGCCAGAGTGACCCGGACCCGGGGAATCTCGACTCCGTTTTCATAACGGCCGATACCCTTGACATGGGTGGAATGGGCCACAACGCCCCAGGGATAATGCTTATACTTGTCCCATTGTTTCAGGAAGAAATCGCGGGTGTGATAGCCGATTTCTTCCAGGATCTTTCCATGAACCGACGAGATCTCGGTGATATGCGGGGCGTAGATGATGACTTCGCCGCCATCGGCCACCACCGGTTCAATCTTATACATGCATTTCCCGCCGGTCCACAGATCGTCATACATCGCGGGCGCGCAGGACAACACCTGTTTGAAGGGGGTATCCCGGTATTCGATGTGGATTTGGTTCGAGAGATCGGCGGCGGCAGACCAGGCGGATTCCGTGGTGCCGGCATAAAGACCCGCCAAACCGGTTCCCTTGACGACCAGGCACATCGCCCGGCGTTCGGCCTTAAGCAGGGCGGCCGCGCGATCGACCACCTTGCGGACCGGGGTCCACTTGTTGCCGATAATGACCGGATTGGTGATGACGGCGCCCAGCCAGTGAAAGAAATCGATGATTTCATGGCCCGCAATGCCGGGAAACAGGTATTTGTTGCCACCCGAAAAGCCCACCACCTCATGCGGAAAAACCGGGCCGAGGATGAGTAGTACATCGTAATCCTGGACCATCCGGTTGATGGTGATGTTGACTTCCATCTCAAACAAGCCCTGGGTGATTTCCCGGATATCCGCGGGGGTCAATTTGCCGACCGAGGTCAAGGCGTCCGGGTTTTTCCAGTCGTGATTGAAAAATCGGGCCTTGGGATAACGGGTTTTGTGTTCAGCGGCCGTGATGCCAACGCGTTCGTAGATTTGGGCATCGCTCAAAGCGGGATGTGTTCCGAGGGCGACGAGGAAATCGACATGGTCGCGTCCAGGGGCCAAACGGGGGTAGAGTTCCCGGAACAGAAGATCGATCGGGCAGGTACGGGAATGGTCGGGAATGATCATCAAAACCCGTTTGCCGTCCAGTTTCCAGTCGGCCAAAGCCTGGTCACAAAGCGTGGCCACTTCGGCGTCGGTCAGCAATCGGTCGGTAAAGCCCAGTCCACAAGTCGGTTGAGTTGACATAGTCGAGTTTCTCCCAAATAAGCCGTTTAATAATACCCTATTTTCGGGTGGCTGCCACAAGAAAAATAGACTTAAAAAAGAAGTTTAATTGCTGACTCGGGAGTCAATGTGGGAACCAGCGGTGGAACTCGTTTTAGCTGTTCATTGTCCAGAGTCACTAAATGCGTTCCCCAACAAACTGCCACAGCAACATAAAGCGCATCAGCGCCTCGGAGTTTACAATCGGTCGCCAAGGTAACGGCGCGCCGAATTAATCGATCATCGATTGGAAGGACGGTTATCTGGGGCAATTCAAGGAGGGAAAGACCATATTCCCGCGATACCCCCGGATTGCTTCCCGTTCGACATAAAGCGGACGCAACTTCAATCGGCAAAAGCGCTGGCTCAATGAGCGAGACGTCATTCGTTCGGATTAACGCCATTAAATCCCGACTCACTTGATACCCGGGTTCTGAAGGGCGGCACGCGGCGATCCAGACACTGGCATCCAAGGTTAATGTTGGGGCCATTCTATCGTCTCATTTCCGCTAATGCGCGCAGGGCTGAAGGTTTTCGTCCCTTTTCAGACTCCAACTGATCCCGCAAAGTTAATAAACGATCCCAACCGGCATCGGCACCTTTCAAAGAGGATGAAGTCTGAAATTCAGGTGGTACCAATAAGCCAACGGTTTTCCCGCGTCGCGTAATGGCATAAGTGGCATGATTCTCCGATACAGACCGAACCCAGTGCGATGCTCTGGCCTTTAATTCGCGAATACCGATATCTTTCATGATCATAAACCCTCTTTCTGATGGAATGGTCACATAAGTGACTACATTTGTCAAGAATCAACAGGAACCGAAGTTGAAGAGGCGAACACAGCGGCAATGAGCCGCGGGCGCATCTGCGATTAGGTGCTCTTCGCAACCGGCTCCCCTGTAAGTCATTCTTGCCTGACATTTTTTTGTTGTAGCCGCGCTCTATGAGCGCCTCTCCATTTCTCAGATCCGCTCATAGAGCGGTGCTACATCGCAAGGACATGGTATAAATCGAAAATGCACCTAATCGCAGTTGCGCCCATGGGCCGCAAAATACGCGTTTGCATCTTGACAACCAGGTAGGGTGGGCGTATGTGCGTTAAGTCAAAGCAACGGACTGCGCTGGACGGGAGGCGGTTTTTGACAAGGTACAGGCTGATTTCGTGTTGTTGACGCATATCACACCGGTACCGTCGTCGTGATATGCGTCAAACCGCCGTCGTAACACCGGTAATATCAACGATACATTTGACGCTTTACATAACCGGGAGGATCCCGGACTTTGATATGCGTGACGCATAATACTATGTTCGGCAAGGAGGAGAGAGATGAGAAAGAAGCCTGTGATGCAAGGCGTTGATGCGGTAATGGCCGTCGTCTCCATACTCGTCCTGGGTGCCGTGGACTACTTCACAGGATACTACCTCAGTTTCTTCGTTTTCTACTTCATCCCGATCGCCTTAATCGCATCGCGTTACGGAGCCAAGGTTGCGTATGTCTTCAGTGTTTTTTGTGCTGCGACGTGGTTTGCTTCAGACAGGTTCGGCGGACATCCGTACCCGAGTGCTTGGATGGGGATATGGAACGCGGCAACTCGTCTTGCCGCATTTCTGGTTGTCGCGTATACGATCGCACGGATACGTTCTCTCTTGGCATCTGCACAGCAAGAGGTGAAAGTCCTAAGCGGACTTCTTCCCATTTGTGCAAAGTGCAAGAAGATACGAGACGACACAGGTTACTGGCATAAAATAGAATCATACCTTTCCCAACATACAGAAGCCACCTTTACGCATGGTCTATGCGAGCCTTGTTATCGAGATGCGTTGAGAGAAGCTGGCATTGAAGAATCTGCCGAACCAACAAATCCATCCTGTTCAGTACCCGCTTTGCGGTCTCCTCAAGGGTGATTTGTAACGTTGGGACGGCGAAAGCAAGACTGGAGGCAACTGCAACGGTATGATCTGGAGATTAAACGAGTTTTTTCTTTTCGGCGCCTCTCTGGCCCTCTTCCTCTTCGTCATCGAGATGAGCTTTCGCCTGGGGCGCCGCGCAACCAGCGGAGGCGATGCTGACGGCAAGGCGCATGTTGGGGCTCTCCAAGCTGCGGCGCTGGTGATCCTCGCGCTGTTGCTGGGTTTTGCATTCGCGATGGCAGTTGAACGATTCGATACGCGAAAAGGATTGGTCGTCGAGGAGGCTAACGCGATTGGGACAACCTTCCTCCGAGCCAGGCTCCTATCGGAGCCGCCAGGGCAGGAGATGGCGGAGCTGCTTCAGGATTATGTTTCTGCACGTCTGGCCTTCTACAGTGCGGGCATCGACCCTGATCGCTTGGACGCTGCTAACGGTGAAGCGCTGCGGATCGAGAAACAGATGTGGATGTTGACCGAGCAACTCGTCACAAACGATGTCAGCTCGATACCCGTCGGCTTGTTTATCCAATCGCTGAACGAAGTGCTGGACGATAAGGAACGGCGACTTGCGGCACTGCAGAACCATGTGCCAGACTCAGTTGTCTTTCTGCTGTTCTTCGTATCTACCGTAGCGCTGGCGTTTGTGGCCTATGGATGCGGACTTTCGCGCCAACGCCGCTTCGTGATGAACGCCGCCTTTGCACTGCTGATAGCGATGGTGATTGCGGCCATTATCGACATGGATCGGCCGCGCCGCGGGCTTATCAGGGTGAACCAGGACAGCATGATTCGCCTCAAGGCCACAATAGATAACGAACTGAACATATCCGCCCAACAACACAAATCCTGCCTACGCGGACAACCGCGACGCTGATTTGCAGCGTTGGGCAAAGGAGGAAGCATGCAAGTCTACGTGATTGGGGACAGTATCTCGATTCAGTATGGGCCTTATCTGCAGGGCTATCTCAAGGGTATCATGGGCTACGCCCGCAAAGAGGGTGAGGAAGAGGCCCTGCTCAACCTGGATTGCCCACAGGGGGCAAATGGCGGGGACTCTTCGATGGTATTGTCCTTTCTGAAGGGAAAAGTTCGTTCGGGCGGCATTGATTCTGATCTGCTACTCGTGAACTGCGGTCTTCACGACATAAAAACAGATCCCTCCACTGGGACGAGACAGGTCCCCCTCAGACAATATGAGCACAACCTCCGATCGATTCTGGAAACGGTTGCCGCCCTGCGGCCCCGGTTCATCTGGCTCAGGACTACGCCCTGCGACGAGACTGTACACAATCGCGCAGGCATGACTTTTCACCGATTCTCGGCTGACTGCGCAGAATACAATCGGGCCGCAGACCATATCATGAGGGATGCCGGAGTCCCCTCAATCGATCTGCATACCTTCACGCTAAACCTGGGGGCTGATCTCTACTGCGATCACGTCCATTTCCACGACCATGTCCGCGAGAAACAGGCGGCTTTCATTGCCGGGTGGCTCATGGCATTCACGGAACACAGGAATGCCCAACCAGGCCATTCAGGCGACACTTAACAGCGGCATGATGGCCAGCGTTCGGCCTCAAGCGAAGAAAGGTCAAATATGAACCTGAAATGTCTTTTTGGTGTGCACGATTGGCGTAGTTTTGTTGGTAACTTGGTCACCAGAGACACTTGCAAATGCATAAGGTGCGGGAAGACGCGTGACACAGGGCACAAGTGGTGTAGTTTTGTTGGTGACGGTGTCACCAGCGGCACCTGCACATGCATGACGTGCGGGAAGAAACGTGACACAGGGCACATTTGGGGCTGTGTCAGCTGTCGGATATGCGGGAAACCACATGATGAATCCCATGTCTGGGACGGATGTAGATGCGCGGAATGCGGAAAGATCCGCGACGAGGGTCATGCTTGGAACTGCTTTCATTGCACGAGATGCGGGAAAAGTCGCACCGAAACACACGACTGGGATGGTTGCAGGTGTAGGAAATGCGGTACGAGACGCGACGAAGAGCATGACTGGGACGGTTGCCGCTGCAAGAGATGTGGAAAGACACGTGATGAAGAGCATCACTGGGATGGTTGCGTGTGTCGCTGGTGCGGAAAGACAAGAGATCAGGACCATCTTTGGGATCGTTGCGTATGCAGAGGGTGTGGAAAGAAACGTGATGAAGAGCACGATTGGAATGCATGTGTATGCAGGCGATGCCAAAAGACGCGCGATGATTTGCATGACTGGGATGGCTGTGTGTGCAAAAGATGCGGGAATACACGTGACGAGGAGCACGCTTGGGTTGGTTGTCGCTGCACCAAGTGCAAGGCCACTCGTGACTCGATAGGCGCGAAGGATATGTCGAGTTCAGAACTCGTTGAATATCTGCGAAAAATTGCCACGTATGAGGCGACCGATTCGCATTGGGATGCTCCTGCGGCAATCAATTCCCATGACAAATGTGTGGGTGCAGCACGTGTTCTAGGGAAAGAACTCCACGCGCGAGGCGGCGCGGCCTTGTTGAGGCAAGTGTTTGCAGAACTCCGAGGGTGCCCTGGAGCCCGCAATATTGATCTCTACTGGGATGGAATTGGCGAATGGCAAGGATGAAGGTGCCGAACAACCGTCTGCTCACGTATTTTCCAACCCGCGGCGGGTTGGAAAAACGGAGAGGCGGGACGTGTGCGCCGGGCATGTGGCGTGACTAGGAGGTGAGAGACCTCTACCCAGGTAAATAGCAGAACCGAAGGGTTACCGGACGGCAGAACAAAGACGACGTGAAGAGGAGAACGCCCGACGAGAGAGGGAGAGACGCGAAGATGAGCGCAAGAAAGAAGATGCGCGTCGAGCAGAGGAACGAAGGAAGGAAGAAGCACGCAAAGCGGAGGAAGCGCGAGTGCAGGGGGTCAAGGCCAAACGCCAGGCCGCCGGGCAGTGCGAGAACTGCGGCCATGCGCTGGGTTTCATGGAGCGCCTGTTCAAACGGAACAAGCATCCCGCGTGCAGAACCTACACGGACTAACACCAAGGCAGAGAAGAACTGCCAACCAGAGGCCGAACCGTACCGTTGCCCCGTGCGGACGCGGGGCAACGTCCGGTTACTGCCTCCTGTCAGACTAAGCTTCCGCAGATAGTATCAGAACCCGAAAGGAGCATATGCATGGACATGCAGATCACTCATTCAAACCTTGGAGCCATTCTTTCCAAGTACCCCGATCTTTCAGAGGCCGAGAAGCAGGCGATTCAGGCTCAACTGACGCAGGCCGCCGAAAAGGATCCGGAGTTCTGGACGGCTGTTGTTGACTACATGAAAGAGGATCCCATGCCGGACATCTCAGACCGACTTGCAATCTTCGAGGCAATCGACCCCACTGGCCAACTGGCAACTGAGATCGGCGATCGGTACTACTCAGTCTGAAATATGCCAACAACGGCTGGCTCCCGTATTCCTCACCCGCGACGGGTTCGGAATCCGGTGACCGCCAGCGTTCGGCACGGAGAAAGACCTTGCTCGCCGCCCCAGCCGAATGTATCCTCTTTGTAGATACAGGAGACAGACCATGCAAACGACGATTCGGAAGTGGGGAAACAGTCTGGCCGTGCGTATCCCGAAGGCATTCGTGAAGGAGGCGCACGTTGCGTGCGGAACCCCGGTTGATCTTTCGGTTGACGACGGGAAGATCGTAATCGATCCACATACGAAGTCTGAGTACAGGCTCGAAGACCTGCTCAAGGGAGTCACCAAGCGCAACCTTCATGCGGAAGTCGCTACGGGCGTCGTCGTCGGACGGGAGGCGTGGTGATGTCGGCCGCGTACTGCCCGAAACGGGGAGATGTGGTCTGGATATCCTTCGCCCCTCAAGCGGGACACGAGCAAGCCGGCCATCGGCCGGCGCTGGTGCTTTCGCCGGAATCGTACAACCGCAAAGTGGGGTTGGCGCTCCTTTGCCCGATCACGAACCAGATCAAGGGGTACCCCTTCGAGGTCAGCCTGCCAGATGGCCTCACGGCGTCCGGCGTCGTTCTGTCCGATCAAGTGAAGAGCATGGACTGGAAGGTGCGTGGGGCGTCGTTTCTTTGTCGACTGCCGGAGACCGTCGTGCGCCAGGTGCTGCACAAGGTCGGCACGCTGCTCGATGCGTGAAAAAGAGAATGGAACCGAATCGTAGATGCACCTCACCGGTTGCGTACTACAATGAAATAAAAGATTCGCACAACAGCCATAGATTGGTAGTTTATTTTCCATGAAAACGAAACCCATCGATTCAACTAAAGCCCGCAACTGGTTGGATTTGCCGAGTCCCTTCCCGCATCCTGTCTCTCATGCCGCGGTTGCCGCGAGCCCCGCGAAATCAATACTGGGTGTCCTGCTGAATTCCAAGGGCGATGCGACGGCTGACGAAAACACGGATATCGAAATCTGGTATGACCCGTTGGCTCTTTATCTCAAGGCCCGATGTCACACGAAGGCGATGGATCGGGTGCGCAAACTGGCGGCGAATAAAATTCCTTATGGCCGCGATGCCTGGGGCGACGATGCCTTGGAGATCCAGATCGATGTGGGTCGGACCTGCACCCAGCATCGGCATTTCATCCTGCCGCCGAATGGCTTGCCCGTGATCTTTACCGGGTTTAACAATCGAACCGAGCAGGGGTGGCATCCGGCGTTTGATTTCCGCGTGGCTCTGGAGGAGAACGCCTGGGTGATCGAGGCGACCTTCCCCTTTGCGATCCTGGGGAATATTCCGGCGAAAGGCGATATCTGGGGATTGAATGTGATGCGGGTCAATCCTTCTGAGCCCGCCGGTTATGTCCAATGGTCTCCCACCTTCGGGGATGCTTTGCGTCCCGAGGTATTTGGCGAAATCCAGTTTTCGGGGAAACCCGGTGATCGGCCGGCAGAGATCGCCGCCTATGCCCGCCGCGCAGCGGAACGAAAGACTTTCTTTCTCACCACCATCAATGGGATCCAGGACCGTGAGATCCTTCAGGCCTTGGGCGTTTCCGACTGGACGGCCTGGGGCGATTACCTGGCGAAACGGTCCGCCCCGCTTCCCGTGCGATGGGACGATTTTATGCCCGGCCGGGACGGGATCCCCGAATGGGATCGCCCCCTGCTCATGGAGATGGCCGAGACCCTGGTGACGCAGATCGCCGGATGGACGATGGACCCGCCGGATCCCGCCGCCTTTGGTATCGAGCGACTGGAGTCCCTGGGCGATGCCTATTTACTGACCGGCGACCGTCGGTATGTATCGGCGTTCGAGCAGGCACTGAAGGTCCATGCGCGCCGGATGGAGCAGATCACGGCGAGCATTACCGGGCCGGATGTCACGCTTCACTATTCCACCAATCCTTATTACGATGCGCAGATAATTCGCGCGGAGATGCTCTCCTATACCTACCTCTCCATGAGGCAGGCCGGACTGGCGCCCGAGACCCACGCGACGATGATGCGGACGGTTTTGCGCGGATGCCGTTCCGCGGCGTTCAACATCAGCACCGCCTATAATTACGGTAATCATCAAGTTTATGAAAGCGGCGGGTTCGCCTCTGTGGCCGCCTTATTCCCTGAATTTTCAGAGAGTGATGCCTGGGCGCAGATCGCGTCCCGTTCCATCCGATTGCACTTGGAACGCGAAATCTATCCCGATGGCGGCTACCGGGAACGCTGTGGATACCACTCGGTCGCCATGAGTTATGCC
The DNA here is from genome assembly GCA_903824675.1 of uncultured bacterium. Lineage (GTDB taxonomy): Bacteria > Verrucomicrobiota > Kiritimatiellia > CAIKKV01 > CAIJXV01 > CAIJXV01. Next base: position 50,641 of record CAIJXV010000105.1, read on the forward strand.
ATGCATGCCGTGGCAACGATTCAACAAAACGGATTGGAGCGGCGGTTTCCCGAACTGATGAGTCCGGAGACCTTGGCGACACTGAAGCGTATGCACGAGTGGCTTCTCCAGGTCACCACGCCCGGTGGCGTCATGCCGGCTTTTGGCGATTGTGGAGCCTCCAGCTATCTCCGCTTTTTCCGGCGGGGTGCGGGGATTTTTTCACGTCCTGACTTTGCCTGGCCGCTGCAACAATCGGCGCCCGCCATGGTTCCACCCGGGATCGTGCCGCGGGAACCCGATTTTCCCCAATCGGTCAACCTGGCCTCGCACTTTACGATTCTCCGCGATGGCTGGACCTCCTCCTCCTTCTACATGGCCATCGATCATGGCCCGCTGGGCGGACAACACAGCCATATCGATACCCTGGGCTTTGTCGCCTATGCGCACGGGCAACCGGTGGCGCTCGATTCCGGGATTGGTGTCAGCTATGACGATGCCCGATATATCGATTGGTTCCGTTCGCTCCGGGCGCATAACGTGGTCGCCATCGACGACCTTGAATCCGAGAAAGTGGCCGAATGCACCTTCTGGAAACCGGGGTCACACATGGATGTTGTCGGGCTGCGCAGTCATGCCTACGGACAGGCATTGAAGATCATCCATGACCGGGTGATTTTTTTTGCGAAGGGGGTGGGGTGGTTATTCGTCGAACGGCTTTCCGCGCCAGACACCGTCAACCTGGCGGACCATCATATCGACTGGCTCCTGCACACACCCTATTCGTTGGTGCCCCTGAGTCCCGGCATCCTGCACGGTTCAGCGGAGGGCGGAGGACTGCTGGTGCTGGCGGGAAATTCCGGAGATATGGAAGTTCCGCAATTGGAAAAGAAACCCGCTTCTTTCGCGCCTGCCGAAGCGCGGCAGATGCGCTTGTGGGATGCCGGATGGGGTGCCGGACGGGAATGGGCGAAAAAGGTGACTCCCGACATTACCAGCCTCACCTGGCGGATGAAGCCTGTAAAGGGAAATACCTGTGAGTGGGCCGTGGGTCTGTTTCCTTATCAAGGGGCACGCCCGAATGCGCAATTGAGTTCAACTCCGGACGGTTGGATTCTGAAGACCGACGGAAAGCCAATCGTGCATTTCAACCGCGGGGATATCGGACCGATGCGGGGATAGCATCCCCAGCGGAAGGCTGTAGGTTTTTAGGCTGTAGACTATTAGAAAAGCCCTAGAAACCGCAAAACTCGATCCCTCGGACCTGCGTGCCATTTCTGACTTCGTAAGCGCCTCGTTAATTCTTTGACCTAACAGCCTAACGTCTAAGCCCCTACAGCCTGGGTATCTCTGCGGAAGGCTGTAGGCTGTTAGAAAAGCCCCAGAAACCGCAAAACTCGATCCCTCGGACCTGCGTGCCATTTCTGATTGAGTAAGCGTCGCATGAATCCTTTGACCGAACAGCTTAACGCCTAAGCCCCTACAGTCTGGGTGTCCCTGTGGCCGCTCTATTATTTTCCTGTGGTCGCCACCCGAAAATAGTGGCAAGATTGGCGGCGTGAAAATTCTGTTGATCCAGACCCCGTCCCGTGAGCCTTGCCAGGAAACCCTGGTCGTGCCGCCCTTGGGTTTGGCCTATCTCGCCGCTGTAGCCCGCCAGGGCGGACATACCGTCGCGATTCTCGATGCCTTTGCCGAAGGACTGTCCTGGGATGCGTTTGAGGCCCGGGTTCGGTCTGCCCGGGCCGACTTGATCGGCATCACCGGCATGACGCCCATCGCCGATTCCGTGCAACGCGCCATCCGGCTCTGTCGGCCGCATGCCCGGTGGCTGGCGTTGGGGGGACCGCATGCCACCGCCCAGCAGGACGCGGTGATGAAGGATAATCCGGAACTCGACTTTGCCGTGATCGGGGAAGGGGAGATTACTTTTCGGGAACTCTTGCAGGCTCTCGAACAGGGGACATCGCCCGACGGATTGGCTGGCCTGATCACCCGGACCGGCGCCGGCCCGACCCGACCGCTGATGGAGAAACTGGACGATCTGCCTTTCCCGGCGCGGGATCTCCTGCCGAATGATCGCTACCGGTATCCGCTGTCCACCGGCCGGCGGATTACCACGATGATCTCCTCGCGCGGGTGCCCGTATGGCTGTATTTTCTGCGATAAAAATGTTTTTGGATCCCGTTGGCGTGCCCGGTCGGCCGAGCAGGTTTTAAGTGAAATCGACACGGTCGTGAAAGAATACGGGGTCCAAACCCTGATTTTTTACGATGACCTGTTCACCCTCAAGCCCGACCGGTTGCGTGCCATCTGCGAAGGATTGATTGCGCGCAAATATAATCTGACCTGGAAAGCCGAAGGGCGGGTGGATTTGGCTGACGCGGAGTTGTTGCGCCTGATGCGGAGGGCCGGTTGCGATACGCTGGCTTACGGGGTGGAAAGCGCCAATCCCAAAGGACTGGAATACCTGGGGAAACGCACCACGCCCGATCAGATCCGGAAAGCTTTTCAGGCCACCCGGGCGGCGGGGATCAAAACCGTGGGCTATTTCATCCTGGGCATTCCGGTGGAAACCTATGAGGACGCCCTGCGGACGATCCGCTTCGCCACGGAAATAAAAACCGATTACGCCCAGTTCAGCATTCTGTCCCCCATGCCCGGCACCCGCCTATACAAGGAGGCGGTCGAACGCGGCTGGTATCGGGAAATCGCCGCCCAGAATGTGAACGACAAGGATCGCCTGCGGCCGGTGGTGATTTCCGAGAACTGGGATGAAGCCCGGCTGATCGCCATTGTTCGCCAGGCGCACCGAATGTTTTACCTGCGGCCAGGCTACGTCTGGCATAGTCTCGTCGGGATTCGATCCTGGGAGGAAGCCGGCAACCTGATGCGTCTCGGTTGGGACATGTTCAAGTATGTTTTCCGGCGGGTGACCTGAATCTATGAAGGCCGTGGCCGTCATCCTGCTGAATTACCGCGATTACGCCCAACGGTATCTTCCCGACTGCCTGTCCAGCCTGCGCGCCCAAACCGGCGCCCCTCCCATCCGGCTGTATATTGTGGATAACGCTTCAACGGCGGAGTCTGAAGCTTTCCTGCGCGCGACCGCCCCGGAGGCGGTCATTGTGCGGAACGCCGGAAACGACGGGTTCGCCAAGGGCAACAATGATGGCTTGCGCCAGGCCTTGGCGGCAGGCGCGGATCATTGCATTTTGTTCAACATGGATACCGTGATCGCCCCTGATGCGGTGGCCCAACTGGTGCGCAAAGCCGAATCCGATCCGGCCATCGGTGCGGTCCAGGCTCGACTGATGCTGTGGGAGGAAAAGGATCGAATCAACAGTCTGGGCAATTGCACCCATTTTCTGGGATTTGGTTACTGTTCCGGATATCGCCGCCCCTATGAGCCCGGAGCCCCAACGGTTGAAGACATCGGCTATCCCAGCGGTGCGGCGGTTCTCTTGACCCGGGAGTTGCTGAATACCATCGGGCTTTTTGATGAGACTTTTTGGATGTATAACGAAGATCAGGATCTAGGTTGGCGGGCGAAGTTGGCGGGGTACCGGGTGGTGCTGGCGGCTGATGCGGTGGTCTGGCACAAATATGCCTTCCAACGGCTGGCTTCAAAATATTATTGGATGGACCGCAACCGGATCCTCTTTATTCTTAAAAACTACCGCTGGGGCACTTTGTTGTTGATCGCCCCGGCTTTCTGGGTGATGGAAGTGGGCGTATTATTTTTCGCCCTTCGCCAGGGATGGGTCCACGAAAAATTCAAGGTATGGGGCTATTTTTTAAAGCCCGCTAACTGGCTCGTATTACTCCGTGAACGGCGCCGGGTTCAACGTCTGCGGAAACAGACGGATCGTAAGATCACCGATGATTTTTCGGGGTCGATTTGGTATGCGGAGATCGATAGTCCCGTCCTGCGCTGGGTGAACCCGATCTTTGCCGGTTACTGGCGGTGTGTCCGCGCGTTGATTTGGTGGTAGAAGAATTCAGGTCCGACGCTTTCAATGGATATCATCCTTGGAGTGCGGCAGTTCACTGCCGCTTTTTCACCTGACGCAGGGAACGCGTCCGATAGGGTGGAATAAGTTCCGCAGTTCGAAAAGGAAGGGGGCCGAAAAAGGGCGGCCATCGTCCGCCCCCACAGAAGAATTTAATTTACAGTCGCCGTGGGGGCTCAGAACTTGTCCCCATCGGATTAGGTTTCCCAGCGAATCTGCTTGCGGAGGGCTTCCTTCAAATCTTCAATGCCCTCGCCGGTGAGGGCAGACACCCGTAACGGTTTGGTGCGGGTCGCCTTGCGGAAGGCGGCCAGGTTATCGGCGGCCTCCGGCAAATCCATCTTATTGGCGACGACCACCGACGGGCGCAGTAATAATTCGTGGCGATACTGGTCCAGTTCATGCCGCAAGGTCCGATAGTCTTCGATCGGGTCCCGGTCTTCCGATCCGGCCATGTCGATGACATAGATGAGCGCCGACGCGCGTTCGACATGGCGGAGGAAGCGTTGTCCGAGTCCGATTCCGAGATAAGCGCCCTTGATCAGGCCGGGGATATCGGCGATGGTGGCTTTGGTGTAATCGGCAAAATGGAGCGTGCCGATGATCGGATTTAAGGTGGTGAAGGGATACGGGCCGATCTTGGGATGAGCGTGGGTCAATTGGCTGATCAACGAAGATTTGCCGGAATTGGGGAAGCCGACCAGTCCAAAATCAGCGGAAATTTTGAGTTCCAATCGGATGGTTTTAATTTCCCCTTCGATGCCAGGGGTGAATTCGCGGGGGGCTTGGTGAACGGAGGTTTTCCAATGAGGGTTGCCCAATCCTCCCCGACCGCCACGGGCGACCACCAGTTCAGACCCCGGCTCAAGCAGGTCGCCGAGCAGGGTTTGGGTTTCTTCGTCCCAGGCTTCGGTACCGATGGGCACCGGGATTTTCAGGTCGGCTCCATTTTTACCGTGCTTGTTGTTGCCCCGGCCGGGGCCCCCGGGTTCCGCGCGCTGATGTGGGGAAAAATAGAGGCTTTGAAGGGAATCAACCTCAGGGGACGACTGCAGGATGACATGCCCCCCCAATCCCCCATCCCCACCATCGGGGCCACCATACGGAATGTATTTCTCACGGCGAAAGTGGACACAACCGTCCCCGCCATCACCGGCGGCGGCAAAGATCTTAACGCTATCGACGAATTGCCGTACTTTCACTTAGGTGCTGGCGGCTTCGACAACCGATACCTTGCGAGCGGCTTTATCGAAGCAGACCACTCCGGCTTTCAACGCAAAAAGAGTGTCATCGCGTCCAATTTTAACATTACGCCCGGGATTAAATTTTGTGCCGCGCTGGCGCATGATGATGCCGCCGGCTGGAATGGTCTCGCCGGAAAAACACTTCACGCCCAAACGCTGTCCGGCGCTGTTGCGACCGTTGCATGTCTTACCGCCTGATTTCTTGGTGGCCATGTTTCAAATCTCCCTGAACTAATAAGATGGATTGACGATACCCGGCGGATTATTGAAGCGCCTCGATTTTGATCTGGGTCAATTCCTGCCGATGACCCATTTTGCGGGCATAGCCCTTGCGCCGCCGCTTTTTGAAATGGACCAACTTGGTGCCGCGCAGGTGTTTAACCACCGTGGCGGTGACTTTGGCGCCGGCCACCGTGGGATTGCCCACGAGGAGTTTGGCACCGTCGGAGATGGCCAGAACGGAGTCGAATTCAACCGGTTTCCCGGCTTCAGCCGTCAAGCGTTCGACCGAAAAAGTAGCGCCGGGTTGGACCCAATACTGCTTGCCACCGGTCATGATAACTGCATAAGCGTCCATAGTCGCAATCCTTTAGGTATTGATTGAAGCGGTGCAAATTACTCGAAATAGGGCGTTTTTGTCAAGCGATTATTAATTTTGTGCCCATCCGGTCTATTTTCCTCTATGGTGGTGGGGTCAGATGAAACCCCTGTGCGATAGCGCCGAAGTCAAAGGATGAAATCCATGGACCTTCAAGCGACGATTCGGAAGCGACAACAACGGTGGGAACGGTTTGTGAAACCCGGGGCGGCACCGGGTTTCATGTTCATGGTCCGGTGCAATGATCCCGAGATGCCCCCCAAAGTCGCCCAATGGCCGTCGCTCCGGAAAGAGCGCGTGGAATGGATTTGGAAGACCTACCAGCGGCAACGGGATGGGGCCGCCTGGTTGGAGGACGATTTTATCCCCCATCTGAACATGCTCACCGGCACGGAGATCTTTGCGGAAGCCTTTGGCTGTCAGGTTCATCGCCCCCCGGACAATATGCCGTTTGCGTTGCCGTTGATTCGCACCGCCCCGGAAGTCGCCGGACTCCAGGTCCCCGAGTTGAGTACTTCGACGCTGGCCTATCTTTTCGATATGGCCGATGAATTACATCGGCGCGATCCGGATGCGGTCTTCCGCTTGATTGATGTCCAAAGTCCCATGGACATCGCCGCCCTGATTTGGGAAAAGGAATCGTTTTTCCTGGCCCTCGTGAAAGAGCCGGAAGCGGTCAAAGAACTGGCCGCAAAAGTTCGCCAGTTGATGATCGCATTCCTGGACGAATGGTTCCGCCGGTACGGGACCCGCTATGTGGCGCACTTCCCGGATTATTTCATGACCAGCGGCGTGACCTTGTCGGAGGATGAGGTGGGGACGGTGAGTCCGGACATGGTCGAGGAGTTTTTCCTGCCGGAACTGGCGGCCCTGTCGAATCGGTATGGCGGATTGGGCGTGCACTGTTGTGCGAATTCCCGGCATCAATGGGCGAATTTCAAGAAAATCCCCGGCTTGCGGGTGCTCAATATCATTCAGCCGTTGGAATTGACCCAGGAAGCCTTCCGCTTTTTCGCCGACGGGCCGGTCCAAATGCACTGGGCGCCCGTGGCTTCCGGGCCGATAGAGACTTGGCCCGGCCAATATCCCGCCCAAGCCCGGGTGATCATCGAAGTGCCGGTGAATACGAAGGCCGAGGCTGTGGCCGCCGCAAATACCCTGAACGGGCTGAACTCCAGGAAGCTTCATTCCCCCCTAACGGGAGACGTCGCATGACAACCCCCAAGACCGCGTTAGTATTAAGGAAGAACGACCGGATCGTGTTTCTGGGCGATTCCATCACCGAACAGCATCTCTATACCAATTATGTCGAAGGTTACCTGGTGGCCCGGTATCCGGAACTGAACCTGAGTTTTTTCAATGCCGGGTGGGGGGGCGACACGGCGCCGGGTGGCGTTCAACGGTTGCAGCGCGACGTGCTGTCCTTGAAGCCGACCCTGGTCGTCCTCTGCTTTGGAATGAACGATGGGGCCTACAGTCCGATGACCGAGGGGATCCTGCGGCGATATGCCGCGGGGATGAATGAATTGGTACGGCTGTTAAAGAAAAATCGGATTCGCGCGGTGCTCTTGACTCCCGGGATGGTCGATCACGCGAAGAATCCCGGACTCAAGTCGATCAACTATTCCGGGCGGAATTTAAGGATCCTGGCCGATTTCGTTCTGAAACTGGCGAAAGGCGAGAATCTTCCCGTGGGGGATATTCACCAATTGATGACCGATGTGGATGCCCGGGCGAAGCAGGCGGATCGCGAATTCAGCATGATCCCGGATTCCGTGCATCCCGATCCGGCCGGGCATCTGGTCATGGCCTATGGGCTTCTTCAGGCCTTAGGGGTGCCCCCGTTGCGGGAGTCGGCGGAGATCGATCTGCCCGTCGGTAAGGCCGTATGCAGTAACGGCCTGACGGTATCCGATATCCAGGCGTGCGAGCGGGGATTCGATTTTAAACTCAAGCTGAAGTGCCCCCCGTTTTTTATCGAGCCCGCCGCGCGCAAGATCCTGCCCTTTCTTCCCTTTCAGGAGACCTATAATAACCTGACGCTTTCATTCCGTGGCGGACGGGCGGAACGGTATTACTTTAAAAGCGGAACGGTGCGGAGTGAAGGCCGGTCGCTTCGGGAATTGCAGACCGGAATCAATTTGTCGTCTCTGTGGCAAACCGCCCCGGTGCTGGCCCTCGGGCGGGTTCATCAATTTACCGGCGAAAAGAACCAGATGTTTTTCCGGTTATGGCGGGTAGTCGCCTTGGCCGGCCAGGCCGGATCGGACTATTGTGCGGTTGTCCACCAAGCCGCCGGGGCGGCCATGCCCCTTCTGGAAAAAGCGCGGGCGGTCCTGGTGAAGCAAGCCCTGGGACCGTATACGATCCGGATGCTGGCGGCCGATCTGCCGGGGGAACCGCTGGAGAACGATGATTTCATCAGTTGCTGGAGTTTGCGCGGACCCTTTGGGTCTACGGCCAAGACCGATGGCCGGGATTTTCTGGGCGGCGAAGCCCAGCTGACGGCGACCGTGCCGGTTTTGTCCCGGGAGTGGACGGAAGGAAACCTGGATATCGAAAATTCCGGGAATGCCCTGAATGCATTTTTCGGGCCACACGAGAATTGCTGTGCGTACCTGTTGACCGTGATTGATTCCCCGATCCGCCAGACGGCCGAGTTACGGGTGGGGAGTGATGATGGTTTTGCCGTCTGGCTGAACGGACAATGCCTGGCGAATCGCATCGAGTGGCGTCGCGGTTTGGCCGTGGACCAGGATCGGTTGCCGGTAACCTTGCGAAAAGGGGCCAATGTGTTGCTGATCAAGGTGTCCCAAGGCGCGGCGGGATGGGGCGTGTGCGTCCGGTTTGCCGGTCTGAGCCGGACCGTGGTAGCGACCCGGGCCAAGCGCAAAGGGTGAGCCCCCCACGGGTTCCTGCGGGGGGGCGCTTGAATCCCTGGATGCGACCCAGCGGGAGGCGGGCCTGTCGCTGGAGTTGTGCGCGGCAGATATTCTGGAGCGTGCAGATGCCCCAGGCGTGGAGGATTTCGATCCCCGGGCTGACCAGCCAGGCCATCCATAATCTGAAGGACACCTCCCGCCTTCCTGATCCAAGGCGGCGGCCAGAGTGATATTTGGGCGACGAAAAAGTGGCGATTGATTCTGTCGGCGGAGTCGGGTACCGTAAGGAATAAGGGCGATCGCCCCATCAATCGGAGGTCTTGACCTATGCCCCAACATAATGACAGCCACAACATGGCCCTGTTCTGTGATTTCGAAAACATCGCCCTGGGCGTGCGGGACGCCGAAATCGGCCCGTTCAATATCGGTAAAGTCACTGAACGACTGTTGTTAAAGGGCGACATCGTGGTCAAAAAAGCCTACTGCGACTGGAACCGTTACCGGGATTTCAAGGCGCCGATGCACGAGGCCTCCTTCGAGTTGATCGAAATTCCGCATGTTCGGCAGAGTGGCAAAAATTCGGCGGACATCCGCATGGTGGTGGATGCGCTCGACCTGTGCTACACCAAAGCCCACGTGGATACCTTCGTCATCATCAGCGGGGATTCCGACTTCTCGCCCCTGGTCAGCAAACTTCGCGAAAACAACAAGATGGTGATCGGGGTTGGCGTCAAAAATTCAACGGCGGACTTGCTCACGGCCAATTGCGACGAGTTCATTTACTACGATGATTTGGTGCGGCGTCCGGTGGCCCGGCCTCTCCCGCCGCCCGTGACCTCAGACCGGAAGCCCACCCGGGTGGCCGCGGTCAAGGTGGTTCCACCCTCCGGAGCCTCGACCGATGAAGCGTTTGATCTGGTGGTTGAGACGTATGAGGCGCTCCAGGGCGAGCGAGGGGCCGATGACCGGATCTGGGGATCCATGATCAAGCAAACCCTCCAGCGCCGGAAACCCGGATTCAGCGAATCCTCCTATGGATTCCGCTCCTTTCGACAATTACTCGAAGAAGCGGCGGGCCGAGGCATTTTTAAATTAGAACATGACGAGAAGTCCGGCGGCATTGTCGTTCGGCGCTGCCGGCCGTGAAGGAGCCGTAGCCGCCGCGGACCGATCGGCCTGTATCGGACGAGGGGGACCTTCCGCTACTTCCGCTGGTACAGGATCAATTCACTGGTGAAGGCCGCATCCAAAGGAATGGAGAGGCCGTTGGCCAGTTCATTGCCGGACAGGCTGAAGGTTTGCCCGGAGTTATCCAATGTCACCTGGTACCTGGCGGCACGGTCTACTCCTCGCAGACGCAGGAGATAGGGCTCCTGGTTTTGCGCCAGCTGAAATACGCCGGCATACCCGCGTGTGCGATTCGGGGCGGCATATTCCAGCACACACCAAGGCGCGGGGGAGTATATTCCGATGTCCGGGGTGTGGTGATAGACCGTCGGATGGTGGGCCAATACCGGCCGACAGAATCCCTTGTGCAGATCAAGGTATCGCCGGGTCTTGCGGAAAAACTCGGAATGACGATCCGCATTTTGTGCTCCGAACCCGACGAAGATGGGCAGCGCAAACAACGCCACGCGCAGGTGCGTGTCGGCGTCGGCAGACAGGTGGGCTTGGAACTGACTCCCCCAGTTGACATGATTGTGATAGTAACACAGGGCTTCCGGGGGGATGAACAGCGTCATGGCATTGATGGCGCGGATGGCATACGGATGGACCGACCAATCGCTTTCGCACATATAGTGGAAAAGGGATAGCATTCCGATGTCGTTCCGGGCTCCGCCGCTGGCGCAATTTTCCAGGCACACCCCGGGATATTCGCGCCGCACCCGTTCATAGGTCTTGCGGATGACCTCTTGGTGCCGCCAGCCTTCGTTTTCGGCAAAACCGTCACGGAGGGATTGGCCGCCTTCGCGGACACTGACGTTATAGTCCAGTTTGTAAAAATCCACTTTGTGTTCCCGGATCAGACGCAGGACGGTGTCTTCGAAGAATCGGGCGGCCTCGGGATGGGCCAGATCGAGGGTCTCGCCACATTCCCGTTGCCCATCGGTTTTCAAGAGCCAATCGGGGTGTTCCGTCGCAAGGGAAAAGACCGGTTATGCCGGCGGCCTTTCATTCGTCCAAACCCCCTATCCGCCGGAGGGGTCGGGGAATCACCAGACGGTCCACCCGCCATCCACGCAGATATTCTGGCCGGTCATAAACTGGCCCGCATCGGTACAAAGCAGGGCTACGGCGCCTTTGATATCTTCAGGCTGGCCCACCCGGTTGAGGGGGGCTTTGGCGGCGAGACGCCGGCCGAATTCCGTATCCTGCATCTGCCAGTCGTGGGGAAAAGCTCCCGGACTGAGCGCATTGACCCGGATCCCATGCGGCGAGAGGAAACTGGCCAGATACCGGGTCAACTGGAGGACCCCGCCTTTGGCTGCGTTATAGCTGGCCGGAACGGCGTGCGGATTTCCTTCGTAAAGTTTGTAGTCCGGTGCGACATGACCATACATCGAGGCGGTGTTCAAAATGACCCCGCGCGTGGCCTTGAGATAATCAAACGCCTCGCGAACCCCATAGAAAACAGCGCTGAGACCGATCTCGATATTGTCCCGCCATTCCTCGTAAGAAATGGTTTCGAAACGGTTTTTCTGACCGGCATAGGCGTTGTTGATCAGGATATGAATTCCGCCGAGTTGGTCGGCCGTGGCTCGCAGAGCTTCGCGGAGACTTTCGGGTTTGCGAATATCGCACGCCAGCCCGATGGCTCGAATGCCGTAGTCGGTCTTGAGCGTCTGCGTGAATTCCTCGCACGAGGCGGTGTTGATTTCGGCGATGGCAATATCCGCGCCGAGTTCGGCCAGCGTCTCGCACATGGCCCGCCCCAGATAACCCGATCCGCCGGTAATGAATACAGTGCGGCCCTTGAGATTCGTCAATTCGCTTAGTTTACGCATGGGTATCTCCTTGCCATAGGGTTGTTTGATGACCGTTTTCCCGAGGTTACTCCAGCCATTTGACCGTCCACACATGTTCCACGGGACGGGCCTCCGCCAGCACCTTGGGCTCAACCCGGGTGGATGGCGGCGGCTCACCTTTTCCGACCACGGCGCGAATGGTATTCGCCCGAACGGCGGCCAAAACCCGTAATGTTTGGGCGGCCACCGGACCCTTGTCCAGCAAACCGGCATCGAATCCGAGGGTCAGCTGTTCGGCGGTGGTCACCGCCACGGCTTCTCCATCGATGGCGATTTCATAGCGTCCGGCGGGAAGATGTTCCACGGCGAGCAGATATCGGCTCAAGCCGAAGATCGAATGGGGCGAACCGAGGGACGTGGGGACGTCCACGCCCAGGGCCGGCCGGGCGAGGGGGTCGATCGGGAATGGCAGGGATTGATCCCATCGTTTAAAACTCACGATGCCCTTTTGGATTTTCAGATCGCGGACCTCGGCTTTTGTGGCGGACATAACCACCTGTTTTTCAGCGTCAATGCGAACGTCGCTGACCAATCCATCGGCATCCAATAATTTCAGCAAAACTCCGGCCATACATAAATGTCCGGCCTCGTTGGGATGGATTAAATCGGTCGGCCGTTCCGATCCGGTGTATCCGCTCAATTGGATAAAGGGTGGCGTAGCCGCATCCACTTGGGCGGCCCAACCGCGCAGAAATTGACGGAATGCCTCCCACTGTTCGACCTTTGCACCCTTCAGGCCCTGCCATTGGAGCAGGAGGTGATCCAGGTCGGGCGCGGGGAGGAGCGCTACCAGGGCGGGATTGTCGAGAAAGGGTTTGACGGCAACCGAGAGTGCCACGCCTTGGGTTTTATAATTGGTCATGGTCAAGGGGGTGTCGAGTAGCTTGACCAGTCCCTGTCGCAAGGCGGCGACCCGGTCCCGCCCATAAGTGGCAGCGAAAATCTGCTGGAGCGGCGCCATCTGGTCGATAAACGGAACCTGATTGCGCGCCGCCAGTTGGCTGAGTTTGTCGGCGAACTGACGGTTGACCGGATTTGAACGCCAGCCCTCGGGCCGGGTGGTTCCATCAACCTTCTGGCCGGTCAGCCGAAATTTGCCGCCATCGGAGGCATAGTCGGCCGGGGCCAGCAAGGGCGACGCGCTGAACATCAGCAAGCGCGCCCCGGTACCCTGCACGGCTTCAACAAACCGCTGGGGTGCGCTGTGGGGATTCTCCAGAAAATCCTGCTCGCCCGGAAAAACCTTGGCGTGATCATTCATCCCGTAATTCACCGTCACCAGGGTGGGCTTATACGCGGCGATGGTGTCCCGAAACCGAATGATGCCTTGAATATAAACTTCGCCCGATTTACCTGAATTGACCGTGGTGAAGGCCAGTCCGGGGTATCGGGCGCGGATGAACGCCTCCAGATAAACCGTGTATAAGTTCTGCCAGGTAATGCTGTCGCCGACCAGCACCCAGACATCGCCGTTCCGAACAAAAAAACCATTCGTCGGGAGGGCGGGTTCAGGAGGCGTGAAAACAGGCGCGGCGACCGCCGCTTGAGTGGCCAGCCCCAGCCCGAGCAGGGCGACGAGCAACCAACTTTTATGCGCTGATTTCATAATGCCGCCGGTTCATTGGGCGCGTAAATGAAGGCGCGCCGGTAGAGTCCGCCGAATTCGGCGTCATTCCAGATCCGCACGGTGACCTGGTTGGATGCCCCGGGTTTGACAAACTTCGAAATATCGAGGTCGACGGTATGCGGGCTCATCCACCAGATCTTGTGTTCGCGATGTCCCACGTATTCGCCATTGACCCATACCCAGACTTCATTGACGGCCCCCCCCAGCCAGAGGTGCAGAGGTTTGCCGGTAAACGCCTTGGGAACGTTGGCTTGCATCCGATACCAGCCGTACCCGTCATAGTCATGCCCCCGGGCGTCCAAGGGTTTTTCCTGTTGTTCCCAGAGCAGGAAGGTGTCGCGGGTATCCCACTGCGAATCCTCGAACGTCGGCGCATACCACTCGCCGATCACGCCTTCATTAAAGGGATCCCGGATAAACTTGCTCTGCCGGGGGAGCGCGGTTGCCAGGGTTCCTTTCCGTCCATCGGTCAGGGCGGTTAAATTCTCGTATAGTTTAACGCTACCCGCAGAGGTGAAGGCGGTGCTGACCAGTAGATTGGATCGGCCAAAGGCGGAGTAGATGTCCTGCAGCCGGGACTTGCACGATTCCATTTTCTCAGCCGCCTTTTGAGCGCCCGGGAAATCGAGTTCCGCGGCGGCCGAATGCAGAGCCGTGTAGGCTTCCAAATGATCGGCGATGAGGGCGAAGGCTTCCACCCGACCCCGGTAGGGTTCCTCGGTCACCGCCGCCCGGTCCGCCTCGACATGCGGGCGCAGTCCCTTCACGAAATCAGCGGTATAGATATGGTTGACCAGCCAATCTTCGTGGGCCTGAAAATCGGTGTCGCCCAACCGCTGAGCGCAGGCGTCCCACCAGGCGCGCACCTCGGGTCCGGCGGCACCGAAGAAAGAGCCGTAAAAGTCGGTCTTGATGGCATTCAAGTCGGCGGAACTGTTCCAGAGCAGTTTGGCGGTGACATAATAACTGATCCAACTCTGCATGAACGCTTTGCGTCCCTCGCGATTCATGCCCTTGATGCCGATCTGTTTGTAGAGGGGAGCATTGACCGCCATGTTCTCAGCGTCCCGTTCCGGCAGGAACATGCCGAGCAGAAACCCGGGGTTGTAGTCATAGATCCAGACATGCGGTGTCTGACGGCGGAATTGGGTCAGGATTTTGATGAATTCCTGCCGGCGCCAGGAGCGCGGATCGTTGTTCGGGTGCAAAATGTCACAGGAAATGGGGGCGACAAAGAGCGACATGTTTTTTCTGAACTTCACGCCCTGGGGCGGGACTTCCCGGTTGGAATAGGCGGCAAAGCCCAGAAACTGATTCGGGAAGGCATCCGCGATCTTGCAGGCAAAATCGAAGTATTCCTCGCTCATCATTTTATTGAAGACATAGGTGGGATAGTAGAAATTCTGATTGGCTTTGGCACAGACAGGGCAATAACAGAAGGGGGCTCCGTCGGGGGGTGAAATGCCAATCCCCTGGTCGGATCCTTTGCGCTCATTCATTTTCTTGATGTTCTGAATGGCCGCCTCCAGCACCTCCGGAGAAGACAGACAGAGCATGGTGGAGTGAATTTTGGATTTGGGGGTCACCCGGCGCACGCCGGATTTATCCATGGCATAATATTCCGGATGGGTTTCGGCGAATTCGGCCGGCGGGAGGATCATGGAGAGAGATCCATCGCCGGGCATGGGATAGAGGGGGCTGGAGGGATTCATCCCATTGCGGATGAGCCAGGTCATAAACTCTTTGCGTTCGACCGCCGTGGGCGGTACCCAACCCGAATACCAGATATTGCGCACGGCGAAATCGGGACGCGAGAGAATATCCAGGGGCGGTATTTCGGGCGCGGATAATTGAGGCACCACCTCGCCCCAGGCTCCGGGAAAATACCAGCGGCATCCGAGTTTCTCCAGGAAAGCATATACGGAGTAGGCTGTTCCGCGATAGGGACCGTCCTGGTTGCCGGCCAGATAAATCGCCCGGCCAACGCTCTTGATGATATAGCCTTCCTCTTCAAATGCTTTTTCCGTGATGGACTTGTCGAAGCCGGAAGGAATTGCAATATGAGCCTGGGCTGCGGCTTTCGTGTGCCCGACATAGAGGAACGTTTTTGCCTCAGCCGGCAGCGGATCCCCTTCCGTGATTAAAGCCAATTCCACCCCGCTCATTTTTGAGAGATAGGTTTGGAGATCCCGGGCGGGTTCCAGGATCTTTTCAGTGTAGGCCTTGACTTCGTTGGTCGCCTCGGGCGCTTTTTCAACGATGATGATCGCAACCGCCTGGTGGTCACGCGTCAGCGGCAATCCAGCCGGGGGTGCCCCCCGGACGATTTCGACGGCGGTCAGGCCCAGAACCACCACACATCCCGCGGTCATTTGCAGAAACTTATTTTTCATTTTTCACTCCTAATCCATTCCCTCTGTTACGCTTGACCCAAACTGTTCCTGTAAAACCCGGCGCAAAGGCTCCGCGTTGTGCCTGAAGTGGAGGGTCCCATCGGACTTGGCGCGCAAGGCCGATGCACATTCATAAAACAGAAAACTGTCATACCCACTCTGCCGACCCCATTCCATCAGGCGGGCGACGGGGATCTCACAACCTTTCGGGGAATCGCCAATGTGGTTGGTGGATCGGCGATCTTCAAAAAAGTTGTTACAATACGGGGCGTAAGTGACCGGGATTCCCTTGGCGTGGGCCAACGCCAGCACCTCCCGTGAAAATTGAGCGTCGGGCCACAACGATTTCCCCGTCACGCGGTCGGCCAAACCTTCGTTGAGCCAGCTCCGCCAATCGCACACGATATTCAGGCCCCCGCCGGTGCCGGGTGCCCCATCGAAAAAGCTGTCGATATGCAGGGCCAGCGTCTTGCCGCGTCCATGCACCACCGCCGCCGCCTCCCGAATAAATTGGGTCCATCCTTCGCCGCGAATACGCCGCCACAGATCATAATCGAAGGCGTCGGTTTCCCAGATATCGATCCCGGTCTGCCGAAGCATCTCATGGCGCACGGGTTCTTCAAACCCGTATTCGATCCAGGCGAAATCGGCATGATGGCTTCCGGGCCGGATATCGATTCCATCGGCACCGGAGTCCAGCATGGCCTCGACCCACGTCATCCATAATTTCCGCGTCTCGGGGAAGGACGGCGACATAATCGCCAGCGGACTGCGATCTTTGCCCCGGGCCAGGGCCAGAAACGAACCCAGGCCGCGATCGAGCACCAGGGGGGTATTAATCGGATCCCCGCCCGACATCATATTGATGCTCGGCGATCCGGGATAGCGGTTGAATTCAAATCCCCCGGGGTATCCCGGGATCGAGCCGCCGGTGGCCTGATCCGGCCCCCAGTTGAATCGGGTCGCATGGTCATCCCGGCGTCGGGAAAGACCATAGGTGATCCGGGTTTCTTCCCCCTGATCCCCATAGATGTGAACGAGGTCGCAGAGCCGGTTGGAAAAGGATCGCTGATCGCCATCGATCGTGATGACCATAAACGGGTCACGCAGGATGAGCCCGTCGAATCGAAACACCCGCACCCGGCGTTTTTCAGCGGTGGGCCGCGGGCCCGACGGGGTGGACTGATAGATCGAACGTTCCTCCACCTGTTCGTGGCGATGAATCGGGCCGTCATAGGGTCGGTAGGTGTTGTTATCGTTCGAAACCATGAAGGTCACCTGGTCCGGCGTGAAGGCCGCCGGTTCGGCGTCATCTTTGACCAGCTCGATTCGGGTCCATATCGCATTGTGTCCCGGACCGTGGACGGAAGGTTTGCGGGTGGTGAGCAAATGCTGGTTGTCCGCCGCCATGCGCGAAACCCATCCTGAACTGTTCCCAATGCGGTGAATCCGTCCATGCTTGCGGGCCTGCTCGGAAAACGGCGGCCAACTGTAGCCCTGGATGGCCATGTCCAGGGGTTTCAAGAGACCGATGAGTTCGATCCCCTGTCGGTGAGCGTGGTCGACGGCGGCCGTGAAAATATCGCCGACGGCGGAAAATGTGTCCCGGGCATGTTTGGCGATGCTGAGCGGGGCGAAATCGAAATACTCATCCGCCTTGCGACCCAGATCGATCCAGGACACGCGCCGGGTGCCCCATGACTTGAGTTCGGTGAACAACGACTCGAAGGTTTTGTGTGTCCAGGCGCAGGCCATGAGGTCGTCATTGAAGTCCACGGTTACTTCCAACGGATAACCGGTTTGGATGGCCTGAGGTCGGGGAGGTACAGGATCCAGGGGCTCCCCGGTGGCGATGACCTGGCGAACCCGGCATTTACTGAATCCCATATGCACCGTGCCTGCCCGGGCCGAGCCGCGAAGGTTGGGCGCGAACAGGAGGTCGACGGTTCCGGACCTCACGCGCAGGGTTTTATCGGTCCATTCAAAACCCAAATGAGTCGTGCCGTTTTCCAGCGGTACCGGCACCGTGGATTGAAGGATGGTATATCCGCCGTCTCCGGCCTGGTGCCGGGGCGTGGTGGCCGGGAGGAGCGAGATGTGTAGCGCCGTGCGCGAATCGGTTCCACAAAAAGCCGTTGCGCCCGTCTGGATTTGGTCCAGTTCAACGTCAACCTGCAGGCGGCGCCAGGCCTCATGGGGTAACGGCACAATGACTCCGTCCCAACCGTGGCAATCCCAGGCCCCTTTTTCGTATCGCGGAAACGCCGTGTCGGTGTACCAGCCGGTCGGCAACTGTCCGGCCTGAAACCGTTCATCGAAGATTTGCATCGACGTCCTCTGGGGTTTTGATCAACAGCCCGTCTTTTTCCGCCAGGTCACGGGGGATCATAAGCGCATCCGGCGTGGCGGCAACACTATTCGGAATATTAAAAAACCAGATTTCCCGCGGGGTGGTGCGCAGGCTCCAGATGCTCCCGTCCATTCCGGCGGGCACGGGCATGGAGACCAGGGTTCCCATGCCACCCGGCGAATATCCGACCGGTTTCCCCTCGGGCCCGTAGAGATCATGTTTCCCCCCGTTCCAGAAATACTGGAGGGTTCGGGTTCCTTTGGGAACATAGAAGACCGGCGAACCGAAACCCAACATTGCACCCCGCGGCCAAAGCACACTGGCGGGGCGATGGGTTGGATACGTAACCGTCCACCCCGAGCCATTCGATTTGAATTCCAGGATATAGGTTCCGTTGGTGGGCACGGGAATGGAGAGCGAGTGGGGTTGGTTGTCGAGCGGCATCCGGCCCGTGGCCACGAGGTTGGTGTGCCGTGTTCCTCCGGGACCTCTCAGCCACCAGGTGGCATCCCCCCGGCCCCGGTATTGGGCCAGCCGGCCGGTCGAGAGTTCCAGGTGGATCGGTTCGCCGGTAAAGGAATGAAAGGCATAGCGCGGTCCGCCCTGATAATAATCCGTCCGCTGGCCTTCAGGCACCCCGGGCAACGGGACTTTATGAATTAAGCCGGAGAAGGGAGGAAAGTGGACCGGGACCAGATCCGTTAGATCAAAGAATTGTTCGTTCAGATCGCAGACCGTAAAATAACGCAAGCCCTCCTGGAAATTGGCTTCGATTTGATCCGGGGTTAATTCCTCGGCGCCGATCCATACGTCCGGCGCGGAACGGTTGCCCTTCAGCTTTCCGAATTTTGGATGTCCGCGTCCGCCGGAGGGGACGAGTTCTATATCCTTTAGTGCCACTCCATAGATCTTGCCCAACCGGTATGCGGCGGCCGCCCAATGCGTCATGTAGGTGTAGCGTGAGGCATAGAGTTGGCGCATCATGGCGATAAACGCCGCTTTTTTCTTCACCGGATCCGTTTCCTCATCCAGAACCCAGCGCAAATGAAGGTATCGCAGGTATTGCTTGATTTCCGCCAACCGGGCCAGGACATCCGGCCGGCCCGCCGCGACGTTTGAGGCTTCGTCCACATCGTGGAACGCCTGGCCCAGGAGTACCGTGCTCACCAGGTTGCTCGAATCGGGGCTGATCCGTTCATGGTACCGTTTCATGATCGGGGCCGCAGGGCCGTAGGCTTTTTCATAAAAATCCGCCAGGAGCGCCTCGGTATCGGCCTCGGGATTCCACATCAATTTGCTGGCCAGGTAATAGCCTCGTCCGTGAGGGCCCCAACTATTCCCGCTCTGGGCGGAAATGCCGATCGCCTTCATTCCCGCATACACCCGCATCCGGTCTTGGACCCAGGCGAGGCTCGCGATGCGGCCCCCGGGCAGTTTATCCTGGTCCCAGTCGTAAACCGAAAAGTATTCGTAAAAACCGAGATGGGTTGCTTTGCGGGGCCACTGTTCGAATAATTCGGCGTAGGAGAGTTTGCTCATATTGAACCCGGCGGTCAGCTCAACGTAGATATTCGGCTCCAAGGGGAAGGTGGGGGGCTCGATATGAAAGTTGTAGGCCAGCAGGCCGACCATCTTGCCGGGGAATTCTTGTTGCACCATCCGGGCGACTTCATTGGCCAACCCAAAAACCGAATCCGACACGGTGCCCAGTTTGCGGGAGGCTTCGCTCTCCGAATGACCTCCGCCGTCCGAAGGATCCAACGAAATCATGTCGATTTCAGGATGTTCCCGGAACTTTTTGCGCGCGTACTCCATGAACATCTGACGTACGGCCGGCTCGGCCAGTTCCAACTTGGCAAATACATTGATCGTCGGATGACCCTCGGCATCGAGGACGGGTTTGCCGACGGTGTCCGTGACAAAGCCCGTGCGTTTGCCGCCCACTTCGGCGAAATACTCGGGATGTTCCCGCAAAACGGCCAGGTTCTCTTTGACAACGTTCTGCCACATGTGCCCGGCATTGACATCGAGGCTCCCCCCCAACAGGTTGTGACGTTGCCAGTTTTTGAGATCGCGCGGTTCCCGGCTTTGGCCGCGACCGACCCCTTCATCGGAAAAACCGCCATCCGAGAAAAAGATCGATCGGGCGGCCATGAGGGGGCGATCCGTGATGTCCAATCCATACGCGAGATGGGTTTGCGTCGGAATAATTTCCCAGCGGCTATTGGGGAAATACCAGCGACAGCCCAGGCTTTCCAGAAAACGGCAGACGACGTGCGAAACACCCCGGTCGGTTGCCGCCACCAGCAACAACCGGTTGGTTTGGGTGCGGATGGCGAAGGACTCGCGCCCGTCGAAGAGACCCTGGATCGCCAGCGGCTCTGCCAGTTCCGGGGTCTGCCACTCCGCGCGCGTTCCGACCATGATGCCCCGGACGGGGAGGGATTCCGCCGGCGCCGATACCCGGCTGACCTCGGCGCTCCGGGCCTGCTCAATGTCCGGTTTGGTCTTGGGGACAACGGGTGCCAAATCGACGGGATGGCCTTCCGGGGTTTGCACCACAAAGGCGGCTCCGCTGATTCGCTGGAGGATGGTTGCCAGTTCGGCCGCGGCGGCTTGGGTGGCGGGGGAGGCTTTTCGGGAAATCACGATGGGCAGTAAAGCCAGCCCGTTGGAGGCCAGCCCGATGGATGGCACGGCGGTGATATTCCGTTCGATTGCGGAGGGTTGAAGGAGGGTGGCCTTCCGGGTGGGCGGCATCATCAGGGTCCGTCCGTCTTCCGGATTGCCCACCGGGGCCTCCTCTTGGGCCGGACAGATCAGAATCCCGGCCAGACAGAACAGAAGGGCAGAACCGATCCTCAGTCGAAAATTCATCGGGTCCGAGATGCATTGCATAATGACCGGATACTAATCCGATCCCCGGGGTTTCACAATAGCTCCAGCGCGTCAATCTTTAACCCAAACGCATGACCGATCCATGGTTGACGATAACGGGCGACACGCGCGGAAGGGCCGGGACCTTTTATTCTTGGGCCGCCCCGGTTTTGCCCCGGACTGCTTTCGCGCGGATCGTGCCCATATTATGCTGTTCCCACAGGTGGGCCCGGTAATTTGTGGGGGACTGGCCCACTTCGCGGGTAAATGCCCGGCTGAATGCATAGATGGAACTGAAGCCGCACTGCTCGGCGATTTCGGTGATATTTAATTCTGTCCGGCTCAATAGCGCACAGGCGGCAAACACCCGGGAGCGGCGGATATACTCGGTAACTTTCAGATTCGCAACCTGTCGAAAACAATTTCGCAGATACCCGGCGGAGACCGACAAGTCGCGGGCCATGCCGGCCACCGTCAGCGGTTTTACCAGGTGGGTAGCCACGAGATGACAGGCGCGTTGGACGAGCCGATGCGGGGACAGCGCCGGATGCGGTTCCCAGACGGCCGGTGAAGCCGGGCGGACTTGCCGCAAGAGCCGCCGCAACAGATAAGACAGCAAGGCGGTCACTTCGTCCGCCGGGCTCATGGCCTTGTGGGTCAGGGTGTATTCCCGCAAAAGGGCGTCGAGAAACGGCTGGAGGTCCGGCGGCACCTCGATGGGGAGGTTGCGCAAGCGGTTGAGAGGGTCGGTGGATTGCAGTTCAAACGTGACGAACAACCAGGTGACTTGATTACCGGGCCGAACGCAGTATTGGTGGGTTTGGAAGGGGAATACGAGAAGCGCCTGTCCCGGTGACAGCGCCAGACGACGGTTGTCGAGCAATAGTTCCGCTTTGGTTTCCAGATTGAAAATCAACATAAAGCGGTGATGCGTTGCGCTCGTGGCCGACACATCCAGACTGTTTTTGCAAAACATCAGGATATTGTGTGGATGCGGCATCTGCACATCCGACAGGCCGACAAAAAAATGTTCCGGCTCGCCGATGGCCCGTACGCGCTCGCGGAAGGGGGGAAGGTCGGCATGTGTTTGGGTTAAAGATTGACGCGCTGGGGCTATTTTCATTTCCGGCTTCAAACTCTACCATAATCATTAATGAGTAGGCAAGAAACGCGAAATTCCTGCTCCCAAGATCCCTATGCGCAATCGACGGCAACAACTGAGGATGACGGTCGCCCTGATGGGCGCTATCTGGGTTTCAGTCGGCCTGGTTCGGGCCGGAATTAGGGAGCCGACCGCACCGCTTCAAAGCCCCCCCTTTATTCTGCCCGCGACCCGCAACTGGTCGTCAACGAACACGCCGGTCAAGCTCGCTTCCGGTGGCCAGGCGTTGCTCCCCATCATCATCGCGCCCGACGCCGGCCCCGCCCTGCGCGACAGCGCCACAGAGTTGGCCCGCGTTCTGCGAAAGATGACCGGGGCTGAGTTCCAGATCCAGACCAATGACGTCCGTTCAGGACTCGTGTTGGGCACCTCGCGTCAATTTCCCCATCCGGAGCTGGAACCGGCGTTGAAGTCCTACCGGGTCGCAGACGACCAGGAAGCGTATACCATTCGGACTTCGCCGGGGTGCATTCTTCTCCTGGGGGCCACCGAACTGGGGGCCGGCAATGCCGTTTATCGTTTTCTGGCAGAACTCGGCTGTCGCTGGCTTTCTCCTGCGGTCACTTGGGAGATCATTCCCGAACAGCGGGAGTTAACGTGGTGTCTCGATATCACGGACCGGCCGGACATCCCGGGGCGACGGATCTGGTATGCCATTGCCACCCAGGAAAACCGGGAAGCCTATAACCGGTGGCGAGTCCGCAATAATCACAACTCGGGCCTCCAGGTCAACGCCGGGCATGCCTGGTACCAGATTTTCGACGAGAATAAAGCGGCTTTCAGTGCCCATCCGGAATATTGGCCATTGATCAACGGGGTGCGGGCGACCAACCTGCAGACGATTGTCGCCCAGCCGGATATCGGTAACCCGGCGGTGCGACAGATGTTCATCGATCACGCGTTGAATACGTTGCGCAAGGATCGGGAAATGGCCCGGGCCAAGGGCCGTGCGGAAACCACCATGGTATCGCTGGAACCCAATGATGGCGGAGCATTTTCGGGCAGTCCTGAATTCAAGGCGCTGGGGACGCTCTCGGACGCCGTCTTTGGTCTGGCGAATGAAGTTGCACGCGCGGTGGCCCGTGAATTTCCGGGTAAAATGGTCGGCATGCTGGCCTATCGGGAGCATGCCGATCCGCCCGATTTTCCGCTCGAAAACAATGTATATGTGCAGATCACGCCCGCGTTGTTCACCCAGCATACCCGCGAGGAGGTCGTCGCCCTCTGGGTGGAAAAATGCGCCAATCTGGGTTTCTATGAATATTATATGCCCTACGAATGGAGCCTGGATCAATTACCCGGGGGCAATGCCTCTTCCCTCTCCTTCCTGGCCACCAGCATTCGACGGACAGTGGCGCAACATGCCTCCAGCATTGACGGGCAGGGGAGCGGCTGCTGGTTCCTCAACGGGATGGGGTACTGGATTGCCTCTCAATTGATGTGGAACTCGCAACAGGATGTTGAAACCCTGAAGACCGATTATTTGACTGCGGCGTACGGCCCCGCCTCCGAAACCCTGCGCCACTTTTATGCGTTATGGGATCCCGATACGCGTCCGATTATTTCAAAAAACCTGGTTTACGAAATGGCGCTCGCGCTGCAGAAAGCCGATGATCAAATCCGTGCCCTAAACGCTACGGATCCCCGCCGGTCCGCAGAGATTCACGCCCGGCTCGACGATCTTCGACACTACCTCCGGTTTCTGGAGTTGGACTGGACCCTTCAAGCCATGGGGAAGGAGGGGCCGTACGAGGTCCGCGAAGCGGCCTTTATCGCCTTGTTCAAACATATCCTGCGCACCCAAAGCCATTATATGAACGAAGTGGAACTGGCCCAGCAAAACCTGTTTCAACAGCGTGGAGAAAAATCCGGGCTGATCCTGGTAAACCAGAAGCCGAAGCCGAAAGTGATGATTAACACCAATCTTTTGCCCTGGGCCAAAAACAACCCCTGGAAAGTCTCCACTCCCTATACGGCGGAAGAGATTGCCGCCAACTTCCAATCCACGCTGGCGTATTTTAAGACGGAACCCCTTCAGGAGAAGCCTTTCTCCAGCGATCTCGTGCCGGTGCGCTGGTCGGGCCCCCAGGCGCCGGGGGTGCCCGCGACCCGGGAGACCCTTTTAAAAGTCCAATCGTGCGCCATGCGGTGGGCGGTGTATTCCTTTGGTGAGCCGATCCGGGTTCGCGTGGAACCCGGCACGGTGTATTCGGCTTTCATGCCGCGCCCTTGGACGCTCACCGATTCCGCCGGCCGGTTGATAGCCGAGGGCGGAGTGGCCCCGAAAGATTCGGACGAGCAGAAGAATTTAAAGATTTCAGTTCCCTCCGCCGGCAACTATGTCTTTGAAATTCAGGATCGGGGTGGCGGATTTCTCGGCGTTGCTTTCCCGTCCAACCAGCCGGCGACTTTCCTGCTGACTCGCGGGGTTCGCATCAATGAACAGGGTCCGTCGACATATAATCAGCCGCGCTGCTTCTATGTGCCCAAAGGGACGGCCGTCCTCCAGTTCTTTTCCGGCGCCGCCCCCCGGCAAACGACCAAAGTATATGGGCCGGATGGCAAGGTCCAGGTGGTCGGCGGAGGGTTCCGGGAGTGGACTTCCGTTCCCATTCCGCCGGGACAGGATGGCAAAGTCTGGCGGATGGACGCCGGACTGCACACGTTGTGGTTTGCCAATGTGCCCCCGGGGGTGGCCGCCGCCCCTGAGCGACTGCTGGTTCCCCGTGATCTGGCCGAAACGGATGGGCTTGAGATTCGCAAGCAATGACCAAGGGGAGGCAGTCGTCTGCTCCCGGGAGAAAACACAACGTGAAACGATTGAGACTGGCCGCCATTGGGTGTGGTGGGCGCACCTACACCTACCTGTCCCTGGCCGCACAAGAGCCAGACCACTATGAAATTGTTGCCGCCGCCGATCCCCAGCCGGGCCGCGTGGAGCGCATCCGTACCCTCTCCGGGAATCCCTCGTTTCGCGCTTTCCGGAACGACGCAGAGATTCTCGCGGTCGACCGGCTGGCGGATATCATGGTGATTGGCACCCAGGACTCTTTCCATTTTGAACCGTGCCAACGGGCCTTGGAAAAAGGCTATGACATTCTGCTCGAAAAACCGATCGCGACCTCTCCGGAAGAGGTCCTGGCGTTGGCCCGCCTCGCGGACCGGTTGGGCCGCCGGGTGCTGGTCTGCCATATTTTGCGCTATACGCCCTTCTATCGTAAAATCAAAGAGATTCTCGATTCGGGGATCGTCGGTGACATCATCACCCTTAATGCCATCGAATCGCTCGGTCCCTGGCATCAAGCCCACTCGTATGTCCGGGGGCACTGGGCGGTCACCGAAAAAACGTCGCCCATGATTGTCGCCAAGTCCTGTCATGACCTCGATATTTGCTCCTGGCTGATCGGCAGTCCCTGCAAATCCGTTTCGAGTTTCGGCGGGTTAACCCATTTTACGCCTCAAAACGCACCTCTCGGGGCGCCCGCCCGCTGTACCGATGGCTGTCCGGTCGGTCATACCTGTAACTTCAATGCCCTGCTGTATGCCACCCGGGAACGCGCCTGGCTTTCCTCCGTCTATGATGAGGAAGCCGGGGCTCCCCTTGAGCAGATTCGCGCCTGGCTCCGGACGTCTCCTTGGGGCCGGTGTGTGTATCGGTGCGACAACACGGCCGTCGATCACCAGGTTGCCTGCATGCGATTTGCCAACGAGGTGACGGCCACCTTTACCATGACGGCGTTCGATGCCGGCCGTTGCATCGAGATCTACGGGACCCGGGGGTTCCTGACCGGACGGAACGAGCGTCAGACCGAGGGGGCCGATATCCTGTTCATCCAGCACCACACCTACAATCGAACCCGCTGGAATGTCACTTCTCCGGTGGGTGGATATGCCGGGCACGGGGGAGGCGATCCGGGTTTGATTCATGCGCTCTACGAGGAGATGAACAAACCCGATGCCGCCGACATGGCCTCTTCGATCCAGCGCTCGGTGGAAAGCCATCTGATGGGATTTGCCATGGAAGCCTCGCGGTTGACCGGGAAAACGGTGGATATGGCCGATTATGTCGGGCGAGTTTCAAACGAACTAAAGTAAGGAGCAGTGAAAATGTCGAAGCGTCGTCGTTTTGCCGTGATTGGCACCGGGAATCGGGCCGCCTACATGTTCGTGGCCCCCCTGATCGAGAAATTCTCCGATGAAGTGGAAGCGGTGGGGTTATACGATATTAACCCCGCCCGCGCCGAGGTGTGCAACGAGATTGTCAAAAGTTCGATTCCGATTTTTCGTTCGGCGGAGGAACTGATTCGAAAGGCCCGGCCCGAGGTGCTGCTGATCGCCTCGCCGGATGCGACCCATGCCGGTTACGTGATCCAGGGACTCAAGGCGGGACTGGACGTCTTTTGCGAAAAACCGTTATGCACCACCCGGGAGCAGGTGACCGCCATCCGCAAGGCCGCCCGTGTTTCTTCGGGCAAGGCCACGGTCACTCATAACCTGCGGTGCCTCCCCAGCGCCGAGGTGCTCAAGCGGGAACTCCGGAACCACCGGATCGGGACGGTCCGGCACGTCATCTTCAATGAATATCTGGACCGGTATCACGGGGCGGATTATTTCCGACGCTGGCACCGGAATTTTAAGAATAGCGGGGGATTGTTGCTGCAAAAGGCCAGCCACCATTTCGATATGGTCAACTGGTGGGTGGGCAGCCGGGCTCAAACCGTCACGGCACAGGGGGGCCTGCTCTATTATGGCAAAAACGGTCCCTTCCGGGGAACGCGCTGTTCAACCTGTGCGCATACCCGAAAATGTCCCCACTATGCCGATCTGTTTGCAAATCCCTTCATGCAAAAACTCTATCAGAGAGTCGAAAAGGTGGACGGTTATTTGCGAGATCGCTGTGTTTTTGGCAACGATATCGATATCACCGATACCGCCAACCTGACCGTCACCTTCGAGAACGGCGTCAAGATGGTTTATTCTCTGATCGCTTATGCCTCCTTTGAAGGGCAGCAGGTGGCGCTGGAAGGAACGCAAGGCCGTCTGGAGTGGCATCTCAAATACAACACCGGCTGGGCTGCGGGCAGCAAAAAAGGATCTAAAAAGGCCTCTTTGGAACAAAGCGGGGAGCACAGCGAAAAGGTGGAATATCTGCACCCCTTCAATCACGAGGTCACAGATCTAACCCCGCCCGCTCTCCAAGGGTCTCATGGAGGGGCCGATGCGAAGATCTGGGATTTCATCTTTAAACGCCGCCCTCCCGCCGATCCGCTGGGCCAGCGGGCCTCGTTGGAGGAAGGCATCCAGGCCGTACTGATCGGGATGGCCGCCAACCAAAGCATCGCTTTGGGCGGAGCGCCGGTGAATGTGCAGACCGGCCGCCCGGTCTAGCCTGGCGGGTGGTGAAAAGCATCACCGGGGAAGGGAATTCATTAAAATAGACTTGTCCCTAAAAACGGGACGGGATAGGATAAAAACGAGTTTAGGGACTCGGGATTTATTTCAGGGAGGGATTGGAATGGGTGTGGCGTTCGGCGGCCAGCGAGGGCTTTTTACGGGAAGAAATGCCATACTGGTGGGAGCCGAGCAAATCGATGCCGATATGCGGGTTCAACTCGAGCGCATCACAGAGTTGGTAAAATTCACAGACATCCACCCGGCGTTCACATTGTTCGATTTTTCCAATCCAGGTATGCGGGACCTTGAGCCGGGCGGCCAGATCGCGCATGGTGAGCCCGCGCTGAAGGCGGGCGGTTTTGAGCCATTGGATCAATAAGCGATAGGGCTCAGACTGAATCGTTTTTTGCATTTCGGGAAAGTATACGAGGAAGCCGTCGCTGTACCCAAATCGGGAACAGATGGCCGGGCCGGTCAAAACGCTCACCCTCCAAAGGACGGGCAGGGGGGTGAAGGAGGATGAGGCATGGATCAGAAGATTGAGGCGCAGGTGGTCCGGGTTGAGCGGAAGACGTTTACGATTTCATTGAATGAAAACCCGCGGGGCCGCTTTGTACGGATCATGGAAATGACGGCGGGAAATATGAGCGATGCCGTGGTTATTCCCACCAGTGGGCTATCCGAGGTGGTGAGGGTCCTGCAGGGGTTCATACCGGCGGAGCCCGGGGGCGGGGTGGGAGATGGCGGGGAATCACGGGGCGAATAACGAGCCGTCCGGGCGCCTGCTGCCGCGGGGTCTGTTCCTTTACCGATTGTTATTTACATTCCCCCCTTCCGTTGGTAACTTTGAACATTCATTCAGTTAATGAAGAAGTGTATTGATAGAATGAAGATAGGTTCACGAATGGAGACCGAGTGATGCCCAAAACAAAGGCCCAGGGAATCTTGACGCGTCGGGAACGGGAAAAGGCGACGCATCGCCGCGCGATTCTCGAAGCGGCGGAGCGGATCTTTTCTGAAAAAGGCCTCGACTGTGCCACGATGGAGGATATCGCGCGGGAAGCGGAGTTCTCGGTCGGAGCGCTCTACACCTTTTTTCGGAACAAGGAAGTTCTCTGGTCCGAGGTGATTGCCAAAATCGGCGTGGATTTCCTGGCGGCCTTCCGCGCCGAAACCCAGGCCGCGAGCGGACCTCGAGAGGCCATCCTGGCGCTGATTCAGTTGAAACTCCGGTATGCTCAGGAACACGGTGCCTTTTTACGGGTCTTCACCGAAACCCGGCCGGGCAGCCGGATTTTGCCCGCTGCAGCCATTCCGCGGAATTGCCATGCGATATATGACACCTACATTGGCGAGGCCGCGCTGTTGTTCAAGGCCGCCATGGCCAAAGGTCTCTTGCGGAAGGCCGACGCAACGTACACCGCGCTGTCGTTGGAGGGGATCGTCAATTCGTTCAAAGCCTATTGGGTGCGAAACGGCATGGAGTTGCCGCTGTCCGAACAGGCCCGACTGGTTCAACAATTTTTTTTCACACTGTCAGGAATTCCAAAAGGAGCGTAATAAGGGAATGAAAACGATACGATTTGAAAATCAAACCGGCGCGATCCGCCGCGATAACCGAACCCGCCCCGGCGTCCGGGCCAAAACGTTGATGACGTTGTTTTGCGGGCTTTCCCTGACCGCCTGTCATCGACCGTCTCCGCCCCAGTCCCCTCCGCCGCCGGAAGTGGTGACGATCACGGTGGCCGTCCAGCCGTTGGTGCTGACCACGGAATTACCCGGACGCACGGCGCCTTACCGGATTGCGGAAATCCGGCCTCAAATCAACGGCCTCATCCAGAAGCGACTCTTTACGGAAGGGTCCGATGTTCAGGCCGGACAGGATTTGTATCAACTGGATCCGGCCCCGTTTCAAGCGGTGCTGGATAATGCGAAGGCGGCGTTGGGCCGGTCGGAGGCCAACCTGCCTGCCCTTCAATCCCGGGTTGCACGGCTTCGGGAAGCGGTGGCCGATAAAGCGGTCAGCCAGCAGGATTACGATGATACCGTTGCCGCCCTCAACCAGGCAGGGGCCGATGTTCAGTATTGGAAAGCGACCGTTTCGTCAGCCCAGATCAACCTCGCCTATTCCCGGATCGTCTCGCCGATTTCCGGCCGGATCGGAAAATCAACCGTGACGGATGGCGCCATTGTGTCAGGCTATCAGCCGCTGGCGTTGGCCACGGTTCAGCAGCTGGACCCCATTTACGTGGATGTGCCCCAATCCACCGCGGAGCTACTGCGCTTGCAGCGCCGGTTTGAGAACGGGCAGCTGACCCGGGATGGAGTGACGGCGAACAAGGTCCAGCTCGTTCTGGATGACGGCATCCGATACCCTCTGGAGGGCGAACTGCAATTCCGCGACGTGTCCGTGGATCCGAGTACGGCCTCGGTGATTTTGCGGATGGTGTTTCCGAATCCGACGGGAGTTCTTCTGCCGGGCATGTTCGTCCGGGCGATGGTGCAGGAAGGCGTCAATGGACAAGCCATCCTGATTCCCCAACAAGCGGTTTCGCGGGATCCCAAGGGAAATCCCGTGACGTTGATCGTGAACGACGCCGGGACGATTGAACAACGGGCCCTGCGCCTGGACCGGGCCATTGGCAACCAATGGTTGGTATCCTCCGGGCTCGCCGTAGGCGACCGGGTGGTGGTGGAAGGCATGCAGAAAGTGCGGCCCGGCAGCCCCGTGAAAGCGGTACGGGTTGAGAGCGACACGCATCCGGCGGTGAACCCAGACAAAACGGCTCCGGCGGCCGCTGCTTCGAAATAACGGAGACACGCGATGTTATCGAGATTCTTTTTAGACCGCCCCGTTTTTGCCTGGGTTATCGCCATCATCCTGATGGTGGCGGGGGCCCTGGCCATCCATTCCCTGCCCATTTCGCAGTATCCCCCTATTGCGCCCCCGTCGATCGCCATCACCGCCTTCTATCCGGGTGCCTCGGCGGAGACGGTGGAAAACAGTGTAACGCAGATCATCGAACAGAAGATGACCGGGTTCGACCAGATGCTGTACATCTCCGCGAGCAGTGACTCCGCCGGTTCTTCACGAATTGTGCTGACGTTCACTCCGGGAACGGATCCGGACCTGGCCTGTGCCCAGGTGCAGAACAAGCTGCAACTCGCCATGGCCAGCCTGCCGGAAGTGGTGCAACGCTCGGGTGTTAAAGTAGCCAAATCCACCCGGAACTACCTGTTGATCGTGGGGTTGGTATCGGAAGACGGAAGCATGAATGGATATGATCTGCGGGACTATGCCGCCTCCAGTCTGGAAAAGGTGCTGTCCCGGGTTCCGGGCGTGGGAGAAGTGGAGATCTTCGGCAGCCAGTATGCCATGCGCATCTGGCTGAATCCCGAAAAACTCACCAATTACGGGCTGACGGTTCAGGATGTCCTGAGCGCCTTGCGGGCCTATAATGTGGAAGTGTCTGCCGGCCAGTTCGGAGGGGTGCCGGCGGTCGACAACCAGCGCCTGAATGCCGCCATCATGGTCCAGAGCATGCTCAAGACGCCTGAGGAGTTTGCCGATATTCCGCTCCGCACCAACCCGGACGGCTCGATTGTTCGCGTCAAGGATGTGGGCCGGACAGAACTCGGAACCGAATCCTACGATGTGGATATTGCCCATAACGGCCGGCCGGCGGCCGCCCTGGCGATCCGGCAGGCCGCCGGCGCCAACGCGCTGGAGACGGCTGACAACGTCAGGGCCAAGCTGAACGAGATGAGCAAGTTTTTTCCGGCGGGCATGAAAGTGGTTTATCCTTATGACACCACCCCGTTCGTAAAGGTGGCCATCAAGGAAGTGGTTAAAACCCTGTTCGAGGCGATTGTCCTCGTGTTCCTGGTGATGTATCTGTTCATGGGCAATATGCGGGCGACGCTCATCCCCACCATTGCCGTACCGGTGGTGATCCTGGGAACTTTTGCCATCCTGGGCCTTTTTGGATTTTCCATCAACATGCTGACCATGTTCGCCATGGTGCTGGCCATCGGGCTGTTGGTCGACGACGCCATTGTGGTGGTGGAGAACGTCGAACGTATCATGAGTGAGGAAGGGCTCTCGCCCCTGGAAGCCACGCGAA
Organism: uncultured bacterium; assembly: GCA_903824675.1. Taxonomy (GTDB): domain Bacteria; phylum Verrucomicrobiota; class Kiritimatiellia; order CAIKKV01; family CAIJXV01; genus CAIJXV01. Next base: position 82,310 of record CAIJXV010000105.1, read on the forward strand.
AATCCATGGATCAAATCACCAGTGCCTTAATCGGGATCGGATTGGTTCTCTCGGCGGTGTTTGGCCCGATGATGTTTTTCCCCGGCTCAACGGGGGTCATCTACCGCCAGTTTTCGGTGACCATTATCGCCGCGATGTTGCTTTCGGTGGTCGTGGCGCTGGTTTTGACGCCGGTGCTGTGCGCCTCGTTTCTCAAACCGGTGCCCAAAGGGCATCAACCCGCCGAAGGAGGCGTCTGGTTTTTACGACCGTTCTTTCGCTGGTTTGACCGTTTCTTTTTCCAGATCAGAGATCAGTATTTGCGCCTGATCGGCCACTCGCTGGCCCGCAAAACCCGCTACCTCTTCATTTTTGTCCTGATCGTGGGGGCGATGGGCTACCTCTTCAAGCGCATGCCCACCGCCTATCTCCCCGATGAGGATCAGGGGATGATGATGGTTCAAGCCATGTTGCCGGCCAACTCGACCTTGGATCAAACCCAAAAGGTCATGGATACCGTCAGAAATCATTTTCTGGTTAACGAAAAAGATGCGGTTGATTCCGTCATGACCATTGTTGGCTCCAGTTTCTCCGGACGGGGACAGAATTCCGGCATGGCTTTTGTAAAACTCAAGGATTGGGATCTTCGGCATCGAGCCGACTTAAAGGTGGGTGCCGTGGCCGGTCGGGCCATGATGCAGTTCTCAAAAATCCGCAACGCGTTGGTGTTTGCCTTTGCGCCGCCGGCGGTCGTGGAGTTGGGTCAGGCCAAGGGGTTTGATTTTCAGTTATTGGATCGGGGCGGTCTGGGCCATGAGGGTCTGATGGGGGCGCGTAACCAGCTTCTCGGTATGGCGTCCAAAGCCCCGGTTCTGACCAAGGTCCGGCCCAACGGCTTGGAAGATGTTCCGGAATATCGGATCGACGTGGATTGGGATAAGGCCGGCGTGTTAAACGTGCCGATCGGGTCAATCCACAATACGATCTCGGCGGCCTTCGGGAGCGCCTACGTCAACGATTTCATCCAGGGGGGCCGGGTGAAGCGGGTATACGCCCAAGCCGATGCCCCCTACCGGATGTTGCCCAGCGATCTGGAAAAACTCTACGTGCGCAGCAACGCGGGGCGGATGGTTCCCTTTTCGTCTTTTGCATCCGGCCATTGGGCCTCCGGTTCGCCGAAACTGGAGCGCTATAACGGCTTTCCGTCCATGAATCTCCTGGGCGAATCGGCGCCGGGGAGAAGTTCAGGTGAAGCCATGTCCACCATGGAAGACTTTGTGACGAAATTGCCGCAGGGCATCGGATTCGATTGGTCCGGTCTGTCCTATCAGGAGCGGCAGGCGGGATCCCATGCGGCTCCGCTTTACGCCTTTTCCATCCTGGTGGTCTTTCTGTGCCTGGCCGCGCTCTATGAGAGCTGGCCCATCCCCATTTCAATTTTGCTGGCCCTGCCCTTGGGCGTGATTGGGGGGGTCATCTGTTCTTCCCTGCGGGGCTTACCCAATGATGTGTATTTCCAGATCGGGTTATTGACGACCCTCGGGCTGACCACCAAAAACGCCATCCTGATCGTCCAATTTGCGAAGGCCCGGTCCGATGAAGGCATGGGGCTGATAGCGGCTACCCTGGAAGGGGCCAAGCTGAGATTGCGGCCCATCATTATGACCTCGCTGGCCTTCGGTTTCGGGGTCATGCCGCTGGCGTTGGCGAACGGGGCGGGCGCCGGTGCGCAAAAAGCCATCGGAACCGCGGTGCTGGGCGGGGTGGCGACTTCGACGTTCCTCGTGGTGATATTCGCCCCGCTTTTTTACGTGTTGATCGAAAAAACCTTCGGCAAAAACCGCAAACTTCACGCCGCCAAAACCGATCAGGTCTCACCTTCCGGGGATCATTAATATGAATAAAACTATTTTTCTTCCATTGTTGGGAATGGCCTTCCTTTTGACCGGTTGTACGATGGCTCCGAAATACGACCGACCGGCCGCGCCGGTTTCCGCCCAATGGCCCCACGCCGCGGCGTACCCGGCAATAACCAACGCGCCGGCCGTTCCGACGCTGGCCTGGCGCCAGTTCTTTACGGACGCAAAACTCCAGCAGGTCATTGAAACGGCTTTGAACCATAACCGTGATTTACGGTTGGCCGCCTTGAATGTGGAACGGGCGCGGGATTTGTATGGCATCCAACGCGCCGCGTTGCTGCCGTCGGTCAATGTCGATGCGGGGGGGGTCAAGCAACGCGCGGCCGCCGATTTTACGAGCGCCGGGAACGCGCGAACGACGGAGAAATATGCGGTCAATCTCGGGGTTGCGGCCTGGGAAATCGATTTCTTCGGTCGAATTCACAGCCTGAAAGATCGCGCCTTAAAGGAGTACCTGGCCACCGAACAGGCCCGTCGGAGCGCCCAAATTCTGGTGGTGTCTTCAGTAGCCAACGCTTATCTGGCCCTGGCCGCAGATGGCGAAAAACTGGCATTGGCGAAGACCACCTTTGAGAGCCAAAAGGGGTCCTATGATTTGATTCAACGGCTCGCCAAGCTGGGACTGGCTCCCGAAACCGATCTCTATCGCGCCCAAACACAGATGGCTGCGGCCCAGCGGGATATCGCCGGGTATCTGCAGGCGACCGCTCTGGACCAGAATGCCCTGGACCTACTGGTGGGTTCCAACGTGATGGCCAACCTCATTCCCGCCACGCTGGATAGCGTCACTCCGCCGAAGGAGATTTATCCCGGTATCTCTTCCGAGGTGCTCCTGCAGAGGCCGGATGTTCTGCAATCCGAAAACCTGCTCAAGGCGGCCAACGCCGACATCGGTGCCGCCCGGGCGAACTTGTTTCCCCGCATTTCCCTGACGACTACCCTGGGAACCGCCAGTAGCGAACTATCGGGACTCTTTAAATCCGGTTCGGACACCTGGCTCTTTGCGCCACAAATTTCCATGCCGATTTTCGATCCCCGTTCGTGGTCGGCGCTCAAGGCCAGTAAAGTGCAAAGAGAAATCGCCTTGACCCAATACGAAAAGGCGATTCAGACGGCGTTCAGGGAAGTCGCCGATGCCCTGGCTGTTCGCGACCATATGGACCAGCAGTTGGAGGCGCAGCAAACCCTGGTTCACGCGGTTGCGGAAACCTACCGCCTATCCAACATCCGGTATGTCCAGGGAATTGATAACTATCTGGGCGTGTATGAGGCGCAACGCTCTTTATTTATCGCCCAACAAGTGCAGGTGTCTCTCCGCCTCGCGAAACAGGTCAATCAAGTCCGGTTGTATGCAGTCCTAGGCGGCGGGGGCGACCAACCCGAGGCGCCGCAAGCACGGTGATGGGTGGGAGGGGTGTGAGCCGTTTCAGGTGTCGCCCAACGTCACTGAAAAGCAGTAAAGCCGGATCTACGAGACGGCTTCGGGTGGCTTGCTTTTGGGGCAACTGACCTCAAATCATGAACCGGTCAGGGCAGGCACGCGGCTACACCATAAGATACAACCCCACTCTATGAGCGGAATCGGATTTTACGACTTTCGATTTGCCTTTCGAGTCCCGTCTACGGAACCGGGGTGGCGATAAAGAGAGGCAGGGCATCGGGGGCGACGAAACCAAAGCGCCGGACAACCACAGGCAGGAAGCGCCCTGAGCTTCCCAAATCCTCGCCTAATGCTGTTCCGTTGTTTCGCTGGCGTTCCTTGAATCCAACTCCCACACGGCGCTGACGGCGCAGCGCCCTCCAGCGGAATCCTCTCGCTGGTCGCGCTGTCGTCTTCTGGCGGGCGGCGCGCTGTCGCCGCCGTGTCCATGCGGCTGCCATTGACCAGTGTGCGGAAGGTCTGAAGGCTTAGGCGAGGATTAGGGAGCTTATTTACCGGTTGAAAGCCAAATATCCCAGTGCTAACATCATCGCCATTAGGGACTCCGTGGTCGCTCATGCGACCTCAGGAAGGGGAGGAAGTGGCATGCCTGTTATCGCGCGGTTCTATGGCATTGTCGTGAGGATGTACTTTCGGGAACATGGCGTCCCGCATTTCCACGCTATTTATGGCGAATATGTCGGAGTTATTCGACTTGGCGGACCTTAAGATGATAGAGGGCGATCTTCCCGCCCGCGCCCAGCGGTTAGTGATGTCGTGGGCGCGTAGGTACCGCCATGAGTTGACTGGAATGTGGATGCGGCAGGAATACCGACACTTACCGGGTTTGGAGTAGGCCGAATGAAGAGCAATAAACCATATCCGCTCATTGCCGATGTCAAAGTCCAACCGAACCAGCGGCTATTGGTTTGGTTCCGCAATGGTGTAAAGAAATTATATGACTGCACACCGATTCTGGCCCTTCCGGCTTTCGAACCTTTACGAAGGGATGAGGCATTATTTCAGCGCGCCCGCGCCGACAAGCACGGTTATGCCGTCATTTGGAATGACGAATTCGACTTGGCAGAGTCCGAAATCTGGCTCGGTGGGAGGTTGGTTCGGGAGACACGGTCTGTTGACGGGATCACAAAAGGCATGAAAGCTGCGGGAACAGCCAAGAAAAAGTCGAAACGACCCGCGGTGATGAAAACGGGCCGGAAGAAACCCAGCGCCTGAAATTCCAAAACGAACCCCGAATTTCTCCCTGTATTCCCGTCTCGGGAAGAGGCGTACATAGCCCTTCGACTAACTGGTTCGACTCCGCTCACCACCGGTCAGAGCAGGCACGCTGCTACACCCCAAAAGTAGCCCCGTTCTATAAGCGGAATCGGATTTTACGACTTTCGGTTTGCCTTTCGAGTGCCCTAACAGGAACGGACCCGCAATTGTAATGATGGCTTCGCAAGGGTGGCGCAGACCGGCTGAAGCCGGGACTACGAACGTGTTTAGAAATTCGGTTCTGCCTGGAGCGCGGCACGCCGTTGCCGCCATCTCTCAAAGAGGCGTTGACAGCCTCTTCGACAAGCTCAGGGCAGGCGCAACGCCCTCCATCGGCATTGTCTCTAGTCCCGCCTTCAGGCGGTCTCGACCCTATTGCGAATGGCTGGGAATGGACCCGAAGGATTTGCCTTTGAATCGGGCAACTGGTATAAGAATTTTTGAATTTACGCAGGAGTTAAATCGTGCCCACTCATGAATTTGAATCTGCCATCGGTGTCGTCGCCGCTAATCCAGAGATGCCGGCCAAGATCGGGAATGAGATTCTGACGGCCGGCGGAAATGCCATGGATGCCGCGGTGGCGACCGCCCTGGCATGTAGCATGGTTCGACCCAGTGCGTGCGGTGTCGGTGGCTATGTGGGCGCCGCCTTGATTCGAGAAGGACGGTCCGGAAAAATCTGGGCGGTGGATGGTAACGGTCCAGCTCCCCTGGCCGCACATCCCCATCTCTATGAGGTGTTGCCTCAGGCGACGGATCGGGGGATCAATGAAAACGAATATTTTTGTTCGGTGAAGGACGACGCCAATCTGCTCGGGCCGCTGGCGGTTTCCGTGCCGGGCCAGATGTCCGCCTTGGGGATCATTCATGAACGGTGGGGACGTTTGCCTTGGGCACAAGTGGTGGCGCCCAGCCAGCAATTATTGGCGAACGGATTCCCGTACGACGATCTGGCCCGTTCCATCCGGGTCATGGAGGTTCCTTTACGCCGCTTTCCCGCCAGTGTGGCCCATCTGATGTCGAAGGGTCAATTGCCCCGTCCCGACGAGATCTGGCACCGGCCGGATATGGAACGCACCCTGGCGCGCCTGGCACAGGCCGGATGGCGTGATTTTTACGAGGGCGAGATCGGCCGCACCATCGCCGACCAGGTTAAGGCGGCCGGCGGAATTCTGACGCGTGAAGATATGGCCCAGTATCGTCCGCGGGTGACCGATCCGTTGTCCATCAACTATCACGGGGCGAAAGTTCATGGGGCGATCCTGGGCAATGGATCCTTCAGTGCCCTGCAGGGATTGCTGCTGTTGTCATCCCTGACGCTACCCGATAGCGATACGGTGGAGTACTGGCATCTGCTGGCCGAAGTCCTCAAACTCACCTGGCGCGACCGTCTGCGATATCTGGCCGATCCGCGTTTCGTGTCCGTGCCCCAGGATCGGCTGCTGGATCCCGATTACACTGCGGGACGGGTGGCGACGCTGGTGGATTTTCCCGGGAGTGTGGATCTGCGCGTGCCTAACATGGAAGTCGGTCCGGGTGCCGGCACGTTACATCTGTCCAGCGCCGATCGCGAGGGGAACCTGGTCTCCCTGACGTTTTCTCAGGGCAACACCTTTGGCACCTGTTTTACCGTTCCGGGCACCGGGATCATCCTGGGGCATGGGATGTGCCGGCTGGATCCACGTCCCGGCCGGGTTAATTCCGTGGCGGGTGGAAAGTGTCCCTTGAACAACACGTCGCCCTTGATGGTCAGCCTCCCCGATCGTCAGGTTGCGATCGGTTTGCCGGGGGGACGCATGATTATCGCCGCCATGATCCGTGCCGTTCAATTGCTGGTAGACCGGGGATTCAGTTCAGCCCAGGCAACCCAGGCCCGGCGTCTGCATGTGGCGACGGCGGAGCCCCTGACCTTGCAGGACGGGGAGAGCCAGGCGGTGGCGGATGGGCTGACCGCCTTGGGCCATAAGGTGAACCGTTCGCCGAGTGTGGGCGGAGTGATGCACGGCGCTGAATATTTTCCGGCCACCGGTCGGACCCGGGCGGGTAGTAGCGAACCGGTGGTATCGCGCCAGACGGATTATCGCCATATGGGGGCTTCCGGCGGGCATTGATCGGAACGGGCGCCCCCTATGGAATGCGGGACTTCAGTCCCGCCATTCCTACCGCGGTTTGCCGTCGGCCCAGACCGAGGAGCCGCGAGTGCGAGCCCATTCGGCAAACAACTCGAGGTTGTTTTTGGACCAGGTTCGGCATTTGCCCCATTCGTTGGGTTCGGGTTTCGTCTCGCATTCCAGCCGAATCACCGGGAAGAGCGCGGTGGGCCTTTCCAAAGGAAGGCCGGACAAGACCAGGGCCTGGTCGTCCTGTTTGACGCTCAATTCCTGGCCGGTCGTCAGCAGGACGGCCCGTTTAACTTTTGATTTGAGACCGACGAGGCGCAGGGTGGGGCGGCCATCCCAGAAGCGGATGATCAGGTTGAGATTATTGCCTTTGACGGTTTGGAGGCCGTAGGTGATGAATTCCGTCACGTCCCCGCGTTCGCTGCCATAGATGACTTCCCCGTGAACTTTCATCCATTCACCGAGGGCGATGGCGCGTTCGGTGAATTCGGGCGGGAACTGTCCATCCGGTTGCGGGCCGACATTGAGCAGGAAATTGCCGCCGAGCGAAGCGCATTTGACGAGCGTGAGCAACAACTCGGACGGGGACCGCCATTGTTCGCCGCGCGTATAGCCCCAGAGGCGCGAAACGCTGGTCTGGCAGGATTCCCATAAAAAATCCGGGTCGGCATAGATGCCCTGTTCAGGGGTGCCGAAATCGCCGATATAGTCGCCGGTATAACGTTGGCGCCAGTTTTCGAATTGCCAGAACCAGGAATATTGGGGCCATTCGAGCCGGTCATTGACGAGGATGCGGGGTTGCAAGGAACGAATCATGGACATGAGTCCGAGGCTGTCCAGATCAGCGGGGGAACGGGGCCAGAGCCCGTCGAACCAAAGGATGTCGATTTCGCCGTATTGGGTGAGGATTTCGCGGATCTGGTCGTAAACGTATTGTTTGGCGACTTTCCAACCGTCCGGATCTTTTTCGGGGCCGAGGAGCCAGCCCGGAAGCCGGAAATCGAGCAGGGAATAATAAAGCCCGACCTTGAGTCCTTCCTTGCGGCAGGCTTCGACGAAGGGGCGGACAAAATCCTTTTTGGGAGCTTGGGCCATGCTGGAGTAGTCGGTGGTCCGGGTATCCCAGAGACAATAGCCATCGTGGTGGCGGGTGGTGAGGACAGCGTACTTCATGCCCGCGCGTTTGGCGGTGGCGGCCCAGACGGCAGGATCGTAATGTTCGGGATTCCAGGCGCAGGCGGTTTGGATATACTCGTTTTGATCAAGATATTCGCGGTTAAGGGACTGTTCTCCCCGGCCGTAAATCGCATAGGGTCCCCAATGGATGAAGAGACCGAAGCGAGCGTCATTGAACCAATTGCCATAAGCCGGTTTTGTATTCATGGTTGCTATGCCTTAAAGAGGTATCAGCCTTTCAATTTCCGTAACAAAGGTTGGACATTATCTGATTTCACAATATTTCACACGTTTTTTGTGTAGAACCTGTCGCACAGGCGCATCTGCGCCTCGAATGGAGACGGCCGTCCACGGCCGTTGAGGCAGGGAGCCAGAGAAAGGAGAGGGACGCCCTGCCTTTTTTGGGGGGGAGGGCATCGTCCGCCCCCACAGAAGAGAAGACCCCAGATTTCTCCACAGCTACGCCTACCAGGCGGTCCAGCCGCCATCGACGCGGAGACAATGACCGGTGACGTAAGTGGAAGCGTCCGATAAGAGATACACGACGGTTCCGGCGAGTTCGTCCTGCCGGCCAATCCGTCCGAGCATGGTCCGTTCCGCCAGTCGCGAAATAAAGGCGGGATTCTTTTCATCGACCTGAGGGGTGGGGAAAGGACCCGGCGCTACGGCGTTAACCCGGATCTTGCGCGGGCCATAATGGGCCGCCAGATACCGGGCCATCTGGATAATGCCGGCCTTGTTGGCGCCATATTCGATGGGATTCGGGATCATCGGCGGCTGATACACCTGTGGAACCGGTGATACCAGGCCATACATGGAGCCGAATAAAACCACACTGCCGCCCGCCGACATCGACTCGGCCGCCATCCGGGCCATCAGGAAGGTGGAGGTGATGTTCAAATGATTGGCTTTGTCGAACTCTTCAGCCGTCAGATCTTCCACCCGTTTACCGATGCTGAAAAAGGTGGCGACCACCCATCCATCCAGCCGGCCAAAGTCCTGGAGGGTGCTGTCCGTAAGCGCGCGAATGGCGGTTTCCTCGCCGGCATCGAACTGGACGCCCTTAACCCGGGCCCCCGGGACTTCGGCCCGAATGGATTCGACCGCGGTCGCCAGGCGTTCTTCGTTCAGGTCTGCGATGACTACGGTGGCTCCCTGCCGCGCCAAAGCCCGACAGGATTCCGAGGCCAGATATCCGGCGCCCCCGGCGACCACGACCACCCGTCCGGACAGATCAAATAGTTTATTCATCGGACCCAGGACCTTTCGAGAAAATCCTTACGAGAGGCCAAAGACCGGATGACGGTGGGCGGCCAGTTGGACAATGCGGCTACCCATGGCGCCGTAGGAATAGCCGGCGACTTTGGCGGCACAACCGAAACTGGCATCTTTCGAGATGTCCGAGTTGGGGTTGATATCGAGAACATAAAAAATTCCGTCCCGCAAACGCAAATCGAGCCGCGCATAATCCCGACAGCCGAGGGCCCGGTAACCTGCGGCGCAAATCCGTTCCAGCTCCTGTTTCTCGGCTTCAGCCAAAGGCGCGGGGATCAGGGATTGAATGCGTTGATAGCTTTCGGAGGACGGGATGAATTTGCTGTCATAGGAACAGAGGCGCTCCTGGATCTCCTTGCAATCGGAAAAGTCCATTTCAGCGGGCGGGAGCATTTCGATCGCTCCATTCCCCCAAAGCGTCACATGGAATTCGCGGCCGTCGATGAATTCCTCGATCAGCGCGGACTGATGGAAACGTTGATGAACGGCTTCGACCTGTTCCTTCAATTCGGTCTGATTCAGAACGACCGATTTGGAGGTCACCCCCAGGCTGCAATGCTCATCGGCGGGCTTGACGATCGCGGGAAAAACAGACCAATCCGGTGTTTTCTTGACGGGCACGATTTGCCAGGCCGGGGTGGGGAGATTTTGGGCACAGAGCAATTCCTTCACCTTTCGCTTGTCCCGGCTGAGCGCGAGGACCTCGCCGGAGGCGCCGGTGTAGGTGAACTGGAGGGATTCCAAAGTATGCGCAACCGCATCGTCGCTGTGATCCACGCCCGGAAAGCCTTCGCACCAATTAAAAACGATGTATTTGGCGGGATCAAAGCGCTCGAGTTGACCGGCGAGGTTGGCATCGGTGACGGGCAAAGGGATAACGGAATGACCGACCCGGCGGAGTCCGGCGATCAGGCGGCAGGTCTCGCCGACCGTTTCGGCGATTTCATGGGAAGCCCAGGCGCTGTCCATGTCATAGACCATCAGCACCGGCAACTCATTGTTTTTAAAAGCTAACTCCATCCGGCCTCATTCACATTTCGAACATACTAGAGGAACCACGCGCGCCCATTTATTATCGATGACGATTCGTTTTTAGCAGAGTTCGCGGATAATGCCAGAAAAAAGCGACACGGAGCGCGCAATTTTTGTGATGTTCCTTCAAACGGCGGAGGAAAGGGGATCCCATTATGGGGTTATTAAGGCGATTCGTTTTGGAGCATGGCGGATGGACGCCGCTTTTCTCCAACGCAGTACACGGCTCCTCCCAAAGCGTGACTGAAGTCCCGCCCTCGAGGACAAAGACAATGGAGGGCGTTGCGCTGTCAACGCCGCTTTGGGAAATGGCGGCAACGGCGTGCCGCCCTCCTCAACGGGGCCCTGATTCAAGAAGAACCTAAGCGAATTCCCCCGGATGCCGTTTTTTTAATTCCGGAATGGCCCAGCCCCGACCGGTGGCCTCAAGGCGTTTACAATAGTCCGTCAGGAATCCGCGCGAATGAAAGGGCCCCCCCTCCTTCAGTACCGTCCAAAGCGGATCCGTATCTTCGCGCATCGTGGACATCATGGTGTCATGCCAGTCGAGATAACGGTGTGCGGCGGCGGCACAAAGATCAGGGCGTTGGAGGGCGAGATTGTGTTGTTCATGGGGATCCTGCCGGATATTGAACAGCATTTCGGCCGGATAAAGATGGTAAAAATCATGATAGGTGCGGATGTAGATCCAATCCCCCCAGCGTACCGAACGCTGACAGCCGTGACTGCACTGGCTGAGGATCAGGGCGTCGCGGCCCGTGTCGATGCCTTCGGTGAGCGAGCGCGCGTAACTGCGCCCGTCCCAGTGTTTCGCGGGCTCGAACGCCAGCAGATCCGCGAGGGTGGGCGCGAGGTCTAGGTTGTAGTGGAGCCCGGAATCCACCCGTCCGGCTTTAATCCGGCTCGGCCAGCGAAAGATCATGGGGATCCGGTGGGTGATGCGGTCGGAGGTTCCATGCTCGGCACAGCAACCTAATTCTCCCAGGTTTTCGCCGTGGTCGGAGGTGACGATGATGGCCAAATCGTCCAAGATCCCTTGATCCGACAGGGCATTGAGCAGCCGTCCGATATGGTCATCCATGTAGCGGATGCCGGTATCATAGCCATCGATCATGCTCCGAACGCCGGCGGCGTCTAAAATCGTATCCGGCTGGCGTGGAAATTTGGGATGGGCTCCACCCTTCCACATGCCGAAATCCCAGGCCGAATGGCCGCCGGGCTGGTTTTTCCACTCAGCGAGGACGGCCGGCGTGATCCATTGCGGGAGGGGGGTATCGGCGAAGGGATTACCGAATTCAGCGGGGACCCGGTAGGGCGTGTGCGGATCCCAATAATTGACATGCAGACACCAGTTGTCACGACGGGCATTGCGTTGGATCCAATCCAGCGCCACGGGGGTAACCTGCTCGGCCGATTCCCCACCCCCCCAGCCGATATCATGCACCTCATTCAGGCCGGCATTGAACCACCAGGCGGCGTGTCGTCCGCCGAAAGTGGAAATCGAGGCGGTATGAATATTGTGACTCCATAACTGGCCCCAGAGGGAACCATTGCGAAGCCGATCGGTAAAACCGCGGGAAGCACCTTCCGGGCGCAGATCGGCGCACAAGCCCCCATGATTGATGACTCCGGTATGAATGCCATGTTGACCGGTGATCAGTGCCGCCCGGCTCGGCAGGCAGGGAGCATCCGAGCAGTAATAGTCATCGAAGCGAACGCCTTCCGTGGCAATGCGGTCGATGTTTGGACTGGTGGCTCGGGAATAACCATAACAGCCCAGGTGATCCGGGCGCAGGGTGTCGAGATCGAGAAATAACAGGCGCATGTGATTCTCCTGCAAGATTATGCCAATGCCGCTACCGTATCTGATTTTCACATCCAAGGCACGAAAATATCCGCGGTCCTTCCCTAGTCGGTAAAAACCAAGTCAAGCCAGACCGATGGGCTGGCATAAGCCGTGCGGTATGCCCGGCTATACTGGGGAAGGGCAAGTAAAGCCAGACCTGTGGGCTGACAAAAGCCGTGCGGTACGCCCGGCTATACTGGGGAAGAGTAAGTCAAGCCAGACCGATGGGCTGGCATAAGCCGTGCGGTATGCCCGGCTATACTGGGGAAGAGTAAGTAAAGCCAGACCTGTGGGCTGGCATAAGCCGTGCGGTACGCCCGGCTTTACCGGGGAAGGGCAGGTAAAGCCAAGACCTATGGGCTGGCATAAGCCGTGCGGTATGCCCGGCTATACTGGGGAAGGGCAAGTCAAGCCAGACCTGTGGGCTGACATAAGCCGTGCGGTACGCCCGGCTTTACCGGGGAAGGGCAGGTAAAGCCAAGACCTATGGGCTGGCATAAGCCGAGCGGTACGCCCGGCTATACCGGGGAAGGGCAGATAAAGCCAGACCTGTGGGCTGACATAAGCCGTGCGGTACGCCCGGCTATACTGGGGAAGAGTAAGTAAAGCCAGACCTATGGGCTGGCATAAGCCGTGCGGTACGCCCGGCTTTACTGGAGCGAATGCGATTACACCCCCCGCAATGCGGGTTGCCGGAATTCGACACGGCCTTCAACCGCGGTCAGGCCCCATTGCCCGGTTTTGAAGTCACAGATCCGGCTGGAGAGAGCGACGCCGTCGCCGGCATAAACGACCAGGGTGGTTGAATCGACAAAAATGCGGAGGGGGATCGGTTTTCCGGGTTCGATCCGGAGCGAGCGTTCCACGAGGAAAGGGGCGGTCATCGCATACGGGGCCTCGCAATTCAATCGCGGCCAGCGGGCCAGCACAATTCGTTGGCGATGGGGTTCGATACGAACCAGGTAATACTGGTTGAGTTCAGCATCCGCCCGGAGGAGAATTCCTCCGGCGACCGCCTGTTCATCGAACCGCAGTTCGGTTTCCAATAGGCAGGTGGCGGGCATTTCGCCCAGGAGCAGGACGGCATTTCGGCCGGGAGCGCCCCCCCAGGTGAGGGCATCGGAAAAATGCCAGTCGCCGATAACGGATTGTGGTTGAGGCGTGAGCCGATGTTTAAAAGGTTCAGCGAGGCGCGGGGGCGGGAAGGCGCCAAGGGTGCCATCGGGGCGTTGTTTGATTTCATGAACGACGAGGTCCCCGCCCCATTCGCCCCTGCCGGAATCCTTATCGCTCCGGGTCGCCAGCCAGCCGAAGGCGAACCGGCGCTGCCCATCCCCGGCGGTCTTGGCGGCATACCAGGAGTGGGTGTCGAACGCATCGTCCGCGGGCGCCAGCCAGGGTCCCTGCAGGGTGCGGCTCATGCGATAATGAGTTACAAATCGTTCGCTGAAGGTGGAATAAACCAGGTACCACCAGTCGCCCCAGCGAAAGAGATCAGGACATTCGTGGGTGAAATACAGTTCGGGCGCCCAAAACGGGTCGCGCATGTCCCAGCGGACCAGGTCCCGGCTGACGGCCAGGGCGACACAACCCCGGGTCCATCGGGATCCCTGCTCGGAACGGGCGGCGAGGAGCATCCAGTATTCGCCGGCCTCCTCATTGAAGAAAACGAAAGGATCGCGCCAGTCATGGCGTTCGTAACCGGCGGGGGCTTCGAGTACCACGCGGTGATCCTTGGTCCAGTGCCGCAGATCAGAACTGGTGGCCTGCATAATGACTTCAACAGATTGACCGTCCGCTTTCACCCGGTCGTTATGTCCGGTATAAAAGATATGGAAGGACTCCCCCTTTTTCAGGACACAACCGGTATAATTAAAATAGTCCCGGTCGTCGGGAGCTCCGGGAGCGAGCACTTCGATATCGTCGGAAAAATCCAAAAAATCATCGGTAACGACCCGGCGCCACGGCATACCCTGGGTCTTGGCGGCTTCGCCGCGCAAGCCGCGGAGATAAAACAGGTGATACCGACCGTTGTGAAAAAAGGGAATGACATCGCCGGTCACTCCGCCCGGTGCGCGATAAAAAATCATGACCGTGTGAATATCGGATTTTGAGAGAGGAGTCAATTTTTGAATCAATCGACGGACCAACCCCAGAAAGCAGAAGAGATCAGTTTTCCCCGCCAGAGCGCATTTGCGTTTTTAACGGGTGGCACGGGGGACGTTGGGGAAAAGTCATATTCAAATCGGAATCCGGCCGGAAGATTCAGGTTGGCCAACGATTGGGGAGGATTGGTACCCGCCACGACGTACCATTCGGGATTCAACAGGTCAACCTTGACGGTGTGTGAGGCTTGGGGTTGGAGGAGGATGACCTCTTCGTCCCGGATGGACGGGTGAACCCGCGGCTGGATTTCGCCCACCCACCGCGCCGAGTTCAGCGAGTTACCCCAGTCCTGTTGTTGCGAAACCAGGCGGCAGGGGTGTCCATTGCCCTGATCGAGAATGGCCAGGGGTTTGCTCGAATTGTTCAGAAAGGCGAGGGTCAGGGCGGTAGGCCGACGTTGGGCATTGGTGGCCGTGATGGTGATCCCCAAGCCGAGGGGCGCCCACTGATATCCTTTCAAGACCGCGATGCCGTTGGGACCCAGGGCCGCTTCCATATTCAGGGGAATGCGGATGCGATCGGCGCGTGATCGTTGGGCTTCGATGACCTGGCCCTGTCCTTGTTGAACGAAGAACGCTTCAACGCCGAACCGGGCTTGGAGATGGGCGGGGGAGGCTTGATCGATCCGTCCCCGGAGATAAATGCCGGTGCCCGGAGGGAGATCGGTGGCGTATTGGAAATCAAGGAAGCCGTCCGGGGTCGAGGAGAAAACGGCATAAATCCGGTGATCCTTCCACTCGGCGCGCTGTTGATAATTAGTGGCGGAGGTTAGAATGGCCAGCAGGCCATCCCGGCAGGCATTGGAGGGGATCCGGTTGAAATCATAGCTCAGCCGGACATACTGGCCGCGGAAGGGATCGATGGGATCGACCGGTCGGGTCCGGAGGTAAACGGTTTTCCCGAAGTGTATAACTTGTTCCCGCTCCACAATCATGAACAGCAGGACCAGGAGTTGAAGTGCAACGGCGCCCCAGATCAGGACGGTTTTCCTCATGGGGTTTGATCCTCCCCTTTGCGACGCTTGGCCCGATGATAAACCAGACCCTGGATAAAGATCGCCACGCCGATCAAAATGAAGAGCAACCCGCGAACGAGCAGGCTTCCAAAGAGATCAAAATACCGGGAGAAGGTTAAAAGAAGCAGGAGGAGGGCGCCTGCCACCGTGGACCCCAGTCGGCCCTGGCAGCAGCCACGGGTCATCAGAGCGATGATTAGAGCCAGAAAGGCCAGGTTGAACGGAATAGCGACCACCCACCCATCCCAATCCGCGGTCGGCAAAAATGCATAAAGCGCAACGACGACCGCCGTGAAGGGATAAATCCATTGATCGAACGGGGGGCGCTCTGAAAAACGAATCCGGACATCCGTCGCAATCCGGAGCCAGAGGGCGATGGACAGGGCCAGGAAGGCAATGTAGTACAGTTTAATGGGTAAGGCGGCGGTAGCCCAGGAACTTCGCAGGAGATCGTCCGCGACCTGGGGGAATGTCAACAAATAGAGAATTCCGAGGGCGATCAGGCGTCCATAAAATCCGAGAATGGGCGTGGCGGATTCAAAAAAACGGAAGCGGGGAAAGAGATAGGAGAGGGCGACGAGGGCGATCCCGAAATTCAACAGGCCACTGATGATCAATCCGCCATGGGCGTGGGAATAGCCCGGAGTTCCGACCAGGACAAACAGCGTACTCAGGAAGAGCGCGGGGATCGAGATGCTGAGCAAAAAGCGAGATTTCTGTTTCAAAGCCAGAAGCCCGATCCAGCCGGCCAGGATCAGCGGGCCGGCATGCATGGGGCGGTGAAAATTAAAGGCCTCCATGCCGCACCAGGTGGTGACCAGCACTGCGGCGAGCGTGGCATGGCTCAGGGAGGGTAGCGTCCACGCCAGGGCCATGGCGCCCAGCGACCAGAGGAGCAGACCATTGGGATAATGCTCGTCGATGTGATAGACTTGGGCGATCAGCCAGATCCCGGCGCCGAAGAGCATGGTTCCGAGGAGGCAGATGGCTTCGCCCAAGGCGGGACGTTGGCATTTCCGGATGAGCGTGAGGCCCGTGCCGTGGGCGGCGGCAATGGAACCCAGGATGATGGCCAGCTTGATCCCACGGGGAATGGCCTGCCAGTTGTAGGCGAGGAGCAGGATGATTCCCAGGCCGATGATAACAGCGCCAAATCCGGCAAAGAGGATCAGGCCGAGGTTGGAGGCGGCGGGTTCGGGATATCGTTTTAAAAGAGTTTGCGCCTGATCCTCGGAAATCAGGTTTTCGTGCTGCCAGCTTTCGATTTCACGGCGCACCCAGCGAATCGGAGAACTCATTCAGCGCCCCTCCCCATCCGAAGTTGAAACGTTTTTAACACAAAGGCGGTCGGGATGAAAGCGTAAAGTCTGGAGGTCGCTTCTTCCTCCCCCCGGCGCGGGGGCACAACCCCAACCCATCAAAGACCCATAGGTGGCTATGCAGGATCAACACGCCGCCTTGACTGTGGGGAGCGCGCCGAATCAGCATCGCCAGAAGGTTGTGTCGTTTGCGGAGTATTTTCACCTTCCCTGGGGAGGCTCTCAAAGTTAGCTTTGAAAAACAATAGCGACCCGGCCGGGCCATTAATTTTCCTTTGCGGAACGAGAGGGCTGGGATAGGATGGGATCATGAAAACGCATGATTCATTACGGACAAAGCGACAGTCCCGGGCTGGGTTCACATTTCTGGAAATCCTGGTTACGATCCTGATCATCAGTATTTTATCGGGCGTGGTGGGTTTGTCGGTGATCCGACATTTGAGCCAGGCGCGGATGGAAGCGGCGCGGGCCCAAATCAAAACCCTGCAAACCGCGATGCAGATCTATCGTTCGGAACAGGGAACTTATCCCACCCAGGAACAAGGCTTGATGGCTTTGTGCCAAAAACCCACGAGCGAACCGATTCCCCGGACCTATCCGGAGGAAGGCTACCTGTCCAGTTTGCAGCCGCCTTTGGATCCCTGGAAAAACGACTACATTTACCTGATTCCCGGCCGGCAAGGGGAACCCTTTGAGGTCCTCAGCTATGGAAGCGATGGCGAACCGGGTGGCGAAAAAGATGCGGCGGATCTATCCAGTTCAGACCGGTGAGATGAAATCATCCGGATTTACTCTGATTGAAAACCTGGCGGCCTTAGTGGCGCTGGTCGTGGTGGTCACCGCCTTGTTGTCCGTTCACTTGAATATTCTACGGGCGGAAAAAACCACGCGGCAATTGAGGGTGTCCTGCCGGGCGGCAGAAGCGGTACTGGCTCGGCAGGTATTTGGGTTGGCCGCAGCGGCTGTGGATACGAATACCCTGTCGGACGTCGAGGCCACGTCTGAATCAGTGCTGGGAGACGATTTAAAATCTCAGGGTCAGGTTTGGGAACGGTGGACGGTTGCTCCGAGCAATCGTCCGGGGCTTGGAGTGGAACTGGAGTTGGTCAGCCGCAGCGCGTCGACTTCCGCACCCGCCCAAACAACTCGGAATTCGAAAATCAACCACGGATCACACTGATTACACGGATAGTAGAATATAACCCATCCAACACCGTGGTCATCTTGCGGCAAAAGAACGGTGCTCACGCTTGCCCTTCGTAGCCTTGGCGCAGTAGGGCGCGCCTACTACCAATTGAGTGGATCTCCCGTTCGTAGTAGCGCCGTGTGCGGCGCGTTTTTCCGTTAGGCTGTCATCGAAACCCGCGGTACGGAGCCCGCGGGCCAGCCTGGAAACTGGCGTGTTGTTGATGGACAATGACACGGAAGAAATCGTGAAACGTTGCATTCTCGTTATCCGTCAACGTCGTGCTCTTCCAACAGCCAGAACCACGCGAGACAAGGACCCTTCGCGTCCCCATAAATTCCGGGTGGTGATCTCCAGGGTGTTGGTGCCGTCGGTCAATGGCCAATCGAACGCCGCCTGACGGGAATGGGGATCCGATCCCCATCCTTTTTCGGCGCGCCAATCCCCCCCATTAAAACGATACCAGAAATCCTTGAAATTGGGGGTTACGGTGTCGACCTGAACGGCCAGTCGGTCCGGACTTTCCGTTGCCGTCAACCGGAGGGCGGCTTGATTGAGGGTCCAATCCATGTCACCCTCCCGATCCGTGTGCCGGGAAAATTGGCGCACGAGCGGTGCGGCGTCATCCCGCCACCAGAGATATTCATCGCAATGGTAATAATCGAAACCATGCGCGGTTTCCCACGGCTCGCTTTGATCGAGGTAATTATTCCGGACCAACGCCCCGATCCGGAAGAAATTGCGATATTCATTTTCCCCGTAGCGCCGGTCCACGGTTTCGGCTGGGCCTTCGGCTGTTTGCAGGACTAATTTTTGGATGATCCTTCCGGGCGTGTGGTCGCGAAAAACCAGGCGGTGAATCTCGATTGCGCTCAAGGGTTGGTCGGTTTGGGGATCCCAATATAACGCGGTTCCCCAGCGGGAAGGGGCCTCTGCCTGGACCGCTTCGACATCCATCAAGATCCATTTTTTATAATCGGTCGACCAGAATTCCGCCACATAGTGATGGGCCAGAATAATCTGCCGGGCATTATAGCCGAGTGCCTGTGCGCACTGGGTAAACACAACGGCAAAATGAGTGCACATGCCGTGATCTCCGGCGGGAGCCGCCAGAATGTTCAGCGCATCCCAGGGTCGCTGGCAATTGCCTTCATTGGCCGGCCATTGGCGGCGGACCCAGTTTCGCAGGAGGATGAGTTTTTCCAGTTCTGTCTGACCGGGCTTCACGATGTCATCGAGCCGCCACTCCGCGCGCAACCGGACCAACTTGGCCGAAGGCAACTGAAAGCCGAAGGGATAGGATCCCCGGAGGATGGCGGCATTTTGAAACTCAAGCAGGGTCCGTCTCGGGGAATCCGCCGGAATCTTCAGAATCAGGCCGGCGGTGATTCGCACCGATTTCAGGATCGGCGTGGCATTGGGGCGGGTGGAGCGCAAAATCGCCTGCCACTGGAGGAACCGGGCCGGTTTGACTTTTTTTGGGGCGGACCAGGCGGACCAGTGCGCATCCGGTTGGAGGGTGTCGCCCGTCCGCATTTGGAACTCCACCCGGGTTCCCGCAGGGGACTCGATCTCGGCCTCGCCGTTTACGGATTTAACTTCGACCTGCGGGCAAATGCGATTTTCATCGAGGGGATTGGCCAGATCGAGTACGGGCGAGGTTACCGTGCCGGTGGGCGCGTAACGGGACAACCGAAGGCGGACCAGGTATTCGCCGGGAGCCGCCTGCCAGGTTTTTCCGCCATCCCGGCTGACCTGACTATTCACCGGCGGGTTGATATCGCGGTCATAGGCCAAGCGCGACGGGGCCGTGAAGATCAATTCATTTTTCCCTTTTCGCAAGGCGGTGCCATCGATGTTCGCGCCCGACCAGCCCTGCCCCGCAAAAGGGGTGAAGGGTAAAGCCTGGCCATTCAAGGTCGCCGATCGGATTTCGTTGAAAACGAAAAATTCGGCTCGTCCGGCAACCGGTTGATTAATATCGAAACAGATCCGCCCCTGGTCTTCTTTTGAGAATCGATCCCAACCGATGTGATAGCCCATCCAAGGATTCAGAGCATCAGTCGGAACCAACCGAATCTGCCCGGGCACGGTTGTCACATCAATCGCGCCATCGCGATAACAAGCGGCAAATTGGGCCGGGGTGTTGAAGACCACGTCCACCGGGGACTCGGGCAATGACAGGTTTTCCGCCGCCGTTCCTGTGAGTCCCAGCGCCAGACAGAGAGCCGTCATACCCGCCCCGACGTTAAGTCGAAAGATCATGGGTCCGCCTCCTTTCAAATCGAGAATCCATAAATAACGCAAAAAAACGCATTCCGTCTCCCTTTTTCGGAAGGCCGTATAGCCGAGGGAGCCTCTGCGATTAAGCAATGCCGGTTTTTCCCTCCCCCCGGCGAGGGGTAGGGTAGGGTGAGGGGGGCCTTGTATTTTTTTTGACTCCATTCGAATTTGCTGTAAAACACCTTTTAATTATTCCTCAGATGATGACCCCCTTGATTATTTCAGCAAGAATAAGGATCCCCTCACCCCGCCCTCCCCCGCGCCGGGGGGAGGGAGGAACCCAAAGACGCCGTCAAAGAAAGAGCGACCAACGGGGGCGTTCTCATAGTCTTAGCGTAACACGTATGAGGGCACCCCGGCTCCAGAGAAAGAGGCCAACGGCGCGCCATATATATTGTCCAATTCCATCCCTTCATTATTTTGTCAGCTGAGGAAAGCCGATGATGCGCAAAGGATAAATGCACATCACCCATACTGTGCCATCGTCCGTGGCGCAGATTCCCTGGCTGTAAATCGGGTGGTCGTCGGTCCGGTTGGAAACGACCATGCGCTTGATCCAGCTGACTTGTCTTTTCCGGACATCATAGCGTGCCAGGTAGGGGATATTCCGGCTGGTCACGGTATAATAGAGGGCTCCATCTTTTCCGAGACCAGCGCTGTGAACATCCTGGGCCGGGAGGTTGGTCGGGGAGCAGGATGGACCGTAGGTCACCTTCAGGCGTTTGGCTTTGGAGTCGCGGATATCATAATGCTGAATCGAGCCGCCGGTCAGGGCCATGCCCACCATCTCTTTTCCATCCGGGCTGAGGGTCAGGGTATAAGGTGGGCTATAGGGTTGTCCCGAGGGCAGATCCAACTTCAGCACGACTACCTGGTCTTCGCCGGGGCGGCAGCGCACAAACGTGTTGGATTGGCCAGTCATATAAACCACCCCGTTCGGATCAATGATGGTATATCGCGGCAGGGCCACCACGGCCGGACTAATCCATGTTTTGCGGGTGTTCAGATCAAAGCGGACCATTTCGCCGGCCGGCATGGACCAGAAGTAGAGCAGATTGCGAACCGGATCGAGCGATCCACCCATCAAGCCACCCCCGGGTTTGAGAATTCCATAATTGGTGGTTTGTCCCGTATGGGGATCATAGGCCAGCAAATATCCGCCGGCGTAGAGGGAAGGATCCGGATCGTCCTTGGTTTTTTCCGCCGGTTCCCGTCCGCGTTTGCTCCCGGCATAAACGATTCCATTGGTTCCGATCAGGATTTTGGTATGTAATTTGCCTTGGGCGTTGATGCCTTTAAGCGGGACGCCGGTAATGTGGTCGAGATGCCAGAGGGTTTCCCAGGATTCTTTCTGGGGTGAAAATCGCACCAACGAACAGCCTTCGTCGTAAAGCGCGGTTCCGACGTAAATCAAACCATCCCTTCCGCACTCGATGGCGGTATAGCCGGAACTGCGGGGGGCTCCAGGCGGAACCACATAGGCTTTCCCGGTTACGACCTCTTCCGCTAAAATGGCGGTGAAGCTAACAACGCCAAGCGCCATCCCTAAAACCCAAACCCATCGATTCATTCCGCGCATTGCGGGGTCCCTTCCATTTTGAAACCACCCGCCGGTTGGACGCGCGCTTCGTGCACACCTCAACCTCCGGTCTGTGAGAGCACCGCCTGGATCAGGTTCCGGAGCTCTTCGTGGATTTGTCCATTGGAGGCGATATGGCGCAGGCGTCCACTGCCGAGGTCGGCCAGGGTTTCCGACCGGCCACCGGCGCGCTCGACGATCAGGCCGGCGGCGGCGATATCCCAGATATAAATCCCGTTTTCAAAGTAGGCGTCGGCCTGGCCGGCCGCGACCCGGCAGAGATCCAGTGCCGCGACGCCCATGATTCGGGCCTTTTGAACGGAGGCCGACAGGGTTCTGAAAATCTCGAAGGGCGGCAGGCGCGGATCGATGCCTTTGTCCAGGCCGGTCATCACCAGCGCGGTCGAGAGCGAGTTCACGGAGGAGACCGCCAGTCGGCGCCCATTGCATTCGGCCGGGCCGTCATCGGTCGCCGTATAACATTCATCGAGGGCTGGCGCATAGACCACGCCCGCGCGCATGCGCCCGCCGGAACGGACGGCGATCGAACAACACCAAAGGGGCAGGCCGTGGGAAAAATTGACTGTTCCGTCAATGGGGTCAATGATCCATTCACAGGTGGCGGGATCCACGCCCTCGGCGGTTCCCGTGGATTCCTCGCCCCGGATGCGATGATGGGGAAAGCGCTGGCGCAGGACTGATTCGGCGACTTCCTGGGATTCCAGGTCGAGGCGGAGTTTGACGTCATGCGCGAATGTGGCGACGACTTCGGAACGGCGGTCCCGGTTTTTCCAGGCATGTTGCCCGGCGGCCTGGGCTGCGGCGCGGGCGGCATCGAGCAGGTCGGCGGAGGAAGGATGGGAGGCGGTTCCCGGGTCAGTTCTTGACGTTGGTTTGGAGCTTGGTGTTGGATTCATAATCGGAAAATTTCATCGACATCACCTTGGAAATACCACGCTCCTCCATGGTGACGCCATAAAGGGTGTTGGCGGCGCTGATGGTGCGTCGATTATGAGTGATGACCACGAATTGGGACTGATTGAGGAAGCTTTCCAGGATGGAGACGAACCGCGCGATATTGGACTCATCGAGGGCCGCATCCAATTCATCGAGCACGCAGAACGGACTGGGCTTGATCTGGTAGATGGAAAAAAGGAGGGCGACGGCGGTCATGGTGCGTTCGCCACCGGAGAGCAGGGAGACGGTTTGCAGTTTCTTTCCGGGGGGCCGGGCGATGATATCGATTCCGGACTCCAGAACATCGCCCTCGTCGGCGAGGACCAGTCGGGCGGTCCCCCCATTAAAGAGCTTGGTGAACATGGCCTGGAAATTCTCGTTGACCCGGGCAAAAGTGGAAAGGAACATTTCCGAGGTGGTGACGTTGATTTTCTTGATCATCTCAGCCAACTGCTGTTTGGCGGCGGTGAGATCATCCTGCTGCTGGGTGAGGAAGGAGTGGCGCTCCTCGAGTTCCTGGTATTCCTCAATGGCGACGAGATTAACCGGGCCCATGGCTTCGATGCGGCCCCGGCATTCCTCGACCATTCGTTCAAGCGTCTCGGCATCCGGCCGGCCTTCGGGCCATTCGGGGTCGGGGGCGGTGTGGAGATCTTCGGGGGTCGCATTATAATCTCCGGCGAGGCGGTCCACCAGATTTTGGCGACGCATGCGACTTTCGGCGAAAAGAACTTCCCGCTCCGTACGGCGGCCGGACAATTCTTCGAGCCGGTCGCGTTTGGTCCCCAGCCGGGCGCCCAGATCGCCGAGTTCGGCGTTTTGGGATTCCCGTTGTTTCCGGAGCGCATCCAACCCGGCGGCGGCCGTGGCGAGTTCGGATTGAAGGGGTTCGATTTGGGTTTCGGCCTCGGTGGCGGCGCGGGTCAATTGATCGATCGAGGTTCGATAAGAGACAATGCCGCCGGCGCGGCCCTTGACGAGGGTTTCCAATTCGAGGATACGGGCCTTGAGCGGTTCGCGACGACTTTCTAGATGTTCCACCTGCTGGCGGGCTTCGGCAAAGCGGACGCGCAACTCTCCGACTTCGATATAAAGGGCTGATCGGCGCTGGTCCAGACCCTGGATTTCACGGCCCAGGGCATCGATCTGGCCCCGGAGGGCTGACTGGGCTTCCCGGGCGGAGTCAATACGATCCGCGACGCCCTGACGTTCCTCGGAACCATCGCCCTGTTCATCGAGTTGATGCAATTCCCAGACGACGGTTTCGAGCCGGTCCCGGGCCTGGTTGGCCTCCTGCGAGACCATCTGGTTTTCGCTTTCGCGAACCGCGAGGGTTCGCCGGCGATCCTCTGCATCGGACCGGGCGGTTTCGATGGCACTTTCCAGATTGGCGCCGGCTTCCTGAAGGGCTTTCAGGGTGTCATTTTTCAGGCGGACCTGATCTTCGATTTGAGTCAGATCCTGCTTGAGATCGGCGATCAAATGATGGCGGGCGAGCGGGTTGGATTGGCCGGGTTCGCGCATCCAGAATTCGAAAGCGCCGTCGCCCCGCAGGATGGCGCCATCCCGCGTGACCCAGACGGCGTGGGAGGGAAGGGGGCCGGACACCTCGGAGAACGAATCGACCATCCGGACGCCGGCGAGAAGGCGCCGGATGAGGGGGCGGAATTCCTCGGAACAACGGACGTGCTCGGCCAGGGGCGATCCGGGTCCCGCCGGGTTGTCGGGGACGGACGCGGAGGAATCGAGAGCGATGAGCCGGGCCGCACCCTGGCGGCGTTCGGCCAGGAACTGGAGAAGGATCGCCGCCTGGGCGGAGTCACGGATGATCACGGCATCCAGCCAGGCCCGCAAGGCTGCCTCGAGGGCGACGCGGTATTCCGGGGCGACATCGAGATGTTGGGCCAGAGGACCGAGTACCTGGTCGGCGGCGACGGCCGGCGGGTGGGTTTTGTCGAGCAGGAGACGTGCGCCGCCGGGAAAATCTTCCGCCTCGATTTCAGCTTTCTGGAGCAGATCGATCTGGGCGTGGCGGGCAGCGGTCTGCGATTGCAGGGTCGCCAAGGTTTTCTGGGTTTCGCGGGATTCGTCGGCTTGGGAGGCGCGCTGCCGGTTCAATTCGTTAAACAGGGCCGTACCGTGTTCGATTTCGCGGGCCAAGGCGCGCAGGGTTTCGACCATCGTGGCCTGACGTTCCTCGTAGCCTTGGAGGGAATGGGTGAGTTGCGATTTTTCAGCGATCAACCGTTCACGCCGGAGCATGTTGGCCCGGTCGCGGGCTTCCAGTTGAACCTGTTCGTTTTGCAGGCGGGCGATGGTGTTTTCCTGTTCCAGCGATTCATTCCGGAGTTGCTGGAGCTGGGTTCGGCGGGCCTCGATTTCCTGTTCGATGGCCTGGAGGGCGGAATGGCGGGATTGCCACTCTTTTTCGGATTGTTCTCGACGCTGGCGGGCTTCGTCAACCGACGAGACGAGGGCATCCAAATCGCGGCGATGTTTTTCGATCTGGGCTTCGGCTTCGGAGATATCGCGGCGGTCGCGGTCGGCCAGGGTTTCGAGTTCGCGAATGCGATCGCGGTTGATGCGGACGGTGTCGGTGGTGCGATCGAGCCGGGTCTGGGCGTCGGCCCGATTTTCCATGGCCTGCCCGATGGCTTCCTCGGTGGCGGTGAGGCGGGCGCGTTGTTCGGTTTCCCCGGATTCCAGGTTTTGGATTTCCGTATGGAGTCCGGCGGATTCCTCGGCGATGGTCCGCAGTTCCGCTTCGATTTGCTGGAGGGCCGTGTCCATCTGGGAAAGCCGGTCGCGGGAGAAGCACAGGTCCAGCCGGCGCAGTTCTTCGCGTAATTCCTTGTAGCGGCGGGCCTTGCCGGCCTGGCGCTGGAGCGAGCCGATCTGGCGCTTAACCTCGCGGATCACGTCGGCCAGACGCAGGAGGTTGGCCTCGGTTTGTTCGAGTTTGCGGGCGGCTTCCCGCTTATCCATCTTAAATTTGGTGATTCCGCTGGCTTCTTCGAAGATCTCGCGCCGGTCCTCGGGGCGGGAGCTCAAGATCTGGTCGATACGGCCCTGCTCCATGAGCGAATAGGAAGAGGTGCCGATACCGGTGTTCATAAACAGGCGCTGAATATCCTTGAGGCGGCAGGGGGTCTTGTTCAGGAAATACTGGCCTTCACCTGAACGCAAAACCCGGCGGGTGACGGTGACTTCGTTGAATTCGGTGCCGAGAATAGACTCGCAATCGGTGAAGGTGATGTTGACCTCGGCCATCCCCAGAGGTTTCCGGGCGTCAGTCCCGCTGAAAATACAGTCTTCCATCTTGGCCCCGCGGAGGGCGCGGGCACTGGTTTCGCCCAAAACCCAGCGGATGGCGTCCGATACGTTGCTTTTGCCGCAGCCATTGGGTCCGACAATGGCGGTCATGCCGGGTTCAAATTGCAGGCGGGTTCGGTCCGGAAAACTCTTAAACCCCGTGATATCCAGCCATTTCAAATGCACGACCCAGACTCCCTGTTAGGATGGGCTTTACCGCCCGCGCTCAAAGGTGGGAATGTATAGCATGGCAACCTCCCGCCGACAATTTATTTTCGCTGGCGTCACAGGGACGCCAAGGCTGTAGCGGGTTAGACTTTAGGCTGGTTAGGTCAAACCACAAAACGAGGAGTGAACGAAATCGGAAAAGACATGGAAAATCGGGTTGTTCGGTCCCCGTTTCTTCAATTAACAATCGCCATAGTTATAAAACACCGAAGCGTTGATTTTTAGCTCCTCCCTCCCTCGCGCCGGGGGGAGGGCAGGGGTGAGGGGGAACCGTCAGAGTAAGGAAGGGTTGCTTTGGAGTGTTACATCGCATTAGCTCAAATAACCCCAAAGATCCCCCTCACCCCAACCCTCCCCCGCGCCGGGGGGAGGGAGGAGTCCGTAATTAGGTATGAATCCAACGGTCATTCATTCACTGGGTTTATGGGACGGCTCCCATTTCCCGTTTGTTCAGTCCCTGCGTTTTCCTCGTAGGTCGTTCATCAGAGGTTTACGGAGAGGCGTTGGTCTGATAGCATCCCCCCCGGCTTTTACGAGCCGACCCGATTCGGCCTGACTTTCAAGGGATGCCATGAACGAAAAACATATTCTGAAGATTACCGACGAACTGAAACTCAATATCCGCCAGGTGGCTGCCACGGCCGTGTTACTCGACGAGGGCTCCACGGTGCCTTTCATCGCCCGCTATCGCAAGGAGCGCACCGGCCAGCTCGATGAGGTGCAAATCGCCCAGATCCGCGACCGATTAATTCAACTCGTGGATTTGGATGCCCGCCGGGCGTCCATTTTGAAATCGTTGGAAGAGCGGAGTCTGTTGACGGATGAACTCCGGGCCTCCGTCGGGAAGGCCGATTCCATGGCGACCCTGGAAGATCTTTACCTGCCGTTCCGTCCCAAACGCCGCACCCGGGCCTCCATGGCAAAGGAAAAGGGATTGGAACCGCTGGCGAAAATGCTGTTTGATCAAACTAAAGTGTTTGATCCCGAGAAAGAAGCGGCCGCTTTTGTGGATGCGGAAAAGAAGGTGGCCGATGTGGCGGAAGCCCTGGCGGGGGCCCGGGATATCATGGCGGAATGGATCAGTGAAGATGCTGACGCCCGCAAGAGCCTGCGCGGATTTTATGAGAAAGAATCCCTGCTGGAGAGCAAGGTGGGGACGGGGGCTGAGGAAAAAGGGGCGAAATTCCGCGATTATTTTGATTGGAAAGAACCGATTGCCCAGGCGCCCAGTCATCGGGTGCTGGCGATGTTCCGGGGGGAGAACGAAGAATGTCTGCGGTTGAAAATCCAGCCCCAACGGGAGCCGGCTCTGGGTTTGTTGCTCAGCCGTTTTGTGAAAGGGCCCGGCCCGGTGTCGCAGCAGGTTCAGGCGGCGGCCATCGATGCCTATGATCGGTTGCTGGCTTTTTCGATGGAGGCGGAGACACGGATGAGCCTTAAGGATCGCGCCGGGCAGGAGGCCATTCGGGTCTTTGCGTCCAATTTGCGCGAATTACTGATGGCGGCGCCCTTGGGACAAAAAACGGTGCTGGCGTTGGATCCGGGCTTCCGGACCGGCTGCAAAATCGTCTGCCTCGATCCGCAGGGGAAATTATTATTCAATGTCACCCTGCATCTGACCTCGTCCAAACGGGAGGCTGAAGAATCCGCGGCGGTCATCAAGAAGATGGTGGATCATTTCAAGGTGGAGGCCATTGCCATTGGCAACGGGACCGCCAGCCGGGAGACGGAAACCTTTGTCAAGGCGATCCCTTTTACCCGGCCGGTGCTGATCGTGATGGTCAATGAGAGCGGGGCCTCGATCTATTCGGCTTCCGACGTGGCGCGTGAAGAATTTCCCGATCAGGACGTGACGGTGCGGGGGTCGGTTTCGATCGGCCGCCGGTTGATGGATCCGCTGGCCGAACTGGTGAAAATCGATCCAAAATCGATCGGGGTGGGGCAATATCAACATGATGTAAACCCCGGTCAGCTCAAACAGAGCCTGGACGATGTGGTGATGAGTTGCGTCAACAATGTGGGGGTGGAGGTCAATACCGCCAGCAAGCAACTGCTGACCTATGTTTCCGGTTTGAATTCGACGCTGGCCCAGAATATCGTCCAGCTTCGGAATGAAAACGGCCCGTTCACCAGCCGGTCCCAATTAAAGAAGGTTCCTCGGCTGGGTCCGAAGGCCTTCGAACAGGCGGCCGGCTTTTTACGGATTCGAACCGGCGAAAATCCGCTGGATGCCAGCGCGGTCCATCCCGAACGGTATGGGCTGGTTGAGCAGATGGCCCGGGATTTGAAGTGTTCGGTTGAGGATTTGATCAAGAGCGACGAGTTGCGCAAGAAAATCGATCTAAAAAAATATGTGACTGAAGAGGTCGGCATGCCGACCTTGACGGACATTGTGAATGAATTAGCCAAGCCGGGACGGGATCCCCGTGAGAAATTCGAGGCCTTTTCCTTCTCAGAGGAGGCGCACGAGTTAAAGGATCTCAAGCCGGGCATGAAATTGCCCGGGATTGTGACCAACGTGACCAAGTTCGGCGCCTTCGTCGATATTGGCGTTCATCAGGATGGACTGGTGCATATCAGCGAACTGGCCGATCAATATGTCAGCGATCCTGCTGATGTGGTGAAAGTGCAGCAAAAGGTCCAGGTGACGGTGATCGAGGTGGATGCGGAGCGCAAGCGGGTTGCGCTATCCATGAAGACCAATCCCGGCCAGGGACGTGCGGCGCAAGGCGGGCGCAAGGAGCCCGGTCCCCGTGACGCTCGAGGGAGTGGCGGCGGGCCCCCTCGTTCCGCCCGCCCCGATTTCAACAGTAATCCATTTGGTACGCTGTGAGGGGAGAGGTTGTTCGTTCCTTGTTGTTAAGTTGGTGGTTTTGGAGAAGCAGAGAGCAGAGAGCAGAGGGCAGAGAGCCGGAACGGCGGCCATCGTCCGCTCCCCCAGAAGTCGAGGCGTTCCTGGAAGCTAGGTACATTTAAGGGGAACACCACGCGCCTCATGTGGCGCTACTGCAAACCCGAATCTGTAAACTGTGGCGTTGGTAGTAGGCGCGCAAGAGCGCCGTTCTGCGCGGGGAACAGAGAGAATCGCCGGAGCGGAGTCCGGCTCCCACATTATGAGGGCACTGGGGACAGGTTGTCTGTCGACCTCCGGTTGGCATGGAGGTCCTCCGATTTAACGTTGGGCAAATACCCGGTTCACGGGATGAAGCGCCTGAACGAGGTTCATCGCCTATTGCCGCCCGAATTTTTTGACGGCGGACGACAGGATCTGGAGATTCTCGCAGGGGGCGTCAAGGGGGACGGCGCATTCGGGGCCGATGAGGTCAATCCCCGCGGCCAGTTTTTCATTTACATCCTGGACGATATCCCGAGGCGTGCCGTTTCTGATCAAGGCGATATTACTCGTCCCCCCCATCAGCGCCATCTTTTCGCCCGCAAGTTTCCGCGCCTCCGCCGTGGGAACTTTGGAATCGAAATGGAAACATTCAATTCCGGTCGTCCGGATGGATGCCAGGCGGTCCGCGGTATCGCCGCAGATGTGAAGGATCAGGGGGCAGGCGATCCGTTCATGCAGTTCATGATGAATTTCGGCCAGAAAATCCCGATAGATTTGAGGGGAACAGAGATCCCGCGTGCAATGGTCCCCAAGGGTGATGGCATCGGCCCCGCTATCGATCTGGGCGTTGGCGAACGCGACGGTAACCTCGATCAGTTGCCGCAGGAGGTGTTTGACGCGGTCTGGTTCCAGGAGAGTGGACGCCAGGAATTCCTCGACGCCGAAAACATGATAGCCCAAGGTCCAGGGGCCAAAGACTTTTCCCACGACGGCCACTTCCTCGCCGAGGTCTTTCTTTAACCACTTCAGAGCGTCCAACGGGACCTGGCATCCGGGGTGGTGGAGGAAATCGGCCGGAATAGAAATAGAGTCGCTGATCGAGGTGCAGATGGGATGTCCGTCCGGCATCCGCCGGATATTTCCCCAATCGACTTGGCAGCCTAAGGCGGCCGATTCATGCCAGACACTGTAAAGGGGCATGACGTTGTCGAACCCCAGGAGGGTATGTCCAGTCGCGGCGAGAGCGGCCATGGCGGGAGCCTTCAGGTGGGCATCGGGAAAAGAGACTCCGATTTTCTCCATCAGATCAGTGGTTACAATGGAGGTTGCGCTGCCGGTGGCAACACGAGTTGCGGGTCCGCGGTGCAATTTTGCGAGAAAGATTTCTTTGGGTTTCATAAGAGAACTTTCATTTAGCGTATTTCGGGTCAGTTTGCATTATAAAACGTTGGTGCGCGGGATCAGGAGGGGATAGCCCACCCTCTTAAAAGAAAGCCGGGGCCTGGCTCTAGGGCGCATCTGCGATTCGGTGCGCAGAAACCGCCTAAAGGGCGTTTACCCCAACAATTTTCAATCGATGTCGGCCCGCCCTTTGTGGCGGGCGTCTGGAGATGGAGGGGGCTGGATCCGCGGACGCCGGGCGCAGAGGCCCGGCTAACAACAACGGGGAATCAGGGTTGTGGGCGAAGCCCTATCTGGGGCGTTTATCACGGAAATAGGCGAATTTGCACCGAATCGCAGATGCGCCCCTGGCTCACCACCCGGCCATTTTGGGCTTGTCGGTCGAGCCGGATTAAGCGAGATTACTGCGGCCATCATCCGAGCATGGAAATGATTCAATAAGTAGGAGCCAGTCGATGAAACAAACAACTCTCAGTTTTAAAATTCCACCCCGCGGCCAAGTGAAAATTCCTTGCATTCAAGTCCACAGCCTGGTGATCGGGAGCGGAGCGGCGGGGCTGAATGCCGCCGTTCAACTTCATCGGCGCGGGGTCACCGATCTGGCCATTCTGACCGAAGGGTTGCAGATGGGGACGTCCATCAACACCGGAAGCGACAAGCAAACCTATTACAAGATGTCCCTCTATGGCGCGGATACCGATGCGCCCCGGGCCATGGCGGAAAGTTACCGGGTGGGCGGCAGTATGCACGGCGATTTGGCCCTGATCGAGGCGGCATTGTCGCCCCGGGCCTTCCTGAACCTGGTCGACCTCGGAGTTCCGTTTCCCCAGGATCGCTACGGCCAGTTTGTCGGCTACAAGACCGATCACGATCCCCGCCAGCGGGCGACGTCGATTGGTCCCTATACCTCCCGCGAGATGTGCCGGGCCCTGATCCGGGAGGTTAAACGCCGCGAGATCCCGGTTCGGGAACAACGGGTGGTGGTGGCGTTGGTGACGACGCCGGAAGGGGACGGGCGTCGCGCCGCCGGGGCCCTGGTATTGGACGGGCGGGGTCAATTTGAACTCTATGCGGCGGAGAATGTTGTATTTGCCGTGGGTGGGCCGGGCGGGCTATATCAGACCAGCGTCTATCCTCCGGTGCATACCGGGGGGATCGGGGTGGCGTTGCGGGCCGGCGCACGGGCCCAGAATCTGCCGGAATCACAATACGGATTGGCCTCCACGAAGTTCCGCTGGAATGTATCCGGAACGTACATGCAGGTGATCCCGAAATTCATCAGCCGGGATGCCCGGGGAAAAGGGCCGGACGTCGAATTTCTCCGGGAGTATTTCGATACGGTCGGGCAGATGAATTCGATGGTCTTCCTCAAGGGATACCAGTGGCCGTTTGACAGCCGCAAGATGGCGGGGGGGTCCTCGATTGTGGACATTCTGGTCTATATCGAATCGGTCCTCAAGGGGCGGCGGGTTTATCTCGATTTCCGGGAAAATCCGGCGGGTTACCGGATCGACGATATGAGTGAAGAAGCCCGGAACTACCTGGTGCGGTCCGAGGCGTTGTTGCCGACGCCGTTGGCGCGGTTACGCAAGATGAATCCCGGCGCGATCGATCTGTACCGCGAAAACGGGATCAATCTTGTGAAGGAACCGTTGGAGATCGCCGTCTGCGCCCAGCACAACAACGGGGGACTGGCGGCCAATCACTGGTGGGAGTCCATCAATCTTCCGCATCTGTTTCCGGTGGGCGAAGTCAATGGATCGCACGGGGTGTACCGGCCCGGGGGATCGGCGTTAAATTCCGGACAGGTGGGCGGGTACCGCGCCGCGGATTACATTGCCGCGCGGTATACGGGTACGACCCTGGATCTGAAGGCGTTCAAGGCAGCGGCGGGGGTGGAACTGGCCGACTGGCAAGCTTGGTTAAAGAAGTGTCGGACCGCCAAAAAAGGCTGGGCGCAGGAACGCACCGAATTCCAGGCGCGCATGTCGCGGGCCGGAGCGCACATCCGGGATCCGCGGGTGATCGTCGAGGCGCTGAAGGAAGCCTGGGCGCAGGTGGAGCGGCTGGAGTCGGCGGGGTGTACCGCCCGGACACCGGCGGAGTTGATCCAGGCCGCCACGAATCGACAGTTATGCCTGGCGCATGGGGTTTATCTTGAAGCCCTGCGGTTCGCCGTGGAGCACGGGGTGGGAAGCCGGGGATCGGCCATGGTGCGCGATCCGCAAGGGCAACCGGTGCATTCGAAGCTGGGGGGCGAATGGCGCTTTGCAGCGGAGAACCTGGTGTTTCGCGAACAAGTTCAGGAATCCTGGCTGGAAGCACCGGGCAAAGTGGCAAACCGGTGGGTTCCCTGCCGACCGTTGCCGGAAACCAGCGGGTGGTTCGAAACCGCCTGGGCGGCCTATCGAAACGGAAATATTTACCACCCTTAAGTGGGGTTTGGAACGGACACCATGAAAACCATCTGCTTCGGCGAAATCATGTTGCGGTTGAAATCCCCCGGTGCGGAACGCCTTTTGCAGAGCGCCTGCTTTGAGGCCACCTTCGGGGGCGGAGAGGCGAATGTGGCCGTGACGCTGGCCCAGTTCGGCGCCGAGGCGGCATTGGTGACCGTGTTGCCCTCCAACGACATCGCCGAGGCCTGTCTGGCGGAACTCCGGCGGTTCAATGTCGAGACCCGCCGGATTGTGCGGGGCGGGCAACGCATCGGGATTTATTATCTTGAAAGCGGCGCGAACCAGCGGGCGTCCAAGGTGATTTATGACCGGGCCGGATCCTCGATGGCGATGGCGAAGCCGGGCGATATTGACTGGGAACAGGCTCTTGCCGGGGCCGGGTGGTTTCATATCACCGGGATCACTCCGGCCATCAGTGCGACGGCCGCCGAGCTGGCGCTGGAAGGGGTCCGGGCGGCGCGCGCCCGGGGTCTCAAAATCTCCTGCGACTTCAATTATCGCGGCAACCTCTGGAAATATGGCAAAAGTGCGCCCGAAGTGATGAAAGAACTGGTCGGTTATGTGGATGTGGGGATCGCCAATGAAGAGGATTGCCAGAAAGCCCTGGGCCTGAAACTCGAAGTGGCGGTGGAAAAGGGGCATCTGGACCGGACGCAATATGAGCAATTGTGCCGGCAGGTTTTGCGGACGTTTCCCAACATGAGCCTGATCGCCATCACCCTGCGGGAAAGCCATAGCGCCGATTACAACGGCTGGGCTGCCTGCTTGTGCGACCGCACCCGATTCGTGGTCAGCCGGAGCTATGAGATTCAGGATATCGTGGACCGGGTGGGGGGCGGAGATGCCTTTGCCGGTGGGTTGATTTACGGATTACAGACGCAAGCAGATCCCGAATGGGCCTTGAATTTCGCCGTGGCCTCGAGTTGTTTAAAGCATTCCATTCCCGGCGATTTCAACCGGATCACCCGGGCGGAAGTCGAGAAACTTTTGGAAGGCGATGGGTCCGGCCGGGTTCAGCGGTGAGGGGAGAATTTCTCGCAGAGTCCGGGATAGGTCAGATAGAGTGACACAGAGGTAGACCGGGCCGGGCGATGGGCCGGAAGCCAGCCCATCGCCCGGCCCGTTCTCAACGCGGCCACCCGATTGACGAGAGGGAACAAGGGGAGACATGATTACGACAGGGGAATGGGATCGGATCAATGGTCTATCTGCGGGAATTTTGAAATGTGCGTTTCGCGTTCACACGGAATTAGGCCCGGGATTGTTGGAGTCGATTTATCAAAAATGCCTGGCGATCGAATTCACAAGGCAGAATCTTGGATATGAGTGCGAAAAGCCGGTCTTTGTGAAATATGGGGGAGTTCAGCTTACAGAAGTTGCCTATCGATTTGATTTTGTTGTTGAAGATTTGGTTATCATCGAACTTAAGGCGGTGGATGAGGTCAAGGATCTTCATAAAAGGCAATTGATGACTTATTTGCGATTGGGACACAAACCATTGGGCCTATTACTCAATTTTAATGTGATCAGACTTAAGACCGGTATTGCACGGATTATTAATCATACGGTGCCTTCTCAATAGGGGATTAAATCTTGAGTTAAGAAGTCTTCCCATTTCTTCTCTTGCAAAGAACACCGGGACGGGGGATTCCGCCTCCGGGCGGAATCGCACGGCCCTGCTATTACTCTGGTTTAACTCAATCTGAACCTTCTGAGACTCTGCGAGAAATTCCCCGGCGATAGATGAGGACGAGTTTCTCGCAGAGTCGGGGATAGGTCAATTAGCCGGAGGGGCGACGGCCTCATCGAGCAGGCGGAAGATCAGTCCGATATTCAATCCGCTGACGGGCCCCATGCGGCCCGGGGGGAAGGGAAGGGGCACTTCCGCATCGCCGAAGTCCCAGGATTGATCGATATGGGACAGGGCATCGGGCGCATTTTTCGTGGCATCCGAATCCGGTACGAAGCAGGTGATGAAATCGGCGCCCGATTGCCGGATATAGCGACCGTAATCCTCGTTGGGCGTGCCGATGCCGATATAGGCCAGCCAGACCAGCAGATCCCCGGGGTGGACGGTGTTGGTAAAGGCGGTTGAGGCGTGCCAGACAACGGGGAAGGGTTTCCAGTTCGCACGGGTATCGAGGTTGATTTCATTCATGCAAAAGTGAGTGCAGGACGAAATCGCCGGGGTTTTTCCGGCGGCCTGTCGGGCGCGAATCAAGCGTGCGGATTTTTCGATTTGCGTGCGGACCGGATCGCGATTGAGATCTTCAATGAGACGGTGGACCCGGTCTCGATAGAGTTGGGATAGGATACCTGCCGGCACGGCGTTGGTGCAGGGCACTCTAAGCATCCGGTCTTTTTGGATCGGCTCATTATGGACCTGGGCCTCGGGCCCATAGATGCTCATCAGGATGCCGGGGACTTTTCCCTGCCGGGAGCAGGCGGCGACGAATTCGCATTGCCAGACCCAGACATTCAGCACATTGACTAATGAATTCAAGGCCGCTTCCGATTCGCCGGGGCCCCCCGCCCCGTTATCGATTAAGAAATCGGCGGGGACATCGGCGGGACGACCTGCGGTCGAGGCGAAGAGCACGGTCAGCCAGCCATTGCTGGCCGCTTGTGAGAGTTGCCGACGAGCCCGGGCGCCATCTTTTTCCCAGGAGCGAACGCTGAACAAAAAGATATCGTGCGGAGTGGGCCGAGTATGACGGGGTCGATCTTCAATGGGCAGAGCGGGCGCCAGGCCGCCCGCCCGGTTAAGGATTTCCTCGGCGAACGAGGGTTGATCGCCATAGGGCACCGTGATGAGGGCGTCGGCATGTTGGGTGAACCGCAAGGCGGCAGCCTGGGTGGACTGGAAGACGACCGGCATTTGGCGTTCCGAGAGGAGGCCGCGCGCCGCGAAGGCTTGGAGCAGCCGGGGCATGGGCGGGGACGGACGGGAAGGGGGAGGCGCGACGACGGTGGAGGCGGGTGCCGCCGGACGGGCGAAACGCTGACAGGCGGGAAGGAGCGGAAGGCAGGCGATGAACCCCGTCACAACGAAGATTCGAATGAGCCGCATACCGTTCAACCTTCCGGTACCTGGCTGAGAATGAATTTATAGAACCAGAATCCCCCGGCGGTCAACAAACCGAGAAGAACGATCGCGAAAAAGAGGATTCCGATTTTATGGGCCAGTTTGCCGATTTTGGTGTGTTTGACCGGATCGCGATTCCAACCGATCGGGCGGGTGTCCGGTTTATTATGGCGCCCGCTGGCTTGATTGGTTTTGCAAAAGGGACAAATCACCGTCTCGGCATCGATCTCGCGTTTACATTTGATACAGAAGGTGGGCGGGGGCGGTTGCTCGGGGGCGAGCACTTTCAGGCGGGTTCCGGTACCGGTGGGAATGGCCGTTTTATGGTCGTCCAGCCGGGTTCCGCAGACAGGGCAGAAAGCGACCTCGCCCTCAATCGGGCTGAGACAACCTGCGCATTTACGGCGGGTGGGGGTGGGAGGGGTTTGAGGGGAAGGGGGGGTGGGTACAGAGGAGGAAGGCGGGGGGGCATCCAAAGAGGGCAATGGAATATCGCTGTCACACTTCAGGCATTTCATGGTGGATCCGGCCATTTTCGAGGCCGTATCATAACTCAAAGTGAACTGGGCGGCGCAATGTGGACACGTCAGGCGGACAGGTTTGCCGGGGATGAACGGTTTGTCTGGCAGAGCGGCAGCGGCTACCGTTTCGGCGGGGGCGGGAAAGGAGAGGGGCGCATCACAGACGGGACAGGATCGGGTTTTACCGACCACTTTTGGGATGAACGCCTCGGTGACGGTCACTTCGGTTTTACATATTCCGCAGGTGACAGATAGATCCGGCATGATCAAATCCTTTCGCAGATGCGTTCACCTGTTTTATTTAGACCAAAACACCTGAAAGCGGAAGCTTTTTGTTTTCGGGGGGGGCCGCGGGAAATCAAGGGATCAATTTTTTTATAAAAAAACTATTGATTTTATTGAGTGGAATGATACTTTTCTGAACGAACGGTGAAGCTATAGGGGTTTCGCCGTGTTTTAAAAAACTCAATAAGGAGCGGTTTTATGGGCAAGAACGTGACGAAGAGCCAAATCATTGCGGGTATCGCGGAGCAGGTCGAAATCAGCAAGAAACAGGCCGTGGCGGCGGTTGACGCGTTGGTTGGAATGGCTTATAAAAACGCCAAGAATGGCTTCATGATTCCCGGTCTCGGCAAGCTCGTTCTCGTCCAGCGGAAAGCGCGCATGGGCCGCAATCCCGCCACCGGCGCGACGATCAAGATTCCGGCCAAGAAGGTCGTGAAATTCCGCGTTGCCAAAGCCTGCAAGGATGCGATCCTGACCCAGAAGTAAGATCAATCGGTTTGACTCCGAGTAAAGCCGCAGTCTTCGGACTGCGGCTTTATGCTTGAAACGGAGGAGTAGCGATGCCTATTTACGAATATGAATGCCAGGCGTGCGGCGCCCGGATGGAAAAGCTGATTCGCAATCCCGCCGATGTGCCGGCCGAGTGTGAAAAATGCGGAGCGCCCAAGCCCCGCAAGGCATTGTCTGCTTTCAGTGTCTCCGTCCCCGCGACGGGGAAGGGTGCGGCATGCAAATCCTGTGCCGATAGTCCCGCCTGTCCCTACAGCGGGGGTGGATGTGGTTGCGCCGGCGAATAAAGGAGTCCGTCCATGTTCGCATCCCTTCCTTGGCTGGCCCTGTCAATTCTCGGGCTGGCGGTTGGATTTTTGAGCGGGTTGCTGGGAATCGGCGGCGGGGTGATCATGGTTCCCGGTCTGGTCCTGCTGATGAAGATGACCCAACAGAACGCCCAGGCGGTCAGCCTGGCGGTCATGGTGCCGGTGGCGCTCTGGGGATCTTTCCGTTATTTTAACAGTCCCAACCTCACTTTTGATTTCCGAATGGTGGCGATCCTGGTCGTTCTGGCTCTGTTGGGAACCAGCCTGGG
This sequence comes from uncultured bacterium, assembly GCA_903824675.1. GTDB lineage: Bacteria > Verrucomicrobiota > Kiritimatiellia > CAIKKV01 > CAIJXV01 > CAIJXV01. The sequence continues at coordinate 120,074 of CAIJXV010000105.1, forward strand.
GACGGCTTTGGCGCTTTACCTGTCGCCCGGTACTCTGCGCAAGGTGTTTGCCGTGGCGCTGATTTTGATGGGCGGCTGGATGCTGATCAAGTGAGAGCCGGGATGCGATCATGAAAAACCAGGTCTGCTGGACAGAACGGTTGGAGGATGGGGTTCGCCGGGAGATTCGGGTGACCTTTTCGCGGAACGGCTTGAAATGGCAATTCAAGCGAAGCGATGAAGAGCGCTGGGTGTATGACCGGACTCCGACCCCGACCGAATGGGCGGACTTGGAGGAACGGGTGCTCAACCGGTATCAGCGACGCGCAATACCTTTCAAGGATTTGGAGCAGGTGCGCGAAGGCCGCGCCCGGGCCGGCAGCTGAGGGCAGGTGAGGCAGAGGGGAAAGCTGTTAGTTGTTGGGTTGTTGGTTTAAACAACAAGGCCAAAGATTTCAAGTATCGATCCCACTTCATAACCTAACCACTCAATAACCAACAATATCTCCTTCTCCTGCAGCTTAGCGCCATCCAGAGGGCACACGGGGGGAACGGGTTCTTTTTTCCGGCGTGCGTGCGACCCGGTCGATTTGTTCCAGCTCCCACGCGAGTTGAACCAATTCACTTTGGGATTTACGCACCCGTGCGGTGAGTTCGGTCCGGATGGACAGGATGAAAATCGGATCCGCGATTTTCTCCTTATAATTCCAGGCGGTTTGTTTTTTTGCCGCCCGTAATTCTTTTTTGATTTGGCGGATGGATCGCGACAGGCGGGCGATCAGGAGTCGGATGGCTGAAACCGGGGTGTGGGCACCCAGTCCGGCTTCCCCTTCTTCGCAACGGGCGAGAATGCCCTGGAGCGCTTCCACATCCTTGTGTTGATACGCCTGCTGAGTTTCATGCCAGAGATTTTTGCGGGCCTCTGACATGACCCCGTGTCGATCGGGATGCAGGCGGCGCACGAGGATTCGGTATAACTCCCGGACGGTGGGCGGGGTTACATCTTCCGTTTTTGCCGTTTTGGAGACAAAAAGGCCTTTAAAAAATTCGGCAAATTGTTCCCAGTGCTCATCGTCCGGATCTTCACCGCCGGGTTCCGCCGGGGGATCCATCTCATCGGAGAAGGGATCGGTTTCTTTTTGTCGGGCGCGCAGGATCTCGTCCCATTGTCGATCCTCCTCGAGAGCCGCGTCCGGATGAGCCTGCCGATGGAGATGCTTGCGATAAGCATCGATTTCAGAGAGGTTGAACCGATCTGCGAGTTCCAGGACCGATCGGAAGATGGCTTGTTTGGCGGCAATGTCGTTAAGAATTTCGCGATGACGGGACAGGATTTGCCCGAAGGTCAGATGGAGCCAACGGAGAAAACCGGGACGATCTTCGGAGTGGAACTGCTGAAGTTGCGTGGATAGTTCGGCCAATTTCCGCTCCGTGCGTGCATGCGCTTTCAATTCATGCTTGCGGATGGCCTCCGTGTTGAGCCGGATCAAATCCAAGGAGCGCTTCGGGGAAACCGGTCGGACAGTTCCCCGGCCCGGAAATTTGGATTTGCGCTGGGTTTTCATCAGCCAAGTAGTATACTATTTTTGTATGACAGCCACACGAAAAAATCACAGGCACACAGGGATGCCAAGGTGGTAGCGGTTTTAGGCTATAGGCTGTTAGGTCGAACCACAAAACGAGGTGCGTACGAAATCGGAAATGCCACCGGGAATCGGGTTGGTCGGATAGTGCGATTCCCGGGGTTTTCCTAATAGCCTACAGTCTACAAACCTATCGCCTGTTACTGATGACAGCCACACGAAAAATAAATATGAACCTATACATCGTCCGACATGGTATTGCCGTGGAGGTTGGGGAGCACGGCGTCCGCAAAGACGCGGAGCGCTTCCTATCCGAAGAAGGCCGACGAAAAACAACTGCTGTGGGGCGTGGGTTAAAGCGTCTGGGGATCACGCCTGACCTGATTTTGACCAGTCCCCTGGCGCGGGCGCGCGAAACCGCGGAACTGATCGCGGCGGTTCATGATCCCGGGCTTCCGTTTGAAGTGTTTGATCCCCTGGCACCGGGCGGCGATTTTATAGAAATCGTGCGAGAGCTCAAGGAACGATCTTTCGCAGACATCATGCTGGTGGGGCATATGCCGGAGGTGGCGGAATGGGTCTCCATGTTTGTCGGAGGGGATCCGGGAATGGAGTTCACCTTCAAACGCGCGTCCGTGGCGTGTATCCATTTTGAGGGCCCGCCCGCCGTGGGATGCGGTCGCCTGGAGTGGTTGATTCCTCCCGGCGTTCTGCGGAGTCTGGGAGACGATTAACCGGCCGGGAATCACGGTTCGAATTCAGGCGGGCACGGCCGACGTCGGATCTCGGAATTCCAAAGGAAACCGCAATGACCTTGACCGATCACCATGAAATCGAGACCAAGCTCCAGTTGCCGGGTACGGAGCAATTAGCTGAAGTACCGGGTCTGATCCGGAAACTCCAGGGCGACTGCTCGGCCTCGCGTTGCCGCTGGGTGACGGATATCTATTGCGACTCTCCCGGATTTTGGTTTTACCGTGCGGGTTTTGCCTCTCGAATCCGGCACTACCGCGGGGAATCGGGTGCCGAGTGGACGCTTAAAAGCCTGCGGCGGCCTCGCGGCGGGATTGCGATCCGGCAGGAGCTGACGGAACGGCTCGCCACGGCGCCCCACCTGCCCACGGATCGCCTGCCCGGACGCCTTCTCCGCCGGCAGTTTGAAAAACGAATGGATCTGCCTCGCCTGATTCCCTTGTTTACATTAGTTCAGCGTCGTCGCGTATTTGAGGCTATCTGGTCGGCGACCGGGCTTCACCTGGAGGTCAGTTTGGATGTGACCCGTCTGGCCGGCGGGCAGGAGGAATTGGCGATCGTGGAACTGGAATTGATGCAGGGGGAACCGGCCTCCTTGAAGGAGGTGACCCGGTGTCTGCGCAAGCTATTGGGGGTTCGGACCGCTCCCCCTTCAAAATTCGCCTGGGCCGTGCGACAGACGGGGAGCTTTGCGGGGGTTAAAATCGTCAAAGGTCCCTGATCCTCGCGTAATCTCCGCGGTGCGGCGGTCTCCGACCTCATCGGGACGCAGATAGACGGCTCGTCCCGCAGCCGCTGGACTCGCCCTCCAAACGTCAAACGATACAAGATGGAGTGTTCTCCCCTGGAGGGCGAACCTCTGGCGATACTGTGCATCCGGCAGTAAAGCCAGACCTATGGGCTGGCTTGCGAGAGAGCAGCCACGCGATGCCCGGCCACGTTTCGTGGACGCTCTCATCGCGGGACCCTCTCTCTTGGCGAACTCCGCCTGCCCTGCGAAGCCATCCGGGCGTAGGAGGGCGGCTTTGCGTGAGAAATCCCAGCCTTGTTGCCAAAATGCCAACTTCACGGTGAGAAGGCCGTGCGAGGGACCGCCCGGCCCACCCGGACATCGTGAGCACTTTTGGGTGGCTGACTTTTCCCCTGCACAGCAGATGGATTTGATCTTCATAACCCAGGGCCCTGATCCTCGCCTAATGCGGTTCCGTCATTTCGCTGGCGTTCCTTGAATTCAACGCCCACAGGGCGCTGACGGCGTAGTGCCCTCCAGCGGAATCCGCTCGCTTGTCTCGATGTCGTCTTTTGGAGGGCGGCACGCCTGCCCTGAGTATGCCGAAGGGCTGTCGCCGCCGTGTCCATGCGGCTGCCATTGACCTGTCTGCGGAAGGTCTGAAGGCTTAGGCGAGGATTTGGGCCAAGGACTGGAGTCTTGACAGGTCGCCCGTTTTTCGCAAGTCTGAAGGAGTGAGTGAAAATTGGAACCCCAATCCCATACAGAAAGGACGATGGCATGAAACGACAAATCTGCTGGATGATGAGCGGGCTGATGGGCATAGTTTTGATTTTTTCTGCGGGGTGCATGGGATTGGGCGGAGGTGTGGCGGCTTCAACGACCCCGTTGGAGGGCCGGGAATACATTATTCTGGATAATGTTGTTTCAACCGATAGTTGCGTTATGTTTTTGGGGTTTATTCCAGTTTCGGATTTAAACTCAGTGCATGATGCCGTCAAGGATGGGCTGCGGAAGAACAACGCCGATGCCTTGATCAATGTTACTGTGGATACCTACACCGCGTATTTTATTCTCTTTTCGCGGACCTATACCCGGGTAACCGGCACGGCGATCCGATTCGTGCCCGGCAAGCGGTAGAGGATAGGTGGTAAAGAGGGAAATGTAATTTTGGTGATAAGGTTGGTTTACGGACGGTCGGGGTGGCCCTTCGACATTGCTCATGACGGGCACCCGACCATCACCCCCCCCTCACATAAAGGCCTTTTTTACCTCCGGGAGAGACGGCTGCCACGCCGTCCGCCGATTTTTCAGCGCAACCGAAAAGCTGAATCCTTCACCCTCAGTGCCTCCATCGGACATTGATTCGCTTTAAAAATATCATGCGCGTGCTGGCCATAACGAATTTATATCCGCGTCCGGACTTGCCGACGTTGGGCATTTTTAACCATCAAATGATGGATGCTTTGAACCAACAGGTGGCGGTCCGGGTGATTTGCCTGGTTCCGGAATGGCGCCTCTGGCGTTGGGCCGGGATTCGGCAATGGAAAAATCCACGGCCGACGTCTTTTTCCGTCACCTATTTGCCGGTTCCCTATCTGCCGGTTTTGGGCCGGAATTTAAGTGCGTTCTTTTACCGGTGGGTACTGGAAAGACAGGTGACCGCGGCAGCGGACGAGACGGTCTATGCGGCCTGGTTGTTTCCGGATGCCGTAGCCGTTGCGGAGTGGGCGCGGCGGTGGGGCCGGCCGGTATGGGTACGGGTTATGGGTACGGATTTATTTCACCTGCGCGCGCCGACCCGCCTCCGGCAAATTTTGAGGGCCGATGTCTCGATTTCCGGTTATATTTGCAATGCCCGAAGTCAAATCTCGGCGCTCCAGTCGGCGGGAGTCGGAATCCACCGGCTCCATTATGTCCCCAATGGGGTGAATGCGCAGAAATTCCACTACCGTGAACCGGCGGTTGCGGTGCGGGAATTGCCGACCGCACCCTCCGGCAAGGGACGGAAACGAATTCTTTTTGCCGGCAATCTGGTTTCGGTGAAGGCGCCGGAAGTCGCGTTACAGGCACTGGCGCAGGTGGTGAAAACACAGATTCCTGTGGAATTTGTTTTTGTCGGCGACGGGCCGTTGAAGACCCAGTTGATGAAAACCGTTCAACTATTGAATCTGACGGACCAGGTGTTCTTTGCCGGTCGGCGCGGTCATGAGGAAATGCCGCTCTGGATGAATTTCTGCGATTGCCTTTGTCTTTCAAGCTGGAGCGAGGGAATGCCCAATGTGATTCTAGAAGCGTTGGCGTCCGGATTGCCGGTGGTGGCCACGGAGGTGGGCGCCTGTCGCGATCTGCTGGAGGGCGAACCGATGTCCCGGCTGGTTCCGCCGGGTGATGCGCAAAAAATGGCAGAAGCTCTCGGCGACTTATTATCACAGACTGTGGATCGTCCAGCCCTGGCCGAGCGGCACGGTAAGCGCAGTTGGGAGGATCAGGCGCAAGGAGTGTTGGCGTTGATCGGGAAGGATAGTTGTTAAGTTCTTCGTTGTCGGCATTGACCGGAAGAGATTCACCACGGAGGCACCGAGGCACTGAGCAACCGTCAGGGAACCGAAGATACGGTCAGCCTTTGCACGCCGCGTGCCAAAGTCAGCCCGCGCTGGTTTAGGGATGGAGCAGGAGTCCACGGGTCAGATTTCTTTCGGTGATCTCGATCCCCCTCCCTGTCAGCACGCGGGGTGAATTGAACGGCTTCCGTTCTAGACAGCCCGCATCGGGAGGCGGAAGATTTTCCCTCCGTGCCTCGGTGCCTCCGTGGTGAACATCCGGTCTGCTGGAGAGTTGAAGCGGATATATTGCACGCAGAGTCACGTCAGGTTCAGATCGAGTTAAGACAAGAGTAATGGGGATATTTCTAATGGGCGCATCTGCGATTCGGTGCACAGAAACCGCCTCAAGGGCGTTTACCCCAACCGTTTTCAATCGATGTTGGCCCGCCCTTCTGTGGCGGGCGTCTGGAGATGGAGGGGGCTGGATCCGCGGACGCCGGGCGCAGAGGCCCGGCCAACAACAACGGGGAATCGGGTTGAGGGCGAAGCCCCATCTGGGGCGGATTATCAAGGGAATAGGCGAATCTGCACCGAATCGCAGATGCGCCCCCCCGTCACTTACCCCTTGAATGGACTTTGAAATCGTTGCGAACTTTGTGGTAAAGTCTGGAATCTGATGAATATCATTTACCATCATCGAACACAGGCGACCGGCGCAGAAGGCGTCCATATTTCTTACATCATCAAAGGACTCCGCGAACTGGGGCATCAGGTGTCGGTTGTGTCGCCCAGTGGACATGAGCCCGGACAGACGGCTGGAAATAATCCGTATGCCCGCAAAAAAACCCTGAAGACCCGGCTTTTTGATGGGTTAAGCCGGATATTGCCCCAGTTCCTGTTTGAATTGATGGAGATCGCCTATAATGCAGTGGCCAGCCGGAAGCTCGAAACCCTGCTCCGGGCGCAAAAAATCGATTTCATCTACGAGCGCTATGCCTTTTTTATGTCCGCCGGTGTGCGCCTGGCCCAAAAATATCAGATTCCGATGATTGTGGAAGTTAACGAAATAGCCGGACACAAACGCGTCCGCAAGCAAACCTTTGTCGGACAGGCGCGTAAAAGGGAACGATTCGTCTTTCAAAAGGCCTCGGCGATTATCGTCGTTTCCGAGTTCTTACGGGAGGAGATTTCCCGGCTCGGGGTCGATCCGGGTAAGATTCATGTGATTCCCAACGGGGTCGACGAAAAGGAATTTTGTCCGCAAACGGTTGAAAAACAAGATCGCCAGAAGCTGGGAATTGGCGAACGGACGGTGGCCTTGGGATTTATCGGCTGGTTTGTCGGCTGGCACAACCTCGAACTGCTGGTGGATGTTTTCGGCGAGTTGGCCGCGAATCGAGACGTGGCGCTGGTATTGATCGGCGATGGGGCGCTGAAAGAAAAACTTCTGGCAATCGCACAGGCGCGCGGGGTTGCCGACAAACTCATCTTTACGGGTGCGGTACCTTATCGGGAAATTCCGGCCTATATTGCCGCCCTGGATATTTGCGTGATTCCGGGGTCCAATGAATTCCGGTCGCCGATCAAGCTGTTTGAATATATGGCCATGGCCAAACCCGTGGTGGCGCCTCGTTATCAGCCGATTGAGGCGATTATCACGCAGGACGTGGACGGCTTGCTTTTTGAGGCGAATAATCGGGAGTCGTTAAAAATGATTCTGGCCGAAGCCATGGCTGATCCCGAAAAGCGGCGCCGCCTCGGTGTCGCAGCCCGGCAAAACATCATGGAACGCCACACTTGGCGCCATAATGCCAAACGGGTTATCGATCTGGTACAAAAATAAAACTCAGTGGCGATCCAGCGAATTGCGCCACATTAAATGTTACCGAAGCGAAGAAGGTGAATAGGCAGTGAACGGCCGGTTGCGCCATAATTGATGTTACCGAAGAGGAAGGAGCATCGGATTATGGTTAGCCAATCGAAACGGGAGTATTTGGCCA
>CAIJXV010000106.1 GCA_903824675.1 uncultured bacterium
ATCAGCCCGACGGGCCTATGGCATTCAGGGGATGACCACGGTGTGGAAATGGGTGCGGAAGTATGGCCGAGAGGATTTGCTTCCCAAGAGAGTGAGGATCGAGACCTTGAAAGAACGCGATGAATTAGCCGAGGCCCGTAAACGGATCCGGGAATTAGAAGCCGCCGTGGCCGAGGTGATCAGGGACAGGTTATTAGCCGATTAGTCGGGATAGGAATTGACCAGGGGCGGGTTAGGGCGTAACGGGTCAGGCGGGTACAGGAATGGGGTTCAACAGGGAGGGGTATTTATGCGTATGTCACGGGTGAAGGCGGAGGGGCAGGGGTTTTATCATTGCATCTCGCGAATCATCGAACGCCGGTATATTTTTCAGAAAAACGGCCCTTCAGGGAATAGCGTGTGATTATTCATTGGGCTAAAGACGGATGAAGATCAAGGCCACCCAGATGGAAGAGAACGTCACGTTTGAAGCGGTCCCGGTTACGGTAGCCACAGGCCGTCTGGATCAGATGCTGAATCCGGCTATTAATGCCTTCCGCGTGCGCATTGCTGAGATGATGCCGGAAGTAGGTCACGATATTACCCCAGTGTTTCTTGAACATCCGCGCCACCTTTTTGATGGGATCCAAGCGGGATGCCATAGCGTCCCGGTACCACTTGCGAAAGAACTCTGTGGCATCGTCGGGATCCGGACAGGACCAGAACGAGCGGAACAGTTCTTTCACCTTCCAAGCCCGTGCCGTTTGGGTCGCCAGGGCACGCAATTCCCGGAAGCGCGCCGCCCATTTCCGCGGCACATTCTCAAGTCCATACAGCCACAGTTGGCGCGTCCCTTTAAGAGGCGAGACCGTATCGCCTTGCTTCACTTCATGCTCCGCCCGCCGGACTTCATCGACCGCTCGGTTCAGATAGCGAGCGAGATGGAAGTTGTCGTAGACAATCTTCTCAATCGCTCTGGGAATATAGCGAATCGTCGAGTTCCTATAGGCCTCCCACAGGTCCATCGACACCGCTTCAACCGCTTCACGTTGCTCTTGGGTCAGGGTGCGCCAGAACCGATTCAGGCTGTTCTCATTGCGATCATCCTCGATGGCCAGCACTCGAGTCTTATCTCCGTCCGCGCAACTGACGACCGTCACGTATTGGTGACCCCAACCGACCGCCTTCTCGTCGACACACAACCGCTTAACCGGCACCGATTGGCGTCGAGCCAGCCCTCGATTAATCGCCCTTTGCTTGATCCCATCCGCTTGATCCCAAGTGATCCTCAAGATGTCACACGCGGCCACCGTCGAGCATTCTTTCAAAACATCAATCGCCAGTCGCTCAAACCATGCCGTAAACCGGCTCCCGGGTTCAGCCCAAGGCACCTTCACCATTTGCGTCCCATGCGTGTCACACTTTACCCGAGGTACATCGGCCACCAGAATCGTCTTATATTGACAGCTATCCAAGTGACGCCATCGCCGCCGATCCCAGGCATGGACGTGCATCCGTTGCCCGCACTCCGGACACCCCCACGTTGTCTCGGCACACACGGCTTCCACTTCAATGCTTCCCTCTTCCTTCTTCAAAGTCACCGATTTAACCGACCACGGCGACTGAATCCCCAGTATTTGCTCGTAAAGGTGGGTGTCATTCATGGTCCGAAGTTACCATGACCAACGAAATTTCACACGTCAAACCCGGTAGAACCAGAAAAACTAATATCTGTCCTTAATGAACTGCGGAAAATCCAAGCGAAGCGGGGAGGGCGGCCGTCGTCCGCCCCCACAACACAGAAGTGGGAACAGAAGAACCTCGGCTTTGACCGATCTAACGAGTCTTGACGCAGCGCGAAACAGGTCTTGCGTCAAACAAGCCTTTTGACTAGAACGTTCAAATTGATTTCTTAATTAACCGGCGCATTCTAAATTCAGGGAGTAATGTATGATCGGCAGTCTTCCAGACCACTGGTATTTCGGGCGTCGTCCGCCATCAACGGTGAATGGGATTGAAATTCAATCTGGCGAAAAAGAAGGCATTCGGATCGATGCCCGGGCCCGGGCGCGTCTGGCACCTGGTTGTGCAACCGGTGTGTGGACCAGCCAGGTTACTCCCGTTGCGTCCGGGCGGGCCACGGTCGGCTGGGTATCCCAATGGACTACGCCGGTCATCTTTGCCAAGCATGCCGGCAATCCCATCTACGGTCCCGGGCATTCCTCCGGCTGGGATGACTGGACCAATGGCGTCTCCATTATTCCCTGTGAAAACAATACCCGGTACCGGATGTATTTTTGCTCGCGAAGCAACGGGATCGGATTTGCCGAGGCATCCCTAAATGACCCCGTTACTTGGAAAGAACATCCGGCCAGTCCCGTTCTCAAACCCCGCACGGATAATTGGGAGGGGGGTCACATCAATCAGCCGCGGGTGGTCAAGGTCACCGAGACCCACTGGCGCATGTATTACACCGGTTGGGGATTTCCAGGGAAAGGCAGTAAATGGACCTTTGGGCTGGCGGAATCCTTCGATTCCGGCATCACCTGGAAGCGGGTTCAGGACGATCCTCTTTTGGAGCGGGGTGCCGAGCCCAGTTGCGATGACGGGGGTGTCTTTGTGCCGAGCTTCCTCCGCTTCGGAGAGACCTGGCTCATGTATTATTGCGCGGTGATGGTTGCCATTAACGGACGACTGCAGGTCACGATGTGCCTGGCGCAATCTCAGGATGGAGTGCATTGGGAAAAATATCCCGGCAATCCCGTGCTCGGAGATGTGTTTTTGGATGGGAGCGCCCGCAGTGTCACTTCGCGCGTCTACGTGCGCTATGACCGGGGGGTATTCCAGATCTGGTATTCCTTCGGCAAACCCGGCTACCGGATCTGCTATGCCGAAAGCCTCGATGGGATCCATTGGGAACAGTACGAACCCGCACCGGTTTTGGAAGTGTCGCCCGCGCCCGCCTGGGACGACGACATCGTCGAATATCCGGAAGTCCAATTCGTCGATAATACCTGGCGACTCTGGTTCTGTGGCAATAACTATGGATCTGTCGGATATGCCTCGGCTAAACCGACGGCATCCATTGCCATGGAATACCGGACCGGTGCCTCAAATCTGCCGGATGCCGAATGGACCTCCTGGCAGGCCGTTCAGGATCAGCAGTCGGTCGAATCCAAGGGCTTTACACAATTGCGCGCCCGGTTGACCCAGACCGATTCGGCCCAACCCAGTCCAGCCCTCACCAGTGCCATCATTATTCCCCAAGCCTGACGCTTGGGCCGGGTGTGGCACTAAAATGGTATTTCGCTAATGCACCGCTTCTTCAGGACGGCGGGACGACCCTTTCAGCCGGTTCGATTGCACTGTGCGATCACGAAATCGATCAGGTCCTCGCACTGGAACCAGCCGGGCCACAGGTTATGCCCTTGGCCGACGATAATTTGAAGGGCCATTTTCCCGCCCAAGGCTTGATATCGTTGGGCTAATTCGCCGGAATTGTTTTCCAGAGGCACCACGGTGTCGCAGTCTCCATGAATGTGAAAAATGGGGACCTGGGCTTTGGCCAGAGGGGCCAGGCGTTCGATGGGATTATGTTCGGCCAGGTGGGCTCCGAGTTCTGCTTCGGTCAAACCATAAGCGGCGCAGGCTTTATCGAGGCCGGGATAACTGCTGAGATTGCAGACCGGATAAATTCCAGCGACGCACGCGACACAGGAAGGGTTTTCCGCCGCCCAGTTATAGAGCATCAATCCCCCCCGGCTTCGCGCCAGGAGACCTGCCTTTCGAGACAAGCCGTGATTCCGGGTCAATTCAGCGTAGAGCGCGGAGAACCCGGCACGCCCCGAAGGGTTGCCATATGATTCGCCAACATCGATCCCGGCGACCGCCAGTCCGGCGTCTATAAATTTCTGAAACATCCATTGTTCTTCCATCCCTGGAAGGCTGGGAAGTGTCGGAGCATACCAAACCCAAGGGAGGGTGGCGGACGATGCCGGCACGGTCGGGCGGATAAGGAAAGCCATCTGGCCTGCAATATCGAATACGTCGCCCGGGATCGGTAGAATTTTGTGGGGTGTTTTCATGGGGCTCTCTTTACGTCGGGAACGCTAGGCCCAATAAGGGCTCGACCAGGCTAAATTCCGGTGGCCGGTCGTAACTCGAACATAACAGAAATCACCCGGCTTCATAGGGACTTGCCGGTCATTACTGATGATGCGCGAATCTTCGCCGGGCTCAAGCTTCAGCACATCAATTCCATTCCGGACAATGGCAACTTCCGAAAGGCCTTCTTCGGAAGCGGTCTTGATCTCAACCCGGCAATCGTCTTGTGTGCGCTGAAAATTGACATCCAGGTAGATTCGGCTCGCGGTCGTTGCATACGTCTTTCTGTTTTTAATCGCATTAAAGACGGTGTTGCGAGAAAGCGAATCATCGAGGATGGCGGTGTAACCGGATGGCCAAAACCGGGCCGGTTGGGAGGGATAGCTCTCGGTATGCAACTGGTCTCCGGGCCGGCCATCGTGGATGTCTCCCCCTCCCACGAAGCCGAACCGGTAGCCCAACTTGAGCCCATCGATCACATGCCGGCCCCGCCGCTCGCCCTTGCAGTGTTCAATCGGCATACGGTTGCCATCGTCCTTGTGCTTTTCACTGCTCCCCCAAACCGAATGAATTTCCACGGCCTTCTCATATTTCGGGTTCCAGCCTTGTTGCCAATCAATCCCCATGATCACGTTGGCGATGTGGTGGGGAATGGCTATGGCTTCCTGATTCCCCATGGAATCCAACTTCCGCCAAAGCTTTGTCAGCGTGTCGCAATCGGGATCGGTGCTGCGAAGGACCGGTCCGCTGTCGCCGCTATAATAGATGTTGCGGTGGCCCGGTGCGCCACCGGTCGGACGGTGGTGGGTCCATTCCTGCCCGATCAGCGTCGCGAACCGGCCCGGTTCGTTGAAGTCATTCGTCACGGCCTGGAAATATTCCCACTGCCGGTCGGTGACGGCTTCCATGTGATCGGAAATCGCACCGAAATCGAGAAAGGCCTCGTCGCGGGCGAAGGAATAGAGCTCTTCCGGGCACCGGATCCCGTCGCTGAAAAAAGTTTGCCAATGCGGGTCACCCCAGAAAATCCGGTAATTCGGCTCCTGTTCTGTGACGTAGATGGGATTCGACACTCCGGTGACTCCCGAGGCCTTGTCGATCAACCGGATGAAATGAAACCCGGAGGACTTGAGCGAAAACCCGTTGAACACCCGGATGGGTCGGGTATCTCCCGGGAAGACCCCCTGATGATGACCGTCAAAAAGGAGTTCGGTTGGGCCGGATAACGCGTTCCCGGCGTCCACTTGGATTTGCCCCGACCATTCCGGCAGACAGTTGTCGTGGTACTGGATCTGGCGGGACACATTGAGATTGAACGGACTGCGCAAAGCGGGTTTGCGGTCGCAATAATTACCGCTGCAATCAATTTTTCTGACAGGTCCCAGCACTTTGACTTTGACTGAAAAAGGTTCCTCCATCGCGATGCGTGAGGGAATAACACAACGAATGGCGATAGGGTCCATAATCGGATATCCTTCAGGCTGACGACGAGCGCAGGGTTCTTTTGCACTCGAGAATAATATGCGATGGAAGAGGAATCAAGGCGCTATTGGTTCCCGCCGTTATGGAAATAGGTTTGTGTTGCAAGGAAAGCGTGCTAAAAAGGCCGGACCATGATCCTATTCAACAACGGGGAACGGCAGTTGCGCTTGAGCGTCAACGACCTGGTGCATGCCGCCGTCTGGCCTTTCGATGAGACCGACGCCGTGTTCAGTCCGCGTCGGGCCCGCATGGGGCAGGATGTTCACACCCGTTATTTGAATGCCCAGGATCCCGCCTGTTACCGGAAGGAAATCCCCGTTCGATGGGAGGGGCGGGTGGGGGACTTTGCCGTGGTGGTGGAAGGGCGTGCGGATGGGTGTCGCCAGACGGACCGCGGAATCGAGGTCGAAGAGATCAAGTCGACTCTCCGGAGCGGCTATCTTTTGAGCGAAATGCAGTTGAACCCGGCGCATGCCGAACAATGCGGATTTTACTGTTTATTTCTATCGTTGATGGGGATGGAAATTGCCGGGGGAGCGGTCAAGTATCTGCCGATCGGGGACGGGGCTGCCCGGATTTTTGAAATTCACTTCATGCCGGACGAATGGACGGTTCGGTTTCAAACGCGCGTTCTGCAGATTCTCGCCCAGCGTCAGCAGTTGGCTCGTCAGGCCGATAAACGGCGCAGCTATGCGGCCCAGTTGGTGTTCCCTTTCCATGAGGAGCGCGCCGGCCAGAAAGCGATGATGGAGGAAGTGACGCGTACCTTGGAAGACGGGGTGCCGTTGATGTGTGCCGCGCCGACGGGGATCGGCAAAACGGCGGCCGCGTTGTATCCGGCCCTGCGGATCGCCCTGGAACGGGATGCGCTGCTCGTGTATGCGACGGCCAAAGTGTCGCAACAGGAACTGGCGATGGATACCCTGCGGCGGATGATCCGGCCCGGGTGCGGGGTATTGGCCCTGCAGATTACCGCGCGGGAGCGCGCCTGCCCGATGGACGAGTTGCGCTGCATGGTGGATCAATGTCCGCTGGGGCAACAGTTGGAACAGCGACTGGCGCGGTGCGATCTCCCGGCGCAGGCCCTGGCGGCGGGGACTGTGGATCAGGAGATGATCCGCAAGTTGGCCCTGGAAAACCATCTCTGCCCTTTCGAGACCGCTTTGTTTCTGGCAGACCAGGCGTCGGTGATCGTGGCCGATTACAACTATGTTTTCGATCCGGCGATCCGCCTCCGGGGATTGATCGACGAGGCAGCCCGGCCGCTCTATTTGATCGTGGATGAGGCTCACAATCTGCCGGCCCGGGTGACCGGTTATTATTCCCCGGAGGTGGATTTACGCCGGATGGATATCCTGCGCGGAGCCTGCGCGATGGCCGATCCGCCGGTTTACACCACCCTCAAAGGGATCCTGGATGATGCCCTTCGCTTTTTTCGCGAGGGATTGGCGCGATTGGAAGAGGAACAGGGGGCTGCGCCGTCATATGTGGAGCCGCCCAATCCGGCTTTTTTCCGACAGACGCAAAACGAATGGGACCTGGCGCTGTACGCCTATTTCATGTTTCTCGCCCAGGACGGAATGCGGCCGACCGCCCTGGCCCCGGTGCGGGAAAAAGGCCGGAAGCGATTGGACGACCCCCTCCTGACGATCCTGCTCCAACTCCAGAATTTTGCCGAATGTGCGCAACGGGATCCGGAGCGGTTTGCCGGAATATGGTATACGGCCGGGCGAGTCAAATTGCTGTGCCTCGATCCGGCGCCGATGATTGCCGAAAGTCTGGCGCGATTCAACGGAGTGGTGTTGATGAGCGCGACCCTGCATCCGTTTGATTTTTATTCGACCTTATTGGGATTGGAGCCCGAACGGTTTCGGCAACTGGATTTGCCGTCGCCGTTTCCCCGCGAGAACCGCTTGTTTTTGACCGTTCCCCGGGTGGATACCACCTATAAAAAACGGTCCGGCGCGGCCGTTGAAATTGCGCAGATTCTGGTCGAGACCCTGGCGCTGAAACCCGGCAACTATCTGGCCTTTTTTGCCAGTTTCGCCTACCGGGATGAAGTTTTAGCCCATTTACCCGATGGTCCCTTCCGGATCATTCGCCAGGAGCCGGCGATGCCGACCGACCCCATTTTGCGGGAATTGCTGGAGAACCGGACCGAGACGGTGTTGTTGTGCGCGGTGCAAGGCGGGGTGTTTTCCGAAGGGGTGGATTATCCGGGCCATCTGGCGATCGGCGCGTTCATCATCGGGCCGGCCTTGCCGCAGGTGGGGCCCGAACAAAACCTGATCAAGGCCTATTTTGACCGGCAGCGGGAGGCGGGCTTTGAATATGCCTATGTGAATCCGGGGATGAACCGGGTGATTCAATCGGGCGGGCGGGTGATTCGGACGCCGGAGGATCAGGGTTTTGTGATGTTGATCTGCCGGCGATTTACCAACCGTATGTATGCCAATCGATTTCCGGCCTATTGGTCCGAGGAGATGCAGGTCGCGGAAGATCCGGTTCCGGCCATCCGGGCCTTTTGGGATCGGGCCGGGGGAGTGGCCCCCGAAGGCGAAGGGCCGAAGACGGATGAGGGAATTCGGAAGACCAAGGGACGACGGCGCAAGGTTCCCGGGGGAAAGGGAAAGACCGAAGGCCCTTCAAAGGAGACTGAATGAAAAAATGGACTGGTTTGTTCGGTTCACGCACCGCATTTCTAGTGGTCGCTTTGCTGGCGTTAGTGGGGGTGCTTATGGTTTCCGGTGTCCAGCCGTACGACCGGACCACCTGGGCGTTGGAAGTGTTTCCCGTAGTCCTCGCTTTGCCGATCTTGTGGGCGACCTATCGCAAGTACCCGTTGACCACCTTGCTTTATGTTTGCATCTTTCTCCATGCCTTGGTGCTCATCGCCGGGGGCGCGTACACCTATGCGCGCGTCCCGCTGGGCAATGGTCTCGCTGATTTTTTTAATCTGAGCCGGAATCCCTACGACAAGATTGGTCATTTTTTTCAGGGTTTGGTTCCGGCCCTGATCGCCCGTGAGATTCTCATCCGCGGCCAATACGTAAACGGGAAAAAGATGCTGGCCTTCCTGGTCGTCTGCATCGTGATGGCGATCAGTGCCACGTATGAGTTCTTCGAGTGGGCCTCCGCGCTGGCGCTCGGGCAGGGGGCTGATGAATTTCTGGGCACGCAGGGCGATCCTTGGGATACCCAATCCGATATGTTTTTTGCCTTGATCGGCGCCGCGACGGCAGTGGGCGTCTTTACGCGTGTGCAGGATCGGCAGATCACCGCGCTTTCGGCGAGCGAAAAATAAAAGCGGACGCAGCCGCCTTAATTATTATCGCGCTGGGTGATCAGGGCAAGAAATTCGGCGCGGGTGGCGGCATCTCGATGGAAACTGCCGAGTACCGAAGAGGTGGCCATGACCGAATTTTCCTGTTCGACGCCCCGCATCATCATGCACAGGTGGCGGCACTCCATGACGACGCCCACGCCTTCGGCCTTGCAGGAATCGAGGACTTCATGCGCAATCTGGGAGGTGAGCCGTTCCTGGATCTGGAGGCGACGGGCGAAATGCTGGACGATGCGGGCGAGCTTGCTGACCCCGAGAACTTTGCCGCCGGCGATGTAGCCGATATGACATTTGCCGAAAAAGGGCAACATGTGATGCTCGCACAGGCTGTAAACGGTGATATTGCGGAGCACGATCATATTGTTGGCTTCCGATCGGAAGATGGCTCCGTTGGTTACCAACCGGGTATTGCTCCCATAGCCCGAGGTCAGGAAGGCATAGGCCTGGGCGACGCGCGCCGGCGTTTTTTTAAGACCCTCCCGCCGGGGATCTTCCCCCATCTCCAGCAATAACGAATGAATCAGTTTTTCCACACGTTTGGTGTTCATCGGGATTTCCTCGCAGGGGGCCGGTGGCGGCAGATTTCGACTTCGGCACTTTGGGCGAAACGGAGGGCGCCCGGTTTTTGAACGGAAACAGTGACCTGCCGGACGCGGGGATCTTTCAGGCTCAGGTCGGCGACCGCCTGCGCGAACCGTTCGATCAGGAAAAATTGGGAGTCATCCGCCAGTTTCAGGATGCTTTTTTTGAGCGCTTTGTAATCGATTGAATCCGTGAGGGCATCGGTTCGACCGGCCCGGCGCAAATCGGCTTCGAGGGTGACGGTGACGAGGAGATCCTGGCGGTTGAGGCGCTCCTCGGGATAGAGTCCGATGATCGGCCTGACGAGGAGTCCGTTAATCCGCAATTTGTCGTTGGGTTGGGGCATGGGTAGACGCACCTTTCGATGGATGGATTATGGCCGAGGCGTAGCGCGCTGGCTAGAAAAAAGAACAGCTTCCCCCGGGTGAAACTTGACTTGGACGGACGGCTTCCTTAACCTGATGGGAATTGATTCGATGACGGGTCCACTCGGGATTTAAAAGCGATGATAGCGGTTGATCAACTCGGTAAACGATATGGCCGGATTGCGGCCTTGGATGGCCTGTCGTTTGAAATCAAAAAAGGCGGGGTGGCTGCCCTGGTGGGGGGGAATGGCGCCGGGAAATCGACGGTTCTGCGGATCCTGTCCACCTTGACGGCCCCGACGGACGGGGATGCGGTGGTCTGTGGATACGATGTGGTGCAGGACGCGTTGGATGTCCGGCGGCGAATCGGGTACCTGGCGGAAAATACCCCGTTGTATGGGGATCAGCGGGTGGTTGATTTTTTGCGGTTCCGCGCCGCGCTGAAAGGCGTGGCGAAAGGGGAACGCCGGGAGCGGGTGCAGGAAGTGATTCGGCAATGTTCCCTTCAAGGGGTCGAGCGTCGACGGATTGCAACGCTGTCCCGCGGGTTCCAGAAACGGGTCGGTTTGGCCGATGCCCTGGTGCATCTCCCGGAGGTACTCCTGCTGGATGAGCCCATGGTCGGGCTGGATGCGGTTCAGGTTCCGGCGGTGCGCGAGTTGATCGGCTCACTGGCCGGTCGGCATACGGTCCTTTTTACGACCCATTCGCGGGAGGAAGCGGAAGCGGTCTGCCGCCAGGTGTTGCATCTTCAACGCGGGCGACTGGTGACCGCGGCACCGCCGGTTCCCCGGACGCCGGCATCCGGCGGGATTTACCTGGAAATTCGGGGCGATCACGAAGCCATCTGTCAGGGGATCAATGCCCTGGCCGGGGTGCGCCGGGTGGAGACGGCGGGGGAAGGGGATGGCCGGTGGCACCGGCTGGTGATCCGAACCGATGTCGGCCGTGACGTGCGGCCGGATCTATTCGCACTGGCGGCCAATCACCAATGGGTGATCCGCGAAATCCGGCTGGAGGAGGGGGACCCATGCGCCGATTCCTGATTCTCTGGCGGCGGGAGTTACAGCTCTGTTTCCTGACGCCGGTCGGCTATTTCCAGACGGCCGTATTTTTATTTCTCAGCGGATCCCTTCTGGCCTGGAAACTGATGGCCGGCGCCTTCGATCTGTCGTCCATCCCGGCGATCCTGTTCTCTTCGGTGTTTTTCTGGCTGGTGGTGCTGGCGACCTGTTCGATGCTCACCATGCGCCTGGTGGCGGAGGAACGCACCGCGGGCACGTGGGACTTGCTGATGACGGCGCCCATCCATGAGGGCCAGATTGTGGCGGCCAAATTCATGGGCGCCCTGACCGTCTTTGTCGTCATGTCCCTGCCCATCCTGGCGGTTCCGTTTTTTCTAAGGGCCTGCGGGGTGACGGCGGGTGAGATCGATGGGGGGCCCCTGGCCGGGGCGGCGTTGATTCTGTTTTGGGTGGGGGCGTTCTTCATCGCGGTGGGAACCCTGCTGTCCTGTCTGACCCGGAGTCAGGCGATTGCGGGGATCGGCGCATTGACGGTGAATGGCGTGTTGTTTTTCTGGGGAGCCTTTCCAATCCGGTCCGCTGTTTTTGCGGAAGGGGGACCGGCCCTGGTCATGGATCCCGCCCATTATGTTCAGGCCTTCGCCTCGGGGTTCATCGACTCGCGGCCCCTGATTGTTCTGGCTTTGGGCGGCCTGCTGGTGTTGTTTTTCGCCGTCCAGGCGATCCAATGGCAACGGTTCCGGACGTTTTCAGAGACGCTGAATCTGGGGATGGCGCTGGTGCTGGCCCTGGGATTGATGAGCTTGGGAGTGATTTTAGCGCACCGGCATTACCGCCTGGCCGATTGGACCCGTTCCCATCGATATTCATTGTCCGAAAAAACTTTGCGGATCCTGAAAAACATGACCGAGCGGGTTGAGGTGACCTTTGTCTGCCGGCCGCACTATACGGTCTACGGGGATCTGCGTCGCCTGTTGATGCAATACGGGGACCACGGACCCACGCTCCATTTGGAATGGGTCGATCCGGATCGCGATCCGGGACGGGTGGAAGAGTTGCTGGCGCAGGATGCGGCGGTACGGTCCGAGGCGGTGGTGTTCAAGTCCCCGACGCAGGTTCGAACCGTGGTGCTGGACGATTTGCTTCAGTCCGTGAGCGAGGAAGGCGGCGCCTTTCATCCCCGCGCCCCGACGGGATTGGCGGCGGAGGAGACCTTCACAGCAGCCCTGCTGGCCGTGACGGAACCCGTTAAACCCGTGGTCTATTTTTTGATGGGACATGGCGAGGTGGCCCTGGATGATTATCATCCGGAACGGGGATATTCCACGCTGGCGCGGTTGTTGCGGAGCGACCATCTGGAATTGAAGCCCCTGTTGTTGGGGGAATTGGCGCAGATCCCACCCGACGCGGCGGCGCTGGTCATCGGCGGGCCAACCCATCGGCTGGCCCGCAATGCCCTCACGGCGATCGCCGAGTATTTGAACCGGAGTGGGCGGCTCTTGTTGTTGACCGATTCAGGGGTGGTGACCGGTTTGGAAAGTTTATTGGAGGACTGGGGCGTTCGGATGAATCATGACCGGGTGATTTCAAAACCCCTGCTGGCGGGTGTGGGAGATGCCCTGGCCGGAGCCCGGGGGGTGGGGGTGACCCGGGAGCTGGAGTTGACCCGCTTGGGTGACCATCCGATTACCGGGCCGCTTCAAGGGATGCTCATCACGCTGTATCAGCCGCGGACGCTGACCCCGCTGGGAGGAGTGGGAACGGATGCGGCGGGTGCGGTCGACAAGCCGAGGATCACGGTGTTGGCGAGTGCCGGCGAGGAGAGTTGGGCCGAAACCGATTTCCAGCAAACGCCGCCGAATTTCGACCCCGAGACCGATCGCCGGGGGCCGGCTCCCGTCGCTGTGGCCATTGAGCGGGGACCCGCGGGTTGGGTGGCGATGGGGCTTCAGCCCACGCGACTGGTGGTGATTGGCGATTCGCATTTTGCGGCGAATGGACGGGTGGGCGGGGGGAATCAGGATCTGGCCCGCTCGTCGTTACACTGGTTGCTTCAGCGCGATTTCATATTGGGGCCCTCTCCCCGGCTGGGCGGTTCCCTGCCGCGGGTTCTGGAAGGGCGCCAACGAACCCTGGTATTGGTGGCATTGGTGGTGGGTTTCCCCGGATGTGCCCTGCTGTGGGGGGTATTGGTGGGGTGGTTCCGCCGCCGGGTTTAGGACAGGATCGGTCATGATTAAAAATTCAACCTGGATCTTGCTGGCCTGTTTATTGGCCGGCGGTATTTATTACGGGGTGTTGGAACGGAGGTTGCCAACCACGGATCAACGCCAGCTTCGCAACGCCTTTGTCTGGCGCCTGATCCCCGACCAAGTCACCTATTTGGCGATCGAATACCAGGATTTCAAAGTCGAATGCGAACGTCGGCGGGAAGGCTGGTTTCTGACCTCCCCGGTGAGCGGACGGGCTGACGCGGTTCGCATCGGGCAGATTCTCAACGCCTTGGAGGATTTGCCGCGGATCGAGACCGTGACGGCGGCCGATCGTCGCAAAAATAATACCACGCTGGACGCCTACGAGTTGGGGGCACCCCGGGGACGGGTGGTTGCCGAATACGGGGGGCGCCGGGAAGAGTTGCAGATCGGTTCGATTGCCCCGGTGGGGGACTGGTTGTATGTGCGGATGAACGGTCAGGATGACGTGTATGTGACCAGCACCAATCTGCTGACCGTCCTCCCGATCAACATCGGGGAACTGCGGGAGCGCCGGTTTCTACACCGGGATCCCCGGCAGGCCACACGGCTGGAGATTCACCGGCCCCAGGGCTTTGTGCAGTTGATCCGGCGTAACAACCGGTGGATGCTCCAGCAACCGGTGGCCGCCCGGGCGGATGAGACCCGCGTGGCCGACCTGCTCAATGCGCTCAACGAATTGACGATCGAAACTTTTGTCGGCGATTTCCGGGCCGATCCGGTGGCCTATCAGCTCAGTTTGGACGACGCCGTTGCGCAAGTGGGGCTTTGGTGGAGCAACGGTGAGGAGACCGGAGTCCGCCTGTTCTTCGGCAAGTCGGTTGAGAATCAACCCGATTTAATTTATGCGCGCCGGGGGGATGCCGACACGATCTGTACCGTTCCGGCCAGCGTATTGGAAACGCTCCAGGTGAAGGCGGTCGATTTGCGTGACCGGGCGTTATTTGCGGTCAGCGCGGATGATGTCGTCCGCCTGGGCCTGCGGCAGGGCGAGGTGCGGACGTTATTGGAACGCGCGGCCGCCACTTCGCGGTGGATGCTGGTGGAGCCGGTAACGGCACCCGCGGATGACGCCTTTGTGAACCGAATGGTCGCCCAGATCACCGCTCTGCGGGCGGATGGATTTTTAGATGGCGCAACGAACGCGGTCCATAATTTCGGCGAGACAAATACTCTTTTGACCATTGAATTGGGCGGCGGACTTCTGCCGGTCTCCACCGGTGGGTTGGCGCGGACCGGCACGGCGGTGGTTCCGGTTCCCCATACCGGGAGCGGGATGGCCGACGGCGGGGCGAGCGCCAGTGCCGCCGATTCCACCTGGCAGATCCGTTTCAACCTCGGCGTTTGGGAGGGGCCCCCGCGCCAGATTTGCGCGGTGACGGAGGGCGATCGCATGGCGGCTCTGTTGGACCGTAATGTTTTTGATCCGACGCTCGGGCCGGGCGAGGTGCGTTTCCCCATTCCCGTCCGGTCGCTGGATTATCGGGATCGGACGGTATTGAGCCTGGACCCGTCCTTGATCCGGCGAATCAGCCGGATGGGAAGCGGCGCCGGGATGACCCTGCCGCCGATTGAATTGGGGCAGGACGGAATCTGGCGGGTGGTCGGCGATACCCATCGGCCGGTCAACGCGGCCGGGATCGCTGAATTGCTGGGGGCGGTCAAGGAATTGAAGGCGGTTCGGATTGTCGGCGATCAGCCGGGGGATGAATCCCGGTTTCAACTCGATCCGCCCGAGATGCGGATCACCTTCGGACTCGTGGAAAACGAGAGCGGAGAAATTCAGAAAAGCCTATTGATTGGCCGCACGTCGGCGCAGGATGGCGGAGTCGCCATGGTGCAGGGACGGGATTTGATTTTTATTCTCGATGCGGCGGTGGTGGGTCGTTTATACCGGTCGTATCTACCTTGAGTCCTCTTCATAACCGGGAGCGGGTATGACCGCCGCAAATTCATTTTTCATCAAAACCTACGGCTGTCAGATGAACGAACGCGACAGCGAATCGGTCCAGGTCTTATTGTCCGCGCGCGGTTTTTCGGCGTCTCCATCGGAAGGAGAGGCGGGCGTCATTCTGATCAATACCTGCAGTGTCCGGGGAAAAGCGGAGGACAAGTCGATTGGAAAAGCCCGCCTGTTGGTGGCGCAAAAGCGGATCCGGCCGGGACTGCGGGTGGGCCTTTTTGGGTGTATGGTCCAGCGGTTGAAGGACGATCTCTTCGACCTTATCCCGGGATTGGATTTTGCGGTCGGCCCCCACCGGTTGGGTTTGTTGCCGGATGTTCTGGCGTCGGTCCTGGCGGGCGAAGGTCCCCGGTTGGAAGTGGGGGAGGAGCGGAGCGAGGGGGATGTGCTGCGCGGACACCGGGATGGGGCGATGGGGGCGTTTGTCAATATTCTGTACGGCTGCAACCGGCGCTGTGCGTATTGCATCGTGCCGACGGTGCGGGGTGGCGAATGGAGCCGGCCGGCGGCCGATGTTGTGGCCGAAGTCCGCCGACTGGCGGACGGAGGGGTGCGCGAAATCACGTTGCTGGGACAAAGCGTGATGTCCTATGGGCGGACGAATGCGGTCTGGCCGGAAGGCGAAGCGTCTCCCGGTGGTTTTACAGAACCTTTTGCCCGGTTGCTGGAAGCGGTGCATGCGGCAGCCGGGGGCGCCTGGATCCGGTTTACCTCGGGACATCCCTCGGGCTGTACGGCCGAAGTGGCCCGCGCCATGGGAACCTTGCCGTTGGTGTGTCCGCATCTGCATCTGCCTCTGCAATCGGGATCGGATCGGATTCTGGCGCGGATGCGGCGCGGATACGATGCGGAGGGGTATCGCCAGGCGGTGGCGCGTTTGCGGGCGCAGGTGCCGAACCTGGTTCTGACCACGGATGTGATCGTGGGATTTCCCGGCGAGACGGAAGAGGATTTCGAAGCCACCCGGCGGCTGGTGGGGGAGATCGGTTTCGTCAATGCCTTTATTTTTAAATATTCGCCCCGACCGGGAACGCCGGCCGCCGATTGGGAGGACACGGTGTCGCCGGAGGAGAAAATGCGGCGCAACCAAGTCCTGCTGGAGGATATTGACCGGCAGGCGCTGACATTGCATGCCCGGTGGATCGGCTCCGACTTGGAAACGGTGGTGGAAGGGGTCAGCCGGCGGAATTCCGAACGGTGGGCGGGTCGGACGCGCTATAATATCACGGCGATTTTTCCCAAGGTCGAAGGCCTGCACCCCGGCGACCGGATCAAGGTCCGAATCGAGCGGGTGCGGGCGCAGACGTTATACGGGCAGGTTCAGGCGGAATCAAACCCGGCGAATGGGGCCTCCGCCGGGTAACGGCGCTTAAAACAGATTGCCGCGATTCAGCAGGCCTTCGGGGTCGAAGCTGGCCTTGACCGCGCGCATGGCCGCGATGCCCGCGTCGCCATACATCTCGCGCAGAAGGGCAATCTTGAGTTTGCCGATGCCGTGCTCGGCCGAAACCGATCCGCCGCGCCGAATCACCTCCCGGGCCCAAGTCAAATAGAGCGCCTTGCCTTTGTCATATTCCGCCATGTCCTTGGGAATAATGTTCACATGCACATGGTTGTTCCCGATATGGCCGAAGATGACGTATTCCAATCCGGTTTCAGCGAGAGTCCGGGTATAGAGCACCAGAATATCCTTGAGGTCCGAATCCGGGACGGACATGTCGGTTCCTAATTTGGTCAGGCCGGGCTCTGTTTTACGGCGCTGATCGATCAGCAGGTTGACGGCTTCGGGCACGGCATGACGGAATTTTTTAAAGCGGTCCAATTCCCGGCTGTCGGTGGCGATCCACGTGGCCTCTTCACTGCCGCCGCAGGCGACCATCAAATCCGAGAGAACCATGACGGCCTCGCTGATCACATCATCGGTGGGGCCGTGAAACTCGACATAAATGGCGGTGTTGAAGGCGGCCGGCATGTCGGGAATGGCTGCGAAAGTGGGGTTGGTTGATTTTTGTCCGCGGAGCAGGTTCAGGGCATGTTCATCGAAAAACTCAATGGCGATGGGAGCGACGGCAAGCGGCGTTAGCCGGAGTCGGGCAACAAATTCCACGGCTGGATCGAGCGAAGGGAAGAAGGCGGTGATGCCCCAGACGGCAGCGGGAGCGGGGATCAGGCGGAGTTCCACCGACGCGATGATACCCAGCGTGCCTTCAGCGCCGATAAATAAATCGACCAGGTCCATGTTGTCTTCGGCATGAAAGCCGGAGGCGTTTTTGACTGCAGGCAGGGAATAGTCGGGGATCTGTCCGTGGAGGGTGCGGCCGGATTCCGTTTGGACGGAAAAGGCGCGGCCGACGGCCCGGTGTTCTCCGCGACGGAGCCGGACGGTATCCCCGTCGGCCAGGATCACATCCAGTCCCTCAATGAAGCGTCGGGTGGGGCCATAGTGATAGGAACAGGCCCCGGACGCGTTACAGGCCACCATGCCGCCGATCGATGCGGAGGCTTCGGTGGGATCCGGAGGAAAAAAGAACGGACCCGCTGCGCGGAATGCGTCCAGGGCCAGGAGAGAATCCTTGGACCAAAAAATGGTGTCGAAGGACCGGTCGGCGATTTGCCGGCGTAACTCGGTGAGGGTGAGGCCGGGTTCAACCTGGAGGATGAAATCGCCATTGGGTGCCCGGCGCAACCCCAGAATCTTTTGCATGCGGCTGAGATTGAGGATCAACCCCCCATTGGGCACGGCCCCGGCGGTGATGCCGGTTCGGGCTCCCTGGAGGGTGAGGGACCAGTGGCGTTGGTGCGCTTCCGGCAGGGCGGCGCGGATATCCGCTTCAGAGGTGGGAAAGGTAATGCCGTCCGCCTGCCCAACCCGGCGGGACTCATCGCGGAGATAGTCGGTGAACTCGGCCGCGATATCATGAATCAAATGCGGTGTTGTCATCGAATGAGAATAACGCAATCCGGAGAGCCATAAAAGGACAAAACTAAAGAGGCCTAAAAATCGGATGCGGCTCCTCCGCGAAAGACAGCCGTTGGGCATTGAGGTGGTCGCGATTTAATCAGAGTCCGCCCTCACCCCTTGAAATCGCCTGCCCAAAATAATTCGGGCAAGGCAGGTACCTCCTGACCCACCCGGCTGGGGGAAGGCGGGGCGGAAGAGATAGTACGGAAATGGGCGTCGAGGTCAAGGGGATCGAGCAGCAAGGCCGCGGGATCAAAGCCTTCGGCCCGTAAAAATTCTGC
>CAIJXV010000107.1 GCA_903824675.1 uncultured bacterium
ATCAATAACTGCCGTTTTGAAATTTTGGAGGATGGCAGCGCCTTCAAGGGCCTTGGCCGCATCTGGATTGGGGAAACACTAGTCCGCTCTGGCCGATTACCGCTCACCTGCCGCACCCAGACTTTCACGGGGCTGGAACTCTCCGACCTGTGCCTGCTGGGCGTGGACGAAGGCAAAGACGAAATCCGTCTACGCCTTGCGGCGGAGTTCACCAGGCTCTTTATGAAGCCGATGAAGGACCACAGTTTCGACCCGATCCACGAGACCGGCGACTGGGATGCAGACCCGGTGGCCGGGACGGAGCGCCTCGATCTGGTCTTGAAGCCTGCCTCCGACGTGTTCAACGGCGTGGCGTTCATCGGGTTCTCGTACCATTGGGAATACCGGAGCGACGACACGCCACTCTTCTGGGTCATGGATATGGCGAGTTGGGAACTCGACGGCGATATCACCGGGGCGACCGCGGTGTCGCAATCGTCATGTTCCGCACCAGTGGCGACGTTCAACAGGGAGAATGCTTGGACAACCGAAGGCGTTCTACCGGTGCTGATAGAGCAGGATCATCCGAATCCTACGATGACACACAACCTTCCCCGTTGGGCGTCACACGGCTCGTTCGATTTTCAGTACAAAGGCGATACCACGCTCATCGGCGTGTTCGAGCGGGTGGAATTGATCCGGTCTGTGGTCATGCGCGAGGCCGGTAAACCGGAGCTCAAACATTTCGACAAGTACATTTTCGACCAGGCACTTTCCGTTGCGACCGTACCTAAACAGATTATGATAAACAATGACTCCAAGAGTGAGGTCGGTCAGCAGAATGTCTGGACCTGGATTCATGAAGATGTGGAAAACCGGGCACGAGAGGAATTCGGATTAAAACAGGAACCGTTGATACCGCGGATTGGCATGAACTACTGGCGCAATTTCACGATTGACAGCTACTATACAGATTTATTGCCTGCCGCTATCGGCACTGGTGCTAAACAGCTATTTGTGGACAATCTCAATAAAAGCGACATGACCGAGGGTGGTGTCTCCACCAATATGTGCAATGGACACGAGTATGAGATTGCGCCAAAGTTGGGCGGTCCGACAAAACTTAAGAAGTTTGTTGAAGATGCCGGCACCCACGGCATTCAGATCATGAGTTGGACCAACAACGACCAGTCCTACGGCAGTCCTTTCAATCAGCAAGATGCGGATCCCAAATATCGGGAATGGTGGGTGCAGATGGAGGACACCCGCCTCGCGTATGGCGGTGCTTACACAAACACGTTCACAATCTGGGACTTTAACAATGATGAGGCACGCAACTACTGGATCGACTCGCTTAAGAAAACCCGCGAAACAACTGGACTGGACGGTTACCTATTCGACAGCTTTTACAATCTCGGTTTCATGCCGGTAAGTTACCGGGACGGCAAGCCCCGTACCATGTGGCGTAAACTACTGGAGGCATTCAAGTCCTTGCAGGATGCCGATATCCATTTTCTCATCGAATCCTTTGGTCCTTTCGGCCAACCGCAACATGGCCATCCGTCATCGTACAATTTCGCGACAATCTTCGCCGCGTACCGGGTGGGGTTGGGCAACGACTCCAGCACTGTGCCGACTGGGGCGGCGTTGAAAGATGTTACACCCAAAAGCGCAGCAGGTGTCTATTACGCACTCGCTCACATGGCCTTCACCGGGATGCGCCTGTTTGATGATGGTAAACGGATCGACCAGGTCTGGACGGTGGAGCACAAACAGGCACTGGCGGACTATCACGCCGCGCTGCCGTATCTCCATCGGCGAGTGATCCAGGAGGACGGTCTCGGTGTGCTCTGGCACGATAAGTCCGGTCAGCGTCAGACGCTTTTCAATTTCAAAAGCCGCAAGCTTTCGCTGCCGGGTGAGGTATTCGACGTTACCGCGAACCGCAAGTTGCCCAAGGCCGAACACTACGAACTGGAAGCGTCGCACACTTACATCATCACCAAGACCAACCTACCTAATCAACTTTATGATGGAGGCAT
>CAIJXV010000108.1 GCA_903824675.1 uncultured bacterium
AAAAATCCATAGCCTATGCATCCGATGAGATATGACGCACTCGTTCAACGTCTCCGCTCCAGAAATTCTGTTGGATTCCCTCGCCGGTTTCCAGCAGCAGTTGGCCCTCTGGATTGATTCCAAGATACCGGCCGGAGACGATTTCCCCGCTGGTCTCGATTTGCAGCAGTTGGTCCCGCAAGGCATCTTTTTCGGACCACGCGGACCGGAGGTCGGCGGGCGAAGCGCACTGACGCGCGGCCGACTCCAGACCCCGGACCAGGGTCTGCAGAACGGCCTCAAGTTCGAAGGTCTGTCCGGTCTCCAGTTGGAGCGAAGTGGCGGGTCGGCGCAATTGGGCGGGCGGAAGGTCGGCGTGGGTGAGGTTGACATTCAGTCCAATGCCCAGGACCAGGCGGTCCGGCCGGGATCCGAATTCGAGCAGAAGTCCGGCGATTTTGCGATTGGATATCAGAACGTCATTCGGCCATTTGACCCGGGCCGGGAGGTTCCAGGCCGCCAAACCCTGCACGATACCGAGCGCGGCAACCTGGCCGAGGAGGGGGGGAGCCACGGGGAATTGGGTGGGGTCGAGAAGAATGGAAAAAGTCAGACTCCGGCCCGGCGGGGCGATCCACGTTCGATCCAATCGTCCCCGACCAGAGGTTTGGTGGATGGCCCGGACCAGATCACCGGGTTGAAGGTCCTCCAAATGCGTGAGAGCCCATGAATTGGTGGAATCCAACTCGGGAAAAACCCATAACCGTCCGCCGTTGAAGCCGGACCCCGGTGGGCCTATGATAGGAGAGGCAGAAAAGCTTTGCATTTATTAGCCGAAACCGTTTATTTTAAAGGGATTGCAAAAAGTTTTCCGGTTCCGACGTCAGAGGATAAAAGGCGGACGCCTCTTTGGCAAGCGGATTGACGATCCTCGTTGATAAAGGAGCGAGAATGACGGATCAACAGAATAGTGGATTGAAGAGCTCTTTTGACCTGGCCATGGAACGGATGGCGGCCAAAACGGGGGGGATAACCCGGCTCAGTGATGCGCAAAAGGCGGCGATCGCCGATATCAGTCGCAAAACCCAGGCCAAAATCGCCGAATTCGAAATCATGTATCGGGATCGGATTGCCGCGGCCCGGAAGTCTGAAGATCCGGAAAAATTAAAGGCGGTTGAAGCTGAATATCAGCGAGAAATCGAGCGCGCAAGATCCCGTGAAGAAGCTGACAAAGAGCGAATCCGGCAAACCCCTTGATTCGGAATCAATGACCATGGACCAGTGTCTTCAGGCGGGATTGGCGGGTCGGCGGATACTGGTGGTCAAGTTAAGTTCATTGGGCGATTTGTTTCACGCCCTGCCGGCCGTCCGCCGATTGAAAACAGGGTTGGGCGTGACAGTTGACTGGGTGACGCAGAATGAGTACGCTGAATTGGTTGAATGTTTTACGGACGTAGAGCGGGTGATCCGGTTTCCACGACGCGGGTGGGGATCGGGTTGGAAAGCCTTTTGGCGTGATTTGCGGCGGGAGGAATACGCCGGAGTCATTGATTTTCAAGGCTTGTTGAAAAGCGCCGGGGTCACCCGGCTGGCGCGAACAGGATATCGGATGGGCCCCTCCTTCCAGCGCGAAGGGGCCGGCTGGTTTTATACGGAGTTGGCAGGGCCGGCGAATCGGACCCGCCATGCGGTGGACGAGTGCCTGGATGCGGTGCGGCGACTGGGATTAGCGGATACTCCGGTGGAGTTTCCGGTGCGATTCCCGTCGATTCCTGTGGTGGGCGGTGGGCGGCCGCGGGTGGCTTTGGTTCCGCTGTCGCGGTGGCCGAGCAAGAACTGGCCGGTGGAGTCCTATGGCCGGTTGGCGCGGCAGTTACAGGATCGGTTGGGTGCGATGATCTACCTGATGGGCGGGCCGGGAGTTGAAGAGACGGCAGCTTGTGAGGTGATTGCCACCCAACTCGTTGCGGATCGGGTGATGAATTTGGCGGGGCGGACCCGTCTGGTCGAGATGGGGGGCTGGTTGCAGGGGATGGATCTGGTGATCGGAAACGATTCGGGTCCCCTGCACATGGCGGCGGCGACGGGGACGCCGGTATTGGCGCTTTTTGGTCCGACCGATCCGGTGCGGTCCGGGCCCTACGGAGTGGGCCACCGGGTGTTGGCGCCGCCGGAAGGTGTTTGCCGGGGTTGCCGGCAACGGATTTGCCGGCGGCATGACGGAGCCTGCCTGGCCGCTGTGACAGTGGAGCGGGTGCTGGAAAGCGCCGAAAGCATGTTGAAAGCGAAGCAGCATTATGATTGACGACGGCAAAGCGTGGCGACCGGGAATATGGATGGGCCGGTTGGTCCTCGTATTGGCTTTGGTTTGGGGCGTGACGGGATGTCGCGATTCAGCCGGGCGGCTGGACCGATTGGAAGAGGACACCCCGATGATCCGCAAGGCCATCGAGCGCAAGCGTCTGGGCGATGATGACGGGGCCATTTCCCTTTACGGCAAGGCTCTGGATAAGGATCCCACCCTGGCACGGGCCCACCTGGAACTGGGATTCTTGCTGGATCATCCCACCCGCGATTATGTTTTGGCGATCTACCATTACCGGCGTTACCTGGACATCCGACCGGGAACCGACAAGAAAGAGATGATCGAGGATCGAATCCGCATGGCCAAATTGGCGCTGGCCGCCAGTTTGTCCCCGACGACGAGTTCCGGCGCGGAGCGGATGATGACGTTTGAAAAGGAGAATGCCGGGCTCCGCCAGGAGAACGATTATCTCCGGAACGAACTGGCGGATCTTCGCGAGCGAATGCGCTTGCAAGGCGACGTCGCGGTTCCCACCGCCCCCACCGCATCGCCGTCCCTGGTGAAAATTGTCCCCGTCCCGGCGCCTCCTTTGAATTTGACCGATCCCGGCAGTTCGCAAGTCGCCGCCGGGGAGGAAGGGTCGCCGATCCTCGACGCTCCGCCACCGGAGACATCCATACCCTCCGGAGTCAAGCCGCCGGTGGCGTCGAACGTGAAACCGCCCGTGGTGTCGAACGTGAAACCGCCGGCGAACAATGTGAAGCCCGTCGCGCGTCCGGTTCGGTTGGTCTCGTCGTCCCCCGTGACGACCCGGACGACCTCCATCAGCTCCGGCAAGGTGAAGCAGTACAAAGTGCAGAAGGGTGACAGCCTTTCGACGATTTCGATGAAAGTGTATGGGGACACCCGGCGGTGGCGGGATATTTACACCGCCAATCGGGCCAGTATGCGCAATGAGCGCGATTTGCGGGTGGGACAGGTTCTGCGGATTCCCCCGTGACCCTCCGGTGAGGGAATGCGGTAATCAAACGGAAAGGAAATGACCGATGAGCGACACCGATTTTTTTGACAGCGATTTGAGCCGGCAACGTGCCAATGTCTCCCGGCAAAGCCTGGCCGGACAGGCTCGGGAGAGTGGGAGCGGGGTGCATTACGATGAAATCCCGGTCCGTCCGGTTTCAGAGTTAAATCTCACCCGTCTGGCGCGCCAACGGGAGCAGATCAATGCCCAGGTTTCCGGGCAGGCCAAGGAGATTGAACAACTGAAGCGGCGGCAGACCGAAATCGAACGCCAGCGCCAGGAGGCGGATGAGACGTTGCGCAAGCAGGACACTTACGAGCGCGGGCGCGGGGAAATGATCGACCGGTTTAATCAGAGCGTCATCGCGTTGGAGAAGCAGGAGAACCGGGCCACCCGTATGGCCCAGCTCTATGCCAATACCCGGCAGCAGTTCAATGCCCTGCGCCAGGAGGTGGAGGCGGTCGATCTGGAGAGTTGCCCCGACGGCGCGCTGCGCGACGAATTAGGTAAAGCGGTGGCGGTCATCGATAGCGCCCGCCTGGAATACAACAAGTTGTTGGCGGTGGTGGAGGCCTCCGAGGCGGAAATGGGCGCCTCGCCGGCGGCCAAAATAGCCGCCATGGAACCCGCCTTGACGATCGATGATGAGCCCGAACGGGATTTCGTCGGCTGGATGAAAATCGGTGTGGCCCTAACCCTGCCCCTGGGGGTCTTGATCCTCCTGTTGGGTGTCGTGATGTGGGTTTTGTTGAAAGCCTGAACACGACTGTAGAGCGGATATACCATGGCCCGCAAAATTAAACGAAATATTGCGCTGGAGAATCGGCGGAAGGATCTGGATGAAGAACTTCAGTCGGTTCAGCGCGAATTGCGTCGACGCCTTCGGGAGGATAAAAACCGTCCGGATCCGATAGCGGTGCTACGCCGTATTTGGACGGGAGGGGAAGAGGCGACAGAGAGTCCACGCCCTGCGTCCGGATCGGCGGCGGTCCCGCCGGTCGTGAATTCCCCCGGGGGGGGAGCCGACCGCCCGGCTCCGGTGGCGGGCGAGAACGGGTCGGGCGAAGCGGCCCCTTCACCGGGCCCCGTCCGGCGGGGCGATGCGCGATTCGCCAGTTATTTTGTCACCGGAGGATTGCATGGCATTGAACCCCTGCGCCATGAAAAAAGAATTCTTCGCAACCGGGCGATTGCCTGGCTGGTGCTTTTTTTGTTTATTCTGATCACGGTCTACGTGATCTTTTTTTAAGCCGTCGTTATGGCGGCGGACGTTACCGTCCCTTTGATGGTTATCGGGGGGGGGCGATCAGGGCCGGCTGGGGGTCGGTTATCGGATCGATATCGCGGCAAAATGAGACCCATGTTTTTCCCCGCCGGGTGAGAGGGCGTGTGACCTTCATCCGCCGAATCACCATCCCATTGGGATGATAAAAGACGACGTCAAAAGATCCGAGATTGGCGGGGCAGGGAACACGGGCAACGCCCATCCATTGCGGGAGGGTGACCCAGTAGCGGTCATCCGGCATCTCCATGGCCAGAAGCCCCAGCCGGACCAAGGACCCCAGGTTTTCGTTGACCTGGCTGATGGCATTGCCGATCGCGACTTTCATGGCGATTCGGGCGGCGGTTTTTGACGTTTTCCGGAGGGCCAGTTCGCTCCACGTTTTGCGGGATAATTCATCGGTGGAGGTGAATAAATAACCGCGTCCCAGGCAGATTCCGTTGGCGAAAATTTCAGCGTAGGGTGATTTTTGAACGACATTTCCATCCGGCGATTCAAGGCCCACCCGCGGTGCGGTTTGTCCGAAATTCAAAAAACAAACCAATTCGGAGGAGCCTGCAGGGATTGGGGCGGGAAGGGGAACGAGGGTGTTGGTTGAGGCATTGGCGGCGGGGGTGAGCCGACCTGTGGGTGGATCGATCCGGACCAAGCGATTGGATTCGCCGGCCAACCGGTATTGCATTTGCGCGTTATCGAAATCCCCGGCGAGTTCAAAAGTCAATCCGGCCATATACCGGCTATAGGAATCCTCGGGGAAAGTGCCGCGATTTTCCTGACGGCGGACGATATTCCGGCCTTCGACGGCGGCATCATCCCATCGACCCTGGGCGAGATAGTTTTTGGCGAGAAAGGTGTGGAGGAGCGTTTGTTCGTAAGGAAAGCCACGAAAAGCGAGCGCCCGGTCATTGATCATCATGCTGGCCGCGGCTTTGGAGGCGCTATGGGTTTCGAGATCTTCCTCCAGTTGAACGGCGGCCAGCCAATCCCGGGTGCTTTCTTCGTATTTGAAGAGGGATTGTCGGATCATTCCGCGCTCCATGAGGAAGAGCACGCGATCCTTGTCGTTATCCGGCAGGTTGGCGAGGTTTTCTTCAGCGCCTTGCAAGTGGCCAGAGGCGTATTGGGAACGCGCCTGGTTCAAGGGCGGCGTGGCGCATCCCGAGGCCAGCAGAAGGGCGGCGCCGAGGAGGACCACGCCGTCGCAGGGGATGAGCCGGCGGCGGCGGGGTGTCATGGGATTACCATCCTATGATCGGCTTGCTTTCCACCCGGGCGCGTTCATATTGCTTTTGCCAGGTGATCAAGCCCGTGGTGAGATCGGTGATTTCCAGGGTCATCTGGTAAAACACCTCTTCTTTGCGCGCTAAGCGGACTTCCTTGGGGGCCTTTTTGATGATTTCGATCAAGGACCCCGAGATGATGTAATTGGCACCGAGCTCTTTCCCAATGGCCATGCGGGTTTCCGGGGTGCAGTTGGCCAGCTGATAGCCTTTTTCCCGCAGCATATCGTCGCGGCGGGATTCATTCACGAAGTTGGCTTTGCCGGCATCCAGTATGCCCCCGCGCATCGTGTCGGTGATGGCTTTGGTGTCCACATGCCGGGTGGTGCGGTTTTGGATTCCCATGATTACAAAGGTCGGCTTGCCCGGGAGACCTTTCAGGAAGCCGCTGGACAGGATGTCCTGACCGGATGCGCTCCCCAGCCATTTGAGGTCGGAGTAATCGTATTTGGCTTCCATCGGCTTGGCTTTGTCAACGTCCACGGGTGCAACCGAGGCTTTGAAAGCCGTGCAACCACCGCTGAAAACTGCGAGCAATCCGATACCGGCGACACAGGCGAAATGCTTCATCATGAGAGGCTCCTTCTTAAATGGCCAAATTATAAGGCAGTTATAAGGGACAATCAATATCGATATTTTCGGGTGTCGCGACCATGGAGCGTCTCACGCAGAGTCGCACAAGGTTCAGATAGAGTTAAATAAGAGGAAGGCAGGGCCGTGTGATCCCGCTTCAGAATCGGAATCACCCGTCCCCCGTTCTAATGAAGCCAAGTGGAGAAGATGACTTTTACTCTTACAAGAAAGTGGACGGGACATTCCGCAGCCCTGTGCGGGATGACACGGCCGTTCTTCACTCTGCGAACATGCGTCTGAACCTTGAGGAACTCTGCGAGAGCCTCTCCGCTTGTGAGAGAAGATAAATCCCCGGATTGAATGCAAATGGGCCAATCACCCACTCTTAGCTAGTAAGGACCACACGATGAATCAGCCCAGTTCGGGACCGGCAATTGCAAAAAGTTGATCCGGCCGGCCCGCGATGGGGTTGGTCTCCCGATACATGCGCAGAAGGGTTCGTTGGGTGATGAATCCCCGGGTTTTGAGCAGGTCAAGCGTGCGGGTCTGGGACTCGGGCACATCCAACACCACGGCCTGTCCGGAAAGGGAACCGAGGGCGGTGCCGATCAACGACTCGGCGAACGCCGCGGAGGGCGCGACAACCGGACCCACCTGGTTGAAATGAAAACCGCGCCGGCCCAGACAAAAAGCGGACGGTTGATCCACGCCGATCCACGCCAGGTGGGGGGCCTCCTGAAAGAGGCGGGTCAACAGGGCGGAGCGGTCTACGCCGAAAGCCGCCCGGTCGGCGGCGATGACTCCGGGGAGATCGCCCGGGACCATGGGTCGGACCGCCGAGGAGGAGGGGGCCGCAACTACCGGCAGTGCGCGGGTCACCATCCGGTGGAGGAGATATTCATCTTTGAACCCCAGCCGGTCGTAAAGCGCCTTTCCATCCGGAGTGGCGTCGAGTTTAACGGAGGGGATATTCCGCAACGCCTCAAGCGCCGTGGACATCAGGCTCCGTCCGACTCCCTGTCGGCGGAATTCGGGATCGACGAGAACCATGCCAATCCAGGCGACCTTCTGGTCATAAACGGCCGCGAGGGTTGACCCGATGACTTTCCCGTTGTGAACCGCCACCCAGTAGGTTTCGGAAAACTGTTTAAAAAAGAAGGAGAGATCCGCTTCGGTCTGATTCCACCCGGCGATATTCTTCAGGCGCATGATATCCGGGAGATCGGAGGGGACGACCGGGCGGACCTGAATTCCGCCGGCCCCGGAATAGCGGGGATTTTTGCGCAGGCGGGCGATGCGATCGTTGAGCCAGGGGATTAGGTTGGTGAGAATGGAATCGACAATGGCCCGTCCGGTTTCGGGTGACGCCTTTTTGGGGAAACCGAGGTCGCCAGCGGGATTGAAGTGGCCGACCCCAAAGGTGGTGAGATCCGTGCGGGAGAGAGGGTAGGGTTCCCGGGGATCGACGGGCATGCCGGGGCCGGGTTTTCTGACCAAGTCGGGGCGAAGCGCCATCATCAGGGAGGTTTCCCATTCACCGACATGAATTTCAGGGCGGGGATGGGCCTGGGTATCCACCACGTTGGGATCACAGCGCACCCAAAAGTCGACCAACAAGATTTTTAACGGACGATCCCGTCGATTCCAATCGCGGCAGGCGGGGGTCAGACTGAAATTCCCGCCATGACCATTGAGTACGATGAGGATTTTGAAGTTTTGGCGTTCGGCCTCTTCGGCCAGATCGCGGACCACATGCATCAGGGTTTCCGGGGTGAGGCCGAAGGTGCCCCGGAACCCGCTATGTTCCAGACAATTGCTGTAGGGAAGAGTGGGGAGCAAGGCGGCGTCGAGCGCATCGGCGATGGGGCGGGCAAACGTATCGGCCTCGATCCAGTCGGTGCCGACGGGCAGATGAGCGCTGTGTTGTTCGATGGAGCCGATGGGCAGGATGATGACATCTCCGGTAAACAGTTGCCAATCAACCGTAGTCGCATTTGAATCGATCATGACGGGTCTCCTGAATTAAAAGCGGCATTATCATGCTATGAAAGTCAGGTTCTGTCAGCATTGAATATTTTCGTGCGGCAAACCTTCCGATGGAATTCTCTCTCCTCCAGCCCCTCACCCCGCCCTCTCCCGCCAGGGGCGAGGGAGGAGCGGGAGAGCCGAATATCTTACGAACAGTCCCAATTAACTTGAATCCCGTGGCGGGTCTTGCATAAGATAACCGGATCGAGACCCCCGTAGCTCAGTTGGATAGAGCATCGGATTTCTAATCCGACGGTCGCAGGTTCAAGCCCTGCCGGGGGTGCCAGTCAGAAACCCACGAATACCCGAGACCCCGTTGTAGGCCGGGCCTCTGCGCCCGGTGCCCGCCACCGAAGGCGGGACGACATCGATCGAAACCGGTGGGATACCCCTTGAGATCGTTCCGTTATAGATAAAATTGTTGCTTTTAAGGTGTGCAAAGATAATCATTCGCAGCTCCATCGATATCAAGAACGCGCGGAACCCGTTGTCAGATGAAGAGGTCGCGATGATTACGTTTCATGTGAAGCGCTACGTGATCGCGAAGGATACAGGGAAGTGAGACGATGATACAGGTGTTTGGGTCATGAATTGCGGATAACTTGGGAAATTCGTTGACGAGTTTATGTTCATCAGCACTCCTCAGCCCCATTTGCGGTTACCCTGGGTGGGGTTCTCCCATAAAATCCTAGGTCGAACTCATTATTGAGAATAAACGGATATTTAAGTCGCTTTATTGGGCGTTTATTGGCTAATCCAGCACTTGGCATGGGGCCTGCTTTATTAATAAATGTCCTCCGATTGGTTGGATAAAACGGCATAGGCCACTGGCCTTTTAAAACCGTTCCTTCTGGTCAAATGGAGTGCCAGCAGAGCAGGCAAAATAGCTCTGAAAACGCAATTGGCCGGTTTGACCGGCCTTTTGTGTTTTATAGGGCTGGTGTTGGTTTCCGATGGGCGCATGGAAGTTCCGTGGGTGAAATAGCGTTCCGTCGGGATTGCGACTCGTTCCGATATCTTTCTTTGATTTCGCATCCGGTACCGGTTCCTTCCTTACCGGCAAAAGGGAGTTCTCACGCGGAGGCGCCAAGGTCGCGGAGTTGAGCGGGGAAGAGGAGCATGGCCGTGCGGTGAGCGATCACGGGACGTGATCGTGCACCGCGCGTCCGGTTCCCGTTTCGTAGGATCTTTCAAGAGCAGTAGCCGCGCGAGGCATCCCGCATCCGGGCGGGACTCGTCGCGTGGCTTTCTGGGTCTTGGCGTGCTCTGCGGCTTTGCGTGAAATAATGTTTTCTGGTCTCCTCGTTGTGATTCCACCCTTGCTTCTATTGTGCTAAAAAGCTTTCACTTCGCCTTTTTGCTAGCATAAGACCAGTACCCACGGAACTGCCATGCGCCCTTGGCGATGAGGTGGTTCATACAGGACTCTTGGGTTGGGGGGTGTTGACTTAAAATGGGATGTTGACGGGCGGGGCATATAGTTTCAGTATGCCGCAAGGGTGGGGGTGTTAAATCGAAGTGGCAATGGAGGTGTTTAGTGGCGGCCAGACTGAACCCTGTTTCGGACGAAATCATCGATCGTTTTGTTCAGGCCTGTCACCGGGTGGGGCAAAGGGGCTTGGCCCGATGCAGTACCGGGAATCTATCCCTGCGGGTGGGAGATGACCGGATGCTGGTCACGGCTTCAGGAAGCTGGATGGAACAGCTATCGCCGGATGATATCACTCTCTGTCGGATTAATGATGGGGCTCTGCTGCAAGGTAAAAAACCCAGCATAGAAGTCGGCTTTCATTCGGGAATCCTGAAGAGTCGGCCGGATGTGAATGTCGTCTTGCACTACCAATCGCCTTGCGCGACCACGTTGGCTTGTCAAGGGTTGAAGAACCTTAACTACTTTGTGATTTCTGAAATTCCGTTCCATATCGGTCCGGTGGCCACGATTCCATTCCTGCTCCCTGGAACGAAAGAACTCGCCCAAGCCGTGACCGATGCGATGCGTGACCACGATTTGGTCATGATGAGCAATCACGGCCAGACGACCGTTGCGTGCGATGTGGACCATGCCATTCAGAATGCCGAATTTTTCGAGATGGCCTGCGAAATCATCCTTAGATCCGGGGACCGGCTGGAGACCTTGCCGGAAGAGGCCGTTCGCGCTCTTCTTGAAGCGCGAAGTCCGGCATAAATTTCGCCTGTTCCTCTGGGCATCTCCCGAGCGACAGGGGATTGCCGGTCTTCTGAGGGGTGGGAATGTGGAGAAATGATCATGAAGTATATGGTTATCGCAATGGTGGGTCTGGTGCTTGCAGGATAAGGGTCACTCACGTCTTCACTTTTTACATCCGTTTCGTCGGACGTTTGGGGTCTTACCGGACTCTGTGTCAAGATGGGCGGCCGACGTCCGCCCCCACAGGAATATATTCAAAAATCAGGCACAGGTTGCGGAGACGCGCAAGTGATCCCGGGCTGGGATTCGAGGATCATATAGGCGGCCTGCAGACGGGATGATTCTGAGCCGGGTATCGATGCCGGCATAAAAACCCCTTTACCCCCCCCTGCAAAACCTCTATAAATCAAGGTTACTACCGGTTTGGTTATGGACCCATTGACGCCGGAAACCATTATCCGGTTGGGCTTTTTCCCGGTCGGGATGAGGAATGCACATGAAGAAAAAAACAGCCGGATACCGGGTGGGCTTCGACTTGGGCGGGACCAAGATGCTGGCCTCCGTCTATAATTCGGATTACAAGTTGGTCGGGTCGCGCCGCCGGAAAACCAAGGGCGGTGTCGGCGCGTCGGCCGGTCTGGTCCGCATCATCGAGACGATCGACCAGGCCCTGGCAGATGCCAAAGTGAAACGGAGCCAGATCCATTCGATCGGAATGGGGGTTCCGGGCATGTTGGATTTGAACAAGGGCATTCTCCTCCAGGCGCCCAACCTGGGCTGGCATCATCTCCCGTTACGCAAGGCGCTCCAAAAAGAATTCCGGGTGCCGGTGGGCGTGGCCAACGATGTCGACGCGGGGACCTATGGCGAATACCGGTTCGGGGCGGCGCGCAAGGCCCGTTGTGTGGTTGGCGTTTTTCCGGGAACCGGGATTGGCGGGGCCTGTGTGTACGAAGGACGGATTTTACGCGGCAAGGTCGGATCCTGCATGGAACTGGGGCATCTTCAGGTGCGGCCCGGGGGCGACTATTGCGGCTGTGGGCGGCGGGGTTGTCTGGAGACGGTGGCCAGTCGGCTGGCGATTTCCGCCCAGTTGGCTGCGGCCGCTTTTCGCGGTGAAACCCCGCGCCTGCTGGCGATGGCCGGAACGGAACTATCCCAGATCCGAAGCGGGGTGATCGCCGCGGCGATCGCGGGCGGCGAGAAGACCGTTGAACGGATCGTCCGCGCGGCCGCCGCCCAATTGGGGCAGGCCATGGTGGGCCTGGTCCACTTGCTGAATCCCGATGTGTTTGTGCTGGGCGGCGGGTTGGTCGATGAATTGCCGGGATTGTATCGGACCGAAGTGGAACAGGCTTTGAAGGAAGGGGTCCTCCCGGCCTTTCGGGACAGTTACAAGGTCGTCATTGCCCGCCTGGGTGACCAGGCGACCGCCCTGGGAGCCGCCGCGTTGGCGGCGGATTTTGGGGAGGCCCCATGACTCCGGTCCCGGTCACCCGTTCAACGGCATCCGACTCAACCGTGCGACAGGTCGGCGTCATCGATGTGGGGTCGTCGGCGATTCGGATGGATATCGCCGAAATCGGGCCCGGGGGCGCGATCCGGATTTTGGAATCCCTTCAGCGCCCGGTGAAGCTGGGCAAGGACACCTATGCGGATGGGAGGCTTGAGGGCGCCTCGATTGAAGCCTGCGTGGGGATCATCCGGGATTTCCGGCATGTCTTGCACGAATACGGGATTGATTCCCCCCTCCAGATCGAGGCCGTCGCCACCAGTTCCGTGCGCGAGGCGGACAATCGGGATGCCTTCCTCGATCGTCTTTACATCGCCACCGGAATCGATGTGAAGCTCCTCGAGGATGCGGAGGTGGAGCACCTGATCCACCTGGCCCTGCAGGATCTGGTCCGGCAGGAGCCGGGACTCCAGGGCGCGGATTTATTGGTATTGGAGGTGGGCGGGGGGATGACGAGGGTCCTGCTGGTCCAGGGCGGGCATGTCACTTTTTCAAGCGCGTTCCGGCTGGGATCGCTCCGGATGCGGGAAACATTGGAAACCTATCAACGTCCGGCCGAGCAATTGCCGGCTATTTTGGATGAGCATCTGCAACGGACCCTGCTCCAGATGCGACAGGCGGTGCCGACGGATCGGGTTCCGGTCGTGGTGGCGCTGGCGGGCGATGCGGAGTCGGCGATGAACCGGTTGTTGCCCGGATACCGCGAACGGCGGATGGCCCGGTTATCCCTGGAAGGTCCCTCGCTGGCGGAGTCCATTGTGTCCCTGCCTGCGGACGAATTGATGGTTCGATTTCAACTGCCTTCCCAGGAGGCCGAAACGGCGGGCCATGCGCTGTTCACCTATGATCGGATCGGGCGGGCTTTTCAGGCCCGTGAAGTGGTGGTGACCGATCGAAGTCTGCGGCGGGGATTGTTGTTGCGCCTGGCCGGCAATGTGGCTGGCGTGGATCAGATGTCCGACCAGATGGCCTTTTCGGCGGCGGCGTTGGCCCGTAAGTATCATACGGACGAGAAGCATGCGAATCACGTGGCGGATTTGAGCCGCCAGTTATTCCGCGAACTGCAGGCCGAACATCAACTGCCGCCGCGGTGTGCGGCGCTTCTGCAGACGGCGGCGATTCTGCACGATATCGGCGCCTTCGTGGGGGTGGCCAGCCATCACAAGCATTCCCAGTACCTGATTCAAAACAGTGAGATTTTCAGTTTGACCAAACAGGATACGACCTTGGTGGCGTTGATGGCGCGGTATCATCGGCGCGCGCTCCCCTTGCCGAGCCATTCCGAATACATGGCGCTGGACCGGGAAAGCCGCATCATCGTTCTGAAGCTGGCGGCCTTATTACGGATTGCGGATGCCTTGGACCGGAGTCACACCCAGAAATACCGCAACCTGTCCTTTTCGCGGGAATCGCCGGATTTTGTGATCACGGCGCCCGAGGTGGATGATCTGACCCTGGAGCGCGCCGCCTTGCGCGACAAGGGGGCGTTGTTTGTGGCCGTGTACGGGTTGAACGTGGTGTTGCGTCACGCGCCCGTTTTCCGGGGGAGTGTATCGTATGAGTGATCCGGTGCCGCGTTTTATCAATCGCGAATTGAGCTGGCTGGAATTCAACGGGCGGGTACTGAATGAGGCGCTCGATCCGACTAATCCGCCGTTGGAACGATTGAAATACCTGGCGATCACCGGGTCGAATCTCGATGAATTTTTCATGGTCCGGGTGGGCGGGTTGCAGTTGATCTCGACTCATCAGCGCGCGAACGCCCTGCCGCCGGATCCGGCGGGGTTGTCCCTCGCCGGCCAGATCGCGGAGATCGGGGCGCGGGTTCGAGCCCTGACCGATCTGCAATATGACACGTTGCGCGGATTGCTGGCCGAGCTGGACCCGGCGGGGATCCGTTGCCGGGCGATGGACGCCTTGACTCCGGCCCAAACGGAATATGCGGAGGCGTTGTTCACCCGCGAAATTTTCCCGATGTTGACCCCGTTGGCCGTGCCGGAACCGGAGGATTTCCCGCCGGTGCCCGGGCTGGGCTTGAATCTGTTGATTCGATTGGCTCCCGCGGGGCGAAAGCGCCGGGATCGGTTCGCCGTGATCAGCCTTCCCCGATCGATTCAACGCCTGGTTTCCCTGCCCACGGCGGTGGGATTGGATTACCTGATGATGGAAGATCTGATCGCGGCGCACCTGGACCAGTTGTTTCCCGGCGAGCAATTGTGTGAGAGCGTGGTTTTTCGGGTGATCCGCAATGCCGACATGGAAGTTCGCGAGGATCAGGCGGGCGATTTACTGGTCAAGATGCGCCGGATTTTACAGAAACGACAGGAAGGCCAGTGCGTGCGCCTGGAAATCGGGGCGCCCTGTTCGGCCCCGGCGCGTGATTTCCTGGTTCGCGGGTTGAATGCGCCGGAGGCGTTTGTCCTCGAGGCGGCGGGGCCGACCGGGTTAAGCGGGCTGATGGCGCTGGCGACGGTGCCCCGGTTCGATGCCCTGCGTTTTGAGCGGTGGGATCCGCAACCGGAACCCACGCTGATTCCCGGCGAATCGCTGTTTGAAGTGCTGGCCCGGCGCGACC
Organism: uncultured bacterium; assembly: GCA_903824675.1. Taxonomy (GTDB): domain Bacteria; phylum Verrucomicrobiota; class Kiritimatiellia; order CAIKKV01; family CAIJXV01; genus CAIJXV01. Next base: position 14,724 of record CAIJXV010000108.1, read on the forward strand.
TCTTGCTCCATCATCCCTATGACCGGTTTGATCCGGTGTTGAACCTGATTGAAGAGGCGGCCGACGATCCCGAGGTACTGTCCATCAAGCAGATCCTGTATCGGACCAGCCGGAAAAGCCCGGTTGTGGCGGCCCTGATTCGCGCGGCGGAAAAGGGCAAGCAAGTGACGGTGATCGTGGAACTCAAGGCCCGGTTTGATGAGGAGCGCAATATTGAGGGGGCCCGCGCTTTGGAACGGGCCGGCGCCCAGGTGATTTACGGCATCCGCGATCTCAAGACCCATGCCAAACTCTGCCTGATTGTCCGCCGCGAGCCGACCGGAGTCCGGCGTTACCTTCATTTCGGAACCGGCAACTATAACGAGATTACGGCGCGGTTATACACCGATATCAGCTACCTGACGTCCAACGAGGACCTGGCGACCGATGCCTCGCTCTTTTTCAACACGATCACCGGGTATTCCCAGCCGGTGCGTTACCGCAAGATCGAGGCGGCGCCGATCGGTTTACGGAATCGGATCCTGGAACTGATCGAAGGCGAGACGTTGCGCGCCCGGCAGGGGCAGGACGCCCGGATTCTGGCGAAACTCAATGCCCTGGTGGATCCCCAGATTATCGAGGCCCTCTATGAAGCCTCCGCGGCGGGGGTGATCATCCGCCTCAATGTTCGCGGGATGTGTTGCCTGCGCGCCGGGGTCCCCGGGCTCAGCGGGAACATCTCGGTCATCAGTGTGGTCGATCGGTTTCTGGAACACGGGCGGATTCTCTATTTCCACCGGGGCGGTGAGCCGCAGGTGTTCATCACCAGTGCCGATTGGATGCCGCGCAACCTCGACCGGCGGATTGAGTTGTTGGTTCCGGTGGAAGAGCCCGCCTGCCGCGCCCGGTTGATCGGCGTTCTGGAAACCGGTTTGGCGGATAACGTCAAGGCCCGTCGTCTGTGTCCCGATGGCCGGTATGAATTGCGTCGGCCCAGCGGGGGGGAGACCCCGCTTCGAAGTCAGGCCTGGTTTAACGAAGAGGTGCGGCAACGGACGCGACGGGGGGTTATGAATCGCCGCCAGGAATTTGAACCCCACCGTCCGGCATCCGGCGACAAATAAAACGGCAGAAGGAGAGCGTCATGTCAGAACGAAATAAAACCGTGGTGATCGCCGACGACGAAGCCCATGTCCGGCTTTATATGAAGGCCTTGCTCAAGACATTGAATTTCGACGTGGTGGGGGAAGCCAAAGACGGGGTTGAGGCCACGACGTTGGCCCTGGAAAAACGGCCGGACCTGGTCCTACTCGATTTGAACATGCCGATGCGCACGGGCGAGGAGGCCCTGGAGGACATTCTGGGCAAATGGCCCCAGGCGCGGGTGGTCATGCTGTCTTCGGTGGCGGATCGTCTCAGTGTCGAGCACTGCCTCACCCTGGGGGCCCTGCATTTTATCCGCAAAGATTGTTCCCCCGCTGAAATTCGCACGATCTTAACCGATCTGATTCAGGAAGGGGCTCCGACATGATCCAGCGTTATGATCTGTTTCGGATGTTCCGGGAAATTGCCGAGGATGAAACCCTTCCCCAGGCGACGAATATCCGTCTGAGTCAGGCGGAGATCAACCGGTTGGTCAAATTGCGTAAACGGGTGGGGACAACGGGCGCTCCCGCTTCTTCCGGTTCCGCTTCCCGTCGGGAGGGAAAATGAGCACCAACCCCGGCGATTTTTGCGATTTTCTGGAAGCCCGCGGAGAAATTGCTCCGGAACAGCGCAACGCGTTACGCGGCCGGTACCCGGGCGATGAACTGGGAATCCTGATGGATTTGGTCAAGCGGGATCTCCGGCGGCGTGATTTATTGGGCCGGATGTACGGCGACTATCTGGGGGTGGCCTATATCGATTGCGGGCGGACGCTGATTCATAACGATCTGATTTCCCGCCTGCCGGAGCAGTTCGCCCGTAAACGGCACCTTTTGCCGCTTTACGAATTCGGAGGGGCCATCACCGTGGCTTCGGCCTCGCCCAAGGATCCCCATCTGTTGGTGGAGGCGGAAAATTTTCTAGGGACGTTTTTGAGTCCCGTTTTTGCCTTCCCTGACCAGATCGATGCGGCGATTGAAATTGCCTATCAATCGGATTCCGAATTGGCCCGGATGATCGCCAGTCATTCGCTGCCCGAGTTGTCGTTCCATCCCGGGACGCCGATCAAAGTGTCGGAACTCAAGCGGGTCACCGAAGATCGATCGATCATTGATTTTACCCGGGGCCTGATCCTGTTGGCTCTGAAGCACCGGGCCAGCGATATTCATATCGAGCCCGGGGAAGATGCGACACGCGTGCGATTCCGGATTGACGGTGTTCTGCAGGAAGTGCTGAAGTATGAAAACTCGATGCAGACGGCGATCGTCGCCCGGTTGAAGGTCATGGCGGAAGCCGATATCTCCGAAACCCGCCGGCCGCAGGACGGACGATTGACCCTGGTTCTGCCGGATCGATCAGTCGACATTCGGTTGGCCACCATTCCCGTTCACTTCGGCGAAAAAGTGGTATTGCGGATTTTGGGGCAAGCCCAGTTCGATTCGGTGCCTGACCTGACGGATTTGGATTTTGCCAAACCCATCCTGACGGGGCTGCGGAAAATCGGCGAGTCCCAGCATGGGATATTTTTTATTACCGGGCCGACCGGGTCGGGCAAGACCACTACGCTTTACGCCTTGTTGAAGTACCTGAACCATCCCGGGGTCAACATCCTGACGATCGAAAATCCGGTGGAATATCGCTTGCCGGGGGTCAATCAGGTGCAGACCAACGAGGCGGTGGGTCTGGATTTTCCGGATGCGTTGCGGGCCTTTCTGCGACTGGATCCCGACATCATTCTGGTGGGTGAGGTTCGCGATTTCGAGACGGCGCAGATCGCCTGCCGGGCGGCGCTGACCGGGCATTTGGTTTTGACGACGATGCATACCAATAATTCACTGCAAGCGGTGTTGCGTTTGGTGGAGATGGGGATCGATGCGTCCCTGGCCGCGCCGACCCTGCTGGGCGTGATGGCCCAACGGCTGGTGCGACGCTTGTGTCCGCATTGCAAGGTGCCCGTCAATCTCTCCCCCGAAGAGATTGAGCGGTATTTCGAGTGGGATGGCCAGACGTCCGTCCAGGTTTTTCGGGCCCAAGGTTGCGAACGGTGCAATCGGGTGGGGTATATGGGACGGATCGCCATCCATGAACTGGCGCCGATCAACGAAGCCCTTCGCGCGGCGATCATTCAAAAAGCGCCGATCAGCGTGCTCCGCGAACTGGCCGAGCGAGACGGGTTTACGGACCTGCGGTATGATGGAATTAAAAAAGTACTGCGAGGGATGACGACCTTTGAGGAGATTGAGCGGGCCACCGCGGGCGATGAATGAAGCGGGCGGGGGGATCACTCCAAAGGGAGGCCCTCGGGTTTGAGCGGCAGGTGACAGCGGAACAGGGCGCCGCTGACTCATTATTTACAAACCGTCGGGTGATGCTTGATGGGGCTGAGGAGTTCGTGGCATGGGCGTGGAACCAGTTTATACCCGGGACGATTTGATTCGATTCACGCCGCGGCACCCCACGTTTGTCGGGGTCGATTCGGATGGCTGTGTGTTTGATACCATGGAACGGAAACAAAAACTCTGTTTTCATGGGCTGATCGTGTCTCACTGGGGCTTGGAGCGAATCGAAAAAGCCGTACGGGCTTCGGCCGAATTCATCAATCTATATTCCTGCTGGCGCGGGCAAAACCGGTTTTTATGTCTACTGCGGACGTTCGATCTGCTCCGCGATCACCCCGAGGTCCTTTCGGCGGGGGTCGAACTGCCGGCATTGGCCGCGCTACGGCGCTGGATTGAGTCCGGACAACCGCTCAGCAATGCGGTCTTGAAGCAACGGGTCGAGGCCACCGGCGATCCGGAGTTGGCCTCCCTGCTCGTCTGGAGCGAGGCCGTGAACGGGCAAATCGCACAAAAGGTCAAAAAGGCGCCGCTTTTTCGCGGGGCGTTGGCCGGGTTGAAGCAAATCCGCGAACAGTCAGATGCCGTCTGTGTGTCGCAAACGCCCACCGAGGCGCTGGTCAGGGAATGGCGCGAGAACGGGGTTTTGGATTTTGTGTCGATCATTGCCGGGCAGGAATTGGGAACCAAGTCTGAACACCTCCGGTTGGTCGCTGCCGGGAAATATTCTGCGGATCGCATCCTGATGATCGGCGATGCGCCGGGCGATTTGCAGGCCGCGCGCGATAATGGCGCGCACTTTTTTCCGATTAATCCGGGCCGGGAAGAGGCGTCGTGGGAGGATTTTGTCCGGGAAGCCTATCCCCGGTTCCTGGCCGGCCGATATGGCGCCGAATACGAGGCCGGGCGGATCGCGGAATTTCAGGCGTTGTTGCCGGAGATCCCGCCGTGGAAACAAAAATGAGAAGACTTGATCTTCCTGGTTTGGGAGTGCGGGACTACAGTCCCGCTTTGGGCAAAAGCGGCAGTGAACTGCAGCACTCCACAGTTTCCAAGGATTGACGCCCGGTCAAAAAATATGCGACAAACTTTTTTAACAAAACAGGCCCGTGGGGCCTGACCCAACACGAGGCTCCATGAAATCCAAATCTGATGTTGCGCAAATAGCCCGGGAGGCGTTGGCTCAAATGCCCCTGATGGATCTGCATACCCACCTGTTCGATCCGGCTTTTGGTGAGCTTAGCCTCTGGGGCATCGATGAATTGCTGACCTACCACTACCTCGTCGCCGAGGTGTTTCGCGCCCGGCCGGATTTGGATGTGGAATCCTTCTGGAAACTCACCAAGACCGTCCAGGCCGACCTGATCTGGGACGAACTCTTTATCAAGCGCTCCCCCTTATCCGAAGCCTGTCGCGGGGTGGTCACAGTGATTCAGCGGCTGGGGCTCGATCCCCGCCGGGACGGGTTGGCGGGCATTCGCCGCTATTTCGCCGGACAAACGGCCCGGGGTTATATCGACACGGTCTTTGGTCTGGCGAATATTTCCGAAGTGATCATGACGAACGACCCGCTCCATGACGGAGAGCGGGCGGTCTGGCAAAAAGGATTTGATCGGGATCCGCGTTTCCGGGCGGCCTTGCGGTTGGATAGCGCCCTGATGAACTGGCCGGAGGGTGCCGAGCGTTTGGCCGGGTTGGGCTACGAAGTGCGTGCCGATCTATCCGGACCCACCTTGGCCGGGGTCCGGCGATACCTGACGGATTGGGTTCAAAAGATGGATGCCTGCTATATGGCCATCAGCCTGCCGCCGACCTTCCGCCATCCGGATTCCACTTCGCCCTTGATCCAACTATTGACGAAAGCCGTGATCCCGGTGGCCCGGGAATGTGGCCTTCCGGTGGCGCTGATGATCGGCGTCCGCAAACTGGTCAATCCCGCCTTGCGTCTGGCGGGCGATTCCGTGGGGCCGGCGGATGTATCGGCGGTTGAAAGCCTGGCGCTGGAGTTTCCTGATGTCCGGTTCCTGGTGACCTTTTTATCGCGCGAAAACACCCACGCTCTCTGTGTGGCGGCGCGCAAATTCCGGAATCTCCTGCCTTTCGGGTGCTGGTGGTTCCTGAATAATCCGAGCCTGATTCGCGAGATGACGGCCATGCGGCTGGAATTGCTGGGACTGGGCTTCACCCCCCAACACTCCGATTGCCGGGTGCTGGACCAATTGGTTTACAAGTGGGACCATTCCCGCCGGCTGATCGGCGAGGTGTTGGGCGATAAATATACGGACCTGGCCCGCTCGGGCTGGGTGGCCGAACCCGGCGAGATTCTCCGGGATGCGGCAAGGCTTCTGCCGCCCGCCTGGCAGAAAGCGGGGAGCCGATGAGCGAAATCCGAGTACGCTTTGAAGATGGGTCGGAACGGCCGGTCCCCTTCCATTCCGAAATCAAAAATCTGCAGGCGGACCTTCCGCCGGACCCCTCCGGCCTGCCTTGGATCGGCGCGGTGGTGAACAATGATGTCACCTCGTTGAGTTACCCTTTGGAATCCGATAGTGAGCTGCGTCTTCTGACCATGGCCGATCCGCACGGGTGGCCCATTTATGCCCGCACGGCGTCCTTCCTGCTGGCGAAAACGGCGCACGAACTTTTTCCCGAAGCGCGTTTCTCGGTGCGGTATGCCTTGGGCAGTGGGTTTTATTGTCTGTTTGAACGTCCGGATTCGCCGGCCGGGATTACGGCTGAGGAAACGGCGCAACTCGAGGCGGCCATGCATCGGACGGTCGCGCAATATCTGCCGATTGAACGCCGCAAGATCGGCTTTTCCCGCGCCGTGGAATTGTTCGAGGCGTCGGGGCAACGGGATCTGTTGAATCTGCTGCAATATCGGAATCCACCGCGGGTGGTCCTGCATGTGTGCGGGGATTTTTACGATCTGGCACAAGGACCCTTGGCGCCGTCGTCCGGCTTGATTCCCCTTTTTCAACTGGTTCACCATGCACCAGGATTCGTGCTCCAGTTGCCGACGATTCAGGATCCCCGGACGGTTCCCGTGTTTGTCGATCAACCGCACCTGTTCAAGATCTTCCACGAACATCTGGAATGGGGGCGCATCCTCGGGGTGAGTACGGTCGGACGGTTGAATGAAATGATTACCACGGGGGAGGCCCGGGAAGTCATCCATCTGGCCGAAGCCCTGCATGAAAAGAAAACCGCCTTGATCGCCGATCGCATCCATGCGCGGAGGCATCATGTGCGCCTGGTCCAGGTGGCCGGTCCTTCCTCGGCCGGCAAGACCACCTTCTCCAAACGCCTGGCGATCCAGTTGCGGGTGAACGGACTCCAGACGGCGATGATTTCGCTCGATGACTATTTTGTTGGACGAGACCGGACGCCGCGGGACGAGGCGGGGGGCTTTGATTTCGAACATATCGAAGCACTCGATCTGGAGTTGTTTAACCGCAACCTGGAAGATCTGATTGCGGGGCGGGAAGTCGATCTGCCTTCTTTTAACTTCGAAACCAAGACCCGCGAATTCCGGGGACGAAAGCTGACCCTCGGGGAGGACCAGGTGTTGATCATCGAGGGGATTCACGGCTTGAATCCTTTACTGACGGCCCGGATTCCCGACGACCGTAAATTCCTGGTTTATATCAACGCCATGTCCCAACTCGGGATCGATTCGAACCATCGGATTTCCACAACGGACAATCGCCTGATCCGACGGTTGGTCCGGGACTCCCAGTTCCGCAAGCACACGGCGTTGGAGACCCTGCGCCAGTGGGCATCGGTTCGGCGGGGCGAGGAGCGGTGGATTTTCCCCTTCCAGGATCGGGCGGATGCTGTTTTCAATTCGGCTTTGGATTATGAACTGGCGGTTTTGAAACCCCTGGCCGAGCCCCTATTGATGCAGGTCAAACCGTGTCACGTCGAATATGCCGAGGCCCGACGATTGGGCGCGTTTCTCTTGAATTTTCTGGCGATTGCGGAACGGGAGGTGCCCAGCACCTCGATTTTGCGGGAATATATCGGACGGAGCGGATTCCGGTATTGAAATAGGGCAGGGTTCGGGAACGATAGCGCAAGATGGGCCGGGGGCACCGGGCCACGGCCTCGGGTGCGCAAGAAGAGCGCAGAGCCCGCCGCCGGGACGCGTCGGGCCACCGGGAGATGAAGAGTCCGCCAGTTCAGCGGCTTATTCAAAGCGTAATAAGAAGGCGTAGCGTTAGGGAATGGGGGATTAACAGGGGAGGGGACGATGCGCACCAGGGTGTGGGCGGGGGGTGAAGAGGGAAGGGTTTGGGAATGGCGCAAGGTTCGACCGGCGGGGGTGGCTGAAGATCGCGAGGGACTGGATGAGGTCCCCTTCCAGGAACGGCATTTACGGTGTGTCTGGTTTGATCCGGCCTATCGACCGATGGACCTGACCACCGTCGACGGGGAACCGGTGATCGTCGATCAGCCCGGACGTTGGAATCTCGAGGCCGGGCCGGATTTTCTGGATGCCCGACTCCGTATTGGAACCCCCGGCCGCTGTTTAAATGGCGATGTGGAATTGCATATTCATCCCGAGGATTGGATCCGGCATGAACATGGGGCGGATTCCCGCTATCGGCGGGTGGTGGCTCATGTGACCTATTATGAGCGGCGGGTGGATCCCGCTTGCCTGCCGCCGGGAACCGTCCAGATCGCCTTACGCGGCCCCTTGCGAAAATGTCCATCCTTCTCCTTTGAAACGCTCGATCTCACCGCCTATCCCTATGCCTTGCGAACGGTCCGGGCTCCGTGTGCGGAGCGCTTGGCCGTCTGGCCGGCGGAACGGGTTGCCGGCTTCCTGGAAACCGCCGGGTTGGAACGGCTCTCGCAAAAAACCGCGAGAATGCGACAGGTGATCGGATTGCAGGGCGCCGACCAGGCGCTGTACGAGGAGACCTTGGCGGCGTTGGGCTACAAATCCAATCGCCGGCCCTTCCGACTCCTGGCCCAACGGATTTCCCGGCGACTCCTGGCCGAGGAATCCCAGGGGGATTCCGATCGCGCCTATGCCTTGCTGTGCGGTGTGGCCGGGTTGTTGCCGACGGCCATCCGGTCCGAATGGGACGAGGAGACCCGGCGATATGTTCGCCGGATATGGGATCATTGGTGGAAATTTCAAGCCCGGCATTCCGCCCTCATTCTGCCGCGCGAGGCCTGGTGCTTGAGCGGTTTGCGCCCGGCCAACCATCCCTTGCGCCGGCTGGCGGTGGCCGCGCTGATGTTTGGTTCCCCGGGTGGACCGGATGACGAATGGTCAGCCGTATTCAGGAAACCGGTGGGTGATTGGGCTGCAAACCTGACGGCGGGCTGGTCGCGAATGGCCCCCGAGAGTTACTGGAGAACGCGCTATGGATTTGGTGGACAACGGGCTGTGGCGCCAGTGGCGCTGTTGGGGCCCGATCGGCAGGCGGCCTGGATCGTGAATATCCTTGTGCCTTGGGCCATGGCCGCCGGCCGTTGGATTCCTGCGGAAGATGCTGAATTACGGGATTTGCCGGTCGAGGAGGCCAATACGCTGGTGAAGCAAGCGGCGGTCAATCTTTTGGGGGCTGATCACAATCCGGCGATCTATCGGTCCAGTCTATGCCGTCAGGGACTGATCCAGATTTTCAGCGATTTTTGTTTGAATCAAGCCGCCGATTGTGGCGGGTGCGCGATGAGGAGAGAGTTGGAGAAAGGATGAATGACGGGAAACGGGATTGGCGGGACCGAACTGAGCGCATCTGCGATTCGGTGTAAATTCGCCTATTTCCTTGATAAACCGCCCCAGGTGGGGCTTCGCCCACAACCCGATTCCCCGTCGTTTGTAGGCCGGGCCTCTGCGCCCGGCGTCCGCGGATTCAGCCCCTCCATCTCCAGACGCCCGCCACAGAGAAGGGCGGGTCGACCTCGATTGAAAACGGTTGGTGTAAACGCCCTTTAGGCGGTTATTGTGCACCGAATCGCAGATGCGCCCGAAAGAACTGGGTGTAAGACAAATTTCGGAGAAATAGGGAATCGTCTTCTGATGCGGCTTGCGCCTATCTGCCAGAGAAGCCGTGCGATACGCCCGGCTGTACTGAGAGGCAGAGGCCCGTAGAGCCAGACCTATGGGATGGCTACGGGGCGCATTGTGAGTGGGGCTTGGTTTATCGATATATCGTTCCGCGCAAACAAAAACGAGGCTTTCTTTTATTTTTCCGAAATTTGTCTTACACCCGAAAGAACTTTTTTAGAAGTTTGAACCTTGAGTTTTTGGGATGAATCTTTATCATGCTGGGAAAGTTTGTCACCGGATAGGAGGCGCCATGTTGTTTTCAATAATTCTGATCAGTGTGTTTTTGGTGGGGATGGTGGGGATCGGCGTTTGGGGGATGAAGAAGACCACGACGTTGGGGGATTTCTTCCTGGGGGGCCGGACCATCGGCCCGTGGGTTTCGGCGTTCGCTTATGGGACCACCTATTTTTCCGCCGTCCTCTTCATCGGGTTTGCGGGTAAACTGGGTTGGGGATATGGATGGAATGTTCTCTGGATCGCGGCCGGGAATACGCTGATCGGAACCCTCGCCGCCTGGCTGGTTCTCGGTCGCCGGACCCGTCGCATGACGCATAATCTGGATGCCCTGACGATGCCGGAGTTTTTCTTTGAACGATTTCAGGCCAAGGGTCTGAAAATTCTATCCGCCCTGATCATTTTCGTTTTTCTGATTCCCTATTCGGCCTCGGTTTTCAAAGGCTTGGGGCATATGTTCCAGATCAACTTTAATATTTCCTATGATGTGGCGTTATTGATCATGACGGTGATCACCGGCATTTACCTGATCCTGGGCGGATACTTCGCCATCACCCTGACCGATTTCATCCAGGGGCTGATCATGATTGTCGGTGCCATCGCCCTCGTAGCCGTGATGACGATGAAAGGCGGGGGACCGGAACAGGTTTTTGCGACGATGGCGCAGAACTATCCCGCGCATATCCCTCCAGAAAAACAACCCAGCCTGCTCATGCTGGGCGCTCTGGTTTTTATGACCTCGTTCGGCGTCTGGGGGATGCCCCAGATGGTGCAGAAATTCTATGCCATCAAGGATGAGAAAATGATCTTCCGGGCCGCGATTGTGACGACGGTCTTTTCCTTCATCATTGCCGGTGCGGCGTATTTCAACGGGGCCTTGACCCATTTGTTTTTTAAAGCGCCCATCATGGGCGCCAAGGGGCCGGCGTTCGACCAGATGATCCCGGAAATGCTCAAGGCCAATCTGCCCCCGTCCCTGATGGGGGTGGTCCTGCTCCTGGTGTTGTCCGCCTCCATGTCCACGCTGTCCTCATTGGTATTGGTTTCCTCCTCCTCGGTGGCGATTGATTTATACAAGGGGCATGTGAACCCCAAAGTGTCCAAGGAGACTTCGCTGGTGATGATGCGGTTCCTGAGCGCGGTTTTTGTAGGTTTTTCATTCTTCATCGCCAAGTATGAACTCGCGATCATCGTCACGCTCATGTCGCTTTCCTGGGGTGCGATTGCGGGCTCGTTCATGGCCCCCTTCCTTTACGGGCTCTACTGGAAACGCACCTCGGCGGCTGGGATATATGCCGGGATGATCGTCGGATTGTCGGTTTCCGTCGGCTTATTCTATTACTGGGGGGCGGCAAAATCACCCCTGGCCGCTTCGGTCGGCATGATCGTGCCGTTCCTGGTCGTTCCGTTGGTCAGCTGGTTTACGCCCGCACCCCCGCGCGAAATTGTGAACAAGGCGTTTGCCGGGATTTAGTACCTCAATCCTCAGAAACTGCTGAAGACACGGATCACACTGATAGGGAATGGGGTATGCTGAACCAGTGGTCTCTCTTCGATGACGGCTGTTCGCTCCTCCCTCCCCCCGGCGCGGGGGAGGGCCCGGGGAGAGGGGGATCCGCCGAAACGAGACTCGATTTTCCAACGATCCCCCTCACCCTACCCTCCCCCGCGCCGGGGGGAGGGAAAACCTTACACCCCTTGCGAAACTGGATGAAGTTATTGGGGAGAGTCGCGCAACCCCGATTCCATCCGGAGAAGACGATCCGCCCGAATCTGGTGTTTTGGATTGTGGGCGAAGCCCCCCGTTGCTGTTTTTGGAGTGGCCGCCACCCGATCCTAAACGGAATGGCGTGCATTATTAGCCCCAATCCTTTAATGTGCCGGGATGCCTGACTCCTCAGAGTTGATAGTGCCAGAACGTGAATCGTTCGGATTTGTGGCCGCCGCCCGGCGGGCCACGATCCTTCTGGCCCTGCTTTTTCTGCTGGTTTACCTGCCCATCCTGCCGCAAGTCAGTCTCTGGCGGGGGGATGAACGCTACTATACCGATGCCGCGGTCCAGATGGTGCATTCGGGTGATTATGTCACGCCGCGGTTTTTTGACGGATCCGAACGGTTTCGCAAGCCGGGATTGCTCTACTGGGTGATGGCCGGTTCCTACCAGGTATTCGGGGTCAATTACCTGACCACCCGTCTGCCCTTCCTTTTGGCGGGAGCCTTGATCATCCTGCTGACCCATGCCTGCGCGCGGATTCTTTTTCGTTCGGCCGAAGTGGCGGTCTGCGCCGCCGCAATCATGGCCTCGAATCCCACGCTGTTTCATCTGTCCGTCCGCTCCACACCCGATGTGCTCATGAGCTTTTTCATGACGCTGAGTTTTTATGGATTTCTGAAGATCCTCTTCGACGGAGACCGGCGGACGCGGTTTTATTTCATCGCGTATGGCGCGGCGGGTTTGGCGGTGTCGACCAAAGGGATGCTGGGTGTTTTGCCGGTGGTGTTCGCCTTCGTCTATGGCGCCTGGGCCCGGCCGCGGAATCTGAAAATTCGGGAGTTGATTCACGGACCGGCGCTTTTGCTGGGGGTGGGGCTGGCGTTGTTCTGGTTCATCCTGGTTTATGTCAAACACGGCTCTGAATTTTTGCGCATCTTTTTCAATGATCAGGTGGGGAATCGGGTCAAGGGTAGTAAGTTTTACCTGCTCGACAATCTGGTGACCTATCCCGTGTCACTGCTAGTCCAATTTTTACCGTGGACCCTGATGCTGGCCCTTATCCTGGTCCGTGACCGGCAGATTCTGCAGCGGGAAGGGCGCCGGCATCGTTCCGCGATTCTGTTTATTGCGCTCTGGCTGGGGTTGTTATTTCTAATTTTCGTCAGCGCCAATATTCAGCGAACCCGTTACTTTTTGCCGGCCCTGCCCTTGTTGGCGGCCGGGTTGGGCGCGGTGCTGGTATTTGCGAAAAACAGCGATCGGACCTGGAAGGCGATGGTCAAATTCGATCGGAGCCTGACCTTGATGTTGGGGGTGGCCGGAGTGGGGATTGCGCTGGCCGGTCGGCATCTGGGGGCCTTCCGGTTGGCTGGTCTGGTGTTGGTGGTCTATGCCGTGGCGCGCTATTTGACCGATCGGCAGCATCGGTCGGTTTTGCGGTTTGCGGCTTTGGCGGCGGGGATTTTATTGTTGTTCTCGGTGACGGATGGTCTGATGCGACCGGTATTGATAGTGTCACCGGCGCCGGAACTGGCCCGTCGACTGGCCCGTGAAAAGGCTGGACGCGATCAGGTGGCGGCGTGGGAGGTCGCGACGAATTACGTCACCCAGTTACGCGTGATCTCGGGAGGATCGATCTATCCCGTCTTTTTGGCCGGACCCCAAACGGAAGCCCAATTGGATGCCTATCCTTTTGTGATTTGCAATGATCGCCGGCGCGAGGAGGTTTTGCGGTGCGGGTATAGTTTGTATCCCTGCGGATTTGTCTATCGGAAATGGACCTGGCGACGGTTGGTCGCGTTGTTCCAGGCATCCGATCCGGATCCGGTCCTGCATGATCAACGTCAAGATTACTACCTGGGGATTCGGCGCCCGCCTCATTCCGGATCGAATCCGCCGGTTCAGAAAGAAGATGGGTTGAGATGAAAATCATCGGTTCAGTACTGCTGGCCTTGTTGATCGGCCTGGTTTTGGGCGGATGGGGGCCTCGCCGGGATTTAAAAGAGGCCCAGCGGGAAATCGAGGACCTCAAGGCGCAGGTCAGCAAAAGGGGCGGGCATAGTGCCGGGCTGGACGGGATTGCCTCCCTGTTGCAAGTGCCGGATCGGTCGGAACGTGCGGCTCGCCGGACGGCGCATGACGGCGATATTCCGGCGGCGTCAGCCGGGACGAATACGACGGCCGAATTCCATCGGGCCGGTTCTCCGCCGGGGGCCGGCGGGACGAATGGTCCGGCCCGGGTTGATTTTCGGGAACGGATCAAAGCGGCGGCCGAGGTGTGGAAAATGCGGCGGGATCTGGCGCGGAACGGTTTTATGAGCCGGGTCAAGCCGACGCCCGTCGAGGCGGCGCAGGTGGACGTGGTCATGCAGGCGATGAATGTCCGACTGGAAGAAAGCGTGGCGCGCTGGGTGGAGTATATCAAGGAAGCCGAAGAGATTTCGCCGGAAGACGGGATTCGCATCATGAACGAGTTGAGCGGAATCGTCGTTACGACCTATGACGATCTGGACCGGACCCTGCCGGAGGATTGGCGGGATAAGGCGGGCGAGAAATTCCAGGTTTTTGATTTCATCAATCCGGAAGTGGCCATGCCCCTGGCGGATGTGGAAGGGATCATGAACCGCCCGGGTGGCGGAGCTTTCCGGCGGCCGCCGGATCCGTGATCCTGACCCTCTGATGCGGAGCCCAAAGTCCTCCGTCCAAATCCTTGCCTAAGAGCGCATCGGCGCATGGCTGCTCTCCCGCAAGCCAGCCCATAGGTCTGGCTTTACTGCCTGATGAACAGTATCGCCAGCGTCTCACCCTCCAGGGGAGAACACTTCATCTTGTATCGATTGACATTTGGAGGGCGAGACTCTGGCGAGCCGTCTGTCTGCGGATAAAGAACGAAGAGAATATCCCGCTGATGCGGAGCCCAAAGTCCTCCGTCCAAATCCTTGCCTAAGAGCGCATCGGCGCATGGCTGCTCTCCCGCAAGCCAGCCCATAGGTCTGGCTTTACTGCCTGATGAACAGTATCGCCAGCGTCTCGTCCTCCAGGGGAGAACACTCCATCTTGTATCGATTGACATTTGGAGGGCGAGACTCTGGCGAGCCGCACCGCGGAGATGACGCGAGGATCAGGGCATCCGGTTCCGGGATTGTATTTCGGGGGCGATGGGGGTAGGATATCCATTAATCAACCGTTTGCTTTGACTTTCAGAGGGATGACACCCCGGAAGCGGAAATTTCCATGGCTGACCCAGCGAACATGAAATCGGTATGCTTTGCGGATGAACGAACCGATTTCGAGGGCGAGTTGGACGCCTATTTCAGCACTCCGCCCCTGGATATCGGGCCCTGGGAACGGGACTTACACGCCACGTGCAATGCGAATCCCCAGGGATCGCCCTTCCAGCACAAGATTTTCGGCTATCGGTTCATGGCCGAACACTGTCCGGTCCATGTTTTCCGGCATTGCCCGTTCTATTTTGAATTGAATACCGGGCGACACCGTACCGACTTGGGCACGGGTGGGTTGGGAGGGTGGTTGAAACGAGAGCCGTTCGGCCAGGCTCTTTCCGCCTCCAGTGACCAATGGTTGGTGCCTTGCTGGGAACGCGGGTTATCCCATAGCTGGCGGGTCCTCGACGACAATCATCATACGGTGAGTTACGAAAAAGTGTTGCATCGGGGACTGCGGGGACTGATGGCGGACGCTGAACAGGAAAAGGTCCGGGCCGGCTCTGACCCAGAGCGGGATTTTTTACAGGCCGCCATCGCTGGAAATCAGGCCTTGATCGATATTGCCGGACGTTTTTCGGCAGAGGCGGATCGACTGTTGGAAGTGGAGACAGAACCGCATATTCGCCGGCGGTTACAGCGCATCGCCGTTACAGCGAGGCGCGTTCCCGCGGAACCGGCCGAATCTTTCTACGAGGCGCTGGGTGCCATTTTGTTCATCTTCCATGTGCTCCAGTCGGTCGAAGGCAACGGCATCAGCGTCTTTGGCCATATCGATCGCCTCCTGTCTCCCTATTATCGGCGCGATATCGAAAACGGGCGGCTTACCCCGAAAGAGGCGCGGGAGCTGGTGGCGTTCTTCCTGGCCATCAGTGACGTCCGCTATGGCCTGCGCACCCCGGCGTCTCCCTGGCATGTGGGGACCAATGGCACTATTACCCTCGGCGGATGCGAACGGGATGGAACCCCGGTATTCAACGAGATCACCCGCCTGATGATCGAGACCCATCGCGATCTGAAACTGATTGACCCCAAGCTCAACGTGCGAATTTCGGCCCAACATCCGCCCGAGTTCTTTGACCTCCTGGCGGACAACATCGTCAACGGTGGTAATGCGCTGGCCATCTTCAACGATGATGTGGTCATTCCCGCCAACGTGAAGATGGGCAAGGCGTTGGAAGATTCCCGTCTGTATGTGGGGGGCGGCTGCCAGGAGAATGTTCTGGAAAACTGCGAGATCAATAGTCGGGCGACCTACTACCTCAATTTACTGCAGGTGTTCCTGATGGGCTTCTGCCCGGACTCGTGGGCCTTCTTTTTCGACCGGGCGGGCCTTCAAGCCGCCCGCTATGAGGGTTGCTCCACCTTTGACGAGTTGCGCCACGCGTTTCTAGCTAATCTAAAAGCCGTCGTCGGTGCCCATGTTGCCGAACGTAACCGGACCGAACGGGAAGGGGTGCGCTTCAATCCCTGTCCCCTGCATTCCGCCCTGCTGGACGACTGTCTGGCCAAACGTCGGGACATGATGGAAGGCGGTTGCCGCTACAGCTCGGGCAGTATTTCCCTCACCGGCATCGGCACGCTGGTGGATTCCCTGTTTGCGGTTAAGACCGCCGTCTATGACCGTCATCTGGTCTCGCTCGAAGATCTCCGTCGCCTGTTGGAGACTGATTTCAAAGGCGAGGATGTTTTTCGGAACTTCCTCGTGAACCGGATTGCCAAATTCGGGCAGGAGGACGAGGACATCCGGGCCTTCTCCGCCCAACTATTTGCCGAGGTTGCCCATGCTTCGTCCGGTCTCCCGAACTCCCGTGGAGGTCGATACGAAGCCAGTCTATTCGCGTTCCGCTCGTTCGTGGATTTCGGTGCCAAAACCGGGGCGACCCCCGACGGACGGCGGGCCGGAGAGCCGCTTTCACCGGGCATGAGTCCCAGCCGGTTGGCCATCGGTCACACGGCGAGCGTGGGACAGATTTTGTCGGCATTGGAACCGCTTGACCTGACACTTTACCCGGTGGTCGCCGTGTTGGATGTCAAATTGCCCGCGGCGCGGGGCGGCCTGTCACCGAACGCGGTTGTGCCGGTCGTTCGGCGTTTCCTCTCGGCTGGCGGCTCGGTCTTGCAGATCAACTGTGTCGATCAGGAAATGCTGCAGGATGCTCGTCTACACCCGGAAATGCATCCCGATCTCGTGGTGCGAGTCAGCGGCTATAGTTCGGTCTTTGTCCGGCTGGGCGAATCCATTCAGGATGAGATCATGACCCGGACGATGGTCAGCACATGACCGTGGGACGGCGAGAGGTGAAAGGCCGGATTTTCGAGATTCAGCGTTTTTCACTTCACGACGGGCCAGGAATTCGGACCACGGTTTTCCTCCAAGGGTGCCCCCTTTCCTGCCGATGGTGCCACAATCCCGAGGGTCAGGGCGGAAAGTCCATTCTCTCATTTCAGCCGGATCGATGTATCGGTTGCGGATCCTGTTTTCGGGTGTGCCCGCACGAGGTTCACCGGCGCGTTGCGGGCCGGCATGTGATCGAACGGTCGCTCTGCCAGGGGTGTGGCCTGTGTGCGCGGGAGTGCCATGCCCTGGCCTTGGAGATTGTGGGGCGCGAGGTAACGGTTGAGGAAGTGATTGCCACGGTGTTGCGCGATGAATCGTTCTACCGGATATCGGGCGGCGGGATGACGCTCTCAGGCGGCGAACCGTTGGCGCAGGTGGACTTTACCGAGGCCCTGCTCCGGGCGGCCAAGGCTTCGGATTTGCACCGTTGCATTGAAACCTCGGGTTACGCCGATTTCTCCGCCTTTGAGCGCGTGCGGCCGTTGGTGGATCTCTTTCTTTATGATATCAAGGAAACCGATCCGATGCGGCACGAGCACTTTACGGGCGTTCCCCATACGCTGATTCTCGACAATCTAAAGAAACTGCACAGCCGAGGGGCAAAGATTCGTTTGCGGCTGCCGATCATCCCAGGTTTCAACGACCGGGAGGATCACTTTTTAGCGGTGGCAGCACTGGCCGCTTCGCTTCCGGGGCTGGAGGGTGCCGAGATTGTGCCCTACCATCCGTTGGGTCTATCGAAGTTGGAGTCCCTGGGAATGATCTGCCCGAGCGAGGCTGAAACAACTCTGCCTGAAGCCACAACGATCCAGTGTTGGATCCGACAATTTGCGCAATGCGGCCTTGAAGTCAAGGTATCGTGAATGGTCTGAAGGTGGGCCGGGCGGTCCCTCGCACGGCTTCTGGTGGAGAAAGAAGCCACCCAGAAAGCGCTTAAGCCCCGGGCGATGCAAGCTGGGCTTGTAGTGCCCGGTAATCGGTTTTGCCGGTGCCCAGGACCGGAATGGCCGGCAGAGTTCGAACTTGCCGGATATTATAGAGCGGGGCGAGTCCGCCGTCGCGGAGCCATTGATTGACCGTTTCGCGCTCGGCGGTACGAAGGGTGAACAGCACGATTTCCGGCTGAGTCTCATGGGCGGTGGCGATGACCGCCAATGCGGGACCTTCATCGCCGGACTGGGAAAGATGTGGTTGAAGCACTTCTTCGATGGCCGGTAAGGAAATCATTTCGCCCCCGATTTTCACGAAACGCTTGAGCCGGCCCGCGAAAAATAAAGTACCATCCGGCTCTTCCCGGACCAGGTCGCCGGTCCGGTACCAGGTGCGGCCTTCGAATTCAATAAAAGGCGATGCGCCGTCGAAATTAAGATATCCACCAAACACCGAAGGGCCCCGGACCAGGAGCAGGCCCGGTGTTCCGGCCGGTACCCGATGGGAAGCTGTTTCGGGATCGACCAGGGCCTGTTCCAGCGAGGGCATGAATTTTCCGATGGAACCCCGGCGGGGTTCATTTTCGTCATTTAATGAAATGATGGGCGAACATTCGGTGATGCCGTAGCCCTCGACCATGACGGCATTCGGGAACCGCCGTGCGATTTCGTCGTGGAGCATATCGGGACATTTTTCGGCGCCGGTGATCAGGCGGCGCAAGGTGGCGAGTTGGCGGTCGGTGGCCGCCCGCAGGATGCCGTTGGCGAAGGTCGGAGTTCCGGCGAGGATGGAAACCCGGTAGGCTTCGATCAGCCGGGCGAGGTGTCCGCCTTCGGTGGGGTTGGGATGGTAGATGGCGCGAATGCCGGTCAAGAGCGGCAGGAACAGGGTGCAAACCAGACCGAAAGAGTGAAAAGGCGGAAGCATCCCAAGGACCCGGTCCTGGGGGTGGAGTTTAAAAACACGCATGGCGTCGCGCAGATTAGCGAGCAAGTTGGCGTGGGTGAGCGGAACGGCCTTGGGCAGGCTTTCGGATCCGCTGGTGAAGAGTACGGCGGCGGTTTCGGAGACGGGAACTTGATCCAGTCCCCAACAGCCCGATCGGGCCCGTAAAAAGGCGGACAGCTTGGCGCGGCGCGTGATCCGGGCCGGCAGATCCTCGAGGGCCAGGATACGGTCTCCGAGTGCGGCGAGGGAAGTGCCTTGGGCTTCGAGGCGTTGGAGAAGTTGGCGCGAGGCGAGGACGGTGTTTACTTGGAGGCGGTCCAGACCATGGAGCATGTTGCGCGATCCCGTGGTCCAATTAATCAAAACGGGAATTTTGCCGGCGAATTGAACCGCGAGGAGGACGGCTGTTGTACTGGCGGAGGCCGGCAGGAGCACGCCGACATAAGGGCCTTCAATCCGCTCGATCCGGGGTTTGAGGATCAGGATCGAGAGGATCAGATCGCGATACGAGAGGGCGCCGCGCAGTTGATCGGCGACGATGATCCGATCGGGATCGCGCCGGGCCTGGGCCAGGAAGACCGCAGGGATGGTTGTCCCTTCCGGGATTTCGGGCGGGCAGGTTTGGGTTTGGAACCAGGTGGGGGGAATCGGTTTGAGTTCCTCGATGCCGGTCGCGACGATCTGGCCACAGGCGGCGAGGAGGAGATCTCCGACGGTCTGGAGGGCATCATCGGCGGTCGGGTGAAATCCGAATTCTTTTTCGATCCAGAGTCCCAGATCCACCCGGGCGAGACTATCAAGGCCCAGGTCGGCGGCCAGATTCAGGTCCGGTTTGAAAGTCTGACGGCCGGTTAATTCAGTGAGATGCCGGAAAACGAGGGCGCGGACGGAATCCGGGATTTCGGATAAATCGCCCTGGATACGGTCGTCCGGCGGTTCCGGAACAGGGCGGGCGGCCCCTTTTTCAAAAAAGGAATAGGGGACATAAGTATTGGGAGGGGCGTCCTCGTTATACCAATTTTCAAGGGCGCGGTTGAGGGTGGTCCGATCCGCCTGACGGGGCAGGTCAGGGGGTTCGTACAATTCCAGCGTCACTCGTCGTCGCGGGGTGAAAAGCAGGCCGTTTCGAAGGAGCGCGCCGATGGCATGAAGAAGAACCTCTCCCAACTTGGGAGCCCGACCGGAGGCCCGGCTGAAGGAACTGCCCCAGATGCCGCGAGTCCGGACGAGAACCACCCGGGCGGAGGGGACCTCGCGCAGGATACTTTCGACGGCGCTGTTTCCGCCCAGTTGTTCGAGGCGACTTCGGTAAATATGGCCCGAGGGATAAAGCATGACCGAATCGCCATTTTTCAGGTCCACTTTACACTGTGCAAGGACCGCTTCGATTTCAGGGCGTGCGGCGGGACCATCGGTGATCGGATCCGGCAGGGCATAGGCGCGGAAAAGGCGGGCGAGCGAGCGAACGATGGGCCGGTCGATCTGGTGAGTATCGGCGATGGTTCGAGGGTAAAAACTTGGCATGAGACGACTTAAGACGATGGGAGGGTCGATCAGGGCGGGGTGATTGGGGAGGATCAGGATGCCGCGGGTCCCACGGGCCCGGATGGGTTCCAAACCGGTTACCGTTACCCGGTAACGCAGGGCCAGCAGGAGGCGTGCGACGCGGGCGATGGCGTTGATGAGAAATCTTTGAGAAAGATTCATGGGCTAGTGTCGGATTTTCACAGGAGATCGTCAAATCTAGAAATCGCCTCTGATAACGAGTGCTTCCTTTAGATCAGGTGGATGGTAAAGTTAAATGCCGCACAAGTTTTCCCTGATCTCCGACCGTTTTCAATCGATGTCGGCCGCCCTCGGTGGCGGGCGTCTGGTGATGGAGGGGATTGGATCAGCGGACGCCGGGCGCAGAAGCCCGGCCCACAACAACATGAGATCCCTCGACTTCGCCTGCCCTGAGGATGTGGAAGGGCTCGGGATGACAATGGGTAGGACGAGATCTCTGAGCGAGCCAGATCTGAATATAAGATGTCTAACAACAATAAGTTATAAAGCGGCATTTCGCATTACAATTCTGTTTCTTTAGGTCGTTATTTTACCCTTCCATTTTACGCCTAGGATGTGATACTATTTACCTTGTAAGGTTTTTTGTGACCTGAAATGGCCGATGGGATCCGCCGGAGTGCTTCCGGAGGATATTCTTGTTGGGCAACAGCGCTGTTTCGAATACGCCCGTTTTTTTTGTAATGAGGAGTCATGTCATGTTGAAATTGGCACGGTATATTATTGCGACCCTGATGGTCGGGATGGTTTCACTTTCGCAAGCCGCCCAGTACTGGGATCCATCCTCCACCGCCGGCTTTCAACCCGGCGATGGTTTTTGGAGCACGGTTGCAGCCGACGCCAATTGGAATAACGGGAGCGGCAACGGAGTTCCGTCCACCTGGGTGAATGACACGGCCAGCGCGGCCCTATTTGGCGAGAATGGCGGCACGTCCCGCATCACGATCAGCAATGCCAATCTGAGCTGTTGGTATGTTCAAGTGGATGGCCAGAACTACGCGGTCGTTCAGACCAATGGCGGTCGCTTGCTCTGTACCTATGTCGGGGGCTCCAGCTTTAAGCTCAGTTCGTCAAATCTCTCCTGGCTGGTGGCCGGGAGTTCCTCCGCGACTTCGATTTTAAACAGCGCGAACACCGGCGGTGCATCCATGTATTTGGGCAGTACGGCTTTGCCCTCGAGCAATGTGGTCCTGACCGTTGACGGCGGCGGCTTTCCGAACAGTGCGATCGTGACGAATAGCGGATCCGGAAGTGTTGCTATTGGCAATTACACCGGTTCTCAAAACTGCGGTATCAATGTCGTCAATGGCGGCTACTGGCATAGCGGAGATATTACGGTTGGAACCACCGGAGCCACGAATTGTTTTATCAATGTGGATAATGGCACGCTTAAGGGCGTCGGCAGTGTGTATATTTATGGGGTTTCGGGGAGAGCGGTCGTTAAAAATGGCGGACAACTGGCGACCGGTGGCGCCGGCTTACTGCAGGTGGGTAACGGGAACACCTCAACCAACTGTTCGCTGACGGTGGATGGCGGACAGGTCGCGGCCCGAGGAAATGGTCGGATGCAGATTGCCGGCAGTTATTCCACCCTGATCATCACAAACGGCGGTTTCGTGACGAATTCGGGGGGGGTTATTTACATTGGGGGGAACGGCACGGTCCCAGTCATCAATGGCACGGTGATTGTCGCTGGCGGATCGTCGACGCAATCCTTGTGGTCTTTGGGCGGGATGGCCCTGACGGTTGGAACCATGGCGGGCTCGATCAGCAATGAAGTGCGGGTCGATGGGGCCGGTTTGCCCAACAGTGCGGTCATCACCAATGCGGGGGCGCTGATCGTCGGCAATGGCGAGGGTTCCATCGCGAATGGCCTGGTGGCCACCAACGGGGGACGGCTGTTCACCGCCGCGGCCGTGACCATCGGGTCCGGGTCGTTGGGGAATTATGCCCGGGTGGTAGGATCCACGGGGTCTTTGTGGAATGTGGGAAATCAGACCCTCACCATCGGCAGCGGTAATGTCGGGAATAACAGCCTGACGATTGACGGCAAAGGGGTTCTGGGGGGTGCGATGGTGACCAATGTAGGCGCGTTGGCCGTCGGCTATTCAGGTGCCGCCAGAGTACTCGCCGCTAATAATTCCGTACTCGTCACCAATGGCGGCGTGCTGTATCTCGGGGCCGGAGCCGCTTGGGGGCAGGGTACCGGGCATGGGATCGGCATGGCGGATAACCAAATCAACACAGCCCGATCCAATACACTGGAGATCGTCCAGGGCGGAAGAGTCTATTCGAGCGGTTCGATCTTTGTCGGCTATAATGACTACAATGCGATCCTGACGGGGAACCGATTGATTGTACGGGATATCGATTCCCTTCTGGATATGCGTAATAATGCGATCTATGCGCCCTTAAGCGCTCCGGCGAATGCCGCCAGTACCAGCGGAGTGGACGTGCTCATTGATGGCGGGGTGGTGACCAATGTCGCCGGCTTGTTCCTGGCCCACCGGACGACCGGAGCCAACTTGAATGGGTCCTACCGGGATTTGGTTGGGATAATTCATTGAGTGGAACGTGAGGTCATGTCGAGTCTGCCGAAATGGAAGTAGATCTCGGCCATGAGACGATGGGCATTGCGATAGCCACAGGCTTGGTTGATCAGGGCTTGAAT
>CAIJXV010000109.1 GCA_903824675.1 uncultured bacterium
AATATGGATCCCTACAAACTCAGGCAACTAATCGATGCAAAACGTACCCGTATCCTTCAAAACCTTCGGTAACATTAATTATGGCGCAACGATGTGGCTATTCAGTCCTGCTTCGGTAACGTTTTATTCTGGCGCAACGCGAAGTTAAGAGCGGAAGAGATGGGGGCAACGGCCTTCTCCGGCGGTTCCCAGGGTAGGGGTCATCTTTTGGATGGCACGTTCAGAAAGGCGCTTTCGATCCGGTGCAATTCGCGGATTTGATCTTCGCTGAGGCCGGAGTCGATCGGGTCAGCCATCAGGGCGCGTGCCTTTTCTTCGGCGATTTCGGCCAACGAGAGGGATCCTTTTTCCTTCCAAAGCGGGCGACGTTGCCGGCACAGGATGTGAGGTTCGAAAAGTTCGGAGCGAAAATGCTGGAGGGTGTGTTCATGCTCCAGGAAATTTCCTGCGATGCCGACTTCACGGATGACCGACAGGGCCAGTGATTCCTCTGAAACCTCGATCCCGCGCAAGAAACGGCGGGCATAACCGATGATTTCATCGTCGATGACGGCTTGGGCCGGGGATAGGGTCAATTCGGATTCAAGTTGGCCGACGCCCCAAATCAGGCTGACTCCCTGTTGGAGATGGGTCATGAACCCGGCCATTTTTTCCAAACCGGACTGGGCATCTGGCCGAAGGGATTCGGTTGAAACCCAGGAACAGGAGGGCAGGTTATAGAAGCGGCCCAGAGCGGCGCCGATTCCGGCGAAAAGGTGGTTTTCCGGGCCGCCCGTCACGACACCGGCTGATCGCATGTCGAACACATGGGCTAATCCCAGGTTATGGATGCAGGGGCGACCGGGCTCGAGAACCTGATTGACGATCAGCCCGGCGAGAATTTCGGCGTTACCGACAGCGGCGGCTCCGGCCAGGGTGACGGGGGCGGAGGTGCCGGCCATGGGCTCGCCATTGAGAGAGACGGGAATGCCGTGGCCTGCCGTACGTTTGAAGATTTCGAGGGCAAGATGGGTCCATCGCAGGGGGCCATGCGCGGTGAACCCGACACTAAAACGCGGTGAATCGGCAAAAACGCGGTTCATTTCGCAAAGGACATCGGCGCCGTGAGGGGTGAAACAGAGGACGCGGATGTGTTTGCGGGTATTTTCCGCGAGAATGCGCAAGCCGACGACATCCCCGGTTCCCGGCGGGAAATCATGGAGCGCGACTCCGAAGACTCCGTTGACCGAAGGCAGGCGGTCCAGGAGCCTTGCCATTGCGGCCAGGTCACGGGAGGTAAACGGACGGATCTGGTCGCGATCGAGAATTTGCATGCCCGGGGTCGACCAGATTTGACTGTCTTCGCCTTGGGGGGATAACGGGAACCGGGTGGCGTGTCCGGCCAAGTAGACGGTAGAGGGCGCGGAGGCCAGACAGTCCTTGAGCAACCCTTCAGAAAAACGAATAACCCCAGGGGCGAGTCCGGGTTGGGCCCCTGCGGCCAGCAGGCGCTGGGCTACCTCTTCATTTTCGATGCGGATTCCCGGGTCGGCGAGTAAGGAGAGCGAGGCCCGGTGGATTTGCTCGGCTGAGGTGTTTGAAATGAGGGACATGAGAGGCGTTGTAACGCAAAGGAATCAAAGAGGGAAGCGCAAAGTTTTCCCGCATGGCTTGTCCCGGGAGAGAGGTCGTCGGACGACGACCCTCTCTGCTGTTGGGCCGTTCATTAGCATTCCGGCCCAGGCTATCCCGGGTTGACTGCAGAGCGATTAGGTGAAACGAAGCGGCCAGCGCGTTGGCCGGTCATTTGGTGTTCGTGCCAGGTGAGCGTGCCATTGACGATGACCGAGCGGATGCCCTGGGAGAGCGCCTGCGGTTCGGCGAAGGTGGCGCAATCACGGACGGTGAGGGGATCCAAGATGACGATGTCGGCGGCGAGATCCGGCGCCAGGCGGCCCCGATCGGCGAGCCCAAAATGGGTTGCCGGCAGCGAAGTCATTTTACGGATGGCTTCGGGCAGAGGAACGGAATGTCCATCGAGGACCATACGCAGGAAGCGGGGGAAGGAGCCATAGGCGCGGGGATGAGGATAGTCGTGACTGAGCGGGCCATCCGGGGCGCGAAGGGAAGCATCGGAGCCGATCATGACATAGGGTTCAGCCAGAATAGTTTTGAGATTATTTTCACACATGCCATGGAAGAAAGCGCTGGTGCGCAGTTCGTCGCGATCCAAAATGGTCAGGATGGCATCGACCGGGGCCAATTTGAGTGCTTCGGCGACCAGAGGGAGGGGTTGGCCGCGAAATTGTTGAAGATCGGGATGCGTAAGGGAGCCGAGCGTGATGGCGCCCCATGAGTCTTCGGTGCGGGACGTGAGGAGTTCGTCGCGAATTTTTTTGCGAAGAACCGGATGGCGAATGCGTTGGAGGATGGCCTCCCGTCCACCTTCCTCGGCCCAGTCGGGGAAGATGACGTCGAGATCGGTGCAGGAAGCGGTGTAGGGATAGCGGTCGGCGGCCACCGGCAAGCCCTCCCGCCGGGTGGCGCGGAGGAGGTCCAGTGCGGGCTGGATGAGTGGCCAATTCGGGCGGCCGGAGGTTTTTAGATGAGAAATCTGGGTGTGGATTCCGGTGGCGCGGCAGACCGCGAGGGTTTCGGTGAGGGATTCGAGCAACCGGATGCCTTCACTGCGCATGTGTGAGGTGTAAACGCCGCCGTGACGCGCGGCGACAGAGGCCAGAAATTGGATTTCATCGGCGGGTGCGAAGAGACCCGGGGGATAAATCAAGCCGGTGCTGAATCCGCCGGCACCTTCGGCGAGAGCCACATCAAGGTGCCTTTCGAGAATTCGGAGTTCATCCGGAGTCGCGGGCCGATTTTCATAGCCGATGAGACCGGCCCGGAGCGTATTATGGCCGGCGAGCAGGAGGATATTAACGGCGGGTTGGACTTGATCGAGAAGTCGGCGATATTCGGCGACCGACTGCCATGTTCCGGGAAATGTTTGGCTTTCCCAGTCCGAAGGCAGCCGATTTTGAGGCGTGCGCGGGGCGGCAGAGGACCCGCAATTGCCACAGATTTCTGTGGTGATTCCCTGCGAGATTTTACTGACCGCACGGGGATCAACGAGGATAAAGGCATCCGAATGGGAATGTGCGTCGATAAAGCCGGGACAGACGAGTGCGCCCGTGGCATCGATTCGGCGTTGGGCGGAGAGGCCGGAGAGTTGCCCGATCGCGACGATGCGGTTGCCGACGATGGCGATATCCGCAAGGCGGGGGGGGGCTCCGGTTCCGTCCAGCAGCGTTCCATTCAGGATGAGAAGATCACACATGGGGCCGGGGCTGATGGGAAAATCCGTTATACCAAGGCCGATGAGGGTGCGGATTCAACGGGTTGACCTTCGGTTTCGGAAGATTCCGCGGGCGCGCCGGTGAGAAGGGCGAGAACCTCCTGCTGAACCTGATCCAGATCCGTCAGTTTCAATTGAGGGTCGGCGATGACGAAACTTTCGCCGGTCTTCCGGTGCTCGTAGACGACCAGACGTTCACCATTGGGTTCGCTTCGGACTTCCCGTTCAACCAGGAGGCGCTGACGTTCGAGCATGACGCAGAGAATGTAGATGACCTGCCGTCGGGCCGGATTGTTTTCCGCGATCAACTGCCGCAAAAGGGTTTCGGCGGTTTCGCGCTTGATGGTGCGGTCGGGTTCGATCGGAGGGAGCCGATAGATGCCCTTCCACATGCTGTAATTCGTTTGGGCCTGTGCTTCCTGAGCCCAACAGGCTTCGCAAAAATCAGCGCGCTCGTAGCCTTCCTTGCCGAATTGAAGGTGGGCGTAATAGGCTTGGCGATCGGCAAAAATCAGATGACAGGCCGCACATTCCTTCCCACGCGGTTTAATATCCCAGTCTTGGCTCATGATATTTCGACTCCATCTGCCATTAAATGGCTGGGAAATAGTTTCTCCCAAGGCGGCAGATTTGTAAAGCGAACAACTAAAAAAACCCAAAAGATTTTAATGGACCTGAGCCTTGAGATCAGAACCATCGTAACCTATTCCAATACCGGCAATTAAAAGGGACCATATCGTCAATGGTGACTTTATGGAGCTCTGTTTAAGCCGGGAGATACGCTAAAAATGGGCCTGACTTTTGGAATGAAACGGTGAAAGAACCGTCACGGACAGGAATTCGGGTGGGTTGCGAAGGGAATAAATCAACTCCTGTGCGGCGACTTGTTTGGAGGGCCGCTCCAGCGTATTTCAATGTGGCTTTAAGGCGTGAATTTTCATCTTGAAAGCTGGCGTTTGACAGGCCGTGGTCGCCGTTTTCGATCGGGTAGAAAGCGGTGGGATGTCCCACCCCAAGAAGGCGGGCCTGTAAAAAAACCGAGTGCTTGATGTCGACCGTGTCATCCATTGTCCCATGGATGATGATGACCGGGGTTTGGGGGGGCATGAGAGCGGCATTTTTCCACGGGTTGCGAATATCTTCCTCGGCCGGGGTGAACGAGTTCCCTTCGCCCAGGGCGCATTCGATGAACCCTAATCCATTGCCATTGGCTTGCAGTTCCAACCCGAAGCCCATTTCCCGGGACTGGCGGCCGGAGAGAGGGAGATAGACGCCACAATTTAAAACGGCCAGCGCCCAGAGGTGGGGCGCGAAAACGAGGCATTGGGCGCCGATATGGCCGCCTTGTGAACCGCCCCAAATCATCAGACGCGATCGGTCGATTTGGGGATATTGCGCGAGGGTGGCATAGGCGGCGCGGAGGCAATCGATGGTCTGCAACTTGGAAAAATCGTAGGGCTGATCGTAGGTTTTCCCGGGAGAGGGATGATGGGCTTCCCGGCCGCACTGACGGAATTCAACGCGGGTGACGACGAGATTGAAGCGATCGGCATAGACGATACTTTCTTCGGCGTAGGCTTCCTGTCCGTTATTGCCCCAGCCATGGATGAGGAGCAGGAATCCGGTTTGAGCGTTCACGCCCGCCGCGGGTTCGGTGACATAGCGGTCAATGCGGGCATCGCCATATTGGAGGGATTGATAGTCCTGAGTTTCGAAAGGGCACACCTGGATTCGGGCGGTCATGTTGATTTCCTTGCGCTATCTTAGAAGGGTTGGGTTTGATGATGGCAGACGCGCCGGAGCCAGGAGAGGTTCCGCCGGCTCCAGGCTTCACCGAGATGGGTGATGCCGTTGTCGCGATAAACCCGTGCGAATTGGCGGAATGCCTCCATCCGGTTTGCGGGACCGGGCCAATCGAGCGAGTGTTGGGCGGCAAACCGGCGCAATTCCTCCCACCGGAGCAAGAGGACATAACGGAGAGAGAGGGCAGACCGTTGAACCCGCGGGAAAATATCCGGGTGGTCGACGGAGACCGATTCGGCCGCCTGCAGGGCGGCGAGGCCGGCAAAGATTAACGCAGGAGTTAAAAAAGGAGCATCGGGTTGCGCGTTAAGATCGAGATAACAGCCGATTTGTCCTTCCGGGTAGCCGCGTTTGTGGAGGCAGTCACGGATAGCGGCGGAACCGGGGTAGTGAGGGACGGCCTGGGCGGTTTGAACCAAAAGCTTCAGGTAGGCGGCGATCCAGGGCGCCGCCGGGCCGTAATAGCCAGTGATGAATTCCCGGATCAGTTCGTCGGGATCGAGATCGGGATTCCAGAGAAGACGGGTCAGAACCCAGCCGCGTAATTCGGCAAATTCTCCCCCGAGTGAGGAGTTATTGGCCTGTTCGAAGATTCCGCAAACATGATGTTGGCGAAAGAGGCGGATATTGGCGGCGAGTACGGGCCAATCGGGGTGCGGGAGGAGGAAATGGGCGTAATTGGTAACATAGTCCCAGATGTATAATCGTTTACAAATTTTAGACCACCCCACCAAATCCTTAAAAAACGGGGCGTTATTAGGGTGGTCCAAGGGATGCAGGAAGTCGCATTCAAAGGAGCACAACCGGATGATCACCCGGGGGTGGGGGCGGATATGACGGGGGGGACGGCGGCTGAAAAGGTAGGCCAGAGTATCGAAAGAGACCGTGGGGAATTCATCCGCCAGCGCTTCTGCGACGGCATTGACGAGTCGGAGGAGGGGGCCTGCGGGGCTGTCTTCACTTCGGTTGATGGGTTCACACCGGGCGCATCGGCAATAGGTATGGTTGTCGTTTTGCGAGATGGAAATGAGGCTCGCCTGGGGATCGGCCTTGAGAAGCGCACGGGTTTTGCGAATGACGGTTTCAATCACTTCCGGGTGAGTGCAACACGGCTGATCGGGGTGCCGCTGGCCCTCCATCTCTGCAAACCATTCGGGGTGGGTCTCGAAGGCTTCGGGGGGAATCAATGTGCCGACCAGCGTATGGACAAAGGCGGCATATTTGACATGGCCACCCCACTCGGGGGGGATGCCCGGGGCGACATCTTCCCAGAGGCCATTGGTGCGATTGCGAACGGACCACCGGAGATTCCAGTTTTGCCGGTAGAGCACTTCGCGGTATTCGAAGGGCGGGTGAACGGTGCGATTCAAAAGGGGGAGGGTAAGGTTCGGTTGATGCGGGATCTGGGCGGCCGTGGGGGTCCACCACCGACAACCGAGGATTTCATCCAAAAAAGTCATGACGGCATACAGGGTGCCGCGGGGCGCGTCGGGGGCGCCGGAGAGGGCCAAGCCGTGTTTGAGAGTACGCCAGACAAAGCCCTCAAGACCGAGGTTCTGGAGGGCCTTTGGGGGGAGGCCGAGTGCCCGGGAGGCGCCAGGACCGACGGCCAGTTGGAAACGGGTTTCGCGGGAATGGGGGGGGCAGATCGCGAACGGGGTGCCGGTAATCTGGTGTAAATGGTCGGCCAACTCGCGGGCGGCGTGGCGTTCCGGGGGGGGCGCGTGGGGGTCAAGCGTGATAATGGCCGCCGGTTGACCGGCCGAAGTGAGGCGCTGTTTCATGCGGCGTTTCAATCGGTCAGCCGTTGAACATTTTTCGGACATCCCGGACGCGCATCTGGCGGACTTCGGCGAACCGGCGTTTGACGGCATCGCGCATCTTAATGCGGCCTTTCTTGTGTTCCCACAGATAGACGGCCTGATCCGAAACGCCCATTAATTTGCCGAACTCACTTTGGGCGAGTTTGAACTTGGCGCGAAGGCGTTTGACCATTTCGGTGGTGGGGCGCATGGTGGCGATATCGTCGTCGGATATGGCGGCGGGATGCGTGCGACCGGAGGCGGAGGCTGCGGTCTTGGGCGTTTTTTCGAGAAGTTTGATTCGGCGGGCGAGATCCTGAATAACCTGTTTCAAGAGGCGGGTATCGCGGCGGAGATTCCGGACGGATTGATTAGAGTTGCGCTTGGAGATGCGTTGGATTTCTTCGCGGAACGATTTCGCCAAATTAGCCATTTTAAAAGCCTTTCGCTGATGCGAATGAATCTTTAATGGTTTTGAACAATAACGATTTTTCGTTTTTAAGCAATAGGAATGTTGGCGTTGAGATGATCCAGAGCCAGCATCAGTGCCTGGGTTCCTTTCCGTCCGTAGCCCAGTGCTTGAACGGTGTTGTAGAGTTGCACGGCCAGGCTCAAACCCGGCAAATTCAGATTCATGCGGCGGGCTTCGGCGAGGGCGATGCCCAGGTCTTTGATAAAGTGATCGACCCGGAAGCCGGGTTCGAAATTTCCGGCAAGAATACGGGGGCCCAGATTATTAATCGACCAGGAGCCCGCAGCTCCCGCGCCAACCATGCGGATGACCGCGTCGGGATCCAGTCCCGCGCGGCGGGCGTAAAGGAGGCCTTCGACGACGCCGACCATATTGCCGGCGATGAGGATTTGGTTGACCATTTTGCAATGCTGTCCCGATCCGGCCGGACCGAGTAGCGCAATGGTTTTGCCCATCAACCGAAACAAAGGTTCCACTCGTGCGAAAGGTGCGGGATCTCCGCCGACCATGATAGACAAGCGGGCTTCGCGGGCGCCGATGTCGCCCCCGGATACGGGGGCATCAAGCGTGTCGACTTGGTTTCGGCGGGCTTCACGGTTGATTTCGCGGGCGAGTTCGGGGTTGCTGGTCGTCATGTCGACGACGATACCGCCGGGCGGGAGGGTCGTCAGCACCCCGTGTTTTCCCAGGATGACTTCGCGCACATCAGCCGGGAAACCGACGATGGTGAAAACGATATCGGAGTCTGCGGCGATCGATGCCGGCGAGGTTTTAGGGTGGGCCCCGGCGTCGACCAGCGGTTGGATTTTGTCCGGCGTCCGGTTGTAGACGGATACGTCATATCCGGCGTCCAAAAGATGGCGGGCCATGGCCCCGCCCATGACGCCGGTTCCGATCCAGCCGATCCGTGGTTTAGCCGCGTGTTCAATTTGCATGAAAATTCCCCAGTAGAGGGGCTTTAGTACCTTTATTTGGGGATTGCGGCAATACGAAAATAAAACCATCGGTTTGGGACTTGCGTTTAAGGTTCGCTGGCGTTAATTTATTACGGTTTATTGAGGTTCACCGAAGGAGGAATAGCGATGAAAGCAATCAGCGGTTGGGCATGGGTTCTGGCTTTGGGATTGGGGTTGGCAACCGTTTCAGCGGAAACTGAAAGCTTTAAGTTTGTTAAAATCAGCGATTATAGCGGGGAACCGGAGTATAAGGTTGTTTCCACGGCAGAATTCAAAGATTTGAATGATACCATCCGGGTGGAAACCCGATGCTTGGACAAAGCGTTGATCCAAGCCAAGGACGAATGGCAAAAGCGCGAAAAAAAGGCCATGCCGCTGGGGACGCCCAAGCCTCGCAAAGTGGATGTCCTTTTTTCCTCCTCGAATCAGGAAACGGCACAGAAGGAGCTTGATAAGTTTTTGGAGAAGAAAGAAAAACGTGAAGATTCCAAGAGCTCGCGGGAAGCCGAAAAATCCAAGAACGCCAAGATGACCGAAAAGCAGAAGGACGATCAGGAAAAGCGTGCGGATCGCAAGGCTAACCAGGATGCGGCGATGGACCTTTTTAAAACCAAGCTCGAATCCGTGGTGGCGGCTGAGAAAGAGAAATTGGCCGCGAAGGCGGCGGGCGCTCCTGCTGCGGCGGGCGGCGAAAAACCCGCTGCCGGGGGACAGTAAAGGTTATGGCGAAAAGCCTGTGTGAATTGGCCCAGGAACGGGAACTCAAGACGGTTGATCATCCTTTCGCTCTCCATAGCGTTGAAAGTGTGGGGCGCCTGAGGGATGAGCCGGAAGATCCGATCCGACTTTGTTTTCAGCGGGATGCCCACCGGATTCTGCATTGCACCGCTTTTCGCCGGTTACGCTACAAGACTCAGGTCTTTTTTTCTCCGGAAAACGATCATGTTTCCACCCGGGTCGATCATTCGCTGTATGCCGCATCCATTGCCCAGACGATTGCCCGTGCACTGGGACTGAATGCCGATCTGGCGTATGCCATCGCCTTGGGGCACGATTTGGGGCATGGTCCTTTCGGGCATGCGGGCGAGACGGTACTCGACAAACTCTGCCGGGAAAACGATTCCGGGCATTCGTTTCATCATGAAATTCACAGTTTGCGGGTGGTGGATCGCCTCGCTTTCAGGCCGTCGACCAGCGACCAGGGATTGAATTTGACCTACGAAGTGCGGGATGGAATTGCCTGTCATTGCGGGGAACGGAAAGAACAGTTCATCACCCCGAGGCGCAAGCCGGGACGACCCTTGGAAAAGGTTACCACTCGCGGACAGTTACCCTATACCCTGGAAGGGTGTGTTGTTCGCCTGGTGGACCGGATAGCCTATGTCGGACGGGATTACGAGGATGCGCTATCGGTCTGGGGCCGACTGCCCCCGATCCCGTCGCCGATTGTCGCCGTGTTGGGCCGGGATAATCGGACCATCATTAACACCTTGGTGACCGACATCATTCAGACCAATCTGACGACACCGGACCGAGTTGGTTTTTCGGACCGGGTTTTCGAAGCGCTCAGTCTCCTGTACGACTATAATTGCAAACACATCTATTTTCATCCCCGCCTGACGGATTATGCCCGGTTAACGGAGCGGATGTTGCGTGAAATCTTCGATTTCGGACGGCGTGAGCTCTCTTCCAAAAAACAGAAGGATTGGGGCGTTGTACGGGACACGGATCCGGCGCCCGTCCGGGAATTGCACCACTTTATCAGCAAGAATTATCCCCGGGGCGATTTGCCCTCATTGACCCAGATATTAATTGATCTGATTTCGTTGATGACCGACCGTTATGCGCGCAATTTCTTTGAAGAACTGGTGTTGCCCAAAGCCGTGGGCTGATCCGGATATTCGGCGGTCACATTCAAGGCGATTCCTCCCCGCGGATTGAAATGCCCTATCACTTTTAAGTAACGCGGGGTGAGCAATTTAACCAGGTCCTCGAGGATCCGATTGACCACTTCCTCATGGAAGGCGGGATGGTTGCGGAAAGAAAACAGATAGAGCTTCAAGGCCTTGCTTTCCAGGCAGAGTTTCGCTGGAATATATTCAATGGTCAGGGTGCCGAAATCGGGTTGGCCGGTGATGGGGCAGAGGGAGGTGAATTCGGGGCAATCGAACCGGATCTGGTAAGGTCGCTTGGGGAATGCATTATGGAAGGCTTCGAGGCAGGCGCGGTCGGGAGAATCGGGATAGACCGTGGGGCTCCGGTGAAGCAGGGTTAATTCGGGGTGGGGATTTGATTGTTTGGCCATGACGAACTCCTAAAGGTGTCGAACGAGGGCATCATATTTCAAAGGCAGAGGCGACCCAAGCAAAAATTTATGATTTCCGAGGCGCTGGGCCCGGATTTAATGTTGACAATATGCACATACTTGCATATAGTGCGGGCATGAATTATCAACAAGCCAAGGTTCGGGCGGATATTCTCAAGGCACTCGCGCATCCGGTGCGAATTCTGATTGTCAATGCCCTGTCGGGTGGCGACCGGTGTGTTTGTGAACTTGCGCCGTTGGTTGATATCGATCAATCCGGCCTTTCACGACATCTCGCCATTTTGAAACGGGTGGGGGTAGTGACCGAACGGCGCGACGGCAATAAAGTCATTCACCATCTGCAAACCCCCTGTATTCTGCGCGCTTTCGAATGTGCGGTGGAAGTGCTTCGCTCCGATATCGAACGTAAAAATTTGCATCTTAAAGCTATTTGAGATGAACGAATCGAAGGGATTGAAGGTTGAACTTGAATTCACTTGATTGGCGTAAATATCTTTTGGGGGTAGGGGCGGGGCTCGTTATTTGGTGGCTGATCTATCGCAGTCTAGCGCCGGTTGCGGTGTGGTTTACGTATTCCCTTCTCGGGTTGAAGTCTGGCTCGCATCTGGCTGCTGCTGTTGAGTTCCTCGTCTTTGAATCACCCAAGGTGCTGATGCTTCTCACCTTGGTGGTATTTGTCGTGGGCATCATTCGGTCGTTTTTTACGCCGGACCGAACGCGCCGCTTTTTGGCCGGCAAGCGTGAATCGGGGGGGGCTGTCCTGGCGGCGCTGCTGGGTATCGTTACGCCCTTTTGTTCCTGCTCGGCGGTGCCATTGTTCATTGGCTTTGTCACGGCGGGTGTGCCTCTCGGCGTGACGTTTTCGTTCTTGGTTTCATCTCCGATGGTTAATGAAGTGGCGCTGGTGCTGTTGTTCGGGTTGTTCGGATGGAAGGTTGCGGCGATTTATCTGGGAGCGGGATTAACCACCGCCATCGTGACCGGTTGGGTCATCGGCCGACTACGACTGGAAAAATACGTCGAAGACTGGGTTTACGAAACGAAAGCCGGAGACACCGTGTCGGAAGCAGAACCAGACGGGCCCGCGCGTATCCATCTGGGCCTAGACGCTGTACAGGACATTGTGGGACGGGTGTGGATCTACGTATTGATCGGCATTGGAGTCGGTGCGGGAATCCACGGTTACGTGCCGGAGAATTTTATGGCCTCCATTATGGGAAAGGGCGTTTGGTGGTCGGTCCCGGTGGCGGTTCTTCTTGGCGTTCCGATGTATTCCAATGCGGCCGGCATCATTCCCGTCGTGCAGGCACTACTCGGCAAAGGGGCGGCTTTAGGGACGGTGCTGGCGTTCATGATGGCCGTGATTGCACTTTCGCTGCCCGAGGCCATCATTCTGCGGAAAGTTCTTAAGCCCCGGTTGCTCGCTGTGTTTTTCGGCGTGGTTTCCCTTGGAATTATGGCGGTGGGATTTTTGTTTAACGCGATCATGTGAGTCAGAGGAGCGAACGATGAAAAAGATTCAAATCCTGGGAATCGGCTGTTCCAAATGCAAGACGCTGATGGCGAATGCTGAAGCAGCGGTCAAGTCTTTGGGCATCGCGGCGACGGTCGAGAAGGTGGAAACGATCCAGGATATCATGAAGTTCGGCGTAATGACGACCCCCGCGCTGGTGGTGGATGGGCAGGTGAAGAGCGCCGGGAAGGTGCTCAGCGCGGAGGAGATTGGGAGGCTGTTGGGAAATTGAAACTGGAAACTTGAAACAAGGGAATAGGGGGAGTTCATGAAGGAAGTTTTCGAGTTAGAGGTTTATCGATTGGCGGAGGATCTCTCGGATATGATCTGGTATGCGTATGATCAGTGGACACCCAAAGCGCAGCATACCATGGGATATCAGATTCTGCGGTCTGCGGACAGCATTTCAGCCAATTTGGCTGAAGAATATGGTCGTTATTCGCCCGCTGATCGGAGAAAATTTTACTTATATGCAAGGGGTTCATTTGAGGAGACGAAGACGTGGCTTCGAAAAGCGATCCGTCGTTGTGTAATAACTCACGGCGATGTGCCGAAATACAAGGCGCTCGTCAATGAGTTAGGCCCAAAACTTAATGCTTACATCCGCTCAACCCGAGTCGATAGTGTCAAGGGTCAAGTTTCCAGTTTCAATAATCAAGCAGGAGGTAGGTGATGAGCGAAAAATGTTCCTGTGGGTGTGAGGCGGGACCAAAATTGATTTTTGCTTGCTCGGGAGCGGCGGATGTGGGGGTGATTGCCGATCAGGCGGCGCGAAAGTTGACGAAAGACGGTGCGGGGAAGATGTTTTGCCTGGCGGGAATCGGCGGGCGGGTGGCGGGGATCATGGCAATGACCGAATCGGCTGCGAAAATTCTGGCGATAGACGGGTGTTCGTTGAACTGTGCGAAAAACAGCCTGGAACAGGCGGGATTTAAGCATTATGAGCACCTGCAGTTGGCCGATTTGGGCTTGGAGAAAGGTAAAACGCCGCTCACGCCCGAGGCGGTTGCGAAAGTGACGGTTGCGGGAGCGAAGAAATTGGTGGGGTAAGGGGAACCCCGGAGGATTGAACAAAACGGAACGGGGGAAGAGTTGAATGAGGGGCTGAAAGCAGGCGTGAATAGAGATTGCTGGAAGCTGTGAATAGGTGGCGAGGAAGTTCGGAAACTTCCATTATTCCACGATTCCATCCTTCCATGTTCGTCATAAAAGGATGAGGTCAATATGCCAGAGAATAGCGATCAGAAGAGTGAAGATTCCGCTTGCGGGTGCGGCGGCGGAACTTGTTGTGGCGGGTGGGGCAAGTGGATTTGGGTCGTTCTAATCATTGCGATTACGGGGGTACTGATTGCGAAGAACGCCGGAAAGAAGAAAGTCTCGGCGAATTCGCCAACGGGAGCCGGAACTTCTGCGGTTGTTGCGGCGACCGGGGCCCCTGTTGCCGCGCCGGAAGGTGCCATAAAGGGCCAGCCAATACCGCGAATGGTGGACCTGGGAGCAGGAAAGTGTATCCCGTGCAAGATGATGGCTCCGATTCTGGAGGATCTGAAGAAGACCTATGCCGGAAAGATGGATGTCCAGTTCCTCGACGTTTGGGAAAACCCGGATGCGGGGAAGAAGTTCGGAATTAACGTGATTCCGACTCAGATTTTCTATGACGCAGCCGGGAATGAACTGTTTCGGCACGAGGGCTTCTTAGGCAAGGAGGACATTCTGGCGAAGTGGAAGGAGTTGGGGGTTGAACTGACTGTCGGAAAGAAGGAGTAAGGAATGCTGGAATAGTGAAAGGCCGGAAGGCCAGTCGGGGAGTACTCAAACGATCTCCGGCTTCTCCCAACATTCCAGTATTTCACCCATTTCAAATCTCCATGGAACAGATATTCACAGCATTATCGCACGCCATTGAGGGTTCGGCCGGCCTCGCGCTGACGGCCGCCTTTGCCTGGGGAGTGCTTAGCATACTCCTGAGCCCCTGCCACTTGGCGAGTATTCCGCTGATTGTGGGGTTCATTGACCAGCAGGGCCGGATCCCGACGCGGCGGGCGTTCGCCATTTCCCTGCTCTTTGCCGTTGGCATTCTCATCACGATTGGAGTGATTGGGGCGATCACGGCAGCGGCGGGACGAATGATGGGTGATGTGGGGCGCTGGGGGAACTATGCGGTTGCAGTCATCTTCTTCGTGGTCGGGCTCTATTTGCTGGATGTGATCCGCCTGCCGATGCCTGACGCGGCTCAGCCTGGCATGAAGCGCAAGGGGATGTTGGCGGCATTGATCCTGGGTTTGGTGTTCGGGATCGCACTCGGCCCCTGCACCTTTGCCTACATGGCGCCCATCTTAGCGGTTACATTCAAGCTGGCGGCAACGAATCTGCCGTATGGGATTCTCCTGCTCTTGTTTTACGGTTTTGGACACTGCGCGGTGATCGTGCTGGCAGGTACGTTCACGGAGGTGGTGCAGCATTATTTGGACTGGAATGAAAAGTCAAAAGGTGCCGTGATCCTTAAGAAAATCTGCGGGGGGCTGGTCCTCCTGGGCGGATTGTATTTGATTTACACGGCTCGGTAATGGGGGTGAAACAATGAACGCACTGGTTGTGGTGGATGGTGGAATTTGCGGGTTTCAGACGCGGATTCATGCCGATAGCGACGATTTGCAGAATGTGACCTTCCGAATTGCCAGCGGGTGCGAAAAGGCGCGTGCGTTCGGCGAAGCGCTGGTAGCCCAGGGACCGGTGGATGGATATGCCGAGATTGGCGCGGGCTCTGACGGAGTCGTGCTGACGACGGCACGTGAAAACTTGAAGGGCTGCTGCGCAGCGTGCGCCGTCTCGATTGGCACGTTCAAGGCCCTGCAGGTCGCGGCTGGCGTGGCTTTGCCGAAAGATGTCCACCTCGAAATCAGGCAAGAGGAATAGGATATCAATGACAACAGAACCGAATCGGATACGATTTGACTGCCTTGCGGCGGACTGGGATGCCAATCCGGGGCGGATTGCCTTGACGCAGGCGGTGGTCGCGACCCTTCGTAAGTCCGTTCCTCTTCGTCCGGATATGAAGGCCTTGGATTTTGGGGCGGGCACCGGACTGGTGACGCTGGGGCTATTGCCGTATGTGGCAGGTATTACGGCGGTGGACACATCGGGTGAGATGTTGCGTGTCCTGGGTGGAAAATTAGCAGCGGCTCAGATTACAAATGTTAATTCTCTTCTGTGTGAAAGCAATCACACCCCATTGCCGCCGGGCGAATTCGATCTGGTTGTGAGTTCGATGGTCATGCACCACCTTCCCGATGTGTCCCAAATGATTCATCGGTTGCGGCCCTGCCTGCGACCCGGCGGGTGGATTGCCCTCGCCGATCTGGAGTCGGAGGATGGGACGTTCCACGCCGATTCAACCGGGGTGTATCACCACGGGTTTGCCCCTGAAATAATTTGCGGGTGGTTGCGTGAAGCTGGATTTGTGGATATCGCGGTTTGTGAAGCTCACCGGATTTTGCGGCCTTCAGCCGATGGGCGCACCCGTGAATATCCCGTTTTTTTGGTGACCGGTCGCGTCGATTGATGGATGATGTCCAAGGTGGCCTTCCCATATTCCTGGGCTTTGGCGGACCCGATGCCCCGAATCATAAGAAGGTCTGCCTGCGTCCGAGGTTGGGCCAACGCCAGCGCCTTGAGGGTTTTGTCGGAATAAATGACAAATGCGGGTACGCCCCCCATGGCTGCCGCTTTTCGTCGACGCCATTCCTTCAATCGATCGAACACGGTGGCGATCTGGCCGGTTTTGGGGAAATCATCGGGCACAGACGGCGGGGCCTTCTTTCCGGACTTGTCGCTACGGATGCTTGGGTTTGATGCCGGGCGCCGGGCCGGAATGGCCAGGGGAACTGTTTCCTGCCCCCGAGCCACAGCGTAACCCAGCGGCGTCAAGGACACGGTCGGATACTTATCGGCGCTGACCGCGATACACTGGGCGGTAATCAAGGCATCAATCAGGCTCCACACGAAATCCGCGCCTTCTTCGGCCAGGAGACCATAGGTGGATTGTTGGTCCAACCCGGTATCCAGAACCTCTTTGTCGCGTGAGCCGATGAGCGTCTGGGTAATGCGCCCGCGTCCGAATCGGCCTCGCAGGCGGCCCACACACGAAAGCGCTTTTTGAATGATAATGGTTTCCTCGGCCGTGGGGAGCCGGACACCTTTATGCCCGACGAGTCGTGCAAGGCAATGATCACAGCGGCCACAGAAACGATGGTCCTGCGCTTCGGTGTCGCCAAAATAGTTCAAGATGTAAAACTGCCGGCACTCGGAACAACCGGCATAGTCGATTATCCGCTGCAGCTTTTGTTCGCTTTGCGCGCGTTTGGCATCCAATCGTTCATAGTCGATATCCAGGCTGTCCAGCGGTTTGAGGGGTTGGATCAGTTCAGTGGTATAGGTGCGTCCCCCGGGCGTATAGTTTCGACGGATGAAACCGGCACGTTCCAAGAGGTGCAGGGCGGAGGCGACCGCCATCTCGTTGGGGGAGCCGATGACGGATTTTGCGATGGTCGAGATCGACTGTTGAAGCGGGCCGAGGGCGCAGATATCGGCCAGGGTTTTATGCGTATCGGCAATGATGGTACGGGTTGGATTTGCGCCTTCGACAAAGAACTCCTGGGTTCGGATATCCGCATAGTTGAAAAGCAGCTCGCAATAGGCGGGTTCCCCATCCCGACCGGCGCGCCCGGCCTCCTGGTAATAGGCTTCTACACTGCCCGGAATATCGAAGTGCAGAATGAAGCGCACATCGGCCCGGTCGATACCCATGCCAAAGGCGTTGGTGGCCACGGCGACGGGAACGGTGCCGGTCATAAATTGAGTTTGGGCATCGGTGCGTTGTTCTTCCGTCATCCCCCCGTGGTAGGCCATGCAATGGACGCCCCGGGCGCGGAGTTCTTCGGTCTGACGTTCGACTTTTTTGCGCGTGGAGCAATACACAATGCCGGTTTTTCCGGATTGAATCACCGCCAGCATCCGTTCCAGTTTTTCGCGGTTATTCCGGACCGGGGTAACGGCGAAGGACAGGTTGTGGCGGGCGAATCCGGACACGAACGTCAACGGTGGGCGGCGACCCGCCTGACCGAGCGCCAATTGCGTTATAATATCGGTGCGGACTTCGGGTGTTGCCGTGGCTGTCAGGGCGATTACAGGCGGCTGCCCGATTTCCTGCAAGGCGTGTTTCAGACGGAGATAATCGGGGCGAAAATCATGGCCCCACTGGGAGATGCAATGGGCCTCGTCAATCGCCAGCAGTGCGATGGACAACGGGGCCAGTGCCGAGACGAAACGCGAGCTTTTGAATCGTTCGGGAGCGATATAGACCAGCCGGAATTCACCCCGCCGCATGCGCGCAATGCGATCCTCCAACTCGGAATCGGTTAGGGATGAATTAATGAAGGTGGCCGGGATTCC
This sequence comes from uncultured bacterium, assembly GCA_903824675.1. GTDB lineage: Bacteria > Verrucomicrobiota > Kiritimatiellia > CAIKKV01 > CAIJXV01 > CAIJXV01. Next base: position 17,655 of record CAIJXV010000109.1, read on the forward strand.
CTTGGCGGCCAGGCTGTCCACCTGGTCCTTCATCAGGGCGATCAGGGGCGAGACAACCACCGTGATCCCCTCAAGGAGTTGCGCTGGAAGCTGATAACAGAGGGATTTTCCGCCACCGGTCGGCAGAACCACCAAAACGTCGTCCCCGTCCAGAACCGATTGGATGATGCGTTCCTGACCGCCAAGGAATTCCCGGAATCCAAAATGACGTTCCAGCACCATTTGAGGCGAAAGGACGGAGACCATGGTTTGAAGTTCCCGGTTTGGGTTCACGAGGGTTATGCGACTACCGTAATTCTGCCAATCCGCCGGCTTGCGGAACCCTTGGACGGAGCGCCTTTCGAATGGAATCCAAACACCGGCAACAGGCTAGCTGTTTTAGACGAAAAAAACATTGTTTATTTCTAACAGTCAATGCTATGATTCGCCACATAACGAATTAATAAAAATGAAAGGTAAGCATGAATAGCGAAGCCATGCGATTAACTTTGCGGATGACCAAGGCATTGGCGGATATTCAGCGGGTGCGTATCCTGATGATGATGGGGGCGGGTGAGTTGTGCGTCTGCCAGGTTATTGAGGTACTGACCCTTGCGCCCTCCACGGTTTCGAAGCACCTGTCCATCCTCACCGCCGCCGGTCTTTTGGATTCCCGGAAGGCGGGGCGCTGGATGTACTACCGGTTGCCTGAGGGATCAGCGGGGGAGTGGGTTCGCCCCGTTTTAAAGTGGTTGGGGGAGATGCTGAAGAACGAGCCGGTGGTCGTGCAAGATGCAAAAAAAATGAAAATGGTTGTCGCTTGCGATCCCCAAAGTCTGTGTCGGCGACAACGGAGAGGCGAATAAGGAGGCGTTGGATGAAAGATACGGTAAAGGAAATTGAGAAGAAAAAGGGTTTTTGGGCGGCGATCTGGGAGTCGATGACAAAAACCGGCGGTTGTTGTGGTTCCGGCGGAAATTGTTGCGGATCATCCCCTTCGCCTAATGACAAGAAAAAGGCGGAGCCAAAGTCGACCGGCCGGACGTGCTGATGATGCCTGCTCGAGATGGTTTTGGTAAGGCGACGTCTCCGGTGGAAAGGAATCGAAGTGAATAAGAGTGACGGTCCGGAGCGGACAGACAAAGTCGCGAGCTACCGGGAAATTGGGGTGCTCCTGATTGTTCCGGTCGTTGTAGCGGTATTGACGGCGGCGAGTTGGGTAATGGCCCAGTGGAAGATCGGCCCCGTATTCGTTAATGCCGCACTCGCTCTGGTCGCCACCCTATTCGGTGGATTCCAACGTTTCCTGGGCGGATTCAGCGATATTTTTAAGCGCAAGATTACGGTTAACGTCTTCGTGGTTGTGGCGCTGACCGCCACCTTGGGTATCGGCGAGTTCCGCCCGGCGGCGATCATCGTCTTTATCATGGCGGTGGCCGGTGCGCTCGAGACCTACACGTTGGACAAAACGCGTCGGAGTATTCGAGATTTGCTCGACTTTGCGCCGCAGACCGCGACGGTACGGCGCAACGGCGGTGAAGTCACCGTGCCGGTTGCGGAACTTCAGATGGGTGACCGGGTTGTGGTCCGTCCTGGTGAGCGGATTCCGGTGGACGGAGTGGTGGTCGCCGGGGCCAGCAGTGTCAACCAGGCGCCCATCACTGGCGAATCCATGCCGGTGGAAAAATGTGAGGGGAGTGCGGTTTTCAGCGGGACGCTCAATGAATCGGGCCGGCTGGAAATCAGGACGGAAAAGGTTGGAGAGGAAACGACGCTGGCGCGGATTGTTCACCTCGTGCAGGATGCCCAGGGAACCCGCGCGCCCATCCAAAACCTAGCTGACCGTTTTACGACGTGGTTTCTACCCACCGTAGTGTTGTTGGCCGTTCTGGCCTTCTTTGCCACCGGTGACATCAAGGCGGCGGTTTCGGTTCTACTGGTGGCTTGTCCCTGCGCTTTTGCCATTGCCACTCCGACGGCCGTGACGGCTGGGGTCTCGAATCTGGCGCGGCGAGCGATCCTGGTTAAGGGAGGGGTATTTTTGGAGTTGGGCCACAAGCTGGACCACCTGTTAGTGGACAAAACGGGAACCTTCACCTTTGGCAGACCCAAGGTGATGGATATTGTCACCTTCAACAACCAAACCCCAAACGACATTCTGCTTCTGGCTTGCGTGGCCGAGAAGTATTCCGAGCATCCCTTGGGTCGGGCCATCCTGGCGGCCGGCAAGGGAAAGGGGCTGTCAATCCCTGAACCGGACCACTTTAGTAGCTCATCTGGCATGGGCGTGACGGCGGGGTGGCAAGGCGTTATGATTCGGGTAGGTAACCCATCGTTTCTTCAGGACACGGGTCTCGTTGTCACTCCTCAGGTTTACGAGATGATCGGGCGGCAATCAGAGCAGGGCCGTACAGCGGTTCTGGTCTCACGGGATTCCGAGTTGCTGGGCCTGCTGGCGATAGCCGACGAAATTCGCCCGGGAATGCCGGTTGCCATTCGCGCTCTCAAGGCGATGGGCGTTAAACGGATCACTATGCTGACGGGCGATAATCCCAAAGTGGCCGCAGCTGTGGCCCGCGAAATCGGCGTTGATGACTTTCAGGCAGAACTGCTGCCCGAGCAAAAACAGGCATTTGTCAGAAAGTGTCAGGCGGACGGCGAGGTGGTCGGGATGATCGGCGACGGTGTCAATGACGCGCCTGCTCTGGCCTTGGCGGATGTGGGTATCGCCATGGGCGCCGCCGGCACGGATGTGGCCATTGAGACGGCCGATGTCACGCTGATGAATGACGATTTGGCCGGTGTCGCTGACTTCATGTGGATGTCCGCGAAAATAATTCAACGCATCAAACTGAACATTTTATTTTCGATGATCTATAACGTCATCGGTCTCTCCCTGAGCATAGTGGGGCTAATGACGCCCATTATTGCTGTGATCTTTCAGGAAGCGGGTTGCGTGACCGTCGTTATCAGCTCGACTTTGTTGCTTTGGACGAAGGGGCGGCCGGCACAGGCGTAAAATGAATGTAAAGGTTGTTTGGCTATGACAAAGAAGTTAAAGGTTCTTTTTCTCTGCACCGGTAACTCGTGCCGGAGTCAGATGGCGGAAGGGTGGGCCCGGCAACTCAAAGGAGATGTAATCGAGGCCTATTCGGCTGGAATCGAAACGCACGGGCTGAATCCCAACGCGGTGAAGGTCATGGTGGAGGTCGGGGTGGATATTTCGGGCCAGCGATCCAAGCGGGTGGAGGAGTTAAAGGGAATCGAATTCGATTATGTGGTGACGGTTTGCGACCATGCCCACGAATCCTGCCCTTTGTTTCCGGGCAAGACGAAGGTGCTACACGTGGGCTTTGATGATCCGCCCCGGTTGGCGCGAACGGCCAAAACCGAAGAAGAGGCGTTGGCGTTTTACCGGCGCGTGCGGGACGAGATCCGGCGCTTTGTGGAGAAGTTGCCGGGGGCGCTTGAAGCTGGAAATTAGGAATTGCGGAGAGCGGAGAAAAGATCGGGCTCGGTAAGATCAGCCACGCGATACGCATGGCTGTACGTGGGGAATGGTTGAAGTAAGGCCAGACCTCCGGGATGGCCCTGCCGCCGTTAAGTGGTGTGGACGAATCCCCACCTGGGATAGGAAAAATAGGATTGGAGAATAAGTATGAGCGCGGTTGCCGAACGGAAATTGACCAATGTTTTCGAGCGTTATCTGACCGTGTGGGTGGCCTTGTGTATTGTGGGCGGAATTCTCTTGGGCAAGGTCGCGCCGGGGATGGCGAAGTATCTCGATGGAATGTCCGTATTCGTGAATGGAGCCCCGGTGGTATCGATTCCGATTGCGATCTGCCTTTTTTTTATGATGTATCCCATTATGGTGAAGATTGACTTTGCGTCGGTGGTGAAGGCCGGCAAAAGCGGGAAACCCGTCTGGTTGACCTTGTTTGTCAATTGGGCGATCAAGCCGTTCACGATGTATGGCATCGCCTTACTATTTTTGGGGGTTCTGTTTCGGAACTTAATTGGGGTGGAGGCAACAGACCTGGTCAAAATGCCGTTTGGACTCGACTTGGCCGTGGGGGCCACGCATGGGGCGGGAACGGTGGTGCTGCAGGACGGCGTCAAAATGCTGCAAGTTCCATTGTGGCGAAGTTACTTTGCCGGCTGCATTTTGCTCGGCATCGCGCCCTGTACGGCGATGGTATTGGTATGGGGCTATCTGGCGCGGGGCAATGACGGGTTGACGCTCATCATGGTAGCGATCAATTCGCTCTCCATGTTATTGCTTTATGGTGTGTTGGGTGGATTCCTTTTAGGGGTGGGGCGGCTTCCGGTTCCGTGGCAGGCCTTACTGTTGTCCATCGTGATTTATGTGGCACTGCCGCTGGGTGCAGGTTATTTGTCGCGAAAATGGATTATCGCAGCCAAAGGGGAAACATGGTTCACGGAGAAATTCCTGCATATCTTGACGCCGATTACGATTCTGGCCTTGTTGACAACATTGGTGCTCTTGTTCAGTTTTAAGGGCGAGACCATTTTGGGGAATCCTTTGACCATCCTCTGGATCGCCATCCCGCTGTTTCTACAGACGATGCTGATTTTCTGGTTGGGCTATGGGTGGGCGAAGCTGCTGAAGTTGCCCTATCGCGATGCGGCTCCGGCGGCCATGATTGGCGCCTCGAATCATTTCGAGGTGGCGATTGCGACCGCGACGATGCTCTTTGGCTTGTCCTCGGGTGCGGCCTTGGCGACCGTGGTGGGGGTACTGATAGAGGTGCCGGTGATGTTGTGGCTGGTCAAGATCTGCCTGCGGACAGAGCATTGGTTCCCCAATACCCAGGCGGGGATTCGGGAATAGCACGATATTGATTGATGCCTCCCGGAGAGTGACATCAATGATTTTTGCGCCCACCCTGACGGTCTCAGTTGAATGGGGTAACGATCACCCCTAGGTTGGCCGATGGACAAACTGAACACTAACTGCTCATTGCTCATGAGGGTCGTCGTGGCGGTCGTGAGCGCGATGGGTAAGTTGGCATCCGCAGCCGTTGACGCCCCTGGTGAAATCCGCATGGATTTCCGATCCAGTGTTGAGGTGTGAAATACTCGGATCGCTGCAGATCAGGACATTGTAATTCAACATCACTCCGCAGTCCGAGCCGAAGACGGCTCCCTGATGGCCTACAACCAGGGCACCACTACTCGATATCTTTCTATGTGGTGCAATGATTTCTGCGGCGAGGGTGAGGGAGTCCTCCTTTCAATGTGGGTGAGACTGGAGAATCATCGGGACACAAAAGCCAGGTTCGCTTTGAGTTTGAAATGCGCGCCCAAAGGCCGTTAAGACGCATCTGTTTCCAAACGGGCATTTCCCGGGATATTTGGACTAGCCGGTTTTTCGCAGATGGGAGGGAGGGATTCGCAGGGCGATGCGATATTTGGCGACCGTACGGCGTGCAATATGGATGCCCTTGGCGGTCAATGACTCATAAATATCCTGATCGGCGAGAGGATGGGCCGGGTTTTCAGCCTTGATCAGGGACGAGATGAGATCTTTGACGCTCAGGTTGGAAAGCACCGAGCCATCCGTTGTTTTAAGACCCGGGGTGAAGAAAAACTTGATTTCAAAAACCCCCCGCGGCGTTTGCATATGTTTGCCCGAAGCGGCGCGGCTGACCGTGGTTTCGTGCAAACCGACGGCCTGGGCGACTTCGGACATGACCAACGGTTTAAGGTGCGCGATCCCGTGTTCGAAAAAGGCGCGTTGGACCCGGACGATTTCGCTGGCGATCCGAAAGATCGTCTGCTGGCGTTGGCCGATGCTTTTCATGAGGAACACGCCTGCCCGGATTTTTTCGACGATGTATTTTTTGACTTCGTCCGAGGTCGACTCGTCGCCCATCAGGCTTCGATATTGTTTGCTGATGCGCAGGTGGGGGAGTTGGTCGTCATTCAGAATAACCACATATTCGCCCTCGACCTTGCGCACGATGACTTCGGGGGTGATGTAGGGGGAGGATTCACTGCTGTACGCCTGGCCCGGGCGGGGATTCAAGGTGCCGATCAGGTTGGCCGCCTGGCGGACTTCCTCGGGGGAGATTTTGAGGAGGCGGGCGATGTCGGCGAATTTTTTTGCGGCCAGCCGTTCCAGGTGCCCGGCAACCACCCGGGTGGCAATCGAATCCGCCAATCCCAGCCGTTGGAGTTGGAGGGTGAGGCACTCCTTGAGGTCGCGGGCGCCCACGCCGGGCGGATCGAAATCCTGAATCACCTGCAGGATGGTCGCAATGTGGTCGGGATCGGCGTCCGCCGTAGGGGCGAGCTCCTCCAGCGGGCCGGTTAGAAAGCCGTCATCGTTGATGTTGCCGATCAGCAGTTCGCCCATTTTACGGTCGTGGGTATCGAGTTCAGACAGGGATAACTGATGTAGCAGGTGTTCCTGGAGCGAGGCGTTTTGGGCGATCGAATCGAAAAAGTACTGGCGTCGTTCGGCATCATCGGACGTATACGGCCGGGCATCATTTTGCTGAAAAAAATAATCTTTCCATTCGTCGTCCAGACGGGCGAGGATGTCGAACTCCTTGCGGAAATCCATGCGTTCATGCTCGTCTTTTTCGGGTTCAGGAAGGATTTCGGACGCCGACTCAGGGGTGGAGGTGATATCGGTGGGAATTTCTTCCAGCACGGGGTTACGGTCCAACTCCGCGCGGAGCATGGTTTTAAGTTCCAGAATCGGCGCCTGAAGCATTTCGAGGGACTGGCGTAACTGGGGTGCCAGTACCAGGCTGAGGCGCTGATCCTGAGTCAAAGTTATGGATTGGTTTGGCATATCCGCTCGGCTTGTGTTACGTTTGCATTGTTATGAATCGGTGGGGGGGAGATCAAGGATAATCCATGAGTATGACGGTTTGTGTTTTGGCCAGCGGGAGTTCCGGAAACAGCACCTATGTGTCGGCGGGCGGTACGGCGATTTTGATCGATGCCGGATTAAGTGCCCGGGAATTGACCCGTCGACTCGAAGGGATTGGCGTTCTACCCCAGTCGATTAGCGCGGTCTGCCTGACCCATGAGCATTCGGATCATACCGGGGGGTTGAAGGTTCTGCATCGCAAGTATGGGTGGGCATTGTATGCCAATTCCGGGACGGTGGACGGGGTGGCCCGCAATCCCGACCATGTCGGGTTGAAGTGGACGGTATTTGCCACCGGTTCCGCTTTTCAGATCGGGGCCCTGCGCTTGGAACCTTTTACCGTTTCCCATGATGCCACCGATCCGGTGGGATTTGTGGTCAATCATGGCGAAATGCGCCTCGGCCTCGTGACCGACATGGGGATGGCGACCGAAGTTATCCGCCAGCGTTTGACGCGGTGCCGGGTGTTGGTGTTGGAGGCAAATCACGATGAAAATCTGCTGAAGAACTCCAAACGACCCTGGCCGCTGATCCAACGGATCCAGGGGCGGCAAGGTCATTTATCCAACCAGCACGCGGCGGAGTTGATCGCCCATGTGGCCGGCGATACGCTGGAGGTGGTTTATCTGGCCCATTTGAGTTCGGAATGCAATCAGCCCGCCCTGGCCTTGTCGACGGTGGCGGCCCATTTGAAGTCCCGGGGACTGGACCGAATTCGCCTGGAGGTGTGTTGCCAGGAGCGGGCGAGTTCGATTTGGTCTCCTTAAGGTTTTGTCAGGAGTAGGGTGCGCGGATGGATCGAACAGAATCGGTATCACGTAACTTTCGCCGGAATGCAGCAGCGGTGGTGGGCTTTGATGCCGTTTGGAGTCTGGGTTCTCCGGCCTGCAATATTTACACCGTGGTTCCCGCTTACCTGCTCTTCCTGGGCGTGTCCAAAACCGTTCTGCAGTTCATCACCGTCAGTCTGACCTTTCTGGTGGTTTTGCAATTATGGAGCGGGCCCCTGCTCGGCGGACTGAATCGGCGGCGGCTCCTGATGGTTTCCTGGTTCATCTATCCATTGACCCTGTTTCTATTCGGTCTCCTGGGTCTGGCGGGATGGACCCTGGTGCCGAAAGGCGTGTGGGTTGTCCTGATGGCGCTGGCCTTTATCTGTGTGGCGATCACGATCCAGCTTTCGGTGCCGGCCTATGCCGAGATGGTCTTGGAAAATACCCCGATGGGTTGGCGGGGTCGGCTGGCTTCGCTCCGCAGTCTGGGCGCGGGATTGTTCGGTATCGCCGGTCTTTTCCTGGCCCAACATCTGATGGCCGGTTGGGACGCCCCGCATAATTTCCACTGGTGTTTCATTGTCGGCCCCTTGCTCATGGGATTATCCTGTCAGAGCTTGTGGGGATTTCGTGATTCCGGGCCGGTCTCCGTTGAGCCGCCTCTCGTCCCAAGCACCGCATCGGCCTTCAATGCGGCGATCGGGCCCGTCCGGGGTTTGTTGAGCCATTTCACCTTCCGAGTGTTCATCGTGTTCCTGGCGTTGCTGACGATGGGCCATAGCCTCGCCCCGCTTCTGCTGGGCTATGGTCGCGACGTGTTGGGCATGACGGTGGTCGACACCAATAAATTCACAGCGGCTTATTACGCAGGTGCTTTTTTTCTGGGAATGGCGATTACCCTTCTGGCCGATCGGTTCGGATTCCGGCTGATCGCCGTGATTGCCGCCCTCAACCTGGGCATCGCCTTTCTGGCCCCGATCCTGTTTCCCCATTCGGTTTGGGCTTTATTAATCGCGTATGCCCTGATTATCAGCAGTATGAATCTGACCAGCCTGGTTCTGGCCAACTTGGGTAACGAATTGATGCCGGGCAATAAAACCACCACCATTATCGCGGCTTCGTCCCTGTTGGTGATGCCGTTAAATCTTATCACGGCCCCATTGGGGGGACGCCTGGTGGATGTCTATGGCGCGGCGGGTTACACTGCCGTTTTTACCGGGGGGGTGGTTTTGAGTTTGTGTGCCGCACTGGGATTTCTCGTAGTCATTCGCGAGCCGCGGACAGGTGAGGAAATTGTGATCCGGCAACGGGCGATTTGAGGCCACAGTGCGTTCGGTGCCGCAGACGAATGAATAAAAGAAAGGATTCCATGATGGATGCTAAGATTCCCCAAAAACTCTCGATTCCGGGGCGGGTCGCGGAAGAACCCGGTAACAACGGTTTGATGAAACTGATTTTGACTCATCCCTCGGGAGCCCGGGTTGAGATCTATCGGCACGGGGCACATATCACCTCCTGGCGGACAGCCGCAGGTGTTGAGCAATTTTTTCTCAGCCCCCAATCCCATTTTCGTGCAGACCGGCCGATTCGCGGGGGAATCCCGGTGGTCTTTCCCCAATTTGGTGACGGACCCCTGCCCAAACATGGGTTCGCACGAGTTCTCTCCTGGACGCCGGTAGCTTCAACCGAAACCGCCACGGGTGCGGTAACGCTCACCTTTCAACTGGAAGATTCGGCTGGCACCCGGGCCACAGGGGCGCCGGCCTTTCGGGCACGACTGCTCCTGGAACTCGAACCCACGACGCTGACCCTGACCTGGGGTGTCCTTAACCGGGGGAATGACCGATGGTCATTCACCTGCGCCTTGCATACCTATTTCCGGGTGGCCGACATTGGCCGTGCGGCCGTGGAGGGGCTCCAGGGGGTTACGCTGGTGGATTCACTCCGGGCGGATCGGCGGGAAGTTGAATCACGGGCCCAGATTCGTTTTGCGGAGGAGGTGGATCGGGTTTACGTTGCCGCGCCGAATCGGTTGGCGGTGATTGACGAGGCGGAGCGGCGCCGGGTAGGGATCGAAAAGACCGGGATGGTTGATGCCGTCGTCTGGAACCCCTGGATCGACAAATCGAAGCGGCTGGAAGATTTCGGGGATGAAGACTACCGAAAGATGGTCTGTGTCGAGACGGGGAATATCGATAAACCCGTTAGCTTGGCGCCCGGTGCAGACTGGAGTGGGTCCACGCGTTTCGTTGCGGACAAAGAGCATTAATCCAGCATTTCACTCATGCTGTAGCTGCGGCCGACCTGCCCTGAGTTTGCCGAAGGATGGCCGCGGGGGTTGCGGTGAACGCCGATCTTGACGGCACAGTCTCAATCCTCAAGGAACGACCGGACAAGGAGAAACGCCCGGTGGTCCTGTTCTCAAGCCGATCTCCATGAGGAGGGCCAACTGTCCGCTTTTGAACGCTCCACGACAAATTTGTTTTTTGGGGCTATTTTTTGGGCTTGAAACAAAGAGTGATTTGCGGGATAAATTTAGGTTGTCTTTAACACGGAAAGCGAGCGATTCAGCATGGCACACAAGTATAACCTGACCCCGGTGAGCGTGAAACCTGTCGAAACGAAGTACCGGAAAATTGTAACGAAAATTCCCGTTCCCGAGTCCCTGGCGATTTTTGACCGGTTGAACAAGTATGAGCCCGTGAGCATGTCCGGTCAGCCGCCGATCATCTGGCATAAGGCGGAGGGGATTAATGTTTACGACAAGTGGGGCAATAAGTGGCTGGATTGGTCCAGCGGGGTATTGATTACGAATTCCGGTCATGCCCATCCCCGGATTTGCGCCGCCGTTCAGGCTATGCTGGATCAGAAACTCCTGGCCACCTATGTTTTTCCCCATGAAGGTCGCGCCGAATTGTGCGAACGTCTGGCCAAGAAATCCCCCGACGGGACGTATAAGGTTTTTCTGCTGACCACCGGCAGTGAAGCGTGCGAAAACGCCATCAAGCTGGCCCGGACCTATGGAACCCGTAAACACGGCAAGCGGAAATACGTCTTTGTGTCGTTCGAGACCGGTTTCCATGGGCGGACGATGGGCGTGCAGATGGCGGGGGGGAATCCGGCGCTCAAGGAATGGATCACCGAGCAGGCGCCCGGTTTTGTCCAGGTTCCCTTTCCCGACGGGTTCCGCACGGAAGACAACCGGTTTGAAGTGTTCGAGAAGACCTTGGCGAAGCAGGGAGTGACTCCCGACCAGGTTTGCGGGGTCATGTTTGAATCCTACCAAGGCGCGGGGCCGAATTTCATGCCCGTCGAGTATGCCCAGGCATTGGAAGCCTGGTGCCGCAAACATGATGTGGTTTTGATCACCGACGAGGTCCAGTCCGGTTTCGGCCGAACCGGGAAATTCTTCTGCTTCCAGCATTACGGGATCAAGCCGGATCTGATCACCTGTGGTAAAGGGTTATCCTCCAGTCTGCCGATCGCGGCGGTGATCGGGCGCAGTGACATCATGGATCTGTATCCTCCGGGATCGATGACCAGCACCCATTCGGCGAGCCCGTTGCCGGTGGCGTCGGCGATTGCAAATCTTCAGGTCTTGGATGATGAGAAATTGACCGAGAAGGCCGCCGCCCTGGAGCCCCTTTTGAAGAAAGCGTTGGAAGGCTTGAAGGCCAAGTATCCGAAGAACATCGGATTTGTTCCCTGCAAAGGCTTGGTGGCGGGGATGTTGATGGTCAAGCCGGGGACGAAGGATCCGGATGCCGACACGGCGACGATGATCAACGAGAAATGTTTCCAGAAAGGTTTATTGATGTTTGCGCCGGTGGGAGTTGGAGGCGCTTGCGTCAAAATTGCACCGCCGCTGACCATCCCCCGTGAGGCCTTGGAAGAGGGCATCGCGGTTTTGGAAGAAGCCTGCGCCGAGGTTTTGGGGAAATAAGGGTTTAATGTTTTCCTGATCCGGAAGGAAGCGGTTGGGTCTGTTCCCGGATGATATAAATCCGGTCATAGGGCCGACCATAAGGCCCTCCGCCGTACCCGTCATTATCAAAACGGTTCCGATGGCTCCATTCATGGAAGGCCGCGTCGCGCGCGGCGGCATCCAGATAGGTCTGTTGCATATAATTGATCACCGCATCGGGCACTCCGTCCGCCTTCAGTTCGGCCAACTGGCTCGCCTGGAGCCGGTAGACCGTGCCCGACGTCTTCATCTTCTGAATGATGTCATCCGCAGGGATGCCGGCTTTACACATTTCGACGATCTGAGGAACCGTGATGGGTTCAGGCCGGGGTTTTCCCAGATGGGCACACCCGCAGCACAATAGAGCGGCAATCACAGCACCCAGGCCGGCCGACTTCACTAGATTACCAGCCGTCGGATTCACGATCCTATGCATGAAGTTCATTGTTGCGCCGTCCTCTCCGTGTGAATTTCAAATGAGCATTACGATATTCATAATCATACAAAATGAAGGGCTCTCCAGCTATTGAAAAAAAGATTCAGATTGATTGAAGGGTATGCGATCTATTGGAACGATGCTGACCCCGCGTCGTCGAGGCAGGCGATGCTCTTCTATACCAGGGATGGATCCGTTGTTGCCGGACTAGCTGTGGAGCAGGATGTAGCCGATGACACATTGAGAGATATGGCGGCCTTTGTGGGGTCGCATCACGCGTTGCTCGGCTCAGAACAACGTCCTCCAGACACGGCAGAGGCATTCATTGCCCTCTGCAATACCTGAGACGCCACTCCCCCTCGCTACGCCGGTGACACGGCGTCTGCTTACGCACAGGCCGCGCATTTATTGATGTTTGCTGGTATGTCCGAAGCGTTGCAGGCAATTCGATCGCTTGGAAGGTTCAGCGGGGATGGTCTGGCGCGATAGTGTCCGCGTTGGGGAATTGAGGGAGCCCTGCCCGCAGGGGACGCCGGCAACTTTCCAGTCTGAACGGAAACTTCGGGGGTCGGCCCGCCAAAGTACTCACAACCCTCCTGTGGCCATTCACGGCTGCCGTCGGCTGGCTTGAAGGCATAATCGGCTGAGCCTGCCGGCTGGTTCGCTGTGGCCGATCGTGTGGGTTTGACACCTGAACGCTGAGCGGCCATTAGCCGGCTTGATGGAGTTTTGCCAGGCAAGCCCGATGGTCAGGGTTGAGACGATAGTTGGGCGATAGACTTAATAATTACAGATGAACCCTGAGGATCTTCCGGAAATAATGGCTTGAATAATAATGATATTAGCAATACGATAGCATTATGAATGGAATGAGATTCACATGGGATGCAGATAAGGCAAAGGCCAATCTGCGTAAACATGGCGTTTCTTTTGAGGAGGCGACATCCGTCTTTGCCGATGAAAAGGCTCGATTGAAGCACGATCCCGAACATTCGAAGGAAGAAGACCGGTTTATCCTCCTCGGATTCAGTTCTGTGCTTCGTATTCTGGTTGTCTGTCATGTTTATCGGCAAGGGGATCAAGTGATCAGGCTTATTTCGGCTCGTAAAGCAACCCGTAACGAACATCAGCAGTATGGGAGGGACTATGAAAAAGGAATATGATTTCTCGGATTCGGTTCGAAATCCTTATGCCAAGTATTTTCGAAAACAGGTCACCATGCGTCTGGGGACGGATGTTATCGATTATTTTAAAGCCCTGGCAAAGGAGACTGGCGTGCCATACCAGAATCTGATCAACCTGTATCTTCGGGAGTGTGCCCATTCAGGCAAGAAACTCGCTCTGAAATGGGCATCCTAAATTTGGGGCTGGATATTGCAATTATCGTCCTCGTTTCTGAAATCTGTCTGGTTTTCCCATTGTCTGAAAACTCATCCGGCGGAGGCGCATCGAAATAGCCAAAACGCCTCCGAGGTGAAATAAAGGTGAAATTTGTCGGGAAAAGGCGGGAAATCAAAAAAACGCATCGTTGCCACTACGAGGATTTAGAGACAAACCAAAGCATGAATGGAAAGCCCATCGACGCAGTCGCTCTGCTCTTTTGCTCAGGGCATTCGCCGCGCCCACTCTGCGGGTGGCCTGCCATGAGCAAGCCCACTACAATGGGCGCGTCGAATGGCGGAGAGGGGGGGACTCCCTATTCTGCTGATTTTATTTATACACATCATAATTATTATCAATATGTTACGCATATCGAAGAATTGATTAAAAGGCATTTAGGTGAAATAAAGGTGAAATTTTGGGCGCTCTGGGTCGGTTTCACTGCCATTTTATCTGATAAGGCCAAAATAAGATAGACAGACAGAAGCACGATCCATATTATTAGGACATGCCTGTTGTGTTCAGATTCGAGGGATATCGGTTTTTCTTTTACTCGAATGAAGGTGCGCCACGAGAACCCTTGCATATTCATGTGCGCCGGGGCGATGTGGTTGCCAAGTTTTGGCTTGAGCCCATTCCGGAAGTCGCAGAATCCTACGGCTTGTCCGCGCATGAATTGGGGGAGCTACTGGACGTAGCCGTCAGACACACAGATGAGATTCGGAGGTTTTGGAATGAACACTTTGCTAGCTGAACCCGTGGCCATTCGGCTTCACTTCGATCGGGACACGTTATGGGTAGACCTGGCGGATGGTCGACAACTGGGTGTTCCTTTGGCGTATTTCCCGCGCCTTCTTAAGGCGACTCCTTCCCAGCGCGATCAGTACACGATAAGTGGCGGCGGAACCGGATTACACTGGGATGATTTGGACGAAGATATTGCTGTTTCCGGACTTCTCATGGGTCTGGGCGACCGGATGCGCAAAGCATCCTGATATCCAGTCTGTGATTGTCAAAAATCCCGCCCAAAAATCCTATCTCTAATGAGTTCACTATACCGCCGGCGATGGGGGCGGTCTATTCGATTTTTTTCGAGACGCTGGCGACCATTGAACGGAAAAGCTTTCATATTGCACTATGCCAAAACCACCGGGGCAGATTCGCCCGGCAATGGGAAGTTATCCTTCCGGTGTGACGCCGCTGTCGCGGCTTTCCGTTATGCGGTAGTGGAGTTTGACAACCTTCCCAGGCCGGAGCAATTTGCATTCTGGCACTCGATTATCAGCAAGGACCTGCTGGATGTTGCCGTC
>CAIJXV010000110.1 GCA_903824675.1 uncultured bacterium
ACCAACTGAGCTATCGCGGAATCTGCTTCCAATATTCCGTCCGCTTTCACCTCGGTGGTTAATCCCGCCATGGCGGGACTCTACCAACTGAGCTATCGCGGAATCTGCTTCCAATATTCCGTCCGCTTTCACCTCGGTGGTTAATCCCGCCATGGCGGGACTCTACCAACTGAGCTATCGCGGAATCCGTCGAATAAAAGCGGGGTAAATATACTTAAAATTCGATTAAAGTCAATCTGCCATGTGAAGAAAAATATGATCCGGCAAAAACAGGGTTCTCCCGTATGCGGGACAGCCACGCTGGCATCATACCGGATAGTCGGTGTAGCCCTTCTCGCCAGGGCTGTAGAAGGTCGTCTGATCGGCCGGTAACAGAACAGATCCGTTCTTCAGTTTGGTTACGAGTCTCGGATTGGAGATGAACGGCCGACCGAAGGCAATCAGATCCCCTTTCCTCGCAACCAAATCCGCTTCGGCCCGGACGGCATCGTATCCACCAGATAGAATGAGTGCGCCTTTAAAGGCCGCACGGATTTTTTGCTTGATACTGGGGGGCACTTCCGGCGCCCCCATTGAACTATGGTCGACCAAGTGGAGGTAAACGAGTCCGATGCGGTCCATCTCGGCAGCCAGCCGCGTAAACGTGTCTTCCATCGTCGGATCGACTGCCATTTCATTGAATATGCCGTATGGCGAAAGTCGAATACCCACCCGTTCCCTGCCAATCCTGGCCGCGGACTGGCGGGCGATCTCGATCGCGAAACGCATACGGTTTTCGATACCGCCACCCCACCCGTCCGTGCGCTGATTGGATGCCGTATTGAGGAACTGGTTGATCAAATAGCCATTGGCCCCGTGCAGTTCGACCCCATCGAAACCGGCCTCCATGGCCAGCTCTGCCGATCGGACATACTCGGCGATGGTTCCCTGAATGTCAGCTTCAGACATCTCTTCCGGCACCGAATAGGGCTGTTCGCCCTGGATATCGGTCCAGACTTTGCCAGAAAGGGCAACTGGAGAAGGCGCCAGGATACGGCTTCCCAAGGGCAGGTTGAGCGAATGAGAGACACGTCCCGTGTGCATGAGTTGCACAAAAATCCGCCCGCCCGCCAGGTGAACGGCATCCGTTACTTTTCGCCAGTCCTGAACCTGACCCGGAGTGAAAAGTCCGGGAATCCGCGCATAACCCAACCCATTGGGCGACGGAGACGTCCCCTCGGTAATGATCAGCCCCGCCTCGACCCGCTGCGAATAATACTCGCCTACACTGCAACCGGGTGTGTTACCAGGACAGCGGCTGCGGGTCATGGGAGCCATGACCACTCGATTCTTGATTTCCATCCCACCCAATTTCCACGCTGACAATATCATCTCTAACATGGCAACCTCCGGGCTCAATCCAACGGGAAAAGCCCTATTTCGGAACCCCGCATTTTACTTCTGTGGTAATGTAGCAAAAGAACGCATCCGTCGCAAAAATAATTGTCCGCCTCCATTCCGCTACGCAAAAAACGTCATACAACACTCCCCCTCGCCGGTCCTCCTGGTGCGCGGGAAAAAGTGAGGAGACCCCAAAATGACAGCTCGCATCCGGTTCGTGAACACCTCCCCTTCTTCAAACCCAACAGGCATTCCACTCTCTGAAAGAGCAGAAGGCGGCGGTTGCCCTGAGTTGGAACTATTTTCGTGTGGCGTCCCTCCCTGGATAAATGCTATAGAAGTCAGCTTACCCAACGGCGAACTGGCATTTACAAGGCGGACGTATGAACGAAAAATATCCCTTTTCGGAAATTGAAGCGAAATGGCAAACCTTCTGGCGCGACCAAGGTTTGTTTGAAACCGATGTCGAGAAGGCCTCGCGCAAATTTTACTGCCTGATGATGTTCCCCTATCCCTCGGCCGCTCTGCATGTCGGACATGGCCGCAACTACATCATCGGCGATGCCGTGGCACGTTATAAGAAAATGTGCGGATTCGAGACCCTGACCCCCATGGGATGGGACGCTTTCGGGCTCCCCGCCGAAAACGCCGCGATCAAAACCGGAACCCATCCCCGGGCGACCACGCTCAACAATATCGCCACCATGAAACGCCAGCTCGCCCGGTGGGGCATCTGCTATGACTGGCGCCGGGAAGTCACCGCCTGCCTGCCCGACTACTACCGCTGGACCCAGTGGTTCTTCCTGCAATTCTATCGGTCCGGCCTGGCCTATAAATCACATGCTCCGGTCAACTGGTGTCCGTCCTGCAATGCCGTCCTGGCCAATGAACAAGTCATCGACGGACAATGCTGGCGCTGCGAAACACAGGTCACCGAAAAGAAACTCGACCAGTGGTTTTTCCGCATCACCCGTTACGCCCAGCGCCTGCTCGACGACCTCGATCAGCTCCCGGGTTGGCCTGAACGCGTTAAAACCATGCAACGCAACTGGATTGGACGCAGTGAAGGCGCCCAGGTCGAATTCCGCCTGGTCCCCCGGGCCGATGGACAGCCGGACCCCCATCCGGCCATCACCTGTTACACCACGCGGGTCGATACCATTTTCGGCTGTACCTACATGGTCGTCGCTCCAGAATATGAAGCCCTGCCGGCGCTCGTCAAAGGTTTGCCCGAAGCCCCGGCCGTTGCCGCTTTCACCGAAAAGTCCGGCCGCTTGACCGCCATCGAACGCTCCGGCGATACACTGGAGAAAAACGGCGTGTTCACCGGCCGTAAAGTCATCAATCCCTACACAGGGGAGACCATTCCCCTCTGGGTTGGGGATTATGTATTGACCGGCTATGGTACGGGCGCCGTTATGGCCGTGCCTGCCCATGACACCCGCGACTGGGCTTTTGCCCGCAAGTACCACCTGCCCATCCGGCTCTCCATTCAAAATCCCGAGCAGAATCTGGTGCTCGAAACCTTGAAAGAAGCCTGGACCGAAGATGGGGTTCTCGTCAATTCCGCGCACTTCTCCGGTCAAACCAGCGTCGAAGCCCGTGCCTCGATGGCCCGCTTTGCGGAGGAAAAAGGGTTCGGAAAAGCCACCGTCAATTTCCGTCTGCGCGACTGGCTGATCAGCCGCCAACGGTATTGGGGCGCCCCCATTCCCATCGTTTACTGTCCGGATTGCGGCATCGTTCCCGTTCCCGAAAAAGATCTGCCGGTCCTGCTCCCCGACGACGTTGAATTCCGGCCGACCGGCGAGTCGCCGCTGAAACGGTGCGATGCCTTTATGAACACGCCCTGCCCGAAGTGCGGCAAACCGGCCCGTCGCGAAAGCGACACGATGGATACCTTTGTCGACTCGAGTTGGTATTTTCTGCGCTATCTGAATGCCCGGGATGACCAGCAGGCCGTCAACACCAAACTCTGTGACCGCTGGTTGCCCGTTGACCAATATATCGGCGGCATCGAGCATGCGATCCTCCATTTGCTCTATGCCCGCTTCTTCACCAAGGCGATTCATGACCTCGGCCTGATCCATTTCAATGAACCCTTCGCCCACCTCTTCACCCAGGGCATGATCTGCAAGCGTAGCGAAAAGGATGGACAGCTCTATAAAATGTCCAAATCCAAGGGCAATGTCGTGAGTCCGGACGAGTTGATCAGTGATTACGGAGCCGATACGGTCCGGCTGTATACCCTGTTCATCGGCCCGCCGGAACGGGACGCCGAGTGGAACGATCAGGGGATTGAGGGCGCCTCCCGCTTTCTCCGCCGCTTGTGGCGCCGGGTGTGCGAAACCCACCCGAATCTGGATGCTGCCCAAGGAATCGCCTGCGACCCCCAGGCCATGGATGACATCGAACGCAATCTCCATCGTCGGATCCATGAAACCATCTGCCATGTCACCGAAAGCATGGACAGTGATTTTCATTTCAACACGGCCATTGCGTTCATCATGGAACTGGTCAATGCCCTCGATGGCTTCCCTCTGGCCGCAGACCGGCCCCAGCGGGGCGCCGTCTACCGGGAAGCCATCGAAACCGTCGTCCTGCTCCTCTCCCCCTTCGCCCCGCACGTGGCCGAGGAATTATGGATGGAATTGGGTCATCCGGCCGGGAGCATCCTGAAAACGTCCTGGCCCCAGCACGACCCCACCGCCCTGGTTCGTTCGCGGGTCGAGATCGTCATCCAGGTCAACGGCAAGGTCCGCGGTCGGCTCGAGGTCGACGCCGGCCTAAGCCAGGAAGCCCTTCGAGAGATCGCCCTGGCCGAACCCACCGTTCAAAAATTCATTGAAGGCAAAACTGTCCGGAAAGCCATCGTGGTTCCGGATAAACTGATTAATATCGCCGTGGGGTAAGGTCGAAGCGGGGGGGCACCGGCGGGGAGTTTGCCATGTTGAACCATTTCAAGGGATTGGCCCGTTCCTGGTTTTTTCTAACCACCGGTGAACAACAGGCGTTGGGTCTGATCCTATTGCTTTTATTCCTCGGCACCCTCGGACGCTGGAGTTACACCCGCCACAACGGGTCTGCAACCCATTACCCGACATCCGCCCCCCGGCCGCCCATTGAAACTCTGATCGATGAATAATTTAACCCCCAAATACACCCGCGGCGAGGAAATCGCCAATAGCATCAGTCATGGACTCGGTGTCGTTCTCAGCTTGGGGGCCCTGTCGGTCATCACGGTCTTCGCCGCCCTGCGAGGAACGGCCTGGCATGTTGTCAGTTGTGTCATCTATGGCGTCACGCTGGTCCTGCTTTATCTCGCTTCAACCCTCTATCATGCCCTGCCCGGGGAGCGGTTGAAAAAGATCTTCAAAGCCATCGATCATGCCTCGATCTACCTGCTGATCGCCGGCACCTATACCCCGTTTCTCCTGGTGCCCCTGCGCGGCCCGTGGGGGTGGTCCCTGTTCGGCGTCATCTGGGGGGTCGCACTGGGTGGGGTAATTTTCAAGGTATTCTTCGCCGGGCGATTCAAAGGCCTTTCGCTGGCCCTCTACCTGGCGCTCGGCTGGATGGCCCTCATTGCCCTCCGCCCCCTCGTCCAGGCCCTATCGCGGGCGGGGCTGATCTGGCTGGTCATCGGGGGACTCTGTTACACGCTGGGAGTTGGATTTTATGTGCTCCCCCGCCGATATGCCCACGCCATCTGGCATCTCTTCGTCCTCGCCGGAAGCGCCGCGCACTTCACGGGCGTAATGGTCTCGGTCATCCCTTGGAACTGACCTAAATTTTCTGCTTGAATGCCAACTTTTTAGGGTTATAGTTAACCGCTCTTGAAGAGGATGGTGGGCGTAGTTCAGTGGTAGAACACCAGATTGTGGTTCTGGTAGTCGCGGGTTCGAGTCCCGTCGCCCACCCCACCTTATTCCCCTCCCCAATCTACCGGCCCATCAATTCCGCCATTTATCGTTATTCACGTTTCGCAGATAAGGGATGGTATCCAGCGTATGATTCAGCGACTGGGGAACCTCGCCATCCACCCAAATCTCCTCCAGCGTCGGATGGCGCTTCAGGAAGTCGTAGTCCCGAACACTCTTGGGATTGAAAAACAACCGTTTCAATGGCATTTTCTTCAGCACGCTCAAATCGGAAATGTCCGTTTGGGATAAATCCAGATAGTCGAGAGGCTGGCCCAGCAACGGATCGAGCGAGCGGACGGAAGTCCGGGCCAGTTCCAAATGGCGCAACTTCATTTTTTGCAGGGGCACCAGGGAGGACACTTTTGAACCCGAAAGAACCAGCCGCTCCAGCGACAGAAGGCGAAGGGGCTCCAAATCCCGAACCGGCGTTTCGGCGATGTCCAACGCCTTCAAATTCAGATCTTTCAGCGGGGTCAAATCATTGATTTTGGTTCGCGCAATGCGCAGCGAGCGAAGCGGCAACTGCCGGCATAACGACAAATCCTTGAATTGCGTTCCGGCCAAATTTAAATCCTCAAGTTGGGTCAATGTTTTGAGGACCGAAAAATCAAATGCGCTGATTTCCTCGAGGTTTAAACGAACCAGCGGCATCCCCCGCAAGGGATTCAAATCCCGGATCCCGGTTTGAGCGGCATCCAAAATTTTCAGTTGCTTGCCCGAAATCGGTGACAGATCATTGATCTTCAGTCCGTTGATTTCCAGCCGTCGCAAATTCTTGGTCCGCAAGGCCGTCAATGATTTGACCTCCGTCCCGCTCAACAGGATTTCTTCGATGGGACAATTCAACAGGGGGCCCAAATCGGAAACTCCGGTTTTGCGCAAATTGAGCACGACCAGTCGGCTGTTGGCCAGCGGCTTCAAATCGTCAATCAACGTATAGGCCACATTCAATTTTCGCAGGGGCATTTTGCGCAAGGGAACCAGACTGCACAACCCGGCAATTTTATCCCGATACCAGGCATCATTGTCGTCCGCCGGACTGAGCGTCAATTCCTGGATCGAATCGCAGTTTTCCAACGAACCGGCATCCTGGATTTCCGAGGACCGGATCGCGAGCCGGACCGGACGGTTATGGTCATCGGATTCCATCTGGATGGATTCCGGCCTCAACCCGGGGTTGCGGTCTAACAAAGAACGTTGGACCCGCTCCCAATCAACCGGCGCACCGGCTACCGGAGCAGGTTCCGCCTGCGGGGGTTCGTCGGCCGGCGGAGTTGCAAGCGGAGGAGATGAGCGTGCCTGTCGCGCGGCCTCCCATAGGGCGAAAAACTTGCGACCGACCGTGCTGTTTCCGTACATCTCCTGGTATTTGGCCAGTTGACGGACTCCGTCCTGCCAACGGAGTTCATCCAAATTCCGAATCGTCGCCCCCGTGGACTCATCCAGATCCGCAACATTTATCCCCAATTGTTTCAGCAACCGCACGGCGGCTCCGGCGGCAAGTTCATCCATCCGACGGGCTTCCACCCCACCGGCGACCTTCACCAAGGCTGGGCCCAAAGGGGCTTTGACTTTGCTGAACAGTTCAGCCGCCCGGCCAAACTGCCCCGCATCGCAGACGAGCAATCCCTTGGCCAGACAAACATCAGAGGACTCCTCGGTGCCGAGCCGCTGAAATTTTTCCGCCAAGAGAATGTCGCCCCCCGGAATGGACAAGCCGATCCGGGCGCCGTTGGCGAATGATTGTTCCCCATACAGGGCCTTCGGGTCCACGCGCTGCAGCTCGAAGGTGATTTTATCGCCCTTACCGCGGGTCACGGTAATCGTCTGCCCAATTTGCGGCCGATAACTCTCCATAATCATGGCGTCGGAATTCAAGGCCGCGGTCAGGGCGCTTTGTATTTCCATTAATTCATTCCGGCGCACGGACCATTGGTCCAGGTTTCCAAAAGCATTGGAAACCGCCAGGCCCGGCGCGCCGGTCACCACGCCGCCGGCCAAGTCCATGATCCACCGGTCGAACCGGCGGTCCTCTTCAACCTGCCGGACCTTGCGATCCGACGCAATCGTTTCCGCACGGGCGCGCCACTCCCGAGCCTGCGTCTGTCGTTCCACCGCCGTCTCCTGTGCCCAAACTCCGGAGTAACCTTCCCACTCGTCGGCGGCCTCGGACCAATGCCCCTCCCGACACAGGCGTTCCGTTTCCTCTCGCAGGGGGATTAGCGCCGCATCGATTTTTTGGCGCCATTCCGTACGGGTATTGCGCATGGCTTCCTCGGCCATCATCGCATACCGGGTTCCCTTGGTCTGCGCCGATACCTTGCGATATTTTTTGATGATCTCGCCATAATCCGTCGGGTTGGCAATCGCATATTCACGTACATAATCGTACAGATCCTTCGATTTTTCTTCATGGACGGCGGGCGCTGTGGGAGAGGAAACAGCCGGCGGCGGGGAGGAGGTCGCGATCATTATCGGCGGCCGGACCGGGATGGGGTGGGCCGGAGCGTGTGTCGCCCGCCAACCCCACACCGTCAAACCCGCTCCCGCCAGGGCCAGGATTAAATAGAACAGGATTTTCCCGACCCCCGAGGAAGAAGCCTCCGGCGAAAGGGCGCCTACGCTGTTGCCCATCGCCGCCGACTGCGAAAAACGACTCGGGCGCCGAACCGGAACATGCCGGCGAGCCGAACGTTTGATCGTGCTGACCTGCCCGGCTTTCAGGGTCGGACTGACCGGTAACCGCCCCGCCTGGACGGAAGCAATATCTTTCAAAACCGCAGTCCAATCCGGTTGACGGTTCTCCCGGTCCTTCGCCAGCATCTTTTCGATGAGCCAGGCCAGACCCTGGCTCATGGATGGATTCAAATCCATCGGATCGGGCTCCTGGTCGGTAATCTGCCGATCCATCGCCTCCAAGTCGGGATATTGATCGAACAGGCGACGCCCCGTGACCAGATGGTATAACATGGTGCCCAGCGAATAAATGTCCGTGCGACAATCCAACGCCTGGCTGCCTTGCGATTGTTCCGGCGAGATATAGCTCGGAGTGCCCATGACCTCTTCGGATGATGCCCGGCCACTCCGGGATCCGATTGAGCGCGCCAATCCCAGATCCGCAACCTTGATCGTTCCATCGCGGTCGACCATGACATTATCGGGCTTGATATCACAATGAATGATCCCCGCCACGGTCCAGGCATGGTTCAACGCGGTTGCGACACATTCGGCCACCAGGAGCGCATCGCGCTCATCCAACCGTCCCTTGCGTCGGACCCAGTCCCCCACATTGTAGCCGGCAATGTACTCCATGATCACATACGGCACCCCGTCGCTCAGATTGGCATCGTACACCTGGACGATCCCCACATGCTTGAGCTTGGCCGCCGAACGCGCCTCGGCTAAAAGACGATCCACTTCGTTCGCATCACAAACCAATTGGGGTTGGAGAAATTTAATCGCAACAATCCGGTCCAGCGAAATCTGGCGGGCTTTCCAAACGACCGCCATGCCGCCTTGTCCGATTTTTTCGATAAACTCGAAACCGGGAATAGTTAAAAAATCCATGGGTCCATTCAACGGGGGCCGCCCCGCACGATCAGTTGTTCCTAAGGGTTTTGATCGGAAACCACGGTCTCGACTTCTTCAAACCGGGTCCCATCATTGCTGAAATGGATAACTTCGTTGGGGGCATTGGAATGGCCCACCAGGATAACCAAATCCATATAAAGGTCCGGGCGGCTGGTCATGAATCCCACCAGCTTGCCGGATAACGTCCGCCGAACCTGACCGGCCTTTGAATAGACATCCCCTTCTTTCCGGCCCAAATATACGGTAATCTCGATCTCCTGTCCGGGTAACTCTTGAACCGTTGCCAGGTCCCTGAATTCATCCGGATTAAAATCGCCCTTCACGATTCGGATATTCGGCTGGCCGCTGATCGTCTGCAAATTAGCCGTCTCGACTTCTTCGCGCAACGGGATCACCAACGGAGCCGGAGTGCGCATCGGTCCGGGAACGGGAGTCGACACCTGAGACACCTTCGCCACGGCCGGTTTGGCGGGCATAACGGGCACCGGCGAGCGCTCACAACCCGATCCTAAAAGGAATCCGGCCAGGATCAAACTCCCCCCAATCCCCCAGGCTTTCAGTCCAAGCTCAAACATGGACTAACTATAAGCGATTTTTTCATAATTTCTACCGATATTTTCAAAAGCAGGAACCTGCAAAAATATCTGTCCCGTCATCAGAACTTGCCATCGACCCAATAGATACGGTAAAATCAGAGTCAACAACGTATAATGGGGAGTTTACTATGCATGCCACGATTGATGCCGACACCTGTACTGGATGTGGATTATGCTGTGATACCTGCCCCTCCGTATTTCATATGGGGGACGTGGTGGCGGAGGTGATTGCCGATCCGGTTCCCGAGGCAGCCGAGAAATCCTGCAAGGAAGCGGCTGATAATTGCCCCGTTGAAGCCATTAAAGTCACTGAATAATCCGGCGCGGACAACTCACCAACCCATCCGGACCCAGATCAGATTAACGGCGATCGCCGTCGCGACGCCGACCAGAAATCCGACAAAGACTTCCAACCGGGTATGTCCCAACAGTTCACGTAATTTTCTTTTGGGTACCCGGTGTGTTTTTGAAATTTCGTCCACGATCTCATTCAAGATTCGCGCCTGCTGGCCAGCCGCCCGCCGGACGGTGGACGCATCAAACATCACCATAAACGCCACCCCGATCGCCAACACAAAAGTACCGCTGTTGTACCCTTCATTGATTCCAATGGACGTCGCCAGAGCTGAAAAAAGTGCAGTATGGGCACTGGGCATTCCCCCCGTACTCACTAAATAGGCAAAATCAACCCGCTTCGTGCGAATCAGGTTGGTCGCTAATTTGACGGATTGCGCCACCAACCAGGCCGCTAAGGCTGACCACCAACTGACATTCGTAAACAAAACTTGTACATCGGTTCTCATAGTTGTGATCTTCTGCCATTCTGCCCATTGAATCAACCGAATAGTTTCCGATCAATCCAATACAATACCCCCCGGCCCAGCCCGGACAATATCGCAAATCCTCCAACCAAGGGGAAAAGCGTCCCATTATACAACTGCCCTATCCACGCGCCCAATAAGAGCGAAATCAAAGTTGAAATCGAACCAACCACCGACGCCCCCATTCCCGCCCGTGCACCCAAAGGTTCCATCGCCAAGGCATTCAAGTTCCCAAATAGAAGCCCCACCCCAAAAAACGTGACCGATAGGTATACCATCAATACCTCAAGCGGAACAGAACCCTTAACCAACAATATTCCGCTAAAGAGCAACGAAAGACCGCAAATAAAGGTCAAAGCCAAACGGGACAAAACACTCATCCCGAATCGCATCACTAAACGGGCGTTAACCAACGAGGCCGAGCCTAAGGACAAGGCTAAGATCGCAAAAAAGAAGGGGAACCGTCGTCCCAAATGATATTGATCCTGAAAGATTTGCTGGGCTGAACTCAAGTAGCCGATAAACAAGCCAAATACCAGACCCAAAATCAGCGTATACCCCATTACCGCGCGATGCGTCACGACCGCACGAATTCCTTGCCACAAATCCTGAAGGGAAAAAGGACGGCGACGGGACACGGGCAGGGTTTCCGGCTGTCGAAAGGCGAACCAAATTCCCGCGATGATCGCCAAAATCAGATATAATCCAAAAATCGAACGCCAACCGGCCCATACCATGATCCATTGCCCCACCAACGGAGCAATCACGGGAACCAGGATGAAGACCGCCGTGACAAACGACATTACCCGTGCCATTGTCCGGCCTTCATATTGGTCGCGAACCAGGGTCAGGGTCATGATTCGCGGTCCGGAAGCACCCAGCCCCTGAAGAACCCGCCCCATCAATAAAACCTGAAAGTTTGAGGCCAGCAAGGACAGCAGGCACCCTATAAAGAATAATGCCAACCCTAAGAAAACCGCCGGTTTACGCCCGACACTATCCGCAAACGGGCCAAAAAAGAGTTGTCCGACGGCCATGCCCAAAAACAATACGGTGATGACCCATTGATTCTGATTGGCATCCTGCACTCCCAGCGATTGCCCAATCGCGGGTAAGGCCGGCAACAGCGTATCGATCGACAGAGCCACCAGCGAAATCAACAGCGCCATCAAGGCGATGAACTCGCGGAAACGGAATGATGTGGAGATTCGGGATTCGGGCGAAAACTGCATTCGCAGAAGGTATCAGAACCCCCTCTCCGATACAATGGACTTTCCAGATTTAAAAACCATATCCCCCATGACAGGCACCCATATGCGCCAGACTCCCCTAACCCTCCCGGCATGGATTCTTTTTTGGGGGCGTTGGCGAAATAACAACCGCGCGCAATTCAACGCTGAAATTCGCGGGGATCCAAAGGGACAATATCCAACGCCGGTTTCCAATTTGGCGAGTGGGCGTAAAAGGCCATCGGATTGTCGTAGACAAGCGTCTGGATGGTCGCCTCGGAATGTCCCCGGGATCGCATATGAGCCACGGTCTTCACCAGGCTCAACGGATCCGACACTCCCCAGTCTGCAGATCCGTCCACGATCATCCGCCCCACCCCATATTGCCGGATAATCTCCGAAACCCGTTCCGGATCCAATTTGGAAATCGGGTAAACTGTCATCCCGCTGTAACACCCCGTATCCAGACTTTGCCGGATCGTTTCTTCGGTGTTATGGTCGATTACCACCCGGTCGACTAATGCGCCCTCGGCCTTTAGAATCTCAGCAATACGTTTGATTCCCGCCGGTTTTTGGGTGTGGGGGAGATGAATGATAATCGGCATTTTCCGTTCAATACCCATTCGAAGTTGCCGGACAAAGGCATATTCCTCATTGGGAGTGATCAGATTAAACCCGATTTCCCCCAACGCCACACATCGCGAATGGTCGAGATACGTTGCCAACCCATCGAGGACTTCATCGGTCAAAACCCGGTCTTCGGTTTCTTTTGGATTCAATGAAACCGCAGCATAATGGTCGATTCCGAATCGACGGGCTCGCACGGCCTCAAATTCCAGGATTAATTGAAAGTAATCAAAAAAAGTACCGGCATAGCGCCGGTTGGTACCCATCCAGAAAGAGGGCTCCACACAGGCCCGAATCCCAGCCTTATACATGGCGACATAATCGTCTGTCGTCCGCGAATACATGTGGATATGCGGCTCGATAATGATCATCAGTAGCTCCGATTATTGACAAAAAAACGTTTCCCGAGCTGCCTGGGCACCTCGCTTCGCTCTGGGATCTTCTCTGGGCAGGCACACCCGTAAAGGCCAGCAGGAAGAATTTCGTTCATTGAGAAAATGTGCCGGAATAGGGATGGAAAGTCAATGTAACTCCTTCCGGGATCAGCAATTGAAATTCGATAAGGTGGGCTTCGCCCGCAACCCATAAAGTAGGGCGGCATCGCCGAGGCCGCCGCGGCGCTTTCGGCGAAAGCGCCCGACTAAAAGACACACGCAAAACCGTGTATCATCATCGAAGAAGCCCGTTGCGTCAAATACAAATGACACCGAAGACATGAGCCTCCGCCAGGGGTAATGCGTCATAATCATGACACCATCCGCATCGGTTGTTTGCGGACTTGTGGAGAGGTCCAGGATCGGGCCTTGCGGATCTGCCCAGCC
>CAIJXV010000111.1 GCA_903824675.1 uncultured bacterium
CTCCCCTTGAGGGCGAGATGCTGGTGATACTGTGCATCAGAAAGTAAAGCCAGACCTATGGGCTGGCTTGCGGGAGAACAGCCACGCGATGCGCTCTAATATCCACGAGCGCTCAGCCATAATTCTCCCAACAGCATCCCGATACCACGGGCGAAGGCGTCTTTGGAAGCGACTCGACGACGCATTCCGTAGTGACATAGGGTATCCCGACTAATAACCTGTCCCTGTTTGCTTTCGCAACTTTATGCTAAGGCCATTATTCTTGCTGTCCGGATTGGCCCTGAATTCTTTGTATGGCATCGGCCGGGCTCAGAATATCAATTCCTTCCCATTGTCCGAGGTCAAGCAGGTGTGAGTCCCCGGATACAATCAGCGTTGCGCCAGCTACCGAAGCACATTCTAAAATGATATTATCATCCGGGTCTGCGGACACCTTTCGGACCCGGCGTTGAGGCGTTACAATCTCGCAGAGGCCGTGAAGTTCCTCAATCAGCGTGAGCGCTTGATCGGAAGAGAGCCCAAACTTTGGGCGCTGCAAAACGTCCCGAACTTCATCCAGAATCGGCAATGATGTAAAACATCGCACCGAACCGCTTAACGCATAGTTAAGGAGGCAGGCCGGATGACCGCCAAAAAGAAATCCAGAAATAATGACATTGGAATCAAGGACCACACGCCATGGGGTCATGAGCGCGAAGCCTTATTCTTGCGATAGGCCGTGATTTCTTTCGACACATCCTCAAGAACCAACCCCTGGGTTTGGGCAATCGCCTGCCCCATCGCAAAAACGTCAGCCCACCGACGCTTGCGCTGAATGTAGGCGCGGGCGGCCTCGCGCAAGAACTCTGAGCGACTGCGGGACTCGGCCCGTGCAACTCGGTCAATCTCGTTAAGCAGGCTTCCTTGAAATGCTATATTGACAGTGGTCGTACTCATACGGTTCCTTTACTTTTCAAACTCAATATACAATGATTGTCTATCGCAAGTCAAGCGCGACCACCAGATCGCAGCGCTCCCGAAAGTCATCGGGATAGGAGAATGACGGGGGTGGGACGACGCGTCAGTCGGAGGGGCGGTTGGCCCCAAACGCAACCCGATATTTTTAAAACGCGGCTTCAACAAAGGCTGGACTCCCCAACACCACCCCATCGCTGAAATATTCAATCAGGCAGGCGCGGCCCCGGCATGTAATTCGAGGCCCAATGCCCCTACGACCTTGAGAATCGTGTCGAAATCCGGGCTGCGTTCACCCGACAATGCCTTGTATAAACTCTCTCGGGACAGTCCGGCATCCCGGGCCACCTGCGCCATGCCTTTGGCACGAGCAATATCTCCAAGTGCCTTGGCAATGAAGGCCGCATCACCGTTTGCCTCCTCAATCGAAGCTTCCAGGTAGGCAGCCATTTCTTCGGGTGTTCGAAGGTGCTCGGCGACATCATATCGACTGGTTATTGTTTTGTTCATAGTTTTCTCCTAAAGGTTTCGTGCAAGGCGCAAAGCGGTCTTGATATCGCCGACTTGGGTCCGTTTGTCGCCTCCCGCCAGAAGAATGACGACATCACGGCCCCGCCTCTTGAAATACACTCGATACCCAGGTCCACAATCGATCCGCATTTCGCTAACGCCTTCTCCAACTGGTTTGACATCACCGGGTATCCCGGCTGCAAGACGCTCGATTCGAACCTGAACGCGAGCCCTGGCCCGCAGGTCATTCAGGTCGTCCAACCATTGGGCAAAGACCTTGGTTTTGCGAATTTCAACCATGGGCAGAGTGTATCCGAACGGCTACACCATGTCAACTCCCGGTCAGCACTCCCGGACGGCAAATACCCAAAGCATCCGTTGGAAGTCTTCCGGCGTCGAGCCTTTATCAGCCCTGTGTTTAGAGGATATCGGGTGGCGTGGGGGGAGGAGGTTTAGAAATGATATGCCACACCAAACTGCAAGACGGGGTAGATCTTGAATTGATCCAGGTCCTCTTGCAGATCATCCTGTTCTTTCTTCAAATCCGCCTGGAATTCTGGAGAGGAGGCCGCCGACCCATTGGCTGAGAGGGTCGTGTCAAAGGTCTGCAGGATGACTCCGAGGTCGAACACAAAACTCCACGATTGATCGTACGGGCCGATCGAGTTCCCAAAACCGAGGCCCACATAAGGCGCACCGCTTTCGAAAACGAGTTCGCCATTTAAGGTGCCGACCGAGTCCGGTGAATATTCATGGTCCCCAATGGTCACATAATCCGTGGGCGTTCCTTTGAGTTTCACCTTGCTGTTGCCACTCCAGACAGGGCCGGCACTCAGCCGGAAGTTATTACCGAACGGATGCCAATCTGCCAACAGCATCAGATGATTGAACTCCAGGGTGAAATCATAATCAATATCATCGGCCGTTCCGTCATACGAGAAATTCAAGTAGTTGCGGCTCACCCGGAGATTCAACCGTTCAGAAACAATGGGCAATGCGAGATCTGCGCCCAAGCCGAGAGTACCGACTTTTAGGCCCACACCGAATCCGGGCCAGATAACGTCGTCATTCGTGGATTGGGCCTGGAGGGTTTGCGAAATCAGCAGGCCGACACTTACTAAAACCAGCGCGAGGGTACGAAATGAAGTCATGAGATCTCCTGTTATCCGGTGGGTGGTGCGAGAGTAGAGAAGCCTCTTTATGGCGTCAACAATAAATGATCAGACCCGACCACTACGGGCGCATGGAAGTTCTGTGGGTACTGGTCTGGGACAATCAAAAAGACGAAGTGAAGATCTTTTCACGCAAAGTCAGCCAAGCGGAAAGCACAAAGTGAGATTAGCAAGCCGTCATTCACGCAAAGCCGCAGAGTACGCAAAAATCGCAGAGAGCCGCGCGGTGCACGATCACGCCCCGAGAGCGCTCACCGCACGGCCGTGCTCCCTTAGCGACCTTTGCACCTCCGCGTGAGACCTCCCTTTCGTCGGAGGAAGGAGAGAACCCCTACCGGGTGCGAAATCAAAGACAGTTACCGGGACAAGTAGCAAGCCCGACCGAGCGCTGTTCCACCCACAGAACTTCCTTGCGCCCGACGACTACCCTTTGAAAACCATGAACTTTCTCAGGACGTAATTGATCGACATTGAGGCAATCACATTGGCGCCAAACGCCGGAGTCGTCGCCAGGCCGAAGTGCTGGATCAAAAATGTCTGCAGGATCGAACCCACCACCAAGCTGATCCCGGAAACGCCATAAAACAGACCGACCTCGATCCACCAGTGATGCCGCCCGCGCTCGAAAACCCAGAGGATATTGAGCAGGTAGGCCGTCAAGTTCGAGAAGACAAAAGCGATCGCATTATCGGCCAACGCATGCCAGGCCCGGGCCGACTCCGCTACCGGACTCACCGTCAGGCCGAACAAACGAACCAGCGGATCCATTGCGCCCAAGGCCGGCAGCAGCTTCCAGGCGCAGAAGAAAAAGATCCCGATATGTACAACGGTGGCCGCCCCGCCGCAAATTCCATATTTAATAAATTGCACCAATGGCGTATGGGACCGCCCTGAAAACTGCCGGATGATCGAGTCCATTGATATCCCCCGGCGACGCACTGGGCGCCACCCTGACGTTACCGTGGAATGGGAATGCCGCGTCGTTCAAACGTCGGCACGTCCAGATTTTCCCCGTTGATGATCGTGGGTTCCACGCCTTTGAACCGCCCTTTCCCAACGACCTCCAAAACCATTTGCTCCTGCTGGATCCGCCGACCCGTTCCCCCTTCGGAAGGCCGCCCTTCCGGTTTTCCGGTCGGTTCCGGCTTCGCCGGCTCCCCCCCCGACATGGTTGCTGGCAGTTCAACCCGTCGCCCTGCCCAGGCTTCACTCGCCAAAAGGGTCACCCTGATCCGTCCCTGTAATCCGGAATCCAAAGCCGGTCCCAATCGGACCAGGGTCTCCTTGGATACGGCCGCCTGGACTTCCGTCATGATTTGCGAAATTTCCATGAACGTGACATCGTGCCCGCCGGCAACGCTCACCAAAACGGCCGGGGTCCGCGTCAAAACAGCGCCGCCCTCGAGCAACGGATCTTGAATGGCAGCCCGGACGGCTTTCAGAGCGCGATCTTCTCCCTCGCCCAACCCGCACCCAAAAACCAGGGTTCCCGCGCTTTGCCGCAAAACGGTCCGTAAATCGGCGAAGGTCACCGCTTGATAACCCGTTTGCACCAGCAAGCGCCAGATGCCGCTCACACCCGCCATGATTTCGTTATTGGCGCGATTGAACG
Source organism: uncultured bacterium (assembly GCA_903824675.1). Taxonomy (GTDB): domain Bacteria; phylum Verrucomicrobiota; class Kiritimatiellia; order CAIKKV01; family CAIJXV01; genus CAIJXV01. The sequence continues at coordinate 4,249 of CAIJXV010000111.1, forward strand.
CCTCTTCCACCGTGCCTTGTGCCCCGGAAAACAAACGCTGATTGGGGATCACTACCACGCCATCCGCGAACGCGCGCAAGGCCGTCAACCCCTGGTTGGCCACCTGTTGAACCTGGGGTCCCTCATATTCGAACGGCAGGGTGACCACGGCCAACACCAGTGCGCCCGCCTCTCTCGCCAGGCGAGCCGCCACCGGCGCCGCTCCCGTCCCCGTCCCTCCGCCCAATCCAGCGACCAGGAGAACCAGACTTTTTTCGTCGAACAACCCACTGACTTCAGCGGGACAATCCTCGATCGCCATCCGGCCGGTCGCCGCATCGGCCGCCGCGCCCAACCCCCGGGTCGCTTCCGCGCCTAAGGTGATCTTCACCGGAACCGGGGACTGGTCCAACGCCTGCCGGTCGGTATTCAATACCGCCAGGACAGGACCTGCTTCCCATTCCTGGCTGACCCGCGCCAGCAGATTTCCCCCGGCATTTCCAATGCCCACAATCGCAATCCGTCTGGGATCCAATGCGGTCGTCGTCATGTCGGCACCCCCAAATTTTTCAACAACCGCCGAACTTCACGATGAATCCGGTCGGGCCACGTCGTCCCGGAGTCATGGGTGGCCGGGTGTTCCATCGCATATCGCAGCATCCCCAGAACGGCGGCATGCTCCGGGGCTTCCAGGAAACTCGAGGCCCCCTTGAATTCCACCGCCTGCCCCACCGAACAGGGCCGTCCAAAAATTTGCTGGCCCAATTCGCAAATCCCCTGCATCGACGCGCCACCGCCGGTGAGAAAAATTCGCGCCTGGGGTTGGGGATAGGCCCGATCCCGCAACAGGCTCTCGCGCACCAGCTTCAGCGTCTCCTCCACCCGGGCATGGATGACCAGGTTCAACGCGTCCCGCCGGATCCGCATCCCCGCAAATCCATCCTCGGGCGCCAGGGTCACCAACTCCCGGTCCGACCCGATCGTCGGCAGGGCTGATCCGTGATTCTTTTTCAGCCGTTCCGCCTGCGCGGTGGGCAGCGTAAACGCCTGCGCGATGTCGTTGGTGACATGATCCCCACCCACCCCGAAAGTGCCCGCAGCCGAAATCACGTCGCCCGAATAGGCAAAATAATCGGTCGTCCCGGCGCCCAGATCGATCACCACCGCCCCGGTCCGTTTCTGTTCGGGCGTTAACACGGCCAGCGCCGAACATAACCCGCTAAAAGCCCGCCCGCAAATCTCCATGCACCCGATCTGCTTGACCAGCCGGGCCGCATTGCGAACCTTGCCGGCATTCACATGCAGGATCAGCATGTCCAGCGACAGGTTCCGGGCCTCAATCTTCTCGGGCTTGGCCACCTGGTCCTGTCCGTCCAGATAATACCATTGCCGGATGCTGTGCAGGATCTGCCGGTCGGGCGGTAACGGATAATTCCGTGCGATCGCCGCCACCTCTTCCATGTCCTCGATCGAAACCCCCTCGTGCGGATTGGCGACCAGGATTTTCCCGCGATTGACCACGGCCTGAGGATGCATCCCCGTCACCACCAGGTAAAGTTCCTGGAAATAAACCTGTGACATTTCCTCTGCCGCGCTCAACGCGCCCCGGACCGAAATCAAGGCATTTTCAAAATCGATGATTTCACCCTTGCGCACCCCGGCCGCGGGTTGCACGCCATACCCGATCAAAGCGATCGAGTCTTCGTGGACCTCTCCGACAGCCACCGTGATTTTACTCGAACCGATGTCAAGGGCGATGATGTTTTCCATTTGCATAAGACGCATCCCCGTCAGTATTCCTGGACCGGAACATAATCCTCATTAAAGGTCAGATCGGCCATGGCCACCCGTTTGCCACGCCCCGCAGTCGTCCGCAACACGGCGGAGAGTTGTTCCAGCTTCGCGTTCAGCCGCCGATTCGATTGGTCGCTATTTTCATTCATAAATTCCCACGCCAGACGCACCCGTTCGCCGTTGACCAGCCGCAGATCGAGATATTCCCCATTGGCAATGTCGATACTCTCCACCCGCAGGGCGGGGTTGTACGGTCCTTTACGGCAGGCCTCGATCACTTGCAGGGCGCACCGGAACATCCCGCCCGCCTGGGTCCCGGGCCGCAGGTTGGCGTCATAGGATCCGTCGATCATCGGCAGGTCCCGCGACGGCGCGCGCAGGTGGTAAACGAATCCTTCCGGATCGATCCCCAAGGGCTTGAACCGGCCGATCCGCGCCACTGCCACCCGTTCGGAAATCTGGATCTCCAGGGTGTCCGGCAGACGCCGGTTGATCGTCATCGACTTGACCGACGGCGTCTTCCGCAAAAATTCCTCACGCACGGCGGCGATGTCGACCCAGAACAGATTCGTCCCCTCGGAAATGCCGAGATAATCGCGAACATGGGCCTCGGTGATCATCGGCCCGCTGGCCTGGATCTGCAGATGCCGCAGGGTGAACCGCGGATTATGCGTAAACAACACCCGCCCCGCCGCCAGGCCCACCCACCAGATGGCCCCCACCAACACCACCAATATCACCGGAATCGCCACCGCCAGCGTCCGCCAGAGACGACGACGTTCCGGCGAGGTCGGCGTCTCCACTTCCAGCAAGGGATCTTTGCGTCGGCCGCGGAACCACTGTCCGATCCCGCCTGCACTCCTGTTTTTTCGCGATCGCATACCGTCCACCACCTGTCAATCGATTTGCGCCTGTTGTAAAATCCGGTCGCAGAGCGCCGGGAATTCGATGCCGACCGACCGGGCCGCTTTCGGCAACAAACTGGTTTCAGTAAAACCGGGAATGGTGTTCATTTCCAGCACAAAAAGCGTGCCCTCCGGCGTCATCCGAAAGTCCACCCGCCCCATCCCGCGGCAGCCCAGGTCCTGATACACCTTCAACGCCAGATCCCGGCAGCGCCGACTTTGATCCTCGGTCAAGGGGGCCGGGGTCAGGTATTGCGTGGCCCCCTGGCTGTGATACTTGGCCTGATAATCATACCATCCCTGATCCGCCACCACTTCGATGGCCGGCAAGGCCTCGTTCCCCACCAGTCCCACCGTCAATTCACGCCCCGGGATATAGGCTTCCACCAAAATCTGGTCGTCATAATTCAGCGCATCTTTCAATGCGCCCGCCCAATCCTTCTCCGCCTTCACACAATGAATGCCAATCGTTGATCCCTGGCGCGGCGGCTTGATGACCACCGGGAGCGGCAGGGGACACAGCTGCCCTTGTCGGACCACCGCCCAGGCCGCATTCGGAATGCCGCAACGGTCGAACAACGCCTTGCTCAGGCGCTTGTCGCAGGCCGTGCGGCTCGCGTCGGCGCCCGAGCCGGTATAAGGAATCCGCCGGGCATTCAACAGGGTTTGAATCTGCCCGTCCTCACCAAACTCCCCATGCAGAACAATAAAAACAGCTTCGATTCCCGCGGGCAAATCCAATGTCCGCCCGGTGAGATCGATCTCGTCCACCGTGTACCCCGCCGTGCGCAGTCCGCCCGCCACCGCCACGCCTGAACGCAGGGAAATCTCCCGCTCGGAGGAAGGACCGCCCTTCAACACCGCTATCCGTTGAAACCGTTTATGCAAAGCCGCTCCTCCCTGGATCCGTCTCATTCCCAAATCGCCGCTTCCGTCTCCAATTCAATGCCCCAGCGTGCCGCCACCGTCATCCGCACCCGGGCGATCGCCGCCCCGACATCCCCGGTCCGGGCCCCCACGCCCGCGGTAAAAACATTCGCATGCCGCGGCCCCATCGTCACTCCGCCGATCCGTGTTCCTTTTAATCCAGCCGCCTCGATCAGTCGGCCCGCAAAGTCGCCCGGCGGATTTTTAAAAACCGATCCCACGCAATGCAATCCCGTCATCCACGCCCGGCGCCCGGCGATCTCATTGCGTCTCCGTTCAATACTCTCCCGTTCCTCCGACGTCAATTCAAAAGCGGCCTCCACCGCCACCGCACCCGCCAAACCGGGCGCGCGGCGGTACTCAAATCGCACCTCGGCCGGCGTCAGTACCTGTTCCCGGCCATCCGCCATGAGGGCCCGAACCCACACCACCCGGTCCGCCACCGCATCGCCCCAGGCCCCCGCATTCATCCATAACGCCCCCCCCACCAGGCCGGGAATCCCCTCCAGAAATTCAAGCCCGGCCAAGCCCTCCTCGCTACTGCGTCCCAGCAGCACCGATAACGGAACCGCCGCTCCGGCAATCAACTGACGCCCTTCCCGCCGCAGTCGTCGGAAGTCCCCGCCCGCCAGGCGCGCCACGATACCACGAACACCCAGGTCACTCACCAAGACATTGCTTCCCCCGCCCAGGATCTTCAGGGGGACGCCCCGCTCCCGGCTCCAGCGGATCAACCGGGCCAGATCCCCCTCGGTCCCCACATCGACCCATAGATCGGCCACGCCGCCCACCCCCATCGTCGTCCGCAAACCGAGCGGTTCATTCCGGCGGCACCGACTGCTTTCGAACGGGAGGCGCTCCACCTCTGTCACCCAATCCGGACCTTGACTCGAAAAAACCGGGGGCGTCCCGCCCCACGCCTGCCGCACCCAGGTCACCATTCGATCCACATCGCCGGCGCCGACAATCAGAAACAGGTCCCCGGCCGCGCGGGTCACCTGCCAGTAGGCCCACACCGACTCCACGCTCTGCGCCAATAAAACGGATCCAATCCCCGTCTCGGCCGCGCGAAAATGGGCATACAGATCTCCGATGGATCCCCCTTCCAGAGGAGGCTCAGAGGCGGCATAAACGGGGACTAGCGCCAATTCATCGGTTCCCCGCCACGCCTCTGGAAAATCCGCCCCTAACGCCAGCGTCCGGGTATACCGATGCGGCTGGAAAACCGCGCGAATCCGGCGATATCCCGCGCCCCGTGCAGTCCGAACCAACGCGGCGATTTCCGCCGGATGATGGGCATAATCGGAAATCACCATCAACTCGGAATGCGCAATAATCCGTTCAAACCGGCGTCGCGGCAATTCCACCCGCGCCAGGCCTGCCCGGATCGCTTCCAGATCCAACCCCCAACCCAACAAGGCCGCGATCGCCGCCAGGGAATTAAGCACATTATGCCGGCCGGGAACCGGCAAGTCGATCCGTCCCGCCGGGCGACCGTTCAGCACCAATCGATAAGTCGATGACCAGGCCCCTTCCTCTACGTCCTCGGCCCGTACGGCGGCGTCCGCTGACAACCCGTAGGCAGTGCCTTGGGCGCAAACTCGTCCCAACCGGCGAGCCGGCTCGTCGTCATTGCAATACACCACGCGTTTTGCCCGTCCGGCAAAGGTCTCGAAACAGGCGAACAAATCCTCCACTCCACTGAAATGTTCCAGATGGTCCCGATCGATATTGGTGATCACCGCGATCTCGGGCGCGTAGCCCGCCAGGGTGCCATCGCTCTCATCGGCCTCCACGATCAGGCTGCCACCGCCCCCGGCATCCGCCACGCCACCCAACGGAGCGGATTCCCCGCCGATGCAAAAGCCGGGAGTTTCACCGGCAAACCGCAAGACTTGAGCAATGAACGTCGAAGTACTCGTCTTGCCATGGGTGCCGGCGACCGCAATCGAACGCCGTCCTTCCAATAATAACGGAAGCACTTCGCCCCGACGCAGAATCGGCACACCCCTCTTCCGGGCGGCCTCCAATTCGGGATGGGACAGGGGCAATGCCGGTGAAAAAATCAGGATCTCCGTCGCGTCATCGATATGCGCCGGATCATGTCCGCCGGTCACCGGAATACCGCGTTCGCGCAACCAGGCGGCGATGGACGAATCCGCGGAACGGTCACAGCCGGTCACCCGCAAACCGCGATGGGCCAGGTGAACCGCCAACCCGGCCATCCCGATCCCGCAAATTCCCGCCAGGTGAACCGCACCCGAGGCGCGCGCCAGGAGGACACGAACAGCAGCCATAGGATCGATTTTGTCGGGGGACATGGGGTGAAGTATGCGGAGCCCAACCGCTTGGGGTCAAGTGTTATGTTATTTCGATCCAGATTCGGACGTTCAACGCGTCGCCTCTCGGGAGTTGAAAGTAGAGACACTGGATCGTCGTTCCCCCTCACCCTGCCCTCCCCCGCGCCGGGGGGAGGGTAAAATCAATCTACAAGAGTAGTATCGCACGACATGGGAATCCTGCTTTCTCTTCGATATATTGCATTTCCCCGCTCGCTCCTCCCTCCCCCCGGCGCGGGGAGGGTTGGGGTGAGGGGGATCCTTTTATGCTTGATGAAATAATGGGGCCTGTTAGGTTTTGGAATTATTTCAATTGGTAGGGGGGCGGCAAGGGGAAATAGGTTTATTCAGGGAATTTGAGGGGACCACACTTATGCCTGATCGGGTCATTATCAAGGCTCAACAATTTCGTATCGAAGCACGATGGGCTGAAAAATTACTTTGGCACCATTTACATAACTACAAAATGGCGGGCTATAAATTCCGCCGACAACAACCCTTTGGCCAATATGTACTCGATTTTTATTGTCCGGAAAAAAGACTGGGCATTGAGGTGGATGGCCGTGAACATGGCGACCCGGAGTCGATTCGGCACGATCAAATCCGGGATGATTACCTTCGGGCACAAGGTGTTCGGATTTTGCGGTTTTGGAATTTTCAACTCCGCGAGAATTTAGAAGGCGTCTTGCTGAGAATCCGAATGGAACTGGACACTTCGAAAGGATCCCCCTCACCCTGCCCTCCCCCGCGCCGGGGGGAGGGAAAAATCAATCGGCAAGAGCAATAGCGCATGACATGAGTAATATCGTTTATCACCTGAATTACGCTTACCCTTCAATAGTCTACGGTTCAACATTCGCCATTCTGCAGTTCAATCCCCCGCTTTCTCCCTTTCTCCTCCCTCCCCCCGGCGCGGGGGAGGGTTGGGGTGAGGGGGGGCCTTATGCGGAACTTGTTTTCACCCGGTCACTATGGTATTGAATTCGGATGACTCCTGCCCTTCCCCAATCCCTGTCAATCGGACCGGTTCATATTTCGCCGCCCCTGCTCATGGCCCCCATGGCGGGCTATACTGATGTGGCCTTCCGCCTGCTTCTCCGACGCCTGGGCGGCGTCGGCCTCACCTTCACTGAAATGTTACATCCCCGCACGCTCGTGGGCGGCGGCGGCAAACGCCGTCGCCAATTGCTGGCCACCGATCCGGCCGACGTCCCGCTCGGCCACCAGATCTATGGACCTTCAGCCGATCTTCTCATTCAGGGCGCCCGGTGGCTTCAGGATAACGGCGCCACCCTGATCGATATCAATATGGGGTGCCCCCAGAAAAAAATTGCCGGTGTCGGATCCGGCGCCGGGCTGCTGCGCGATCCCGAACGGGCGGTCCGCATCGCCGAAGCGGTCGTCAAAAGCGTCACCCTCCCGGTTACGATTAAAATCCGGTTGGGTTGGGATCCGGAATCGCCGGTTGCGGAATGGCTGGCCCCCCGGTTCGAGGCGGCAGGTGTCGCGGCCCTGACCGTCCATGGACGCACCCGCAGCCAGGGGTTTACCGGCACGGCCGATTGGGAAGCGATTGGACGCGTGGTCCGGGTGGTGAAAACCATGCCGGTCATCGGCAATGGCGATGTGGTGTCGCCCGCCAAGGCGCTGGAATTCATGCAAAACGCGGGATGCGCGGGATTGATGATCGGACGGGGCGCCCTGAAACGTCCCTGGGTGTTCCGGGATATCGCCCGGGCCCTGGCCGGTGAACCGCCGTGTTTGCCGCCTACGCCGGATGACGTCGTGGAGTGGGCGGAAGAGCAATTGGAAAGGATGAAAGAACTCTACGGCGAAAAACCGGCGATCCTGCTCTTCCGTAAATGGATTCCGCAGTATGCGCCGGCTTTAAAACTCAATCGTGAAAATATGGTCGCGTTGTTGCAATTGACAGAACCGGAAGAGTTCCGGGATAAATTCCGCCTGCTGACAGGGAGCGGAAAGACTGTCGCGGATTAGGTTCTCAGGTCGTAGGATCAAACCCTTTTGCCCTACGCCCCGACAGCCTAAACCCCTTCTTTAGGACTTAACGATCTTCCCCGCCTTGATGCAGGCCGTGCAAACCGACAAACGAGTGTGGGTCCCGTTCACATTCACCCGGATTTTCTGGACATTCGGCCGAAATGACCGCGCCGTGATCCCGGTGGTGTGCAAGCCGATCCCGCCCTTGCTCTTTGCCAAACCGTGCCGGATAATCCGGTTACCGGACAAACTGCCTTTTTTACAAATATCACAAACTCTAGCCATGATCGCTCTCCTTGCCTTTGAAACGTGAAATAGTAAAGGATCCCCCCCCTCCCGACAAGCTTATTTTCGAGTTAATAATCAATTTTCTGGCGGGCACAGGACAAAGTCCGGGGAAACAGAGAAAGACTCATAAGTTGGCCTGGGGGGTTATTCAAAAGATCAGAAGGACAGGCGCAATCGGGGATGAATCGGATCCTCTACCCGCCCTCCGGATCGGATTATTTTCACGCAAAGACGCAAAGGTCGCGAAGGGGAGCGCGAGGGGAAAACCAAGTCGCGTGGCGAGCGCTCACGGGGCGTGATCGTGCACCCCGCGCCTGAGCCCGTTTAATGAGGCGCGGTCGGTCCCAAGCTAGCACCCGCGCGAGGCACCCGCTGGCCTGCCGGCGGGCTCGTCGCGAGGGTATTAGGACCTCGGCGAACTTTGCGCCTTTGCGTGAGATTAATCGGAGATCATAGCTTTGCGACGGAACCGAAGAACTTGTCTTACACCCAATCAATTTGACGCGGAGCGCAAGACATTCCGGATCATTTTCTCGCGGGCTTCAATGCTCTCGCAAAGGCGGAATTGGACCCGGGCCCGGCTCAAATTCTGCTCTTCCGTCCGAACTTTGAAATAGACATTTCCCGCCAGGAAATCCTGGAAAAATCGCAAACCCAGTTCAAACGTAATCAATCGAATCGAATCGTAAAGATAATGCCGATCCAAATCGGTCATGAAATCACGAGCCGGTCCCATGTAGCCCTTTACAAAGGACTCGCAGAGATCGACATCAAAAATCACCTGATTGAGAATTTCGATCTCTTCCCCCGCCGAGTTACAGATCGAGCGCAGAGCGTCGCCGAAATCGTAATGGATCAGACCCGGCTTCACCGTATCCAGATCCACGATGCAGGTGCCTTTCCCCGACAAGTTGTCGATCATGATATTGTTGACCTTCGGATCGCCGTGGATATTCCGCAGGCTCAAATCGCCCCGCTTCAGGGCCGACTCCAATACGTTCACAAACGTCCGCCGCTCTTCCACGAACCGACTTAACCGGCGCGCTTCGATCGAACCCGCCAGACGCTTAGCCGCCTCCGGGGTTTGCAGGGTGGCATCATATTTTTCCAGGTATTTCGGAGTCACATGAAAGCCGGGCAGGGTGTCACGCAACAGATGGGGGTCGAGATCTGAAATCAGCCGGTGGAACTGCCCCAGCACCATGCCGACTTCGCGGGCATGTTCCGCGCCCTGCGCGCAATCGTAGGACGTCGCCGAAGCGATCAGGGTGATCGCGCGCCAATATTCCCCGATGTCATCCACAAAATAATCGTCCCCGGCTTTTGTAGGAATCACCCGCGGCAGTTGCCAGATACGATCCGCGGTATCTTCCTCTTCTTTTAATCGCCGGTGAACATGATCCGTCACCACCCGCATATTGGCCATGATCCATTCCGGCCGCGTAAAAACCCGCCGGTTAATCTTCTGCAAAACCACCCGCTCTTCGGAAAAATGGGTTCTAAAAAAAGCGATATAGGTGTCGTTGACATTCCCGGATTCAATGGCCTGAATCGTTACCAGCCGGCCTTCAACATTAAATTGCTCCGCAATCTGGGCCAATTCCATAACGTCACCATCCTTTCATCAATGGCAACTATGCCTTTATTTTGGAATGCCCGCTAGAATAAAATAGGGGTGTTGAATGCGAGTCAAATTTGTTGAAGGAGAAAAACAAGTCTCGGCATGCTCCCCCCCCACGTGCCTCATGCGGCGCGACTACAAACCCGGATCTGTAAACGGGTGCTGGTAGTAGGCGCGCAAGAGCGCCGTTCTGCGCGAGTGGACTGGACCATCCGGTCGCTTACGGGGGCGACCCAGGAACCTCGCGCATTATGGTTCCCCCTCACCCTGCCCTCCCCCGCGCCGGGGGGAGGGAAAACCCGGAGCAATTCCATAGCGGCGTTAATTCCCAACTTCTATCTCAAACTTCTATATTCTGCAGTTCAATCCCCCGCTTTCTCCTCCCTCCCCCCGGCGCGGGGGATGGCTGGGGTGAGGGGGATCCTTCGCAGAATGTATCTGGCATTTCAGATAAATGCGCGGTCTTGTGTCCCAGAAACCAGGCGAACAGGAATAGGAATACGGGGGCGACCCAGGAACCTCGCGCATTATGGTTCCCCCTCACCCTGCCCTCCCCCGCGCCGGGGGGAGGGAAAGCCCGGAGCAATTCCACAGTGGCGTTAATTCCCAACTTCTATCTCAAACTTCAATATTCTGCAGTTCAACATTCGTCACTCGACATTGCAATCCCCCTCTCGCTCATTATCTCCTCCCTCCCCCCGGCGCGGGGGAGGGTTGGGGTGAGGGGGATCCTTGCAGAATGTATCTGGCATTTCAGATAGATGCGCGGCCTTGTGTCCCAGAAATCAGGCGAACAAAATGCGGATACGGAGAAACCCCTTGTTCTTATGGTTCCCCCTCACCCTGCCCTCCCCCGCGCCGGGGGGAGGGAAAGCCCGGAGCAATTCCACA
>CAIJXV010000112.1 GCA_903824675.1 uncultured bacterium
ATCTGATTGTCATCCATACCCCGGAAGCCACCCTGATCTGCCCCGCCGATCAGGCGGAGGCCGTCAAGGAAGTCCAAAAATTGGTGACGGAAAAATTCGGCACGAATTACGTCTAACTCAATCGCGGGAAAAATGCTTGTCTGACAGCATCCCGGGAACAGGCTGAGCCTGCGGCGCCAAGACCAGTGTGCCGAACGCCAGTTGCGCGGCCCGTTCGAGCGCCGCGCTCTTCAGAACCGCATCCCCGACCGTCCGGCCCCAGGCAAAAGCACCGTGGTGGGCCACGAGAACACCCGGGACTTCCAGGGGGTTAAGGCGCGCAAACCGTTCGACAATCACACCGCCCAGACTCTTTTCGTAATTCCGCTCAATTTCAGGCTTCCGCAGTGCCCGCGTCACCGGAATCTCGCCCTTGAAGCAGCGTGCATGAACCACACCCAGACATGGGATCGGACGTCCCGCCTGGGCGAATATGGTTGCGTGAGGACTAAAGGTATTGGCAATTCCGGAAATCTCCGGAAACGCCTGGTATAGGAACAGATGCGCCGCCAGATCCGGCGCGGGAATCGAATCGCCTTCCAAAAGGGCCCCCGCCAAATCGACCACCAGCATATCCTCAGGCGTCAGGGTGGCATGCAGTTTCCCCGCCGGTCGTACGACCACCACGCCCCGTTCCCGGTCAATGGCACTGGCGCCCCCTTCATCCAGGAACAACAATCCATATTGCTCAAGCTCCCGATTGGCCTCACAAACACTCTTCCGGATGGCTTTATAACTCATAAGGGGGCCGAGTATAGAAGCCCCCCGATTGATCCGTCAACCCCCCTCTTCCCTCATTGACACCACCGGATCCATTTCCTACCCTTCCGCCCCTTATATGGACGCGACCTCCTTTACAAATGAAATTGCCCGGCGGCGAACCTTTGCCATCATTTCGCATCCCGATGCCGGGAAAACAACGCTCACCGAGAAGCTTTTGCTTTACGGCGGCGCCATCCAGCTCGCCGGCTCAGTGCGATCCCGTCGAAACCAGAAAAACACCACATCGGACTGGATGGAACTGGAAAGGGAACGCGGCATCTCGATCTCCTCTACCCTGCTCCAATTCGAGTACGGCGGCTGCGTCATCAACCTGCTCGACACCCCCGGCCATAAGGATTTCAGCGAGGACACCTACCGCGTCCTGACCGCCGTCGACAGCGTGGTCATGGTCATCGATGCCGCCAAGGGCATTGAGGAACGCACCCGAAAGCTCTTCGAAATCTGCCGCCTCCGCGGTATTCCCATCTTCACCTTCATGAACAAGATGGATCGCCCGGCGCAGGATCCCCTCGCCCTCGTGGACGAGCTGGAGAAAGTCCTGGGCATCAACGCCTTCCCGATCACCTGGCCCCTGGGCAGCGGTGTGGAGTTCAAGGGCGTCTATGACCGGCTGAAAAAAAACCTGCACCTTTTCGAGCGAACGGCCCACAATGCCCACCGCGCGCCCGAAAAAGTCACCGGCATTCATGACTCGCACCTCCTCGCCAGGATCCCCCCCCATATCCGGGAGCCCTGGCTCGAGGAACTCGAAATGCTCAATGTGGCGGGCGAGACCTTTGATGAAGCCGCTGTGCTGGCCGGTCAGATTACACCCGTCTTCTTTGGCAGCGGCATGACCAACTTCGGCGTCCAACTCCTGCTCGATTACTTTGTCCAGCATGGGGCCACACCCCAGCC
>CAIJXV010000113.1 GCA_903824675.1 uncultured bacterium
CCGCAGAATTTTTACGGGCCGAAGGCTTTGATCCCGCGGCCTTGCTGCTCGATCCCCTTGACCTCGACGCCCATTTCCGTACTATCTCTTCCGCCCCGCCTTCCCCCAGCCGGGTGGGTCAGGAGGTACCTGCCTTGCCCGTTTTCCGACCCGACGGTGAATTAGCCGGTCTTAATGATTGTTTTGAAGCGCCTGGCGAACGACCGGATAGATGGCTTCGGCCATGCGCATGAAGCCCAGGTCGTTGGGATGGCAGCCATCCACGGTGCAGGCGTCGCGGTTTTGCGTGCCCAAGAGGAGTTCATTATTGAGGTGGTAAATACGCCGATCGCCGGCGGCGACCGCGTTTTCAAAGGTGTGTCGGATGATGGCCTGTCGTCGCCGGCAATCGACATTTTCAGGGTTAAAGTCCGGTCGCCCGACCAGGATGAGGGGGAGATTCGGTTTTGCCTGGCGAAGTAGTTTGTAAAACGGTTCGTGGGTCTGTTCGAGATAATCGGCGGACGGTGCGTTATGATCGTAGTCCAGGACCAGAGCGCTGAGATCAAGTGACATCATCAGTTCCGCCATGATGGGTTCGGCTCGGGCATTGCCGCTGAAGCCGAAATTTAGAAGATTGGCGTCCAGCCACCGGCAAACCAGATGGGTATAGGCATTGCCCGGCCGGCTTGCACACCCCCCCTGAGTGATCGATGAGCCATAAAACGCAACCGGTTTGGGAAAGGTAAACGGGGTGGGGGGCTCGAGGGTACACCCGGGATCGAAGCCGATGGACACGGTTTTTACCCCGTTATACAGCGGGAAATTCAAGGTCCATTCTTCGGTCTGTCCGGATCCACTGGCAACCCACACCGCCTCGATTTGAGTTTGTCGGGGGGGGGGGATGCTGACCCCGGCAAATTTCTTTTCCGTGCCGACACCCCGGTAGAGGTCAAAACCGCTGATCCCGGTTCGCGGCATATGGGACATGTCATCGCTGGTGTTCAATTCATATCGAAGGGCCAGAGTTTTGGAATTGGAGCGGAAGCGGACCATGGCGCCGGCGGTATTCCAAGCCAGAAAACGGACGCCTTCATTCGTTTCGGGAAGGCGAGATTCCGGTAACCGGCAGTATTTCTTTTCTTTGTAAAACCAACCGAGTCCAGAGACCGCAAAAGGAGTCTGGGCGATATCCGCGAAAATCAGTTCGCGATCCCCCACTTTTTGGGCGACGAAATTCTTATCAATATCTTCAATTTTTTGAGTTTTCATGGGGACCTTGTTTTGATTCAGATCAGATTGACGCCTTCCCGGGCGAGTTCTTCCAGAGTTTGGGCTTCCATTGGGATTCCCGTCTTCAGATAACGATCTCGCGTTTGCCAGCCGTGTTCGCCGGGAAACAAGACCGATGAGGCGCCGGTTGGGGATGCCTGCAGGTAGGCTAACAGGTCTTCCACCCGTTGGGAAAAAACATCCCGCGAGCCAAAGGATTGTGGATTCAAGGCCAGAAACAGCTTGGAGGCGTCGATGTCCATTCCGCTGGAGTCCTGCTGGCCCAGTTCATGGCATAACAGTCCGCCCGCGAGTCCTGCGGTCATCATTTCGATGATCAAGGCCAGTCCGGATCCCTTGTGTTCGCCCATGGGCAGAAAGTTGCGCGAGGCTAGAATGGCCGCGGGATCCTCGGTGGGATTTCCGGCCTGATCCAAACCCCAACCGAGCGGAACTTTTTTCCCCTCCCGTTGGTAGGTTGCGATTTTACCCACGGCGGCTTGACTCATGGCGATATCGAGGACGACCGGATCCAATGCGTCGTGGCGGGGAATGGCGAGGGCCAAGGGGTTATTGCCCAGGCGTGCCTGGCTAGATCCAAAGGCCAGCATACTGGCCATGGCGTTGGTCATGCAAATTCCGATCATTCCAGCTTGCGCAGCCCGGTAGGCATAGGCATGCGCGCGCCCCCAATGTCCGGCTCGGGATAACAAGCAGGCACCGATTCCGAATTGACCGGCTTTTTCAACGGCCTTGGTCATGGCTAGGAGGCTGAGGTAGCGGCCGGGACCGCGATCGCCATCCATCCGGCAGATGGCCCCGAAATCCGATAGAATCTGGATTTGGGGGGATGAATTGAGAAGTCCACTCCGTAAGCTGGCGAGAACCCGGGGCAACATGCGGATTCCGTGGGAAGGAGTCCCTAGCAGGTCGGCTTCTGCCATCAATTCGGCCTCGATTCGGGCGATGGGTTCCGGAAGGGCACGCGCGGTCAAGACCGCTTGGATTTGCCGGACCAGATCCGCATGAGAAATGGAACCGGCCGTGGGAATAGAAGAGGGTGTGGTCATGGTTGTTGTCTCGTGGAGCGCCCGGGAATGGCAGTTGGAGGATGGATTTGCATGGGTTAAGAAAATGCCAGAAACTTGACGAGAGTACAAGATCGGAAGAAAAAAGGAAGGAACCGAGGAGGAGGGTCTCGTCCTGATATAGGTTGTCACTTTGACAGGGGAAAGGACGGACAAAGTGGGGACAAGTATAAGGTACAGTGAGGCGTTTAAACGGCAGGTGGTGGAAGAGCTTGATAGGGGGAAGCATCGAACGATAGAATCAGCC
>CAIJXV010000114.1 GCA_903824675.1 uncultured bacterium
CGGAATGACGAGAAGGCTCTGCCGTCGTATGTAACCTCGCTTGAATATTTCAGGGCGTTCCCGAAAAGCGGAGTGCCTGATCCGCAGATGTGGGCCGCGGAGACTGCCGACAAAAGGGCCCTGGCGCCGGACAAGCACAACAGGGCCGGCCGCAAAGCCACGGGTTACTCAAATGATCAGACAATGTCGCTCACCATTGGTATTGACGGGGAAAGGGAGTATCAGGTTGCGCTGTATTTTGTGGACTGGAACAGGAAAGGATGCCGTCAGGCGGTGGAGATGATGGACGCCGAAACGCTCAACCAGGTAGCCCCGGTAAAGATTGTGGATGATTTCTCAGGTGGTGCATACCTTGTTTATCAATATAACAAGTCTGCAAAATTCAGGATCAATAAAGTGCGGGGGCCCATTGTGTCGCTCAGCGGCATTTTCTTTGATCCGGCGCCGGTGGGGGACGGTGACGGTTCATCACCCGCCAACGCAGCCCCCACAAAAAACTCAAAGAACTGAAAAATTGAAAGGAAGAAAACTGAAATGAGAAGAATACGCTACACCGCATTGCTTGCTGGGTTAATATCGCTGCTGGTTTTCTCGCAGGCACCGCTGGCCATGCTGCATGCCGCCGAGCTCCACGTCGCCATCACCGGCAGTGACGCCAGTCCCGGCACCCAGGCAGCACCTTTACGCACGATCCAGCGTGCCGCCGACCTCGCCCAGCCGGGCGATACGATCACGGTCCATGCAGGGCTATATCGTGAACACGTCAATCCGCCGCGAGGTGGAATATCCGACAGCAAGCGGATCATTTACCAGGCTGCTCCTGGAGAAGAGGTCATCATCACAGGTTCCGAACCGGCGAAGGGTTGGGTCAAAGAGTCGGGTGATACCTGGAAGCTGACCCTGCCGAATTCGTATTTCGGGAAGTTCAATCCATTTGCGAAGGCAGTCCATGGTGACTGGTTCGATCCGCGCGGACGCGTGCATCATCTTGGGATGGTCTATCTCAACGGCGAATGGATGGCCGAGGCGGCGAGCCATCTAAATGAGGTTCGCCAGCCGGCAGTCGGACAGCCGCGCTGGTATGCGCGTGTTGACGGGGCGGAGGACGCTGACTATCTGCTTAACATTGCGGCATTTACGCTCGGAACGCAGCGAGTTGAGGCTGCATCGTTTGCCGGCAAGAGCGGTGAATTGCATGAGGCTGGCAGCTCTATGGGCGGGAAATGCATCGGATGGATCAGGAGCGGCAGTTGGCTCAGGTTCGACAAGGTTGATTTCGGCACAGGCACAGACAGCATGGAATTCTG
This sequence comes from uncultured bacterium, assembly GCA_903824675.1. Taxonomy (GTDB): domain Bacteria; phylum Verrucomicrobiota; class Kiritimatiellia; order CAIKKV01; family CAIJXV01; genus CAIJXV01. The sequence continues at coordinate 1,308 of CAIJXV010000114.1, forward strand.
GGCTGCGACTGAGACTGATGGCGGCAATATTGAGGTTCGGCTGAATTCGGCTGACGGTGAGCTGCTTGGTAAATGCGAAGTTGCCGACACCGGGGCTTGGAGCAAATGGGTTAAATTCAAGGCAGGAATCAGGCCTGTCAGCGGGGAGAAGAGTATCTGTCTGGTGTTCCGTTCAAGAGTTTCAGCCAGTGATAATACCACGATATGGGCACAGTTTCCCGGCATTGACCCCAATACGTCTGATGTCGAAATAGCCAAACGCTACACAGTGTTTACGCCCGAAAAGACCAATATCGATTACATTACGGTCAGGGGCTTCACGCTCAAGAATGCCGCATCCAACTGGGCTGCCCCGACATCAGGCCAGCACGGTCTGGTCACTGCTTACTGGTGCAAGGGCTGGATCATTGAGGACAATGAGATCAGCTACTCCCGCTGCTGCGGCATAGCGCTGGGCAAATATTCCGACGAGTGGGACAACAAACGAGGCCATAAAGTAGGGTACGACAGTACCATCGATGACGCTTTAAAGACGGGTGGATGGCACAAGGATAAGATCGGCGGGCACATTGTCAGGCGGAATCACATACATCATTGCGGGCAGACCGGGATTGTCGGAAGCCTTGGCTGTGCATTCAGCCGTGTGGAAAACAATGAGATACATGATATTAATAAGCAGGGCATTTGGGACGGCGCGGAGATGGCCGGCATCAAATTCCATGGTGCTATTGATACCGTCATAAGCGGTAATCATATTTACCGATGCGGGTCTGCCGGCGGCCTGTGGCTTGACTGGATGGCGCAGGGAACTCAGGTCACGGGAAACCTTATGCACGACAACGAAGATCGTGATATCTTTAGCGAGGTCAATCATGGGCCGTATGTGATAGCCAATAACATACTCCTTTCACCTGTTGCATATCTCTCCTGCTCGCAGGGCGGTGCTCATGCTCACAATCTCATTACAGGAGGACTTCATGATATGTCATATGAGGGCCGCGAGACTCCTTATCATAAGGCTCATAGCACCGAAGTTGCGGGGCGGCGAGACTGTCCTGTTGGTGATGTCCGGTGGTACAACAACCTCCTGGCAGGGAAGTGCAATCTTGCCGCATACGATAAGGCCGTTCTTCCGGTAGCAGCGGCCGGGAATGTATTTACCAAGGGTGCGCAGTCGTCAAAGTTCGATGAAGCGGCTTTACTCAAACCCGACTTCGACCCAGGCATAACGCTGACTCAGCAGGCCGATGGCTGGTATCTTGAGCTGAATGTGGACAAAGCCTGGGCAACCGAGCAGAAGCGCAGGGTTGTCGGAACAGAGATGCTCGGCAAGGCTGTCATCCCTGACCTTCCGTTCGAGAATGCCGATGGTTCGCCTCTGAAGATAGATACTGATTACTTCGGAAAGAATAGAGACACGACGAATCCGTTCCCCGGTCCGTTCGAGGTCCAGGAAAGCGGAAAGCAGAAGATAAAAGTCTGGCCGCTTGCGTCTACGTCCGGCCGTACCGGGGCGCCGAACTTCTGGGATGAGATTCCGCTTTCACCCAGCACCAGGATGCCATCCGTCGTTCTGGACGATTACTGGAACAGCGAATTCCAGAGGGTCAATCGCGAGGTGGCTGCCGCACAAAACACCCGGCTGGTTTTCTTCGGTGATTCAATCACGTGGTGCTGGTCGCTCGGAGATTTAACGGGTCAGGCTGTCTGGAATGAGCACTATTCCCAATACAACCCCATCAACATGGGAAACTCGGGAGACATTACGCCAGTCATGCTCTACAGGGTCAATCATGGTAACCTGGATTTTGCAAGCGGTCGGCAGCCCAAAGTTGCGGTTTTGCTGTGCGGCATTAATAATTTCGGGGTGTCTCAAAGTGCTGGCGGCAGGGAGCAGTGGCACCTGGGGACCAATTGTCCTCCCGCCGACATAGCCAATGGCAGAAGGGCGATTGCCCAGGTGTTCCGCCGCCGCCTGCCTGAGACGCGGGTAATCATGATGGCGATCCTGCCGGTGGCCGACGGGGGCAACCGGGCCAAGAGCAGGCAAGTCAACGCCATCAATGCCACCCTGGCTCGCAATGATAATGAAGTGGCCTATGTTGATTTGCAGGACGAGTTCCTGCTGCCCGACGGCTCGATCAACAGGCAGCTGTTTACTGACGGCACCCATCTGACCCCGGAGGGATATCGGGTCTGGGCCAAAGGCATCGAGCCGCTCGTTCTGAAATTCATGGAGGCGCCGCCGCTTGAACCTGTGAAGATCATGTTGATCGGCGATTCCATTACCGAAGGTGCTGATTCGAACGGTTCTTACAG
>CAIJXV010000115.1 GCA_903824675.1 uncultured bacterium
GGGGTGGCACCCGACCCTCCCAATTCCTAAGAATATCCGCCGGTTTTTACACGGGAGGGACGGCTGCCACGCCGTCCGTCGATTTTTTTACACCTTCGTACCGGGTGCGAAATCAAAGAAAGTTACCGGGACGAGGAGCAAACCCGACCGAACGCTGTTTCACCCACGGAACTTCCATGCGCCCCCCCCCACGAAAACATTGAATGGTACGCCGAAATAGGCTAAATTAGTGGGACGTTAGCGATTATTACCCATGAAAATATCGTCTTCAGGCATTGCGGGCGGAATTGTCACCGGCTTATTGCTGGCAGCCGTGGTTATTGCCGTCCGTCTGCTCTGGGAAACCGTGCGGGAACCGGATCCCCTTCCGCTCGATTTGAATGGTAATACCCCATCCCTGACCTCCCCTGCCGCCATTGGGCACATCCTCGCCATCATCGACCCGGTGACCGCCACCACACCGGCCGGAATCACCCGGCCGCTCGCCCTTAAATCGCCCATTTTCCCCAACGATAAAATCAAAACCGCTCCCGGCGCAAAACTCCAGATTCTTTTCGCTGATAATTCCATCGTCGCCCAAGGCGCAAACAGCGAAATGATCATCGATGCCTACATTTACAGGCCGGGCGACAAGAGTTCCCGGTGCTCCCTCCGCTTTGTCTCCGGCGTGTTCCGTGCCATCACCGGAAAAATCACCGATCTGAATCCCGAGCGATTCAAGGTGGAAACCCGGCTGGCCACCATCGGGATTCGCGGGTGCGACCTCGCCTTCCGCGTTGCGCCCGGCAGTGAAACCATTTACATCCTCGAATTACCCGGCAACCACACGATTCATATCGAGTCCCATAAACATCTGCCCAACGGAACCCTCGATCCCAAAGGCGCCGTGCAGGTGTTGGAACTTCGCGATCAGGGCACTGCCATCCAAGTCAGCGAATCCGGGCTGATGAATACCCGGCCCATCTCCCTTGAAGAAGCCCGGCGGATCATTAACGAAACCACCCCCGCCCCGCCTGTTTTTCAAAGCAGCCAGGGCCGGCGCCCCCTGTCCAATATCAACCGCCCCAGCGAGTCCGCCCCCTTCGACCAACCCGAAACGCCCCCCCCCGTCCCAACCGATGCCGAAAAACAAGATCATGCCGGAAATCGGGTCTGGAAGGTTCCCTATGGCGAAAATCTGAAACTCGAGCATTTCACCTTCCAACCGCTCCAATCCGATTCCCCGTCTGCCGAATTCCCCATCGCTTTGTATGCTCCCCAGTTCCATCAAGCCCCCTCCTACCTCAGCCGCGTCCCGGAGGGATTCATGGCAGATCCCGGTCAAAAGGGATCGGTCTCTGACGTGAAAACCGAGGGACGGGTCACGGCCTATACGACCACCACCACGACCACCACCACGACCACCAGTGGGGGGGGCGGCGGAGGCGGCGAACCAGAACCCCCACCGCCGGTATTCCCGACCACCACGACGACGACCTCAACCTCGACGTCCACCTCCACCACGACCACCACCACCACAACCACCACCAGTACCACCACCATTACGTTCCCACCGATCAGTGAATCTGGCATTTAAGACCCTGGCTCTTCCGGAAATATCTGCTCTATGATCCCTCCGTTTGAATTCTTTTTCACGCGGATCGCGCTTTTAACGGCCCTTGTTTTCACGCCTTGGATGTTGTCCCGGCTGATCCTGGGAAACCGGGATTCGACCTGTCATTTCCTGCTTTGGGGCCCCCTGCTGGTGGGATTGAATGGTATCCTTCCGGTGTTGTTACAGGTCGCCCATACCCCGCTTACCCCGTTCTCCCTGGCCGCGGGACACCTGTCCGCCTTTGCCGCCCTTCTAGCCTTGATGTCCATCCTAAAAACACGATGGCTTCCGACCACTACCGATCTCGATCTCCAGTGGATTGCTCTGGCGGGCCTAATGGCGGTGATTCTTCTCCCGTTGACCCATCTGGCCGGAATCGACACCTATAAATGGCAGGATCTGGCGACAGCGGTTGCGGTTGAACAAACCATTCCCTGGTTGACGCATCCCCTCGCCGCCTTCGGCTTCGCCCCGCGAAGTTATCCCTCCGCTTATCCCTTGCTCCTGGCGACCATCCAAATGCTGGGCGGAACGGGTGTAGATTGGGGCTTTTACGTGATTTCAACGTTAACCGCCTGGATCGCTTTGGGAACCTCCTGGGCCCTGGCGCGCACCCTCTGGCCTCTCCGTCGGCAAGCGGTCCTCTTCTGTCTTTTCTATCTGCTGGCCCCGGTATTCATCCGCTATACCCATTGGGCGACGGGGCGCGGCCTTTTTATGGCAATCTTTCCCGGGTTCCTATGGTTCTGCCTGGGAACCTCCCGCGGTATCCGCCGTTGGACCGGGCTGGTGGGTACAGGCCTGTTGCTCCTGCTGTCCCACAAAGTCAGCCTGGTGGCTGTCCCGCTCACCCTGCTCCTGCTCGCAGGATTCAAATTTCTGAATCCGCCCCGTTCTCGAATCTGGCTCCTGATTTTGGGCGCCGGGATCCTCGTCTTGGGCTGGCTTTTTACAGGGGCCGATTTGAGCCTGACCGGAAGCTTGCGCCCCCTCCGCTATCTGGGCGTCCGCTTCGGAATTCTAGGCCTGCTGTTCATTCCCGGAATCCTCTCCCTGCGGCAACATCCAGCCACACCGGCGGATCGTTTCCTGTTTTGGGGTCTGGTTCTGACTCTCCCGATGGCCTGTGCCAAAGAAATGTACGGGGCCCTGCCCGCCCTGCCTTTTGTCGTCTGGGGTGCGGTCCGGGGCTATGAAAGTGGAACCGCCCTGCCCAACCGACTGCGATCCATCCTTCAGGTGGGCGTTTTCGTCGGACTGGCGCTCGGCGCGGGCGCGATTATTCTTGAGCGCTCCCTGAATGCCATGCCGCACAATCTCTATGATGCCGCCCAATTCCTGGAACAAATCGATCCCCGGGGCCCTTTTCGAATCGACGCGCCCGGTATGGCGCGGCGGCAAATTCAAGCCTATGTGTCGGGCTGTCCCCGATTTACCTCTCCCTCTCCGGGGAAACCCCAGGCATCGATACAGCCGCTCCCCCCCTTCAAAGGATCCTTGCGCACCATCTACCCGGAAGCCATCCATTATCTCCGGCACTGGATCGTCATGGATGTGGATGATTTCGCCTGGTATGGCGACCATCCCCGTGTCTATTATTTCAAAATCGACGGAGTGGGCGTTATTCCGGCCAGTAGTTCCCTGTTATATGAAAAAAATGGAATCCGTCTTTTCGGCCCCGTTCCGGATAAACCCCGTTGAACCAGCCGTCGGTTCCGGCGCACTTTTCTGCAGATCTTCCCTGGGACAATTCCGCGTTTTGCAGAACTGCCGTGCCCTCCTTCAGCCTTCCCAGCGCCGCAAAACCATCACGCCATTGGCGCCCCCAAATCCAAAGCTCTGCTTGACCGCCACCGGCTTCTCCAACACCTCAGACGTGTTCCCGACCAGGCGGACCGCACATTCTGGATCCGGTTGATCCAGATTGAGATTGGGAGGAATCCGCCCCCGCTCAAGCGCCAACAAGGTGACAATGGTCTCCAGCGCACCCGAGGCGCCAATGGTGTGCCCAAAATAGGATTTTAAGGCGCTCACCGAGGGTGAGGAGGCCGTTGCCTCGCCAAAAATAGTTCGGATCGCGGCACACTCGCTGCGATCATTCATCAATGTGGCCGTTCCATGGCTGACAATCAAACCGACGGTGTCCGGCGCCAACCCCGAATTCTCCATCGCATTGCGCAGCGCCTGCGTCTGCCCCGCGATCTGGGGACGGACGATATGCTCGGCATCGGAAGACTCGCCATAACCGCAAATTTCGCCGCGAATCCGCACTCCCCGTCGCCGGGCGGACGCTTCATCTTCCATGACCAGCATCGCCGCGCCTTCGCCCATGACGAATCCCTTGCGTCCCATATCGAACGGACGGGCGGCGCGAAGCGGATCGGGTTCGTTCGACAGGATGCCGAGGTTGTTCCAGGCCGAATAGTAGGACGGAACAAAGAGGGATTCCGCCCCGCCACATAACACCCGATCGGCATAGCCATCGCGAATCATCCGAAAAGCTGTCCCCAACGCCGCCGCCGAGGAGGTGCAGGCGGCCGAAATATTGTAGTGAATCCCGGTCAGCTTGAATTCGATCGACAGCCGGGTGGCGACGATATTCACCATGCACTGGGGCACGGTGGTCGGCCGGATGCCTCGCACGCCCTTTTGGACAAATGAACTGATCGCTTCATGTAAGGCCCCCGCCGGTCCATTGGCGGATCCGATAATCACCGGCACCGGCTGTGCCGTCCGCACCGGATCGTCACCGATCAACCCCGCCGCGCGCAGAGCTTGGTCGGCGGCCACCAGGGCCATGTCAACCACCTTCGCTTCGCGCTTCCACCCGCGAGCCGCCAAAGCCGGCTCCAGCGCGGCCTCCGCGACTTCCGCCCCGCTCGTCGCCCGGAACAAATTGGCATCAAAAGCCGTGATCCGCCGAATCCCCGTCTGGCCGGCCATCAGATGAGCCCAGACCGTCTCCTCATCCAAACCGAGGGCGGATACCAGACCCAACCCGCTGATCACAACACGACGCGGCATCGCTTTATCCTTTCATCCATAATCCGCCATCCACATGCAAAACCTCGCCCGTGACATAGGCGGACTGATCCGACAACAGGAACCCGACGGGCCCGGCGATCTCTTCCGGCCGGGCCAGGCGCCCGAGCGGAATCCCCAGCCCGACGCGCATTTCGGGCGTCAGAACGGCCGTTAAATCCGTCTCCACAAATCCGGGCGAGACGGCATTCACCCGAATGTTAAACCGGGCCGCCTCGAAGGCCAGGCTCTGGGTCAGGCTGACCAACCCGGCCTTGGCGGCCGCATAATCCGCACCCATCCATTTTCCCGGCCCATGCGCCGCCAGCGAGGCGATGTTGACGATGGCCCCGGCTCCTTGCGAACGCATCAGGCTATAGGCTTCACGCGCCGCCCAGGCGGCTGACTCAAGATTCAAGGCAAAGGTCGTCCGCCATTGGTTCGGGGTCAGTCCGCGAAACGCCACCGCTTTCCCGCCGCCGGCATTGTTTACCAAGCCATCCAACCGCCCGACCTGCGCAACAAAAGTCCGTACTAATTCGGCGGCCGATTCAGGCCGGCTGAAATCCGCCGTCAACGGCCGGCATTGTCCGTGATAGGGCGCCTGGGCAGCGCAGGCCCGCGCGACCCCCTCGTCGGTCCGGCCATGAATCCCCACGACCGCCCCCCGTTCCAATAAATACCGCGCGACGGCCCATCCGATGCCGCGGGTGGAGCCGGTGACGATAAAAGTCCGATCCTGGAACAGCGCGTCCATCAAATGTTCAAAATCCGTTTGCCTTCGTCCAGGAAAATGCCCTGAAGATTCATGCGCAGAGCGGCGGGATTCGTGGCATAAGCCATCCCCTCTTCCTCGGAAACCATTCCACTCTTGATCAGGTTATAGATGGACTGATTGAAGGATTGCATCCCGTCTTCCGAACCCGTCTCTATCGCCACCGACAACAGATCCAGCTTGTCCTTTTCCATCAGCTTGCGGACGGTCGGGGTATTGAACATCACCTCGACCGCCGGGGCCACCCCTCCCTGGGTACTGCGCATCAGACGCTGACAGACCACCGAGTGAAGATTACTCGCCAGGGCCAACCGGGCCTGTTCCCATTCCGTATTGGGGAAAAACTGGAGAATACGCTGGACGGCGGTCGCCGCGGTCCCGGCATGCATGGTCGTAAAAACCAGATGCCCGGTTTCGGCGGCGGCCACCGCGGTCTTGAAGCTCAACTCGTCGCGCATTTCGCCGATCACAATGATGTCGGGATCCTGCCGCAGAATGGTCTTGAGGGCGCTATGGAAGGTCAGGGTGTCGAGGCCGATCTCGCGCTGGGTGATCACCGAAAGCTCATCCCGGAACATGTATTCGATGGGATCTTCGATGGTGATGATGCGCCGGTGCTCCGAGCAGTTGATATGCTGGATCAGCGCCGCCAGGGTGGTCGACTTCCCACTTCCCGTAACCCCCGAAATAAACACCAGGCCGCGTTGCACTCCGCAGATTTTCAGCAGGTTCCGGGGCAAATGCAGTTCGTCCAGCGAGGGGACCTTTTGCTTCACATGCCGGAACACCAGGGCTGGCATCATCTGCGCCTGAAATAGATTCACCCGGAACCGGCCCAGTTCCTCCCGAAACAGCGAAAAATCGGCCTCATGATGGTCCTGATAGGTACGCAGCAAATGCGGGGGGAGAATTTCCTCCACGATTTCCCGCAAATCCGCCTCGGTCAGGGGCGGATAGTGGCTTTGCTCCAATTCGCCGCTAATCCGAAAAAAGGGAATCTGCCCGGGCTTCAAATGCAGATCCGATGCGCCCAGCGCCACGGCTTCGGTCAGGTATGCGAAGATTTTCGACATGCTGGTTCTCCTTCTCCGACGATCGCCCGACTTAACCCCGAACGGCCAACAGGGCCTGGGTATGGGCTTCGGTGTAATGCCGACCGAGGTTGGTCCAGTCGAAATGCGCCGAAGAATTCTCCACGTTGTTGCGCAGGGCAATCCGGTCGCGGCGTTCGAGCTGGATGAAATTAAAGAGCCAATTGGTCATCTCGTGGGTGGCGGCATCGAACGAGGCGTGCCGCCGGCCCACCACAAACAACCCGCGTTGCTGATGGTCCGGCAGGTTGCGCAATAAATAGGTGCCGAAACCGGAAAGGTCGCTGGTGACCGCCGGAATACCCCGGGCCATGCATTCCAACGGCGTATAGCCCCAGGGCTCGTAGTAGCTGGGGAAAACACCCAAATGACAGCCCCGGACGAACTGATCGTAATCCATCCCGAACAACGGATCGGTCGGCGCGATGAAATCCGGATGGTAGACCACCTTGACGGGATCGTCGGCATGATTCAATAAATTATGGGCCCGCAACTGGCACAGCACCTCGTCCTTGTCGGAATCATAAAGGTCGTGGGTCACCACCGACGGCAGGCGGGAGGTTTTCCAGGCGAACATGATGCGCCGCAGGCGCAGGCGCCAGTAATCATCCACCAACTCATCCAACGGCGGGAACTGCCCGCCCGCGGCGGCAACAAACAACCGCTCGCCCACCTGCTCCTTGATCGACTCGCTGGTGTTGCGGATTTCCTCCATCATCGCCCGACTGCGCAAAACGTCCGACAGAATCGAACGGTAGGGTCGTTTGGTGATCAGGAAAAACACGATGTTGCGCTTCAAACCGGGCTGTTGTTTCATCCGCCAATTCAGCCGCGCCAGGGCTTCGATCGTCAGATCAAATCCCTTGTTACGGTATTCATACCGGCCGGATGTGAAGAAATACAGCGTCCGATCCAGGTCGAAGGTGTAACTGGGGAAAAAATGAGCCATGACGAACTGGTTGATCTTTTCCTTGTAGACGCGGTGCAGATTCTGGAATTCATGCAACGCCACAAACCGCTCGATGTTGAGACCGTTGGGCAACAATAAATCGGGCTTGCGTCCCAGCAGATGTTCACACTCGAAGGCCGTGATGTCGCTCAGGGTGGTGAACAGATGCGCGCCATGGGCCGCCGCCCGCTCGATCCGCACCTCGGGTTCGATATTGAACCGGGCCGCGTCGCTCTGCCAGTTGACAAACGGCAGATGGTCATAGAACCACGGATCGTTCATGGCCAGATGCCGTCCCAGCAGGGTCGCATGGGTGGTGAAGACCATCGCGATCCGGGTCGACTTGCGGCGCAGTTCGGGGATTGCCACCCCCGCCATCCACTCGTGGAAATGCGCGACCAACGGGCAATTCCCGCTTTTTTCTTCCAGGGTTCGCAAAAATAATTCGGCTAAAAAGCCAAAGGCCAGCACCTGGTCCAACAAGGGGTAATCCTTGCCCAGCATGCCGATCTGGTGATGTTCCCAAAGCAGGTATTTGATTTCTGGCAGCCGGCCGAACATGGACGCCGGGTTCAACAGAACCACCCGGGGCCGCCCGGTAATCAGCCAGTGTCCGTAATGAATCTCCACGCCTTGCGCACGCAATTCCGCCACGGTCGCGGCAAACGGCCCCCCCTCGGGCTCCCGTTCCTCGAATTCCGCCGGGGACAGATTCGGGTCATAGGGACCCACCAGGCAATAGCGATCGCCCCAGCCATTCAACATCGCGGGGACCTTGGACCGGATCACGGTATAGATGCCGCCGAGTTGCTGGCAGACTTCCCAGGCCACTTCGCAAAGCAAGGGCTCACCTTGACCTTGGAGGGCGGTAACAATGGATGGCTTCGATGTTTTCATGGAGCTCCCCTCGAAACTGGCCAAACCTTAAACCGCGCCCGTCGCTTTGTCGAGAGCAAAGGGCTCACCCAAATCCTCGCCTAAGCCTTCAGACCTTCCGCAGGTCAATGGCAGCCGCATGGACACGGCGGCGACAGCCCTTCGGCATACTCAGGGCAGGCGCGCCGCCCTCCAGAAGACGACATCGAGACCCGCGAGAGGATTCCGCTGGAGGGCGCTGCGCCGTCAGCGCCGGGTGGGCGTTGAATTCGAGGAACGCCAGCGAAATGACGGAACAGCATTAGGCGAGGATCAAGGGCTCATTCGGGATTGACGCTCGCCCAGCCCCCGGCTATCTTCCCCCTCGCGATGGCCGCCACGCACCCCGGTCTAACCCCCGGCGGCCCGGAGTACCCCTATGAGTATGACGCTTGTGGTTCTTGCCGCCGGTATCGGCAGTCGTTACGGAGGACTGAAACAAATCGATCCCGTCGGACCTTCCGGCGAAATTGTCATCGATTACTCCATCTTCGATGCCCGCCGCGCCGGATTCGACCGCGTGGTCTGCGTCATTCGCCGGGATATCGAACGCGATTTCCGCGCGTGCATCTCCGCCCGCTTTGAAAAACAGATTGCCGTGGATTACGTCTTCCAGGACCTCTCCGACCTCCCCGGAGATATCGCCCTCCCCCCGGATCGGCGCAAACCCTGGGGCACCGGACATGCCATCCTCGCCTGCCGCCACCTGGTCAGGGGTCCTTTCGCCGTCATTAATGCCGACGACTTCTATGGCCGACAGTCCTATGCCGCCCTGGCGCAAGGACTGCGAACCCTCCCCCCCGGCGGCCCCCCCCACCCATTCTGCATGGTGGGATTCGTCCTGCGCAATACCCTCTCCGAACACGGCTCCGTCGCCCGCGGAGTTTGCACCCTCGATGCCCGGCACCGCCTCCAAAGCGTCGTCGAACGGACGCATATCGAAAAACAGGGGCATCAGGCACGCTTCCTCGACGAGCAGAAGCAATTCCACCCTCTCTCCGGCGATGAATTGGTCTCGCTCAACATGTGGGGGTTCACCCCCGCCCTCTTCCCCGTTCTGGAGGAAAAATTCGCGCATTTTCTCCGCGCCCGGGGAGGCGATCCCAAGGCGGAATATTTCATCCCCACCGTGGTCGACGAAATGATTCAGGCCGGACAGGCCGTCGTGCAGGTCGCAGAAACCCCGGAAACCTGGTTCGGCGTCACTTACCAGGACGACAAGCCGATTCTGATGCAAGGCATCCGGACACGGATCGAACAAGGCATCTATCCGCAAAATCTCTGGGCATGAACCCCTTTGACACCACGCGCCTCCCCGCTGACCGTACCGCCGTCGCACCCGACGGGTCCGAGGTCCGGGTTTTGCTCGGATTGGAAGGGGGTGGCATGGCCCATTTCGAACTGCCGCCCGGCCGGGTTTCCCGTGCCATCCGGCATCGTACGGTCGAGGAAATCTGGTTTGTGCTATCAGGCCATGGCGAAATGTGGCGCCAACAAGGCCCGACCGAAAGCGTCGTCACGCTCGAACCCGGGGTCTGTGTGACCCTTCCCCTGGGCACCCATTTTCAATTTCGCGCCTCCAGCGCCTCGGCCCTCTCGGTGGTGGCCGTCACCCTGCCGCCGTGGCCGGGGGACGGAGAAGCGGTATTGGTTTCCGGCCCCTGGACGCCCAGTACACCATCGGTGGATTGTAAGATGAAATGCCGCACAAGTTTTCCCTGATCTCCGCCCGTTTTCAAACGATGTCGGCCCGCCCTCGGTGGCGGGCGTCTGGTGATGGAGGGGATTGGATCAGCGGACGCCGGGCGCAGAGGCCCGGCCTACCACAACATGAGATCCCTCGACTTCGCCTGCCCTAAGGATGTCTAAGCCGGAACGATTCAGTTGACAAAAGGTGAGGCCGTGGGCTTGTGTAATGGGAACTATGAATAACCATACACATCAAGACAC
>CAIJXV010000116.1 GCA_903824675.1 uncultured bacterium
AACGATGAAGCCCGGCTCTTTAACCCGGCGTTACTGTTGGTATTTAAGGCCTGGGCGATCCGGATCTAAAACACGCATGGGACGCAAGCAGGCGGATAAATGGGTGATGATATGGTAACGTTTTATTATGGCGCAACGCGTCAACGAGCGCTTCGTCGTGGCGGATCCCCCCAGCCCGTGACGCGACCTCCCTTTCATTCCTGCAAGTCCATCGGCAGACCTGTCTAGCGGTCGTCGCCCCGGCGATGCGACGAATTCAAAAAAACTCGAATTCAGCGTTGACACCCCTTCCGAACTCGCGTATATTTCGCCGTTCTTTGAAGGAAGGGAAAGCTGAATCGTATGAAAACATTTGTTCCGGAGCCCAAAGACATACAGCGGAATTGGTACTTGGTCGACGCCAACGGTAAGACGTTGGGCCGCTTGGCCGTCAAAATTGCCAATCTGTTGCGTGGGCGCATTAAACCCATCTATACGCCCAATGTCGACACCGGCGACTTTGTCGTCGTGATCAACGCCGCCCAGGTCAAATTGACCGGTCGCAAAGAAGAACTCAAGCAATACAAAACCTACACCGGTTTCCGTAATGGCTTGTATCACACCTCGGCAGCCACTCTCCGGGCGACCAAGCCGGAGCGGATCATCGAACATGCCGTCAAAGGCATGCTCCCGCGCAATCACATTGCCCGCAAGATGTTCAAGCGCCTCAAGGTCTATGGCGGGGACACCCATCCCCATCAGAGCGTCACCTTGAAACCCTTTAATCCCTAAGCGAGAGGCCCCATCGTGACCGAAAAAATCCCCGCATTCAACGCGACTGGCCGCCGGAAAACAGCCGTCGCCCGGGTTAGTCTGATCCCCGGCACCGGCAAATGGATCTGCAACAGCGCCGATCCCCAGGCCTATTTCAAAACCGAAGCCATTCTGCGGTATATCGAACAGCCCATGAAGCTCACCGATACCCTGCAGAAGTTCGACATCAAAGCCAGTCTCAATGGCGGCGGGATCGCCGGACAAGCCGGAGCCATGCGCCATGCGATCGCCCGGGCGCTCGTCTCGTCCGATGCTTCGCTTCGGGAAGTGCTGAAAGCCAGCGGCTGTATGACTCGCGATTCCCGTATGAAGGAACGCAAAAAATACGGTCAGCCCGGCGCCCGTAAGCGCTTCCAGTTCTCCAAGCGTTAATCGTTTCCCCATGAAGCCGTTTCCATCGAAGACCCGGGCCCTTCGGCCCGGTTCTTTTTTGGACCGCTTCCAAAGGAGAAAGGTTCTCGTATGACTTCCCTGCCCGATTCCGTGCAATTCCCCATCGGCCCCGGCGGAGTCACCTCTGCCCCTGGTTTTCGTGCCGCCACACTCCTTGCCGGCATCAAACCCTCCCGCAAACGCGATGACCTGACCTTGATCGTTTCCGATAGTCCGGCCACGGCCGCCGGAATCTTCACCTCCAACCGGGTCGTCGCCGCTCCTGTCCGACTCTGTCGGAGACATCTGGTCGGCAATCTCGCCCAGGCCATTCTCATCAATGCCGGAAACGCCAATGCCTGTACCGGTGCTCAAGGCATGGCGGATGCCGAAAATTCAGCGCTCTGGGTCGGCCAAAAGTTGGGACTCGATCCCACCCGCGTCCTGATCTGTTCCACCGGCACCATCGGTATTCCCATGCCCATGGAGAAAATCGAAGCCCACCTCCCCCGTCTGGTCGCCGGACTTACCTCCCCTGCCGATGAAGCCGCCGCCCAGGCCATCATGACCACCGATACGGTCCCCAAGCATGGCCACGTCCGGTTCACCATCGACGGAAAAACCGTCACGATCGGCGGCATGGCCAAAGGCGCGGGCATGATCGAACCCCACATGGCCACCCTGCTCTGCTTTATCACCAGCGACGCCCAGATCGAGCCCGAGGCTCTCCAACTCGCCTTGAAAGCAGCCGCAGACCTGACCTTTAATCGGATCACCATCGATGGCGACCAAAGCACCAATGACACGGTCCTCATTCTCGCCAACGGTCACGCCAAAAACAACCCGCTCAATCCCCGGCATCCCGAGTGGTCCATTTTCTGCAACGCCCTGACCGCCTTGATGAAGGATCTGGCCTTGCGCATTGTCCGCGATGGCGAAGGCGCCACCCGCTTCGTAACCGTCACCGTACAGGGCGCGCCCACCCCCGCCGACGCCGACAAGGCGGCCCGGGCGGTTTGTCGTTCGCTGCTTGTCAAAACATCCTGGTTTGGCGGCGACCCCAACTGGGGCCGCATCATGGACGCCATCGGCTACTCCGGCGCCGAGCTCGATGAACATGCCGTCGAAATCTGTTTTGATAATCTCGTCGCCGTCCGGAACGGTCGTTTCGCCGAAGGCGCCTCGCTCGAGGAACTCGCCAAGGTCTACGCCCAGCCCGCCTTCTCGGTGACCATCGACCTGCACCGCGGTCCCGCGACCACCACCCTCTATACCTGCGATTGCAGTGAAGCCTATGTCCGTATCAACGCCGAATACATGACCTGACATGAATACGCTCATCGCCAAAGCCGGAGTCTTGATCGAGGCCCTGCCTTATATCCAGCGCTTCCGCGATGCGATCATCGTCGTCAAGTTCGGCGGCAGTACGATGGATCAACGATCCCAGTTCGAAGGCATCCTGACCGATGTCACCTTCATGGAATGCATCGGCATGAAACCCGTCATCGTCCATGGCGGGGGCAAGGCCATCTCCCGCGCCATGGAAGCCGCCGGATTAAAAGCTCATTTTGTCAGGGGTTTGCGAGTGACTGACGCCGCCGCCATCGGGGTCGTCAAGGAGGTCATCCGCCACCAGATCAACCGCGATATCGTCACCACGCTCCGCTCCCAGGGCGCGGCCGCCCGCACCATCGACGGCACGGATGTCTTCCTCGTCGAAAAACGGATCGGCCGGGATGAAACCACCGGCGCGACCCTCGATTGGGGTTTTGTCGGGGATATCGTCGAAGTCGACCCGGAACCGCTTGAGGTGTATCTCAAGGCCAATGTCATTCCCGTCGTCACTCCATTGGGACGCGGCCGCGATGGCCAGACCTATAACCTCAACGCCGATGATGCCGCGGCGGCCGTCGCCAAAGCCCTCAAAGCCCGTAAACTGGCCTTCCTCTCCGACATCCCCGGCCTGCTTCGGGATCGGAACGACGAATCCACCCTCTTATCCACCCTGCACATCCGCGAAGTCGCCCAGATGATCGAACAGAAAATCATCGATGGCGGCATGTTGCCCAAAATCCGCAGCTGCATGGAAGCACTCTCGGCCGGCGTCAAGAAAATCCATATCATTGACGGCCGGTTACCCCACTCTCTACTGTTGGAAATATTCACCGACAAAGGCGTCGGAACGGAGATTATCGAATGACCGCACGTGACACCCTCAGCGCCCAGTACAAAAAGTTTGTAATTCCCACCTACGCGCCCACCCTCGCCCTGGTCAAGGGGCGTGGCGCCCGCGTCTGGGATGCCGACGGCAAGGCCTACCTCGATTTCGCCGCCGGAATCGCCGTCCAGAATGTCGGCCATTGCCACCCCAAGGTCGTCGCCGCAATCCAGGAACAGGCTGCGCGTCTGGTCCATGTCTCCAACCTTTATTACAATGAAAAGCAATCTGTCCTGGCGGCCAAACTCAGCGCCCTCGCCGGCGGGGGAAAATGTTTCTTCTGCAATTCCGGCGCTGAAGCCAACGAGGCCCTGATCAAGCTCGCCCGTCTCTGGGGCAATCCCCAGGGCAAATCGGGGATCGTGACCATGGTCAACTCCTTCCATGGCCGGACGCTGGCTTCCCTCGCCGCCACGGGGCAAACCAAGTATCAGCAAGGCTTTGAACCCCTCCCCGAGGGCTTCTCCTACGCCGAATACAACAATCTCGACTCCGTGCGCGCGGCCATTAACGACAAAACCGCCGCCATCCTCGTCGAAGCGGTCCAGGGTGAAGGCGGCGTGGTTCCCGCCACCGACGAATTCCTCAAAGGATTGCGCGCCCTCTGCACCGAGAAGAATATTCTCCTGCTCTTCGATGAAGTCCAATGCGGCATGGGACGCACCGGCACCTGGTTCGGCTTCCAAAATGCCGGTGTCACGCCCGATGCGTTCTCCCTCGCCAAGGCCCTCGGCAGCGGCATCCCCATCGGCGCGATTGTCGCATCCCCCCTGCTGGCGGATGTCTTCCAACCCGGCAAACACGCCAGCACGTTCGGCGGTCAACCTCTCGCCTGCGCAGCCGCTCTCGCAACCATCGCGGTGATCGAAGAGGAAAAATTGACCGAGCGCGCCGCCCAAAGCGGTGCCCGCCTGATGGATGGACTCCGCGCGATGGCGCCCCGGTATTCCCATATCACCGAAGTCCGTGGCCGCGGCCTGATGATCGGCGTCCTGTTGGATGTCCCGGTTAAACCGCTGATTCAAAGTCTCGCCGAAAAAGGGATGATCGTTCTGCCCGCCGGCGAGACTGTCCTGCGTCTGGTCCCGCCGCTCAATATCAAGCCCGCCGAAATCGACGAGGCTCTCGATATGATCAATGAGGCCCTCGCCGAATTGCACGGCATCGAGCTGCCCGACGATGCCGACGCCTGATCCATCGGCCGTAACGAACATTTGAATGGACATCCTGACTCAGATCCCTTTTTCCCTGGACCGGGACGCGTTGCTGAAACAGGCGCATCTGGAATTGGAATCGGACGAAGCCGAAGAATTCCGGGTCTTGATGGATCTATCACTGAAAGTCGGCAAACCCAAGGCCGCTTATACCGTGTCGTTCATTGAGCGCAAAGACCGCGACACGATTCAAGTGGGAAGCGTTTCCTTTACCAGTCGAACCTTAAGCCGGAATCTGGCCTCGGCTGAACGGATATTTCCCCTAATTTCGACCTGTGGGCATGAAATGGACGCAGCGTCGCCGACCGATGGAGATGCGCTGAAAGAATTCTGGTGGGACTTAATCAAAACACAAATGCTGTTCGCCGCCAATCAACACCTTACAGACCATCTTCATCAGCGGTTCCGTCTGGGCAAAACGGCCACCATGCACCCCGGTTCAGGGGATGCCTCGGTGTGGCCCATTGAACAACAACGGCCACTGTTCGCCCTTCTCGGGGATGTGCAGAAATCAATTGGGGTCACGCTAACCGATTCCTTTTTGATGACCCCCAACAAGACGATTTCGGGAATCCTGTTCCCGACGGAAAAAGATTTCCGGAGTTGCGAGGTGTGCCACCGGGACAATTGCATATCCCGTCAGGCCCCATTCAACAAGCACCTGTGGGAAGAAATCAAATAGAGCGGCACGCGGCTCCGCCCGTCAGGATCCTGACATCGAAGGCCTCACGACGGCAACGTCACCCCGGTCAACCCTTTGTCCGCCGCCTCTTGGATCATGAGTGAATGGCGCGCCACGCTCAGGACATTCGCCGTGGTCAGGCCATTCGGATCCACCTGTTCCCCACGGATCTCACGCAAAAAATCTTCCAGATAGCCACCGGGTCTGGCCGGCGGAAGCGGGATCGTCTCCGGCGCGGCAAAACCCTTGGCATACCGGACAATCGACGGACTCGCCAGGTCGGCCTCCAGAACCCCTGCCGTTCCCCAAATCGTCATCCGCCAATAGGTCGGCAGGGGACAACTCATCTGGTCGGGTGCAAAATAGGAGACATCGCCCAACACTCCGGCCCCATTGCGCAGACTCAACATCATCTGGGCCCCGTTATGAAAATGGGGGAATTGCGGCAATCCGGCATTCCAAGTCCGTGCCGCCTCGATCCTCGCCAGGGGTTCACCCGTGATCCAGGGAATCGCATCCACGGCATGAACCGCGATGTCGTTCAAGGTCCCCCCCTGTTTTCCCTCCTCGAAATACCACGCCGGCCGCGTCCCCAAGGCCAACGGATGCTGGCCGGTAAACCCCACCGCCGTCACCTCCCCAATCCGCCCGGCCCGAACCGCTTGCCGAAGTCCGATATAAACCGGCGAATCCCGCAGATCCAACATGCATCCGACCGACCGCTTACCGGCCTGGGCCAAGCGCGCTATTTCATCCAATTCACCCCGGGTCACACAAATCGGCTTGTCCCCGATCACATGCTTACCGTGACGCAAAGCTTCCGCTAAAATGGTTCCCCGCCGGGAATAATAATCACCTACCGCCACGATATCGCAATCGGTTTCTTCCAATAATTGAACCGCGGAAGTGTGGGTGATCGTCACCTTCCCCTCCTGGGATAGCCGCGCCCGGGTCTCGGCGTCCTCTTCGCAAGTCGCGGTCAATGTCAGATCAGGATGGGATTGAGCCCGCCGCAAAATGTCAAAAATATGTCCATGCCGAAAGCCAATAATAGCGAGCTTAAAAGCGGCCATAGTTCCCTCTTTTCTTCTCTTTCCGGCTTCCGTCCGCTCCGCTCCCAGCGCCCGAGGCGCCTTCCGCCGGTGGGTCTAGAATTTGTTGCAAACTCGGCCCCGCCTTCAGGGAAATCTCCAATCCCAACCCCGCCAGCACCATCGGCAAATTGGGAACCGGCTGATACGTCTTGTCCACCTGAAGATCCGTCGTAATGACTTTCGGTGGCGTTCCCGCCGCTACCCGGTAATCCCGGTATTCGACCAATCCCAGCTTGATCTTTAACCGATCCAGCTTAACCCCATAAAAGGCAGAGGACTTCATTCGCGATCCGGATTTGGCAACCGGCGGAGCGGAGGGTCGCTCGCCGGGGAGAGCTTGATGCGGCCTCTCGCCGGGGGTCTTGGGAGGTTGAAGCCGGGCCCAATTCAATTCCCCGGATTCCGCGCGAACAATCACCAACTCTGGAATTTCCAGAACCACCTCATGGACGCGATGCCCCTGTCCCAGGAGAGTTTTATACGGCACCTCCAGCTTGAGCCGCGACACCCGGACACCTCGCAAATCAGGAAAATCCTTCGGATTGGTTACAACGAGGTCCTCGATATCAACCCGGGGCGGCCAGAAACCGATATGAACCTGCTCCGCCGTACAACCGTACCCCAGGCGCATCAAATACCCCTTGATCAACCAAAATCCCCAGAAATCGCTCGTCAAAATGACGATGGCAACCAAGGCCGCCAGAAACAGCACTAATTTCAGCAACCAACGCATGGCTTGTCTTTCGGTTACGAAGATGAGCATGAATCCATAATACGACAATCACCCGACTCAATCTCAAAACTTGGTCCAGACTACCTCAATGGGCTCTGAAAACAAGTTTTTTGCGCGGTGGGTTCGGCCCCTGACACACTAAATCCGGGACGTGAATATGATTGGCTTTTCTCATGCGATGAGCTATAAATTCACAGCTTACGCATCGTAAACAATGGAACGTCAGGATTTTGCATGGGTGCCCGAATCGTCAATGCTATCGCATTGCAAAATACCGGTCTGGAATGGACTCTTCTGCGCACCGGCGCAGAAAAGACCGGTATTTCAACACCCCCCAAGCTTTTTGCCCTTAGCCCGGGGACTCAGCCAACCCTGAGAGAGGCCCTGGCCGCCGATCTTCCCCGCCTCGCCACCGACCTCCGTCAGGCGCTCAAAGGCATTTCCGGTCCCATCACCTTGGGGATTCCCGGGTCATGGGCCTTCATGAAAATCGTTTCCCTGCCCTCCCCTTCCCCCGACGAAATCGCCGGAATGGTGGAATTACAGGTCGACAAATTCGCCCCCTTCCCCCTCGATGCCCTGACCTTCTCCTGGGAAGTCCTGCATGAAGCGGACGGCGTGTCCCGCATTCTGATCGCCGCAATGAAGTTGGATCTGGCTGAATCGCTCGGGCAGTGCTTTAAATCCGCCGGCCTGCTCCTGGATCGGATTGATCTGAATCTCATCGCCTCTCTTCGTCTCATCCAGGCGGTCCCGGGCCAGATTCATTCCGTCGGCCGTCAATTATTGATCTTCCGCGAAGCCGGCCAATGTGACCTGGTGCTCCTGCATGATGGAATCCCGGCTATCCTGCGAACCCTGGCAGGCTTCGACGGGATGACCGACGAGGACATCAACGACGAAATCGCCCATGAAGCGATGAATACCCTGGCCTCCCTCGAAGCCGAGCAAGGTGGACAACTCGCTCCGGTCTCCCTTTATTTTCGCGGCGTTGAACCCGTCGAGTTGGCCGGAATGCTGCACCAACGGATGGGAATGGAGGTCATCACGGCCTCGTTCGATAATTTTCCGCCGGTCAGCCGCGGCCTCGGGCAGCGAGTCTTGTCCGGGGGACCTTTTAATCTCGCCCCGCTATCCTGGGAATCGATCCGGAACCGAAAGACGGCTCTACGCCGTCTGATTTATGCCGCAATCGCCGCTATCGCCCTCTGGCTGTGCGCCGTGCTGACGCTCGCGGGCCTGCTGATGGCCCAACGCCGAAACCAAACCCGGGCACAGGCCCGTCTGGTTTCCCTGGCCGCCCCCGCCCAAGTTGTCCGCGACCTCCAGTCGCGGGTCATGGGCCTCGATCAATATCATGATCGCACCCATTCCGCCCTCGAAGCCCTCCGGGAAATCACCGAAGCGCTCCCCAACGGCATCGAGCTGAAGTCCTTTACCTATCGCAAAGGAAAATCGGTCGAAATCTCCGGCCACGCGGCCTCCGTCACCCTCGTCTATGATTTCAAGAAATCGCTCGACGACTCCCTCCTCTTCGCCGGCATCGAACTCGGACGCACCGCTCCCGACAATACCGGGCGAGAATCCTTTAAAATGACGGCCAAACTCCCGGGGGCCAGCGAATGAAATTGCCCCTTCGCGATCTCATCATGCTGGGCGTCACCGGAGTCATCCTCTTGTTCGGCATCACCTATATGGTCTCCGTCCCCAAAATCAAGACGCTGCAATCCCTGCGGCAGGACCAAATAGCCCTCGATCAACGCGTGGCCATGACCGAGCGGCTGGTCGCCCAAACCGGCCAATGGGAATCACGCCTCCGCGATCAGCGCAAATCCCTCCCCTCCTATCCGGCCACCAAGGATGTCACCGCCGACATGCTGATTGAAATCGAGAATATGGCCCGCCAAAACGGCGTCACCCTCCTCAGCCGGGATGTTGAAAAAGAAGTCCAGCACGGCACCCTTTTTGAACTCTCCGTGAACTGCAAGTGGGAGGGCAGCCTAAAGGCCATTGTCGCTTTTCTTTTTGAAATCCAACAAAAAGGTGCTATGCTCGACGTGAGTCAATTGACGGTGGCGCCGAACGAAAAGCGGGTGTTGCGCGGAACTTTTACGATCAACAGTTCCTATACCCGTGAACCCTCCGGAACGGCTGGCGGCGATGCTCGCGGCGTTTCACCGCCCCCGGGCTCTGTGGATTCCAAGGTCAAATAGACGTCCGTTGCGGACGAACGTTTCGTCCGCCGGGCAGGGGAGTAATGATGAAGATGGGGAATTTTTTACGTGGGTTCGCCAGTTTGCTGATGATCTTGATCCTGGTCGCCGCCCGCGACCAGGCATGGGCGCAGGAGGACGCAACCCAGGGAGCCGGGGATTCTTCCGTCGCCGCACCGAATAGCCCGGCGCCCACCGACACCCCACCACCACCGGAAGCCCCCACCCCCTCAACAGAATTGGCCCCGACACCCGAAGCCACATCCTCTGACAGTCTTCCCGCAGTCAACGAGCCCACACCCCACCCGGTCACTCCGGTTCCGCCCCGCCCCAGCGAAAAACTCTATGAATTAAAATTCAGCGCGGCCCCGCTCGATCAGGTTCTGCGGTTCTACAGCGACCTTACGGAAAGAACTTTGCTCGAAGCCCCTGCCAACGCCAAAGTCACCATCACGCTACGGAGTCAATCCAAGCTCAATCGCGAAGAAACCCTCATGGCTCTCAAGTCGATCCTCGCCATGAACGGCATCGGCGTGGTCAATCTGGGCGAAAAATTTGTCAAGGTCGTCCCCGTCACCTCCCTGCAACAGGAAGGGCTCCAAATCCGACAGGACAGCTCCTCGACCAACCGCAGCGAAGTCGATGATGTGGTCTCGGAAGTCATCAACCTCAAATATATTGAAACTGCCGACGCCCAGAAAGCGATCATCGGCCTGCTCCACTCGTACGGAAAAATTGTGGCGCTCGAGCGCATCAATGCCCTCCTCGTCGCCGATTCGGTCGTGAATATCGTTCGAATGCGGGAAATCCTCGATCAGGTCGATCAACCCCTCGAACTCAAAGAGGAATTGCACATCGTCACCATCAGCCATGCCAAGGCGTCCGACATCAAAACCAAATTGACCGAGATCATCCAGGAGGCCAAGGGGCAGCAAAAAGCGGCCACACCCACGGTGGCCCGTCCCGCCATGTCCGGACCGCCCGGGGTCATCCGCGCCCCCCGCCAACCCACGGCGGCCACGGTCACCACCACCACGACCACCACCCCTGAAACCGGCGACACCGCCGGCGCTAATGTTATCCGGGGAGAAGTCCGCATGGTGGCAGATGACCGTACGGGCATCCTGATCTTGATCACGCGCCCTGAAAATATGAAATTTTTCAATGGCATCATCAAAGCCCTGGACGTCGCCACCGAACCGGACTTCTCCGTCAAAGTGGTTCGCCTGGAATATGCCGATGCCGAAAGCGTGTCGACCATGCTGAACAACCTGATCGGCGCCGCACAACCCAAGGATGCCCCCAAATCCAGCGCCGCCAAAAGCGGAGAAGCCGGCGACACCGCCAAGGAAGGACGGAGTACCGCCCTTCAGGACTACCTCCAACAACGGGATGCCGCAGCTCAATCCGCAGCCCAATCGGTCCAGGCCGGCGCACTGGTCGGTAAGTCCAAAATCGGGGAACTCTCCTCTGACAACATCAAGATTATGTCCGATAAGCGGATTAATGGCGTGGTGATCATGGCCAGCAAACGCGATATGGAGACGGTTCTCGAGATCCTGAAGGGGATGGACATCATGCTCTCCCAGGTTCTGATCGAAGCGGTCATCGTCCAATTGTCGCTCACCAAGGATTCCGCACGCGGGGTGGACTGGCTCCAACGGTCGATGATCGCCTATAATAAGTCCCCCGAAGGCAAAAGCCGTCCGATCATGGCTTATACCGGAGGAGGAGGCGGGGCAAAAGCCACGCCTATTGATGCCACCCGGGCCATCGATGCGACCTCTACCGGCGGCGGCCTGACCTATTTCATGACGTATTTCGACCTAAACCTCGATATCGTGGTCAAATTGACCGCTTCGGATTCGGATGCCAAAGTCCTTTCCAGCCCCATTATCCTGGCCCAGGATAACAAGGAAGCCAAAATTGAAGTGTCCACCGAAAAGTATTTCTACAAGGGTGTCCGCGCGATCGGCAATACCACCACCGGCGGCCAACAGTTCGCCCCCGATGTGGAGTCGCGTAAAGTCGGCTTAAGCCTTATCGTCACTCCGCGCATCAATGAAAAAGGCTTCGTGGTCATGGACATCAAGCAAACGATTGAAAATTTAGGGGATGACCAGGAAATCGAAGGTCAATTATGGCCGACGGTCCTCTCGCGCGATCTGTCCGCATCGGTTGCCGTACAAAATCGGGAAACCATCGTGATGGGCGGGTTAATGGAAAATTCAGGGAAGGATAGCGCCACCAAGATCCCCTTCTTCGGCGACATCCCTCTCCTCGGCAACCTTTTCCGCAGCAATACCCGGAATAAGGAACGGAAAGAGATCTTGGTCTTTATCACCCCCTACGTTTTGAACTCCCCGGCTGAAATCCAAGCCGAAGCCATTCGGCGTAAAGCCGCCATGGGTGAAAACGGCGCATGGACCCGTGGGTGGTCCGACAGTCAACTGGGCGATGACACCAAGGAAACCCTGGCGGCCAAGAAGAAAGCCGAAAAGGACGCCAAGAAAAAAGCATTGGATGCGGAAAAAGCGGCCAAGAAAAATCCTAAGAAGGATACCGTCGCCCCCAGCAAAGAGACCGAAACCAATCTCATCACCTCCGCCCAAACGCTGACCACGGACACCAACGCCGTCAATTCCGTTCATTAAGGCCCGCATCGCTTATTCCCATGGATACCCCTCTTAAACAACCCCTGACTATCGGCGCTGCCGGGGTCGATGTCGAATCGATCGTCCAATCCATCCGGGATACCGTCGCTCGCAAAATGAGCGAAGGGGCCTATTCCGATGGGCGGATCGCCCGCGCCGAAAAAAATAATCTGATTCATCTGACCGATGACGCCGATTTTTTTCAATTCTATGTGGACTGCCTCCGAGACATCTCGCACGTGGATATCAACGATTACGTCATCCGGGAACGCCGACAGGGACCGATCGGCTGGTGCCTGATCGCCCTCAAAAAAGTCATCTGGAAACTCCTCAAGTTCTATACCTACCGCCTCTGGTCCCAGCAAAACCAGATCAACGGGCTGTTGCTCTCCGCCATCGAGGAAATCGACCGGAAATATCGGGATCGAATCCAGAAACTTGAAGATCGCCTCAAAGCCCTCGCCCCCCGGCCCTGACGCAACAGGGCACCGTTTCGCGGTGCACGAGCGAGCCCCGGCAGTCCTCTCCACCTGGCGGAATCGATTATTAAACTTATGGGGCCCTCCGTGTTTTAAACTTTTCTTTTTGGGAGCTTTAATTATTATATCGCGGTCATAACGCGTCAGGAAAATTGGAGCATGGAATACATTCTTCTCATCGTCGGAGCGGTTCTGGTCAACAACTTCGTTTTGACCCGATTTCTTGGAATTTGCCCTTTTCTAGGCGTTTCCAAGGATCTGCCGACGGCCGCCGGAATGGGAGGCGCGGTCATTTTCGTGATCACCTGCGCCTCAGCCGTCACCTGGATTTTCCAATACGGGGTCCTGGTCCCGCTTCATGCCGGTTACCTGCAGACCATTGCATTCATCCTCGTCATCGCCACTTTCGTCCAATTCGTCGAACTGGTCCTGAAGAAAACCAGCCCCGGCCTGCATCGTTCCCTCGGAATCTATCTGCCGTTGATCACCACCAATTGCGCCGTATTGGGCGTGGCGGTATTGAATATCAACAAAGAACTCTCGTTCTTAAAAAGTTGCGCCTTCGGATTTGGCGCAGCCGTCGGGTTCGCATTGGCCTTGATCATTTTCACCGGAATGCGCGAAAAGATTTCGCGGGCCAATCCCCCGGTTGCCTTCCAAGGAACCGCCCTCGCCCTGGTCACCGCCGGACTGCTCAGCCTCGCCTTCATGGGGTTTTCCGGTCTGGTTAAATTCTAAGGAAATTGCCCAATCGTATGGATGCTGTTCTGATTCAAACCATCATTATTGGCCTGACGGGCCTTTTGTGCGGCGCCATCCTGGCCATTGCCGCCCATTTTCTCTCCGTCTATGAAGACCCCCGGATCGAAAAGGTGACCGCCCTCCTGCCCGGCATCAATTGTGGCGGGTGCGGCTACACCGGCTGTTCCGATTATGCCAAGGCGATCGTTACACAGTCCGTGCCGATCAACTCGTGTAAACCCGGGGGAGCCGAGACCGTTCTCTCGCTCGCAACCGCTCTCAGCGTTCAAGCCGTCGCCACCGAACGGCAGGTCGCCTTGGTCCTCTGTAACGGCGATGACACCTATGCCGTCCGAACCGCCACCTATAACGGCATCGCGGACTGCCTTGCCGCCGAATTCGTCAGCGGAAGCGGCAAAGGCTGCCGCTATGGATGCATGGGACTCGGTTCCTGCTCCCGGGTCTGTCCGGTCCAGGCCATCCGGATCGAACAAGGACTGGCCATCGTCGATCCGGCCCTGTGCATCGCCTGCGGAAAATGCGTCACCGCCTGCCCACGGACGCTCATCAAGCTGATTCCCGAATCCCGCTCCATCCACGTCCTCTGCCGGTCGCAGGACCGCGGTCCGGATGTCAAAAAAGTCTGCTCCGTCGGGTGTATCGCCTGTACGATCTGTGTCAAAACCTGCAATGGGCAGGGAATCACCATGGAAGGCCAACTGGCCGTGGTCGATTATTCGGTTCCCCTCGACGTCGACGCGGTTGTCGAAAAATGTCCGGCCCATACGATTCACAAAAGATCCGGCCTCAAACCGGGGAATCCGGCATGAACATCATCTCCGCCCTCTTTTCAAATTCCGGCGGTATTCACCCGGATGATGCTAAAAAAACGACAGCCGCCCTGCCGTCGGTTGTTGCCCCCATCCCCCCCCTATTGGCTGTTTCACTCGCTCAACACCTGGGTGCCCCCTCAAAAACCCTGGTAAAAAAAGGCGATACGGTTCTCCGGGGACAACCCATTGCCGATTCAGCCGGCTTTGTGTCCGCCCGGGTCCATGCCCCCACTTCGGGTAAGATCGTTTCCGTCGGCTTGCGAATGACGGCCTCCGGAAGAACCGCACCGGTCATCGAAATTGAATCCGATGGACAGGATCAGCCCTTTACCACCGAACCGCCCGCCGGCGACTGGACCACCCTCCCCCCTCGCGAATTGATCGAACGCATCCATCAAGCCGGCATTATCGGCATGGGGGGTGCCGGGTTCCCAACCCAGGTCAAATTGAGCCCCCCGCCGGGAAAAACCATCCAGACGTTGATCCTGAACGGCGCCGAATGTGAACCGTTCCTGACCGCCGACCATCGCCTGATGGTTGAGCAGGCGGAGGCCATCATCGCGGGCATCCGGGTGCTCCAGCATATTTTCAAAGACGCCCGGGTCCGAATCGCGGTTGAAGATAACAAGCCGGATGCCCTGGCCGCTCTGGCCCAGGCGGCCGACATCCTGACCGGCGATGTCCAAATGGTTCGCCTTCGCACCGCCTATCCGCAAGGGGCCGAAAAACAGCTCATTTACTCGATCACCGGGCGCGAAGTGCCGTCCGGCGGACTCCCCATGGATGTCCAGACCCTGGTCGAAAATGTCGCCACCGTCCAGGCCATCGGTGATGCTGTCATCCGTGGATTCCCGCTGATCGAACGGGTGTTAACCGTTACCGGTCCGGCCATTACCCAGCCCCGGAATATCCGTGCCCGCATCGGCACCCCTTTCAGCGATCTGATCGCCTTTTGCGGTGGACCCCGGGGACCGATCGGCCGCCTCATCTGCGGCGGCCCCCTGATGGGCATCGCCCAATCCGGACTGGCTGGAGCCGTCACTAAAACCACCTCCGGCCTGCTGGTCCTTCCCCCGGAACGGGAAGCGCCATTCTCCTCCATGCCCTGTATCTCATGCGGCCGGTGTGTCGACGCCTGCCCCATTCGGCTGCTGCCCTGCACCCTGAGCGAAACTTCGGAAGCCGAACAGGACACGGCCGCTGAGGACCTCAAGGTCATGGATTGCATCGAATGCGGTTGTTGTGCCTATGTCTGTCCGGCTCGCCGCCCGCTCGTCCAACACATGCGACGCGCCAAGGCCCGGGTCCAGATCCTGCGTAAACAACGCGAAGCCCAGAAAAAGAAACAACCGGTATGAATATGCCCCCCGCTTCCGAATGGTTGATCAACTCCTCACCGCATGTCCGGGCGAATGATTCTGTCTCCCGAATCATGGGGAGGGTCCTCATTGCGCTCATCCCCGCCCTCGGCGCTGCCGTCTGGTTTTTTGGCTGGAATGCCCTGCGCCTGACCCTCGCCTGCACCGTCACCTGTGTCCTGGCCGAGTGGGCCAGCCGGACCCTGATGAAACGCGATCGCGGCATCAATGACCTGAGCGCCGCCGTCACCGGTGTCCTGCTGGCATTGAATCTCCCCCCCCAACTCCCGACATGGATGGCGGTTCTCGGCTCGCTCGTCGCCATCGTCATCGCCAAACAACTCTATGGCGGGATC
The DNA here is from genome assembly GCA_903824675.1 of uncultured bacterium. GTDB lineage: Bacteria > Verrucomicrobiota > Kiritimatiellia > CAIKKV01 > CAIJXV01 > CAIJXV01. The sequence continues at coordinate 15,761 of CAIJXV010000116.1, forward strand.
GGCTACAATCTCTTCAATCCGGCCCTCATCGGCCGCACTTTCCTGCTGGTCTCCTTCCCGGTCGCCATGACGACCTGGATGGCCCCTTCCGTCTTTCCCTGGGCCGACGCCATCACCACCGCCACTCCCCTGGGCATCTGGAAAACTGCCCTCAATGCCACCCAGCACGCCCCGCCTGATTTCTTTCAACAGTTCTCGGTCAGTGATCTCCTTACGGGAAACCGCCCGGGATGCCTCGGTGAGACCTGTTCTCTGGGGCTGCTGCTCGGAGCCGCCTATCTTCTCATCACCCGCTGTATCACCTGGCATATCCCCTTCAGCATGCTGTTCACCATCGCCCTCGGTGCCACGATCCTTTACAAAATGGATCCCACCCAAAATCTCCCCCCCCACTATCAGCTCCTGACCGGCGGAGTCCTCCTCGGCGCCTTTTTCATGGCCACCGATATGGTCACCACCCCCGTCACCCGGCCCGGGATGATCCTGTTTGGTATCGGCTGTGGCCTCATCACCCTCGTCATCCGCAAGTGGGGCGGCTATCCCGAAGGGGTCAGTTTCTCCATTCTCATCATGAATTCTCTCACCCCTTTGATCAACCGGCTGGCCCGTTCCCGGGTCTTCGGCCATGCCCCGCAATCCAAACCCGCTTAAGGATCCCCCACCCCGGAGTTTAACCCATGAAAGAAATCGTCAAATTAATCGTCGTGCTGACCCTCATCAGTGCCGTGGCGGGCCTCCTCCTCGCCTTCACCAATAATCGCACCGCCGGCCCCATCGCCCAAGCCCGCAAAGCCGAGGTCCTCCGCGCCCTGACGGACGTCCTTCCTCCGTTCGATAATCAACCCAACGAAACCGTCTTTTCGGTCGATGAAAACGGACAGCACTGGACCTTTTTTATCGCCCGCCAGAACGGATCCTTCGCCGGAGCCGCCGTCGAATCCGTCAGTATGAAAGGCTATGGGGGACTCATCAAAATCATGATAGGCATCAATCCCGATAATTCCCTGCGCCGATTCAAAGTCCTCGAGCAACAGGAAACCCCGGGACTCGGCTCTAAAATCACCGAAGCCGTCTTTCGCTCCCAATTCGAAAACCGATCCTTTATTCCCGATACCTGGCGACTGAAAAAGGACGGCGGCGAAATCGAAGCCATCACGGGAGCCACCATTTCTTCCCGCGCCGTCACCGAAGCCATCCGTACCGCGGCCGATGTCTATGCCCGACATGCCGACGAAATTCGCCGAACCGGATTACCCGCAACCCCCTGACAGGAGCCGATCATGGGTTTTTGGAAAGAAATGAAAAAGGGACTTTGGGATGAAATCCCGGTCTTCCGGGTGGTCCTCGGCATGTGTCCCACGCTCGCCATCACGACGTCGGTCGAAAACGGCATCGGCATGGGCCTCGCCGCTACGTTTGTCCTCCTCTGTTCCAATGCCACCGTTTCCCTCCTCCGCCATTTCATTCCCGACAAGGTGCGCATCCCGTGTTTCATCGTCATCGCCGCCACCTTCACCACGATTATCGATCTGACGATGAATGCCTATGCCCATGAAGTCCACCGCAATCTCGGCATTTTCATCCCCCTGATCGTGGTCAATTGCATCATCCTCGGCCGGGCCGAAGCGTTCGCCTCCCGGCATCCCGTCCGTCTCTCGATCGCGGATGCCATCGGCATGGGCCTCGGCTTCACCTTTGCCATCTGCATCGTCGGCCTGATTCGCGAACTCGCCGGCAATGGATCGGTGACTCTCTGGAGCGCCACCGGCTGGCAATGGCGGGTCCCCGCCGCTTATCAGCCGACGCTGATCATGGTTCTCGCCCCCGGAGGATTTATCACCCTCGGCTGTCTGCTCGCCCTCATGAACCGAATTGAGTGGCACCGGGCGCAACGGACGCCCGGATACGCCTACCAGCCCCGGGAATTGGACTGCCGTCACTGTGTGATCTGTAAACCCAAAACTCACGTCTCAACCCTTTCCTAAAACTCAACCCAAAAACGGAAATATCCATGCATATCGATGAATTAAAGAATGAAAAAGTCGGTATCTGTGTCTCGGGTGGACTCGACAGCAAAACCATCACCCGTAAAATGGTCGACCTGAAAATCCGGGTCGCCTGTTTCTCCGCTGACCTCGGTCAACCGGATGAAACGGACATCAATAACATCAAAATCAAAATGGCCCCTTGTGGCGCACCCACCGTCATCATCGACCTCAAGAAGGAGATGGCCGAGGCCTGTTACGATGTTCTGCGCGCCCAGGCCATGTACGATGGCGGGTACTGGAACTCCACGGGTATTGCCCGCGCCGTCACCGTTCGCGGGCTCATCCCCGCCATGAAAAAACGCGGCTGTACCGTCCTCGCCCACGGCGCCACCGGACGCGGTAATGATCAGATGCGATTCGAACGCTACACCAATGTCCTCGCGCCGGATATGAAGATCTATGCCCCCTGGCGCGATCCCGCCCTGTTGACCGAATTCCCCGGACGGACCCAGATGGCCGACTTTCTGAATAAGCGCGGGATCCCCGCGGTTATCGGCAGCAAGAAGAAATATTCGACCGATGCCAATCTGGCCGGACTCTCCCATGAGGCCGAGGATCTGGAAAGCCTCGAAACCCCCTGCACCATCGTCGTCCCCACCATGGGCGTCTGGCCCCATCAAGCCCCCAATAAGACCGAAGTTTTTTCGGCCTGTATCAAACGGGGACGCGTCACGGCTATTAATGGCCGAGCCGTCACGCCTCTCGCCGCGATGCGCCTGTCCAATTCCATCGCCGGACGCAACGGCATCGGCATGAAAAACGCCCTCGAAAATCGAATCGTCGGCACCAAGAGTCGCGGCGTTTACGAGGCCCCCGGCATGGAATTACTCGGTTTCTGTATTCGCCAGGTCTACCAGTCGGTCATGGACCGCCGCGCCACGCTCCTCTTCCAGCATCTCTCCAAACTGGTCGCAGACCAGATTTATGACGGGCGGTTCTTCGACCCTGTCACGACGGCCGCCTATGCCGCCATCGACACCCTGGCCGAGTCCGCCTCCGCCGATGTCCGGGTCGGCCTGTACAAAGGAAATATCCATTTCATGAGCCTCACCAACTGCCCGGCCTCGCTCTACAACGAGGCCGATTCCTCAATGGAGGCCAGCGCCGGTCTCAATCCGGTCAGTTCCCAGGGCTTTGCCGAAATCCAAAGCGTCGAGGCTCTGGCCCTCGCCCGCGCCGGTCAAATCCGGAACCGTCTCCCGTCATGAAACCCCAAGGCCAAATACCGGTCGTCCTGTCCATCGCCGGCTCCGATAGCGGCGGGGGTGCCGGAATTCAAGCCGACCTGAAAACCTGGGCCGGCTTGGGCGTCTTCGGCACCACGGCGTTGACCTGTGTCACCGCCCAGAATCCGGATGAGGTGTCCGCCATCCATCCGGTTCCCCCGCGCATAGTCCTCGCTCAAATCGAGGCGGTTCGCCGGGGATTCCCCATTGCGGCCGTAAAAACCGGCATGCTTTTTTCAGCTCCCATCATTCAAACCGTGGCGCTCTTTTTCAAAAGATCCCGAATTCCTCACCGGGTCGTCGACCCGGTCATGATCGCCACTTCGGGCGCTTGCCTTCTTAAACCGTCTGCCGTCCGGGCCCTTTGCGACCAGCTTCTGCCCCGCGCCACGGTGGTCACGCCCAACGTGCCCGAAGCCGAAATTTTAACCGGATGCGCCCTGCACTCCGAAGCCGATTTGCATAAGGCCGCCTGCATCATCCAATCTCGCTGGGGGTGTGCGGCGGTGGTCAAAGGGGGACACATCGAGGGGGACCGCGTCATGGATATCATCGGAATCGGAGGGGAAACCCACACACTCGTGTCACGGCGGGTAGCCGTGGCTGAAACACATGGAACCGGCTGCACCTTTTCGGCGGCTTTAACGGCCTTCCTGGCTCTGGGCCTGCCCTTGCTTGAGGCAGCCCGGGAGGCCAAGCGGTTCGTGCATGCCGCCCTGGCCCAGTCCCGTCCCGCGGGATCTCACCATCCCCTCAATTTCGCCGCCCGCCGTTGAGTCCCCAGCCTCTCCGCCGCCGGCCTCTGGTCGGGATCGGCGTAATCATCTGCCTGGGCACCTATGCCGGACTGTTGGGGCAACCCCACCTTACCCGTAGCGTGCTGGTCGCCGCAGGCCTCCTTTGGCTGGCCAGTGCCGGTCTCGGTCTTTTACGGCCCATCTGGCGCCCCCTGATGATCTGGAGCGGTCTACTGCTGTGGGCCGGGCTCTACGCCGCGCTCTTCGCACCGCCCATCCACCCCCCCCTCCTGGTCTTGGATTCAGCCACGAGTCAACCCGTGACCCTTCAAGGGGTCATTAGCTCCGATCCCCTCCTCATCGCCCGATCTCGCAACCAGCCCCCGATCTGTTGGTTTGATCTGCAAGTGGAACGGTTCGGAACGGACCTTGCATCCGACCCCCTATTGCCCCCCGTCCCCATCACCGTCTTCCTGTCCATGCCTGACCGACCCACCACCGCCTCAGCCTACCCCAACTATGGCGACCAAATCCGGATCACCGGCACCTTGAAACAGAAACCGGCCCCCACCGGTCATCTCCGCCTGGAACTCCGCGCTGACGATTCAGCCGCAACCCGGACTCTCATTCAAGCGGGAACCGGAAACCCCATCGCCGCCTTCTGTTATGATCAACGCCGCCGCGCCGCCCGGCAGCTCGCCCGGGGAATTGAGAAGGATCGGCAGGCCCTCAGCGTCATCCGCTCACTGGTCCTCGGGTATCGGCGACAGATCAATACCGGTCTCTATCGCGTATTCGCCTCCACCGGGACCCTCCATATTTTTGCGGTCTCCGGATCACATATCGCCATTCTTTCCCTCTTCGCCACGGCGCTGGCCCGCTCCCTTCGTCTCCCACGACCGCGATGGATATTTGTGTGGGCGCCCCTGCTGCTCTTTTATACGGTTGCCACGGGCATGGATCCCAGTGCGGTGCGCGCCTGCCTGATGGCTCTGACCCTGGCCGGCGCCTGGTGGATCAACCGGTCTGGCGACGTTTTCTCGCTCACCGCGCTCGCCGCCATCCTCCTTATTCTGGCCGATCCGGCTCATCTCACGGACCCGGGGTTCATCCTCTCTTTCGTCTTGGTATTGGGCCTGATCCTGGTCATTCCACCGGTCTGGGAGACGCTCTTGGCGCGGTGGCGACATAACAGCGAACTCGAGACTGATCCTCCGTTATTCCGTCGGTTCGGGCGATGGCTACGTAAAGCGATTGCGGGCATCCTGGTCACCGCAGGAGCGGCCTGGATCGTCTCCTTGCCGCTCAACCTCTATTACTTCAAAATCTTTTCTTGGGTCAGCCTGCCGGGAAATCTCATCACCCTGCCGATCGCTTTTCTCCTGATGCTCTCCGGCGGTCTGGCCTTGTTGCTGGGCGCGATTTGGCCGGCGCTGGGCGTGCTTTTTAATTACGCCAACTGGCTGTTGGCCAGGATTCTGATCGCCTCGCTGGAAAAGCTCAACGCCCTGCCCTACGGTCATTTCAAAATCGAAGGCTTCCCCATTTGGGCCGTCTGGCTCTATTACACTCTGGGGGCCGGTTTGCTGTGCTGGATTTATCACAGACGGGGGGAGCGGGCGGAGGAGTTGGAGACGGGGCCTAGACTGTAGGGGTTTAGACGGTAGGTTGGAGGCCCGCCCTCGGCGGCGGGTATTGGCGGAGAAAGAAACGCCGGGGACTGAGCTCCGGCCGACAATCCTTTATCCTACCGTTCAATCGAACGGCTCCGACGCCGTCTGGCACCCATCATCCCACGTTCCTACCGCCTCCCTGAAGACGGCGGTCCACCGCCGTTTCGCCCCGCCACCCGGCATGTCGCGGGCCGTGCTAGTACACCAAAAACAGATCGGCTTTTCGGGCTTCACATGGCTACCCGGCCATGTTTCGTGGACGCTCATCGCGGGACTCTCTCCCTTGGCGAACTCCGCAGCTTTGCGTGAGAAATCTCCGCCTTGTTGCCAACATGCCAACTCAACGGTGAGAAGTCCATGCGAGGGACCGCCCAGCCCACCCCGGGAATCGCGATCACCTTTCGGCGGCTGACTTTTCAACTGCATGGCAGATGGCTTTGATCTTCATAACCCATGGACATTGAGGATGTTGGTCGTAGGGTTGCATGCCGTTTCATCATCGCCACTGACTCGTTCCGGCTAAGAGCGCATCGCGTGACTGCTCTCCCGCAAGCCAGCCCATAGGTCTGGCTTTACTGCCAGATGACAGTATCGCCAGAGTCTCGCCCTCCAGGAATGTAATGGCACTTAATCATTTTTTCTAAATCACCAATAAGAAATATCACGCTTGATTTTAAGGGAAGATTTAGCCATCGTTTGGGCTGCGAAATATTCAGCAAAAAGGATCTCATCATGCAAACTTCCGCCAGCCGTTCCATCTCCTATTCCCTCCCTTGGGATGATGCTCCCATCGATCTCTCTTTCGTTTTTGCCGATGAAAAACCCGCGGGACGACATGGCTTTCTTCAGGTTCGCAATGGCAAGTTCGTCTTTGAAGACGGTACACCGGGCCGCTTCTGGGGAACCAACTTTAATAGCGCAGCTAATTTCCCTCCCCATTCCCACAGCGAAAAAGTCGCCCGCCGGTTGGCTAAATTTGGCATTAATATCGTCCGGTTCCATCAAATGGACGGGGAATGGTCCACGCCCAATATTTTCCAATTCACCAAGGGGCCCCGCCTCGAAACGACCCGCAAACTTGACCCCCTCAGCCTCGATCGCCTCGATTACCTCGTCTTTTGTCTGAAGCAAGAAGGCATTTATGTCTATATGGATCTGCTGACGTATCGCAAATTCCGCAGTGGTGACGGCGTCCCCGCCGCCGATCAACTCCCTCCATCCGCCCGCCCCTACACCAATTTCGATCCGCACCTGATTGAACTCCAGAAAGAGTTCAACGCCCAGCTCTGGACCCATGTGAATCCCTATACCGGCCTGGCCTACAAGGATGACCCGGCGGTGGCCTTGAGCGAAATCGCCAACGAGAATGAACTCTTCGCCCAGGGTTTCATGCACAACATGGTCGAACCGTATCGGACCCAATTGGAGGCCCGTTATGTCGCCTGGGCCCAAAACAAAGGTCTCCCGCCGGTCAAAACGCCGGTTGATTTATCCAGTGGTGAACCGACGCTTCTGTCCTTCCTGGCTGAAATCCAGAAAGCCTATTACGCAGAAATGACCGCCCACATGCGCACCCTCGGAGTGCGGATACCCATCACCGGCACCAATTGGGTCGCGGGGGGGGCCCCGTCCCTGGAAACGCATCGGGATACCGATTTCACGGACAGCCATACCTACTGGTACGATTGGACCTGGCGCGTGACTGAAAAGAAATTGAATAATCGAAGCATGCTCGGGGAACGCGATGCCTGGCTTACGAACCTGACCTTTTTCCGCCTTCTGGACAAACCGTTCTTCGTCTCGGAATGGGACGATCCGTGGCCCAACGAATGGCGCGCTGAAAGTTCGCTCTACCTCGCCGCCGTAGCGGGATTGCAAGGCTGGGCGGGTGCCACCATTCATACCTACCGCTACGATTGCCGGGAAAATGTGGATATGATCGCCGCCCCCATCACCTCCGATGCCCTTTCCGGCGTCCCCTACCGCAGCGGGGTCTTCGACACGTTTAATGACCCGGCCAAGTTCGGCCTCTTCTATCACGCAGCGTTGATGATCCGGCGCGGTGACGTGCGGGAATCTTCGTCGGCAACAGAAGTGGTTCTCCCCGCCCTCCACCATCCCGTTGATCCGGCACATCCGGACCGGACCCTTATCCATGCCAAGGATGTTGAAGCCCTCCAAGGCGCGGCTGAAATCGGCAAAGTCGCCATGCGGCTCCCCGATTCAAAGCCCGGCACCCATCGCCAGGTCCCCATGAATTCGGCCATTGTCCCAGTGGAATGCCGCGAACTCCGTTCGGATACCGGTGAGTTGTATCGCAACCTGAATAAACGCTATGGCACCATCGACACGCCCCGAACCAAGGTCGCTTATGGTTTCCTGGGCGCCGCCGGCGAAATCATCCTCAAAGGCGTAAAAATCAAGGCGCTTACGGATTTCGGTGTCATTGCTCTGAGTTCCCTCAATCTTGAGGATATCGGTTCCTCGGATAACCTGCTCCTGACTGCGGTGGGTCGCGCGGATAATACCGGGGCTGAATATAATGCCGATCACACATTACAACTCAAGCTGGGACACGGTCCGGTTCAGGCCGAAGTCATCGAAGCCGAGATCGAGATTCAAACCAACGTCACCGGTTTCAAAATCTGGGCCGTCAATCCCGCAGGATCGCTGATCGGCCAGGTTCAGGAATTTCTGAAGGATGGAGTTTTGCGCTTCACCTTGGGCGGCCCATTCCCCTCAATCTATTACCTCATTCAGAAGCAATAATTTTCAACTGAGCGAGGATAATAAGCGACGGCGGGTCGCACGGAACGCGGGCAGATCACGGGTATAGCTCTTGAAATCCCGGAAAACCGACCGGATCAATTTTTCCGCCTGGCGGGGAGACCGGGCCTTGAGTTGCCGCAATAGTTCGGCATCCTCGAACCCCTCGCGATGCGCTTCGAAACGCAGGCTGGACCAGGGTCCTTTGGGCCCCGGATAAATGATGTGCGTATCCCCCGCAGGGAACGACAGATTGCCTTCCTTGATGACGCTCTGATGGAAAGGCAGTCCGGCATGGCGTTCGTGATACACATTCAGGCCCCAGTGAAGGAATCCCTGGAGGTTAAAGCGCACCAGCCCCCACCCCATCAAGACGGGCCGAAGCAGTTCCTGGTCGAGAAGCCGGTTGAGCCAGGGTCCACCGGGCACACAACAGGTGTAGACCCATAAAAGGTCACCGGCTTTGCGTTGGCGTTCCAATACTCGACGGTTGGTCTGGTAGGTTTTGATGGTCGGACACCAGATATCCACGGCGCCGGCGAAGCTTGCATCCATGAGAGCGTCGCCGATCTTGATACCCGGCATGAGCTTGCGCACCCAGCCGGCCAGTAGACGATAATCCGTCGCCAACAGGGCATTGGGTTCATCTGAAAGATGCTGGATCCAACGATCTTGAAGGCCGAAACGCTGTATGACTTCATACACCGGCCGACAAACATCCAAAAGGAACTGATACCCTTCCGGACTGGTGGCGTATGTTTTACGCTCCATGCCCAGGGATAGCCGTTCGGCTTTCCATTGGGGAACCGCGGGATCCGCCAGGGCTAAATGACCGCCTTCGATATATTGAATTCCCTCCTCCTGAAAGAGGCGGATCAACCGCTCCATCCGTTCGCGTTGGAAAACAGGAGGGCGCCCTTTGCGTTGTTCAAAAATATCAGACATGGGGATCCAGGCTGTGTTCTGACGGCCGTGAACCATTAATCGGATATACTTTCTCAACATCGCCCAGAATTCGGGGCTCCATTGGCGCAGACCCTGCCGTTTGGCGATCAGGTCATAGAGGAACCAGTTCGTATACGCCAGGCTATCGGCACGGACGGGAGGAATCACCACATTGAAAACATGGATCTCCCAGCGGCATTCCACTTTTTCTGTGCCCATCTGGAGGGTGATTCGAAAGGCATAGGTTCCCGCCCTCGCATGGGGGGAGATGGGTAGATGCAGGCGAAAAGCCAGGGTATCGGCCATGGCCCGGATCCGGGAGGAAATGGGCTTCATGGCATCGTAGGTTCGGAAGGGCGCCTTCCGAATGACATAGGGATTGGCACCCGCTTTCGAACCGTCCTCCCAACAGGTGCTTTCGGTAAAACCCGACATCCCCGTGTTTTCCTCCACCGGCACATCGATGAGCTGAAACCATTGCGCCGGCCCCAGGGACGCACCATCGGCCAGGAGCCCAAGACGGACGGATGCGCCCGGGATCAAGTCGGTCACCAATACATGGACCGCGGCAAGACCGCCGCGCCCCACGTCCACCCGCCATGAATGAACGGGCCGGCGCCCGGGTTTTGAATCCGTGAATAGGTTTTCCAGACTATCACGCAATTCAACCCTCATCGTGACCATCCTTTACCAGCTCATTCGCTGTTTCGTTGAGATCCATACATTTTGCAAGAGGGTCTAAAGCCTCATTGGAGACGAATCATATCCGTTGAATTCAACGGGATACGAAAAGTCAAAACATCCCCCTCAATGCTCAGATCCTTGAGCACGCCTTGCTCCAGGCTCTCGCCCCCCGTCGCCGTGATCCCGCGTACGGTCACCGTCACGGCCGACAGCGATGCGGCCCCGGTCAGATTAACCAAGACCACGACGTGTCCGGTGGGACCAGACAGCAGACGGGCGGATACGAGCGGGTTATCCGTGGCACATTCGGGCGCGCCTGCGGCGGCCAGCCAGCCCGCCACACACGTCCGGACCGCTTCATTCATATCCAGAAACAGGTTGTCTTCGAATCGAACATTATCTTGATACGTGTGACCGGGCAAAAATGCAAAAAAGACCAGTTTCCCTTGACCGTAGGTCCTGGTCAGAATCGCCGGTGTCCCATCGTCAAAGGCAAGCGAGGTCTCGGCGCCATCCACTTTGACAGTCGACACCAAGCCGCGGGTGGTGATATGGGCGGCCGCAATGGTTTTAGGCAGGGGTTGGGGAGCCCGGCGGTCAACCGTGAAAGGGGCATCCACCGAAGCGAGCCCAAACGCCTTGAGCATCCTTGACGAAGGACGGGCCAGGCCATCCAATTGGCCACAGGAGCCCAAGGCCAGCAACGTGCCTCCGCGCTTAACCCAGGCCAGAAGGGCATTGGCTGAGGAATCGGGAATGCAGCGTTGGGCCATGACAATCACCTTCACCCGATCGAGATCCGCCGCGGACGGGAGATACTGATCGTTGAGAAAGTCGGCCCGTTGATGAAGCCCGCGCAGAAGATGGTAAAAGCTGCGGCGTTCGGCGCTGAAAACCGCTCCCGCGTCAAGCAAGTCCCAGAGATCGCCATTCCGCGCATACAAGATGGCGATCGGCGCCGGCCGGGGCTTGGCGGTCAACAGCAGGTCCTCGGCCCATCCGATGGCATGGCAGATCTCACCCATCGCCCGCAATTTCTCGCGATCGGTATCATACCAGTTTTCCGTGGCGGCATAGCGGGGCCCGTACTCATAGAATGACAGCGAGCCGGCACCGGCGCCGATCGCACAAAAGGCCCTTTGTTTCAAGCTACGCGGTGGCCGGGCCATGTAGCTGGCCTGAGCCGCCAGATAAGCGTCCACGGGGCCGTTACGCCCCATGAGGGAGGAGCGCATCAGATCGATCATGAATTCCTCGGCCTGGGGATGGGTCGCGTAATAGTCACAGGCCTGGGGCACATCCAATGCCGGTTGAATCGAATAATTCTGCCAGGGCTCGATGTCGGTCAAGGTGCCTCGCTGAAAATGGGCGTCATGAACATTCGCCGTCACCAGCACCTTGGGACCAAAGGCTTGATGGATTGCGTCCCGCAGATTACCGAAACGGGTCGGGTAGGATGCCGCCCAAAGCAACAGGGTATTAAGCAGTCCCTGAGGGTCTTTTTTGCGGTCGAGCACGGTGCGCATCCGGACATGTTTCCAGAAGTTGGAGTCGGAAGAGGACAGGCCGGAGGGCGGCGGATTGGTCGGATCGATAAAATCTTCGGGCTTGAGCCCGGCATTGTGCATCATCTGTCCCCAGGCATCGGGATCGCCTTGCATCTGGTAGATTTGTTTGATCGCCGCATTACTGCTCACCGATGACGCGATATCATGCCCGGGTTCATCAAAGACGGAAATACGATAGATTTTATCGAGCAGGCCCGTATCCGTCCAGTGTTCAGCCAGCAAGCGCATTTCGTTGGTGTTGATCGATTGACGGTAACCCACGCCCTTCCCGATCGCGGTCAGCAGATGAGTATAGGTCACGATATATTTATAGCCGAGTTTATCGAAAATATCAGGATTGACCGTATTCGGCGTCAGAAGGGCCATATTGAAACCCAATACCCGACAGGCTTCGTAATCGAAATAATGCCCGCCCGGATAACCGATAGGGAACCGTTCGGGTACGCGCCCTTTAAATGACATTGCCGTAACCGCCCGGAGGGTTTCCCCGGACACCTCGGACAGCGTGGGGACATGACCGGCATTGGAAAACTCCAGAGTCCGTGACTCAAACCCTTCGGTCCGTTGGGCCGCAGGAACCGTCACCTTCCGGAATATGGCGCCGGGATCCATATCAGTAGCCAGTTCGATTCGAATCGGCGCATTGGGAGCGGAGGCATTGATTGAAAACGGCACAGACCGGACCCAGGCGGGCAACCACATCCACCGGGACGCTTCGCCCGATGACAGGGTCATGGCATAGCGCTTGGTCCAGGGGGCGCGGTGAAAAGATAGGCTGAATAAACAGTTGGCGCGATTGGTCCCCTCATTCACGATTCGCGCAAAACCCCCGCTAGCCCGCCCATCAGGCGTCACCCACCAGCGTCGATCGTCGATAACCGGTGTTTCAAACGCGTCGGTAAAGAGCTCATGTCCATCGGGCGCAGTCACGTGCACATCGTCGAAATCGGCCGACCCGCCATAGGTGGCGAGCACCAGCGAACCGGTGTTGGCCACCGTGGGCGGCAGGCTGAGGGTTTTGGCGGTTTGTCCATTAATGATCAGTTCTACGGTATCGCCATGCAAAACCGCCTTGAGCGTATTCCACTGATCCTTGAGCAACATCGGCCCGGGGCGGGAATCGGTCAGGGCACCCCAAACCTGGCAATACCCTTCTTCATTCGTCTTGGAACTGGATTGAATCAGCCAATAAATGCTGTTGAGATCAGGGCTGTCGCGATCGGCGCCGCGCACCATAAATCCGGCATACTGGGCGGTCAACGGCTTCACCCGCAGACTGACCGTTCCCTCCCTGAATTGCGGGGTGGTGGCGAGATAGACATTGGCGCCGGACGAGGTCTGTCGCACCGCTCCATCGACGATCCTCCAATTCGGGTGGCGGAAAATCCGGCCCGGCACGCCGGTCACCACCGGCACATCAGCGGCGAAACCAGCAGGATGGGCATCGCCCGGCAGCGCAGGAACAACCGATTTCAGGGAATGAAAAGTAACCCCGGGGGCCAGATCCGCGTTACGCCAACCGAGGTAGACGACAGGATCCGGCGTTCCGCAAAACCACAGGTCCACCTCATCCTTATTCCTCGTCACCAATACATGCCGCACCAGCTTCCCGTCCGCAGTAAAAACCCCTTTCAGTCCCGATACGGGAATGACCAAACCGTAGGCGTCCAATCCGGACACCCGAACCAGAAAATTGGTTGAATGGTCGGCAGGTTGTTCCCATGTAATGCCCATGGCGCAATCGACGCCCTCCGGGAACTCGATTGCGCCGGCAAGCGAAACCCACCCGGTGATAATTCCAAACCCAACCGTCAGGCGCGCCAGAATATTTCGTTTCACAATAACCTCTTTGATGTGGGAACCGAACAGGAGCAGAACCTTCCTTGAAATTTCGTGCGAGTCGATATGACGCACACAACCACCCCGGTGTGGTCAACGCCCGTCACTCGGGAATGGCCCATAAAAAGTGGTGTTCAGCCAAAAACTGGCTCACCTGTTGAATACTCTGCTCTGCCTTGCGATCGACCGATTCGAGAGTATTGAAAGCGTTGTGAGGCGTCAGAATGACGTTCGGCAAATCGCGCAAGGCCAGGATGGCCGACACGCTGGGATGATCGCACGGCTGGCCGCTCCGTAAAGCCACCGCCAACCGGCTCTCCTCATCGTAAACATCCAACCCCACCCCACCCAGCCGACCGTCCCGTAACAAACGCACTAAATCCGCCGGCGGGGACAGTTCACCCCGGGCAATATTCACAAATAAGAGCCCCGGACGGGCTTCCGCAAAACGTGCATAATTGAAATAATGGCGATTGTCGGGAGTCAGATTCATGGCACAAACCACAATGTCCGCGCCGCGAATGCCGGTTTCAAAATCGACGTACTCGGCAAATGCATGTTTGCGAACAGGGTCCACCGCCCAGACCCGCATGTCCAATCCCTGCCCGATCCGGATAATCTCGCCACCGATGTGACCCGCCCCCACCACCAGCAGGGATTTACCCCGCAATTCGCTGCCCGTCAGATGGTCCCGGTGAAACGATTGAAATTGACGGAGTTGTGCCGGTAAGCGTCGCGCCAGTCCGGTCCACAGTAACATGGCCTGTTCGGCCACCGCCCGGTTGCAATACAGCGGCAAATAGCCCAGTAGCAGATCGCGATTGCCCGTCGCCGCACGATAGGCGGTCAAATGATCATACCCGGTGCTTCGGGAGAGGATCGCCCTGATTTTGGGAGACCATTCGGGCGGAAGCACCGATTGCGTCCGAATGCTGATCAGGGGTGATTCTGGCTCCGACTGACCATGCTCCTGAATCGTCTTGGCGGTAAATCCCGCCCGAACTCCTGGCGGTACGAATCGACGCAGAGCCTCGGCTTCTTCGGCAAACGCCTCATAAAAGAAAACATCCCAATTCATTTCGCTGGCTCCTCAAATGCAAAAACCGTAAAGGTATAAAGCTCGGTTGCCGGATCCTGCCAGGCCCGGGCCTCCAAGTGCGCCTTCTGCCGGCAGAGTTCGTCCATGAAATCTTCCTTGCGGTCAAAATGTTCCCACACCTGGGGCAGGAACAACCCCTGATGTCGACCCCGGCGGACCAGCACCCCATGCACCTGCGGTTGGATCGAATCGGCGTTCGGCACCCGTTCCATTGGAGACAGGACGGATATCTCGATTCGCAAGCCGGGCAATTCCCTGGCCGTCACCGGTTGAAACCGGCTGTCCTCAACCGCCGCCGCCACGGCAAAATCGGCCACCGTCTCCAGTAAGGACGCCCGGGCTTCGAGAATGCCGATGCAACCCCGTAATTCACCTCGTTGGGTCAACGTCACGAAAACGGCGGCCGGCGTCAATAGTTCCGGATCTTGGGTTGCAAAGGTTTTTTTCTGCCCCTTGTCCAAATAATAGGCGATGGACTCGCGCGCCACGTTCAATAAAAAAACCTGATGGGACGGGCTGACCGCAAAAGGTTTGGAGGAGGAATTCACCACATTCGTCGGGCTCTCCTTTTTCTTCGAATCCGTCGATTTCTTTCCAACTTTAAGGAACACGGCCGATCCATAGCCGACGACCCGATCCCGCTCGCTGGTAACATCGCCTGAATTCGCGTAGTGCAGGATTTTCACGGCATCAGCGCCCAAGGTGCGGGCCGCGGCCATGGTGGTCAATACGGATTCCTCCCCGCAAAAAACGCAATGCAGATTGGGAATCCCGGCACTCATGAATTTTTCGATATCCGCCGCCAGAACCCCCTCATCAAAGGATTCCAACGCCTGAAGCGCTTCCCGGTCAACCCGGTTGGCATTGTCCCCGGTTGGATAATGCGACATGTCCGACGAACTAATGATCAGCGTGGTACCCGCCCGGCCGGTTTTCTGGATGGCCCGACCGATGCCTTCGCCGATCGACCGACACTGCCGGGCCGGGAAACTCCCCAACAGGATGGGGACGATCTGGACCTCGGGAAACAATTCCTGCAAAAAAGGCAGTTGAACTTCCAGCGAATGTTCGGGCCCATGGGGCGCATCATTGGTTTCGAGCAGGGATGATTCCTGGAGAATTGCGTCGGCCAGACCGGCATTCACCGGCACCCGCCCCAGCGGGGTGACAAAGGTACCCCGGGCATAAACCGCCCCTTTGCGCAGGGGAAAATGATGGCTGTTCCCGATCAACACCACATCGGTGATCCGACGTCCGGCCACCGCGCGATACCCGTAGGCCGCCACCCCGGCTGAATACACATAACCCGCATGCGGCGCGAGCAGGGCCACCGGTTGTCCGACCGGCACCTCCCCCTCGACCTGGCGGAGGGCATCCTTAACGGCCCGCCGCAAAGCCGCGGACTGCCCGGGATAAAACTGGCCCGCAACGGCGGGGGGACGTACCGGTTCGGCGGACGAGGCAGCATCGGACGAGGCGGTCGCTTCCAGGGATCCCCGATGACAGCCGACCATGCACAAGGTCATGCCCATCCAACCGGCCCGGATTTTCTTGAACTGCTCGATCATCGCGCACCTCCGGTTTCGTTGATCAGCGATTCCGTCACCATTTTCTTACGGATGGGGCGGGCGCGCTCCTTGGCGAGTTCCTCCAGCATGAGCGATGCCTTGGTGAAACAGGTTCCCTGCTTTTCAAACTTCTCCACATCGCCATACTGTTCGGCCGCGGCCTCAAAATAATCCGCGGCCTGACCGGCGCAGCGAAACGCTTCCAGCCGACTTTCATCGGTCTTGGTCACAGCCCGGGCCACCTTCAAATCGGCATCTTCCCAAAGCCGGTAATCCCGCTCGGCGTTCCCCCAATTGGTCATGGCCATCTGGTATTGGCGGCGCGACATCAACATCAGATCGCCCGCCTTCTCGTATTTCACCCCGGCAGAATCGACATAGTAGGAGCGTTGTTCGACATTGGTGGCACTGGGCGCCATGCTGTTGACCAGGTAGTCTGAATCCTTGGCCATTTTCTCCGCTTCCAGCCGATAGGATTCAGCGGCGGATTCCCGGTTCATCGCAGCTCGTTCGAAACGGCTGATCTGTTCGTTTTCGTCAGCAGCCCCGAATCCCAGCCGGGCAAAAGTAAAAATAAGTATAAGTATCCATGCTTTGCGCATTCCAAGGCCCTCCACTGGCCGAAGAATAGCGCAACCGATTGCGAGGCGCAATCGTTTTGACCCTGCGGATTTATTCCGTATAGAGCATTTTGCCGCAATAGTCGCAAACCACCACATCCGAGGGTTTACGCGCGGCGTGAATGGTATAGGGCGGCAACTTCATGTGACAGCCACCGCAAATCCCGTTTGCCACGGGAAAGAGAACCAAGTCCAACTTGTTCTTGAAAATCCGGTCATAGGGGCGGAGCCACTGGGGATCCACCTCGGAGGCCAGCGCGTTGCGCTGGGTCCGGAGCCGGGCAATCTCGCCCTCCACTTCAGCCACCCGCTGGATCAGAAGATTCAGATCCGACTGGAGCGCATTCTCTTCCTTCTTCAGCGCGTCCTCGGCGAACCGGATCTCCTGCTGGGCGGCTTCCACCGATTCCATCAGGACCAGAATTTTCTCTTCAACCCCGCTAATCCGATCCTGGACCACCTCGATTTCGAGGTCCATGGCCTTGAATTCCTTGTTGCTTTTCAACTGCATCTGCTGCTCGCGCAGTTTGCGGATCTGGGATTTGTGGGTTTCGATCTCGCCTTCAAGTCCCCGCATATCGGTCTGGCGAGTTTTCAGAACTTCACGGGCAGTGGCAACAGCGGCGTGGTGGCCTTCCAACCGGGCCAGGATGTCTTTCTTTCGGGCGGGAATATCGGTTAATTCCCGGCTCATCCGCACGATCCGGACATCGACATCTTGGACGATCAGCAGTTTTTCGATAATGGGTGTCACAGAAGCCCCTTTTCGTAGATTTGAAAGCGTTAAATGTAACACCCCATCTCCCGGTCGTCAACAAAAGGTTCCCCCGTGAGGAATATTTTAGGGGTGAGACCCATTTCGGAAAAATACGGTTTGGCCGGATATAGCGCCAGGCCGATAAAGGGTGAATAATCCACGGACGGCACGGGGGGCGTCGCTCCCTGGACGAAAACCGGTCGATTTATCGGTTTCGTGCAGGATCGAACTCCGCTCCGGATTCAAGGTTGCGGAACCCGCGTCTTTCGGCGGGCCTTGATCGCCGGGAACAACTCCATCTGGTTGTCCCGGATCAACCCGGAGCTCTTCAGAATGCGCAACATCTGCAGGACATCGGATTTATCGTAATTATGGTTTAGTTGGAGGTCCCCCAACAATTCCACCAGCATCTGTCGGAACGACAAAATGCCGTCCACTCCCCGGCTTTTTAAAAATTCCAGCGTCTTGGCTTTTAAATCGCCCGAGGCGGGAAGTTGGGTCAGACATAAAATTTTGGCGACCTCGGTCGTGCCCAGTTTAACCGCCGCCTTTTTGACCACATCCGCATCGGCAAATCGGAGCAATTCCGGCATATTGGCAAACGTGGCCATTGAAAACCGCTCGCTATGCCAACCCCGAACCGCCACCACCGCGCCCTGCACACCCTTTAAATCATCGCCCGTCCAGATCATTTGCCCGGAAATGGCGGGAACCCGGTTATGCGGATTAAAGACCACCAGGTCGATTTCTTCCTCCAGGTGCTTGGCGCGCCCCTGGCTGGAGTATTTGCAGGGCTGACTGACCAAAAAACCCTGCGCCTCAAAATATTCGCGAACGATCAGATCATTGACAGCAGACATTCCAAGCCTCCTCCAAAAGGGATTCATCGACTTCACAGCCGTAGCTGACCGTTTCCAAACGATCCGCCAAAACCAGCCGCAAGCGCCGATCGCGGTTCTTTTTATCTCCCGCCATCGCCTCCCGTAACCGCCCCCACGCCGCCGGCTCAATCGGATCCGCGGGCCGAATCGGCAGGTTGAGGGCTTTCAATAACCGGATCACCCGATCCGCCTCATCTCGCTTTAACCCGCGGGCCCGGACGGACACTTCCAACGCAAAAACCATTCCGATCGACACCGCTTCTCCATGTAAATAGCGACCATAGCCCCCGACGTTTTCCAGCGCATGCGCCAGGGTGTGGCCAAAATTCAAAATCGCGCGCGGCCCCGTTTCCCGTTCGTCGGAGCGGACCACCTCGGCCTTGATTTCGCAGGACCGGCGCACCAGGCGGGTGATCTCCGCCGGGTCCCCAGCCCGAATCGCGGAAAGGGCTCGTTCCATCTGGTCGATCAGCCGGGCATCACTGATCACGCCATATTTGACAATCTCGGCCAATCCGGAAACATATTCACGGGGAGGAAGTGTGGCTAAAAAAGCGGGATCGATATGGACAGCCGACGGCTGGTGAAAGATACCGACCAGATTTTTCCCCTCAGGCAAATTGACGGCGGTTTTGCCGCCGACCGAGCTATCCACCATCGCCAGCAAAGTCGTTGGGATCTGGACCAGGCGGACACCCCGCAGATAGAGAGCGGACACCAATCCGGCCAAGTCACCCACCATCCCGCCCCCAAGCGCCACCACCACGGCCTGCCGATCCAGTCGCGCCGCCGCGGCCCGGGACAGCAATACTCCGGCCTGGGCCAGATTTTTGGACGACTCGCCCGCAGGAACCACCCCCTGAATCACCCGGATACCCGCCGATTCCATTGCCCGGACAACGGGCGGCGCATGCAAGGAATCAACCTGTGAATCGGTCACCAACAAGGCGGACGTGGCGGCCAGAGGCCGCAGGGTATCCGCCAGCGACAGACCGGTGCCCATCCGGATGGGATAGGAACGGTCCCCTAATTCAACTTGAACCGTTTGAATGGCTGAATCCAAAGCGGGCTTCTTCATCCGGCGCGATCTCCTTCGTTTATCGGGTGGCCGCGCAAAAAGGACGCCCCATCCATGGACTTGCCTCCCTGTGGCCGCACCATCCGGCAAAGCACCCCCCCATCACTGGCCCGAATCACCAAACCCGGCCGCCCCGTGCAAATCAGACCCGGAATCTTTTCTCCGTCCAAATCCACCGGCTCCGCCCGTTCGATTTTCAAGAAAGTTCCACTGCCGGCGGGCCATTCACAATACCCGCCCGGCCAGGGATCAAAGGCGCGGATCCGGTTGCAAATTTCGCGGGCCGATAAATTCCAATCAATCCGTCCATCGGTCTTGGTCAATTTAGGCGCCCAAGTCACCAGGGACAGGTCCTGGGGCTTGCGAACCGCGGTCCCCGCGGCAATTGCGGCAACCGTTTTCACCAATAGCCGTCCCCCGATCACCGCTAAACGCGCCTGCAAAAGGCCGGCCGTATCGCCCGGCTCGATCGCCACCTCTTCTTGATCGATGAGATCGCCGGCATCCATCCGCTCGTTCAAGTACATGGTGGTCACACCGGTCCGGGTCTCCCCCCGGGCGATGGCCCATGCAATCGGAGCCGCCCCCCGATATCGCGGCAACAACGAGGCATGCACATTCACACATCCGTGAGGCGCCAGAGTCAATAAAGCCGGACGCAAAATCTGACCATAGGCCACCACCACGATCAGATCCGGATTCAGCCCGCGCAGGATTTCAACACTGTCCGGTGCATTTAATTTCTCGGGCGTGAACATCGGTATCGACCGGGATCCCGCATAGGCCTTGGTCGGACACTCGGAGAGTTCCAACCGGCGCCCCTTGGGACGGTCCGGCTGCGAGACGACTCCCACCACGGTATCCTGTCCTGCAGCCAGTAGCGCCTCCAACGCGCCACAGGCAAGCGGGGCGGACCCCATAAAAAGGATTCTCACGCTGACCTCCCCCGGCCCTGATCGTCGGGCTTCTCCCGCAAAATCCGCAACCGCTCACGGGACGATGCTTCGATCCGGGCATGCAGATTTTCACCGGTGGCATCCAGGGTCACGACCGCCGGAAAATTCCGCACTTCAAATTCCCAAACCGCCTCCGCCGCGCCAAATCGTTCCAGGAAATGGACCGAGTACACCGCGACAATCGTTTGGGCCAGCACCTGAGCGGCGCCACCCGTCGCCTGCAAATAGACCGCCCCAAAACGAGCGCAAGCCGCCTGGGTCGACGGCCCCATGCCCCCTTTACCAATGATCACCCGGACTCCGCAGCGTTCGATGACCCGGGCCATGTAGGGTTCCTCGCGAATCGAGGTCGTCGGTCCGGCCGCGCAAACCCGCCAGTCCGGCGCAGTCCCCACCACCACCGGGCCGCAATGAAACAACGCCTCGATCTTCAACCCGTCGGGCAACGGTCCGCCATCGGCGACATATTTATGAAATCGGTCCCGCCCCGTATGAACCCGGCCGGAAAGCAAAACCGGGGTACCCACTTTTAGCGCCCGTATTGCTTCCGGTGCGACCGGCAACTGGAGCGAATGAGGTTTTAATAAAGCCATTTGTGGATCCCCCCTTCCGGCGTCAACACGAGTCCCCGGCGGCGGAAGGCCCAACACATGTAGGCCGTCGTCACAAAAAAAGAAGCGGGCACGCGACTAAGGGTCCCGATCTTCAATCCCAATAAGGTGGTCTTCCCCCCCAACCCCATCGGCCCAATCCCCAGGGAATTGATTTCCACCAGCCATCGCTTCTCCCATTCAGCCACAATCGCATCAGGAGAAACGTCGTCCAACTCGCGAAAAAATTGCTCCTTGGCGTACTGATAGCCCCCCGCACGGTCCCCTCCGATGCACACCCCCAGCACACCGGGTGCGCAACCATTCCCTTGCGCCCGAACCACCGCCTCCAGGACGCAGCGGCGGATTCCCTCCACATCGCGATTGGCGCCGATCGATTCATCCGGCAGACTGAATTGCGTACTGACATTCTCCGACCCGCCCCCTTTCATGATCAGCCGCACCTCCGGAGTACTCCGGGCCGAGGGGATAAAATGGAATACCGGGGATCCTTCCGCCAGGTTCTGGGGATGACTTTCGCCGGTCAGCGAATTGACCGTGTTCTGGCGCAACAAGCCACGCCGGGTAGCCTCCGCCACCGCTTGCCGGGCCGCCGTAACCAGGATTTGCGTCGGGAAATCAGAGGGTAAACGGACCGAGAAATAAAGCGTGCCGGTATCCTGACACAGGGGAGCCACCCCGGTCCGGGCCAATTGGATATTTTCCAGCAGGGTTTCCAGGGTAGCCCGGGCCTGAGAACCCCGGGCCTCCCGGGTCACGGCCTGGGTGAGCCCCCGCTCAACATCCGAGGGCAGGTCGGAGGTGGTCCGTCCGATCAGGGCCAAAAAGCTCTCGGCCAGGGCTGACGGCAGATCCATCCGGCCCCGACGGGAAGCAGGACGGGCGGACGGCAGGGTGGATGTTTTTTTCTGAGGCATTGATTTCACAGCCATTTCATTGCAATTAGAGTTAAGTTATACGCAGAATCCGGGTCCGAATCAATCCATGAATTCAAAGCCGACGGGCATCCCCGGCTCTGCGATTCTAATTTTGGCGACCAGTCGATCGGGGTCAGAGTCTCTATCGCTATCGGAATCGATGGAAACTCTGGGAATTCGAACCCGATCCTGTTCGATCAAGTTCAAGATTAATCCTATGCGCCGAATTCGGCAAATGGAGCCAAATGTTTCACTCCGCTGCACGGGTTGGTCTGCCGCCGTCGCCTTGCAGTCGTCGGTAGTTAGAAGCGCCGTGTGCGGCGCGTTATTCCGCAGGGCTGTCATCCCGAGCGTAGTCGAGGGATCTAAGTCGTCTCGTGGCCGATGAGATCTCTCGACTGCGCTCGCGCTGACGGAAGGGGAAACGGGACGACAAAATTAGAGACCAATCATTTGTCGAATGAAACCTGACACCCTGCCATATCAGAGAGGATTGCCCGGAGTGCATCCGATAGCGGAACCGGGTAGAGAAAGTTCGTGCCGGGGGTCATGGGCAGGCGATATTTTAGAACAAATACCGTGATCCCCGATTGGGTCAGCCGCTCGGCCATCCCCTTGAATTCCTTCGCAAAATCGCGGAATTTCTGGTGTTGTTCGTCATTGATTTCGGCCTGTGTGGCCTTTGAATAATCTATTCCACAATGCTGACGCTCATCATACCGCCATGGATTCATCTTCATTCTCTCCCCGCCCTGCTCAATGGAGTCGAACTTCGAAATTCCAAAGGTCCCAGACAAAACATTGTTTCCGCTGCGTTAGCGTGTTTCGTAGCTAAATAGGTTACTTAAAAGGGATGGATTAATAGTTTCGCTTTGCATATTCAAGCCGCGGTTCATTGCGGAATGATTCAGAAGTTCTCAATTACAGGCGATTTCTGGCAATTTCCTTATAACGAAAGCACTCCACCGTGTGGTCATTCACCATGCCCACCGCCTGCATGAAGGCATAGCAGATGGTTGGACCTATGAAATTGAACCCTCGTTTTTTAAGGTCCTTGCTCATCCGGTTGGATTCCTTCGACTCCGCTGGAATATCCCCCATGCGCTTCCAGGCGTTCTGAACGGGAGTGCCGTCAACATAGCGCCACAGAAACGCGTCTAAAGAACCGTGTTCTTCGCAAATGGCCAGCACGCCTCGTGCATTCCTGGTGGCGGCCTCTATTTTCAGGCGATTTCGCACAATACCGGGATCCTGGAGCAGTCGGGTAATGTCCTGTCGCCCGTATTTGGCGATGCGCTCGACATCGAAGTCGTCAAACGCCTTTCGGTAGTTCTCTCTTTTCTTCAGGATCGTAAGCCAGCTCAAGCCGGCCTGGGCCCCTTCCAGAATGAGAAATTCAAATAGACGCCGATCATCATGAACCGGCACGCCCCATTCGTCATCGTGGTACGATACGTAGAGCGAATCACTGCCGCACCATTCGCATCTCTTTTTCATTTTCAATCCCGGATTAAGGTCATCGAGGTTGCGGGGGCATATTTCAATTGGGCAGCGCATCACAGACGAGCGGCTGATTGAGCACTTGAGACAGAAAACACTCCAGCCGGTTGCCCGGTATTCATCGTTTCGGACCCATTTGCTTCGTGACGGACTTCACGTGACGCCCGAAGGCCTTGTCCTTGTTCCGTTTTTCCACGTAGGACAGGGCATGGTAGTCGGATTCCTTCTTGAGTTTCAGGTAATTGCGATAGCGCTCCTCGCTCAACTCGCCGTTTTCAACAGCGGCCAGTATCGCACAACCGGGCTCCCGGGCATGGCGGCAGTCGGCATATCGACACTTCGCCGCAAGCCGGAGAATGTCTTCAAAGCTTTGGTCCACCCCATCGGTGGCGCCGAGCAGACCTATCTCCCGCATTCCCGGTGAATCAATCAACATCGCGCCGTGCTCCAGAATAACGAGTTGCCGGCGCGACGTCGCATGGGTGCCTTCCCCTGTTTCGCTGACGGTTTTCACGCCCAAGGCATCGCGCCCCATCAGCCGATTGATGAGCGACGTCTTGCCGACACCCGAAGACCCGAGCAGACAATAGGTCTGCCCCGGCACCAACACTTGCTGAAAATCGTCAAACCCAGCCCCGGTAAGGTTGCTGAGCGCAAGGACTCTGGAAGTGATTCCATTTTGCTGAATGGAAGCGATCATCTTTGCCAGTTCATCCGGAGATATCAAATCGGTCTTGGTCAGAAGAAGGATCGGTTCAATATGGCCGTCATGAACCGACGCCAGGTAACGCTCGAGCCTGCGCAAGTTGAAGTCGAAGTGGCAGGACTGAACGATGACGGCCTTATCGATATTGGCGGCGATCATTTGAAAATCCACCATTTTGCCTACGCACTTGCGGCGCAAGAACGCCTTTCGCGGAAACACCCCATGAATGATGGCCAGGGTTTCATCGTTATGGTACTGCACCGTAACCCAATCTCCGACGCACGGCAGATCCGCTACAGACTGAACCTCGAATCGGAATTTCCCTGCGAGTTCAGCCGGGATTTCATGGTGCTCCGTTCTGACGAGATACCCCCCCCCGGTCCACTGTTGTCACTCGAGCCAGAGAGTGCCCCGGCAACGGCATACTCCCAATCTGCGCCTCAAACCACTCGTCAAAACCTAGCTCTCTTAATTTCATTTTGTCGTCAATCCATGAATTCAAGCGCGACGGCATCGGCCACATCCTGTCCCCGCCGGGTCAGCCGCCAGTAGGCGCCGCCCTGTTCCATCAGGCCCAGTCGCGCCAGGCGTTCACAGGTGCTTCTCCAGACGGTCAGCCGGGCGGAATCAAGTTCATAGCGACGCACCAGACTCCCCAGGCTGACCCCTCGCCGCATCCGCAAGCCAAAAACCAGGTCATCCTGGGCGGCTTCGGATGGAGTCCGATTCTCTGCTTGTACCGGCGGCTGATGACCGGACCGCCAGGCGGTACAGTATTGTCCGAGATCGGCGCCGGTCGTCCAGCGATGCAAGCCCATTCGCGAGGAGGCGGCCGGACCCAACCCCAGGTAATCCGCCCCTTCCCAGCAATCCAGGTTATGCCGGCATGCCCGGCCGGGCCGGGCGTAATTGGAAATCTCATAACGCTCAAACCCCGCCGATTCCAAAAGGCTCCGGGCCCGATGCAAGTGGCGCAGTTCCATCCGCTCATCCATCGGCGTCTCCCCCGTCTGTTGCCAAATCGCCGGCAGACGGCTCCCCTCCTCAATCGTCAACGCATAGACCGATAGATGTGCGGGGCGTTCCGCCAAGGCCCGCTGGACCACCCGTTCCCATCGCCCCAGCGAAACACCGGGAGTACAGGCCATTAAATCCAATCCCCAATTCGTGAAGCCGGCCCGTCGAATTTCAACACAGGCCGACCGCACATCCGCCACGCTGTGCCGCCGACCCAGTCGCGTCAGAATATCATCGTCGAAGGACTGGGCGCCCAAGCTGATCCGGTTGACACCGGAATCGCGCAGAAGTCTCAATTTCTCCGAGGTCGCGCCGACGGGATTGACTTCGCAACTCCATTCTTTCACGGAAGCCGTAAAACCCGTGGCGCGGAGGAACCCGAATAATCGTTCCCATTGGGCGAGCGAAAGAATGGAGGGCGTGCCGCCGCCCAGATAGAGGGTTTGCGGCCGGAAACCGGGCATGCGTGCCTTCCACCAGGCACATTCGCGCTCCAAGGCGTTCAGATAGGAATCGATCGCCTCCGCTGTCGCGCGAACGGAATAAAAGGCGCAATACGGACACTTCCCGTCGCAAAAGGGAATATGGACATATAACCCGGGACCGTGGCGCAGCCTTTTCGGATGCTGTGAAACGTCGCCCACTTCCGAGTGGAGGGAGGAACCCATATCTGGCACTTCGATGGAGGGACGACCTCTGTGCCGTCCGCTGGTTGTTTCCCGGTTAGCGTTTTTTTCCGGCCCGCGCATAAAGAGTGTCCAACAGGGCATCCGGAACATCCAGATTACCAAAGCCCCGGCCCAACCGAACTTCCGGATTGGAGGCTCCGTGAAAATCGGAGCCGCCGGTCAGAATCAAACCCAGTTCCTCGGCCAGCTTGGCAAACGCCTTTTGTTGATCCTGGGTATGTTCGGAATACCAGGCTTCGATTCCGTCCAATCCCTCGGCGGCCAATTCGGCGACAATCCGGTGTAATTCAACCCGGCTCACTTTCAGGGTTGACGGATGAGCCAGCACGGCGATGCCGCCGGCCCCATGAATCAGACGAATACTGTCGGGCACGGTCAACCGGACTCGATCCAAATAGGCGGGCTTACCTTTGGCCAGATAACGGTCAAAGGCATCCTCCTTGGTTTTTACAAACCCCTTGGCAATCATCGCCTGCGCGAAATGCGGACGACCGACCACATCCTCCCCGGCAAAGGCGGCGACTTCCTCCCAGGACAAGGCACACCCCAACTCATTGAGTTTTTGAAGTATTTTCAGATTGCGGCTTTCCCGTCCGTCCCGCAGATCTTCCAAGGCCGCGGCAAAAGGCGCATTCCCGGCATCAATAAAATACCCCAGTACATGCAGAGTGCCCGGCTTGAATTCAATACTAATCTCCACGCCTGGAATCCCGATCAATCCCTTGGCCTGGCAAGCGTCCATAAACTGGGGCAGACCGCCCAACCCATCGTGATCCGTCAAAGCCATCGCCGTAAGGCCGCTCGAAACCGCCATGTCCACCAATTCGGCGGGGGCGAAACTACCATCCGAAAAGGTCGAATGGACATGCAAATCAATCATCTTATTTATCTCTTTTTCTTTTCTGTGAAACCCTGGCGGATGGTCGCACCCGGACAAAACCGTACCGGCCCTGCCTGGGGTAATTCCCACCGCAAGTGCCGAGCCCCACGACCCGCCGTCACCACCAAATCCCCATCCGCCCGACCCTGAACCCTTTGCAGTGCGATCGGATCCTGGCCCACGGCCCAGAAACTGGCAAACACCGCAGATTTCGCTCGGACCCGCTGCATCACCGCTGTCCGCGCCGAATCAAATGTCAATTCGCCCAAGCCCTTGGCCTTCGGCGGTGGAACCGGTTCCTGGGCCAGGATCAGACGGGCTCCGGGAATCGCCGCAAAAACACACCGGCAGGACTCCCCTTCCGACTGCCATTCGAGCATCGGCGGGGTACCTGACGGCAAAGCCCGGGCAGCGGTCAGATGCTGGTATCCCCGCGCCGTGCCCAACCGGACCGGATGGGCGTGCGCCGGAACCGGTATCCGGCCCGTGCAATGGAAAACATAATCGAATTGTCGAACCGAATCCGAAACCACCCGGTAGACATCCAAAACACCGGACGCCGATACGGTTACGGTGCGATCCAGCAGAACCCCTGGATAGACATTCGGGTTGATCGCCCGAACCGCGCTGAAATCCGATTCGACCTGAAACTGGCGAAGTTCGCCATCGGAAATCGAATCGCGCCAGCGGTCGCATTCCCAGATGGATTCGGTCGGAAAATCATAGGGGAACATGGATTTGCCATCGACCACCACCGTATTGGCCGCCAGCGTGGTGCGGCCCCAAGTCAGGTACAGGGGATCCTCATAACCGGCCAGGCGGGCGGCGTCGGTCAGCCTGCGTCCGCCGATATGGATGTCCGTATGGAGCGCGGCCGGATGCTGATGCCCGGCGATATGCGGACCATAATAAAGGTAGGCCGACGGGGCCCGATCTCCCGAATCCGCCCGCAAAACCGCCGCACCAAAAGACGGCGCCAGGGAACTCGATCCTTGTTGAACTCCGGTCAACCCCACTCGTCCCCGTCCTCCGAATGAAATACGACCCGCCGGATAGCGGTCGTATTTCAACCGGACAAAATCCATATCGCCGAAATGGGTATGCAGCGACATCGGGATGCCGGGGCGCTGTCGTTCCGGGTAATCTTTTTCGATTTGATTAAGTAAGCCCGCATAATGCGGCTGGCGATAGGCTTCATAGGCCTTGTCATAAATGACACCCCAAATCCACGTGCCGCGCATATTGGCCAGGCCGCTGTCGCTCAGCAGGGACAAATCGCCATTGCCAAAAGTGAGCCGGAAGGGGGCGTCATAAGCCGCCTGGAGGGTCTTGGATCCGTTCGGACCATAAGCCCGGTGCGCATCGTGCAAATCGTCCTGCTTCAAAGTCGGAAAAGCGTAGTGCCAGAGATCTCGTCCTGAATTGGCCAAAAAGTCCATCGCATAGGTCAAGCCCATCATGGAATAAAAATGATACCCCATCGTACGCTCCCAATGCATCCCATCCGACAGGATATCATGCCGGAGTTGATGGATCAGACCATATCGCCAACGCGCCCCCCCTGCGCAGCCATAAAGGGCATCGTGCACCCCCTGCGCATCTTCGAGGGCCAATGAGACACTCAATCGCCCCACCAGACTCCAGGTGTTATGGTTGCCGCAGGAATAGTGGGTGCAGGCATCGCTCGCCGCCCGGGTTGCTTTCAAGAACGATCTGAACAACCGATCATCCCGATCGGATAACCCCAGGGCCGCCAGCAAATCGTAAGTAATGCCGACTTTTTTCAGCGCATGGCTTTCGTTCAAACTGCCATTCGCCACCAAAGCCCCATGGGCCGACACCGGCGTCCGCACCCCATATTCCGCCAGACGGCGAAAAGCTTTCAGCGCGGTATTCCAGCACTCCGGCGTCCGGCGCAGATGACAGGCCAAAGCATTGCGCATCGCGAGACTGAGCACCTCCAACTTGACCGAGGTATCGGCGTTAGACGGCAGCGGTAAGGTCAAAACCCCCTTCCGATCCACGCAATTTTCCAACAGCCAGTCCTGACACAATCGAGACCAGCCGCCTCGCCGGATCCGGGCACGAACCTGCTTAAGTTGGTCGTCCGTTACCCAAACATGCGGACGACGGGGATATTTGGCGATCATGAATCCAAAGGGGTCATGATCAATGCTCCCCAAAAGCTCGGGATCGCACCGGGGAGAAATCGGACCGGGATAGGGAACAGTCATGGTTAACTCCGATAAAAAGCGTTGAAGACTTTGTGGATTCCCGCCGCGGTTTCATTGACATCCTGATCGGTGTACCCGACCCCCAGACTAATCGTGATCGCCGTCTCGATCAACCGCTTGTGGTTGGGGGTCTGCGTGTAATCGTAAGTGTATTTGCGCCCATCCGGCTGAACAAACGGATAGCGGTTCCGGGGCTCTTCCAACCAGGGACGCACAATCCGATCCCGAAACAGAGCGCGCTGTATCAAATCATACCCGCCATAGGAGGACAGATTGATCCCTTCCGCCTGCAGGGCCTTGACCAGTTCATCCCGCGTCCCGTCCAAGTGCGCGGGGTCGGTCAGCAAAGCGCTCCACCAATAACTCGAATAGGAGCCGGGAAGGCCGGAAATCATCCGTGCACCGCGCAACCCTTTGAGCTTTTCCTCCAGTTGTAAACCGATGGCATGATGACGGCTGGTGATGGCATCCACTTTATCGAGTTGGGCCAGGGCCACCGCCCCCTGGAGCTCGCTCATCCGGTAATTCATTCCGTGATGGGCCTGGCGTTGCTCGCCAGTAAACAAGCGATCGTAATGTTTGTCGGAATAATTGGATACGCGCCGGTAGAGGGTCTCATCGGCCAACGCGACAAAGCCCCCATCGCCAGTGGAAATATGCTTGAAATCATTGGTCGAATAGGCTCCGGCTGTACCCCATGTTCCCACCAGGCGTCCATTCAATCGCGTGCCCCACGACTGGGCACAATCTTCGACCACCCCGATTCCCCGCGCGCGGCAGAGGGCATCTATTTCGTCCATTGGCGCCGGATACCCGGCCAGATGAACCACGACTACGGCGCGGGTGTGGGACGTGATCCGGGCCGCCACGCTCGCGGCGGTCGGTTGCAGATTCTCGGCGCAATCGCAAAACACCGGAACCGCGCCTTCTTCGATGATGCCGATCACACTGCCGGAATCGGTATTGGGCGTGACAATCACCTCATCGCCCGGTCCAATACCGCAGGCGATCAATCCCAAATGAACGGCCGCCGAACCACTGCTACAGGGCACGACATACGGCTGCCCGGTATAGGCCTTCATCTTTTCACAAGCCTGCTTCACCTGGGTGCCCATACCGTAAAACAGCGTGTTCTGCTCCAGTGCTTCCCGCAACTGTTGAAGTTCACTCTCACCGAATCGCTTGGCGACGCCATACGGCGTGGTCTTGGTTTTAGGTCCGCCATTGATCGCTAAATTTGAATCGTTACGCATACCTGCTCCTTAACAATAAAAAGTTTACCCGCCATTCCCTTTAAGCGGCATGTGCCGACGGACCGTCTTCCCGCCGCATGCGTTCATTACAGCAACGGGGGGTAAAATTGACATTCCCGGCAATCCAAACCGCCACCTCGGAACCACAAATGGGGCACCGGTAAAACGGCACACGGCGCTCCTGCGCGACCATAACCGTGTTACAACACACCGGCTCGAAAGCGCCATGCCGTCGGGCCAAAACCACAATTTCCGCCTGACAGATAGGACACCGGTAAACCAGACCTCGGGGCGATAGTAGACTCATCTTAAGCGCCCCGCTTCGCTTCCGGTTCGTGAATCGGTTCCATGGATTGGCCACAGCAATTTAAATCCAGCACCCCTGTGCCCCCCCGGGTCACCATGACCAGGTTGCCACATACCCGGCAGGCATAAGCCGTTCCCACATGAATCGTCAGGGCCTCTTCCCAATCCCCGAGACTCCAATCGGTTGCCCGCGGTTCCTTGCTATTTGCCATGATGATCTCCTCCGGATTGACGGCTTAAAATGCCATGCCCCGCCCCCCCTGTCAATCGCGTAAAACCGCCGGGGTGACTGCACCGACATATGACCCCATGGGGGGAAAGTCGCAAGAATCCGTAAGCCGACTTATGATTTGAAGGAAGGCAAACTGATGCCCCACCCGGGTGCCCTCTCATAGCGCAACGAAACCTAAAGACGCACAGTCCTTCGACATTGGACAAATACCGTATAACCCGATATAGTAGCCACATGCTGATCTGGACCCATATTCATAACGCCCGGCTCATTGATCCGGCCACGAAGATCGATCGATCTGGCGATCTCTGGATCTACCAGGGACGCATCGCAGCGCCCCCTTCCCCTCTGCCGCATCGAGGCGAAATAACGGAGATCGACGCCCAGGGACTGGTCGTCACCCCGGCCTTCATCGATCTCCATGTCCATCTTCGTGAGCCCGGCAACGAGGCCGCCGAAACCGTGTATTCCGGTGCACGCGCCGCCGCGCGAGGTGGTTTTTCCACCCTGGTCGCCATGCCCAACACCCAACCACCGCTCGATCGCCCCGAGCGGATCCAACAACAACTCGCGCTGGCGGCCCAACAACCCTTTGCCTCCATCCTGCCCTCGGCCTGTCTCACCCGCGATCGCGCGGGACGTGAACCGGCCGATCTCGCGGCTCTCGCCCAGGCCGGCGCCATCGCCTTTACGGATGACGGATCAACCGTCCCCGATGAAACCCTCCTTGAACGCCTCGCCCGGGAAGCCCATCGCCTCCAGCGCCCGATCCTCGACCATGCCCTCGACCACCACCTCGCCGCCAACGGTGTGATGCATGCCGGCGACCGCGCCCAAAGTCTGGGGATGCCCGGTATTTCATCCGAGGCTGAATCCCTCATCGTTGCCCGCGATATCCGGTTGGCGGAACGGACGGGCTGCAGGTTCCATATCCAGCACCTCTCAGCCCGGGAGTCGGTTGATCTCATTCGCTCAGCCCAACAGCGGGGCCTGCCAGTTTCGGCCGAAGCCACGCCCCATCATCTGGACCTGACCGACGCCGATGTCCAACCCGATTCAGCCGATGCCAAGATGGCGCCGCCCCTCCGCTCCGCGGAAGATCGGGATGCCTTGCTCCAAGCCGTGGTCGATGGCGTGATTTCCTGCCTCGCCACCGATCACGCCCCTCATACCGTCGAAGCCAAGGCCCGCGGACTCAAACTCGGTCCTTTTGGCATCGTCGGACTTGAAACCGCCATCGGCATCACCTATCCCCGGCTCGTCCGTTCCGGGCGGATGACCCTCGTCGAATGGATTCGTCGATGGACCACCGGCCCGGCACAAATCCTGAACCTTCCCCCCCCTTCCCTGGCTCTCGGTTCCCCTGCCAACCTGGTGTTTCTCGATTTGGAAAAAGAATGGACCGTCTGTCCAGCGGAATTCGCCAGTCGCTCCCACAATACTCCCTGGAATGGACGCCGTTGCGTCGGCCGGGCCGTGGGCACCCTCCGCAACGGAAACTGGACCTGGCGTGAATAAAAAAAGGAACCGTAGTTCCCAAGCGTCGGCGGATATTGGCAGATCAGTTCGCCTTTTGATGTAGATAAAAACGTGCAACTTTTCCCTAAATAGGGTAAATCAACCTCAAAACGATAATGTTCCTCAAATCAATTTCTGATGTTGAATCCCGTCTGCGCAAACAATCCATAAGAGAAAACGATCCATGAGCAAACTTCATGCAGGCAAAGTCATCACGGTCTGCGGCCCAATGGATCCCGCCCGTCTCGGACGGGTGCTGATGCATGAGCACCTGCACAGTGATATGTGCGAAGAAGACCCGGCCAATTTCGGACTCCCGTCGGCACCCCGGCCGACTCCGGAAAATCCGTACCCCCTCCCCTTCCGAACCGAGGAAAAGCCGATGAGCCCCAAGCGGCTTCAATATCTGCTCGATGATGCCGTTCCGCTCCTCCAGCAGGCCAAGACCGAACACGGCATGAATGCTTATTGCGATGTGACCATGCCCCCCTGGCGAGCCTGGCCGGATGTATATGCCAAGATCTCCCGGGCCTCCGGCGTCCAGATCATTCTGGCCACCGGCTTTTATCGGGAAATCGAATTGGGTAAATATTGGGCTAAAACCCCCGACTTGCAAATCTGGCCCTTTGTCCGTAAGGCCTCCGTCGAGGAACTCGCCGACTTCTGTATTCGCGAAATTCTCGAGGGAATTCACGGTACCGAAGTTCATGCCGGATGTCTTAAACTCGGAACCAGTCTGCCGTCGATGACCGAACTGGAGAAAAAAACCTTCCGTGCCGCCGCCCGGGCGTGGAAACAAACCGGCGTCCATATCACGACCCATTGCACCTGGTTGGGATCTGAAACCAGCCAATTGACCATCCTGGACAATGAAGGGGTGGATTTGCGGCGCGTGGTCATCGGACATGTCGCCGGGCACCTGATGAATCCGGGCTATCGGAATACCATTTTGTCATGGATGGGTCGGGGTGCGAATTTCATGCCGACGAATCTCAACGTAACCCGCCCGGAGCATTGGCGCCCGTTGATCGAGGCCATCCATCAAGTTTTCGAGGCAGGGCATGGCGACAAACTGCTCTTTGGAATGGATCACGGTTATTGTACCGAAACCGGCGTGTTTGAGCGGGTCCAGTTCATGCCCCAACCCCCCTGGATGTATATGTTTCAAAACGTTCTGCCGGCTTTCCGTGCGCTGGGATTGACGGCTGTCGAAGAACAGACCATCCTGTGCGACAATCCCCGCCGGATCCTCCCGGTCCAATAAAAATCGATCCACTAAAATCCACTTGCAAATCGGCATTTTGGGGTTAAAGTTGCGAATGGAAAGAGCATAGCAAAGTCCGGAGGGTTGGTTGAAATCAAGCGGAAGGTCGTCCGCGATGAAAACTGCGCCATCCCATTTTTTTCAGTCGCTGAAGTGGAGCCTGCTGGCTGGCATGGTGCTCCTGCCCATTGTGATCCTGGGGATCGTAGCGATTTATTTTGCCTCCCAGTCGGTGCGCTCATCTGTGGCAGATGGGAATGCAACGGCGGCCTATATCAGCGCCGAACTGGTCGGCCGGGAAATTGAGTCGAGTATCAGTCTCGGCAAGGCCGTTGCAGGTCTTCCGAATATGATCGAGGCGGTAATCAACCACGACGAAGAAGCGGTCCGGGCGCGACTCCAACCCGTGATCCGGGCTTATCCGCGGGTCGACCGGATCTTCATCACGGATCTTTCCGGCACGCTTTGGTGTGATTACCCACCCGCACCGGAGTCCTTCGGCCGGAACTTCAGCGATCGGGATTGGTACCGGGGGGTGACCAACGGGTGGTTGCCGTATGTTTCGGAGGTGTATCAACGGAATGCCGAACCCAAACCGCTGGTCGTGGCCATTGCCCTGCCCCTGCGGGATCGCGAGGGAACTTTGCTTGGAATTCTGGTCTTGCAACACCGACTGGACAGCTTGACTGAGTGGTTCAAACGAATTCAATTCGGCGCCCAAGGCAATATCTTTCTGATCGATCATACCGGCACCATCGCGGCCCATCCGCGAATCGACATCAAGTCCTCATTACGCGAAGAGTACCTTACGGTCCCCTTGATCCGGGCCGGGCTTCAGGGGATAACCCACTCCGGGACCTACCGCGATCCGCTAACCGGGATCACGATGG
Source organism: uncultured bacterium (assembly GCA_903824675.1). Classification (GTDB taxonomy): domain Bacteria; phylum Verrucomicrobiota; class Kiritimatiellia; order CAIKKV01; family CAIJXV01; genus CAIJXV01. The sequence goes on from CAIJXV010000116.1 coordinate 50,223, forward strand.
TCGCCGCCGTCGTGCCGGTCGTTTTGACACAACATTCATGGGTGGCCGTAGCCTGCCAGCCGGAGTCATTGGCCTACGAACCGGCACGGCTCTTGCGCATGCGGATTGGAGGCGCAGCGAGCCTCCTGGCCTTGGTCGCCGTGGCGGTCGTTCTGATTCTCGGCTGGATCAGCCAAAAGAATCTGCGCCTGACGCGACAGATCTCGATGCAGAATGAGGAATTAAAGCGAATCAATGCCGACCAGGAACGCCAGGCGGCACAATTGGAAGTCGCGAATCGCGACCTCGAATCGTTCAGTTATTCCGTGTCTCATGATTTACGGGCGCCGCTCCGCAGTATGGACGGGTTCAGCCAGGCGCTCATGGAAGATTATGCGGGGCAACTCGACGATCAGGGAAAAGATTATCTCACCCGCATCCGGCTGGCCTGCCAACGCATGTCGAGGTTGATAGACGATCTCCTGAACTTATCCCACGTTTCACGAGCCACCATGCAACGGGATTCAGTGGACTTGAGCGCCCTGATCCAGACCCTGGCCGACCAACTTCGACTCGAACAGCCCGAGCGGACCGTGGAATTCATCATCGCGCCCAGCATCCGGGTGATGGGGGACTCACGACTGTTGGCCATCGCGATGGAGAATCTCCTGCGAAACGCCTGGAAGTTCACGGGGCGGACACCGCACCCCGTGATTGAATTCGGCGTCAACCAGCACGAGGGACAGTCCCAGTATTTCATCCGCGACAACGGCGCTGGTTTCGACATGATGTACGCCAATAAGTTGTTCACGCCGTTCCAGCGCCTGCACTCCACGGAGGCATTCCCCGGAACCGGCATCGGATTGGCAATCGTGCAGCGCATTATCCGGCGCCATGGGGGAACGGTCGGCGCCGAAGGGCAACCCGAAAAAGGGGCTACCTTCTTTTTCACCTTATGAGGAAGCGTTCGGCAAGACGTCCGAACAGCAAAGAATGGAGGCGGATATGCGAAGTAAACGGATTCTGTTGGTGGAAGATAACCCGGACGATGTCGCCCTGGCAATCCGGGCTTTCAAAAAAAATAACATTGCGAACGAAATAAAAGTCATCGGAGATGGCGAAGAGGCACTCGACTTCCTGTTCGCCCGTGGAATTTATACCGGTGAGGCGTCCCAGCCGCTGCCGGAGGTCATGTTGCTGGATCTTAAACTCCCCAAAGTGGAGGGACTCGAAGTGCTGCGGCAGATCCGGGCATATCCCCGCACCCACCTGCTCCCGGTAGTGATTTTAACCTCCTCCCACGAGGACCGCGACTTAGTGGCAGGGTACAGCCTGGGAGCTAATAGTTACATCCAGAAACCGGTCGACTTCAACCAGTTTACCGAGGCGATTCGGCAGTTGGGCATGTATTGGCTCGTTTTAAACGAATCCCCGCCCATCCTCTGAGCCCGAAAGGACGCTCGATATGAGCGAGTTATTGCGGGTGCTGATTGTCGAAGATTCCGAAGACGACACGCTCCTCCTGGTTCGCGTGTTGCGGACGGCTGGCTACGATACGGTTTTTCGCCGGGTCCAAAGCGAGCCGGAAATGGTCGCGGCACTGGATGCCCAAAGCTGGGACATCGTCCTCTCGGATCACAGTATGCCCGGCTTCAGTTCGGGACAAGCCCTCAAGTTGGTGCGGGACCGGGGATTGGACACTCCTTTTATCATCGTTTCGGGTATGATTGGCGAGGCCGCCGCCGTGGAAGCGATGAGAGCCGGCGCTCAAGATTATATCATGAAAGGACAATTCGCGCGGCTGGCCCCAGCGATCGGACGGGAGTTACGCGACGCGCAAGCCCGACGCGAACAGGTGTTGGCCGAAAAGGCTTTGTTGGCCCAGTCCGAAGAAATGCGGATTGCACGGGATATCCAGGAAGGACTTTTCCCTGCGGAAATGCCCCGGATCGACGGCTATGACATCGCAGGACTGTCGCGACCCGCCGAAGCCACAGGCGGGGATTATTTCGACTTCTTCCCCTTGCGGGACGGGAATCTGGGCCTCGTGGTGGGGGATGTGACCGGCCACGGCATCGGTCCCGCGCTCCTCATGAGCGACGTTCGCGCCTGCCTTCGCGCCCTGGCACAGACCTGCAACGGCATTGGGGAAATCTTAACCCATGCCAACCGATTGCTGGAAGTGGACCTCGGCGAGGATCGCTTTATCACGCTGATCGTCGCCAGCCTGAATGCCGGGAAACGCCGGCTGGAATATATGAATGCCGGCCACCCAACCGCCCGCGTACTGGGGAGGGATGGCACCGTGAAGGCCCAGATGACAGCCACCGCGCCCGCATTGGGACTGAATCGCGACGGCCTTTTCCCGGCGGTCGAAGTCGTTCAGTTGGAGCCGGGAGATTTGGTGCTGTTTCTCACGGACGGGGTACTGGAATCGGCATCGGCGACCGGAGAGGAATTCGGCGCCGAACGCGTCTTGCAAGTGGTGCGCGAAAACTCCGGGGCGACCGCCCTCCAAATAGTGAACGCGGTGGCGGATGCCGTCCACCGATTTACCGAACCGGCGGCTCAGCAGGACGACATCACGATCGTGGTGTTGAAGGTGGGCTGAACCTAGAAGGTGTCCATCAACTGGTAATATTCTTTAAGGGAAGCCAGCGATTTAACGGTCGCGTCGAATAGAAACCAACTGAGGACCAGAATGACAACGGTCAGCCCGATTTTCCAGGGCCATTGGGTTTGCGGCCGCCACCAAATCAAGGGCAAGGCCAGGGGCCCGACACACCCGACGGCTAACACGATGAAGGAGGTGCTGAAATACCATTGCCGTTTTTTCCCCGACGCGGAGGTTCGGGCATCCTGATTCAGGAACTCGCCGCAGTGCTTGCATTTTATCGCGGCATCCTGAATGTCTTCCGCACAGAACGGGCATTTTTTCATGTGGGGCCAGTATACAAAATGGATTCGCCAGGCGCCATCCTATTGTACCGTTACTAAGGGGCGCATCTGCGATTCGGTGCAACCCAATTCCCCGTTGTTCTCGGCCGGGCCTCCGCGCCCGGCGTCTGGTGTGGGCCGGGCCTCTGCGCCCGGCGTCCGCGGATCCAACCCGCTCCCTCTCCAGACGCCCACCACAGAGGCGGGCCGACATCGATTGAAAACTCGGGGTGTAAACGACCTTTAGGCGGTTTCTGTGCACCGAATCGCAGATGCGCCCGTTGTTAAGCCTTGCCAAAATGAGATTTTGACATCGTTCCTATCCCCCTTTATGATACTTTTGTCTTATGAAAGGAGTTCCGTTTCCCGCTATGCGTATTCTGGACCAGTTGACCCGTCATTGGAAAAACGTCTCACAACCTCGCACACCCGGGGTGTGGATCGATCTTTTCGGCAAGCAGGCTTGTGCCCCCAACGATCTACCCTCCACCCTCCGCCGGATCGACGCCTTTGCGGAACAAGAACATTGCCCCATCACCCTCGTCCTCGTTCGCAACACCTCCGATCGAAATGATCCTCGCTTCCATCCCCGGCATGTCACCCTCCTGTCCGTTGACTCTCCCGAACAACGCAGTGAAGTTTTCCTCCAAAATTCCCGCAAAATCGCCCGCGCCGGAGGGGTTATTATCACCGGGGATGCCGATCTCGAAAAACAACTGGGCCCGACCGGCGTCCCGTTAATGCGATATTCGACGTTTGAAAAAGCACTCGCCCTAATTCCCCATCACCATTCATCGCCTTCCGCCTCCGTTCCAGTTGAACGGCGTCCACCGGACGCCCGCGCCCCCCGCACTCCGCACCCTCAACGTTCGGCCCGAACCAGCCCCCCACCCCTAGCCCCCAAAAACAATACCCAAAATCGGCAACATGCCATTCTGGATTTAATCGACCCCCTTTAAACCACACCTCCGGAGATTACTCATGAAAAACAAAATGCCCGTTTTGATCGCCGTCGCCGGAATCGCGCTCGCCAGTATCGTTTGCTTTCTCACGGGTTGCGAATCGGAATCGGCCGACACCCAAGTCACTGTCACCCCCGGCGGCGCCACGATTGCCGGGGGCCAGTCGATCGAGTTCACCGCTTCCGGCGGATACGATTATACCTGGTCGCTCAGCGACCCCTCGCTGGGCACCCTGAATACCCGAACAGGCCCCACCGTTGTCTATACCGCATCCTCCTCCTCCAGCAGCAGCGGCACGGTCCAAACCCTCACGGTTATTTCCAGCATCGCCGGCGCGTCAACGGTCGCCGATACGTCAACCAACACCACTACCGGTGCGGGCTATAACGGCTCTGCTACTGCGACCACTTACGTGCAAATCTCTCAATATTGAGAGACCTCGAACCCCCTACCCATTGCGCCTCTCATTGCGCTTGACCCCGCAGCTAGTGGGGTTTATGATGCCACCGTTTTTGGAGGTATCATGCGCTGTTCCCGTTGCGGTCACATGGAGGATAAAGTCATCGACAGTCGGGCCACCCGAAATGGGGAGGTCATCCGGCGTCGTCGGCTCTGTGTGCAATGCGGCCATCGCTATACTACCCGTGAAGAAATCGTGCGGGCTGAATTGCGGATTATCAAGCGCGATGGCCGGCATGAAGATTTCGACCGCAATAAGCTCTTTAGCGGCATCCAACGCGCCTGCGAAAAACGCCCGATCAGTGTCGAACAAATCGATAATCTCGTTGATTCCATCGTTTCCGAACTCGAAAGCGAATTCGAACGCGAAGTGCCCAGCGAAATGATCGGCGAAAAAGTCATGGCCAAGTTGGAAGCATTGGACAATGTCGCCTATGTCCGGTTTGCCTCGGTCTACCGTCGCTTCAAGGACGTCAACCAGTTTCTCAATGCCATCGAAGGGCTGGTGGGCAAATCATGATCCTCACCCCCCTCGCTTCCCCTCAGTTCACCCGGGATCAATGGGCCGCCCGACTGGTCCGCGAAATCAATACCGCGGCGTCCGGACTCAACCCGTTACCCCCCGAATCCATTCTGGAAGTGGCGCGCGGTGTGGCCGCCTTTGTCGACGAACGGCTCCCGGCCGGGGTGCCGCTTGAATCCGAACGGCTCCTCGCCATGACCTCCCAAGCCCTTTCCGCACTCGGCGAAAAAACACTTGCCCGTCGCCTTTTGATTTTCGGCTGCGGTCTCGTGCATCCGGCCGAATGGACGGTCGGCGGCGAGCGCACCATGTTGATTTTGGATTTAAAACGCCTCACCGTCCGCCGCGAGGATTGCCTTGAAATCGTTCTCTTTCGAACCCTGGGCGTCTGTCTCAATTCCATTGCCGATACCTGGGATGCCGCCCGGGGCGATGGCACATTGGGTCTGCGAAATCTCGGTCCCACCGCGCGAGCCTTCGTTCCTCCCCGTCGCCGGGCCGGACGCCATATCGCCGCCTTTGCCGATGAAGTGATTGCCGCCTGCCGGGCGCACTTTGAAACCCTTCGCCAACAGCGCGAGTGGGATACCGTTCCCCATGTCATTCTTCTGGATCGCCTGCCAACTTCCCCCTAACTGAGGAGGATCTGTTCACATGATCAACGACACCACCCTGCAAGCTGGACTTAACAACCTGTTGAGCGAAACCCATTTTGACGAACTGGGCCCGCGCGAGAGCGGTAAAGTCCGCGACAGTTACCGGCAGGGCGATCGCCGGTTGCTGGTCACCACCGATCGCATTTCCGCCTTCGATTGCATCCTGGGGACCATTCCCTTCAAGGGGCAGGTTCTCAACCAACTCGCCGCCTTCTGGTTTGAAAACACCCGGGATATCGCCCCCAATCACGTCCTCGCCCTGCCCGACCCCAATGTCATGGTCGTCCAGGAATGTGAACAACTCCCGCTTGAATTCATCGTCCGCGGATACATCACGGGAGTGACCCCAACGTCGGCCTGGTTCAACTATGAACGGGGCGTCCGCCATTTCTGCGGCAACCTCCTCCCCGAAGGGTTGAAAAAGGATCAGAAACTGGAACGTCCCATCCTGACGCCCACCACCAAACACGAAAAACATGACCGCCCTATCTCTCGCGATGAGGCCATCCGCGAAGGTCTGATTGATGGGGCAACCTTCGATGCCGCGGCCGCCATTTGTTTCAAACTCTACGACCGCGCCGTCCAACATGCTGCCCGGCAGGGATTGATCTTCGTCGACACCAAGTATGAGATCGGCCGCCGGGAGGGTCGGCTGGTGGTCTCGGACGAAATTCACACACCCGATTCGTCGCGCTATTGGTTCGCCGACACCTATGCCGAACGATTTGCCGCCGGACAGGAACAGCGGAAGATTGATAAGGAATATGTCCGAGAATGGCTGGCGGCCCAAGGCTTCCGCGGCGAGGGTCGCCCTCCGGTTCTCCCCGATGAAATCCGGCTCGAAGCCGCCCGCCGCTATATCCAGGCCTATGAGCAGGTCACCGGAAAAAACTTCATCCCCGCCACCGAAACCATCGAACCCCGTATCCGTCGGAATCTCAAGGCGGCAGGGTATCTGAAATAATCGTCAGTCCAATTCCACCAACAACTTCTTCTGATACAGCAGGCGGATCATCTGCACATCCAGCGCATGGCCAGCCTTGTAAGACGTCACCCGTCCGACAAAACGTCCCACATCGATCAGCGCGATCGCCGCCAGCAGGTCCATCATGGTCCGATGCCACACCGCTTCCAAGGCCTTGCCCTGATGTTCGATCCGAGGCGGGTTGAAATATTTCCAGCGCCCGGCGATCAGGATGTTCCGGGTGGTATAACCCAAATTACGCCAGTCGGCAAATAATTGTCCGATCGTCTTACAGAACAACATCGAGAGAAAGGGAGCGTTCGTCCGGGCCTGCGCCCCATGGCGAAAGGTTTCCGGCGTCACTCGAACCCGCAACCGTTGACGACCGATGGCCGATTTGAAATTCACCCCGCAATCGATGTCCAGGATTCGCCGCTGTGCATCCGCCGGGGGATGGAAGGTTAATATCCCCCCCGAAGGCGAGGACACGGTCACCGGCTCTCGGACCGTCACCCATTTGACCGGCTGATCAACCGTTTGTCGACCGGCGCGGTCCAGTGCCTCCACCAGGTCCGCACTCCCCCGGTCAAACAAGGGCGGATCCCCGGAATCCATCCGGATCATCAAATTGTCGATTTCCAGTCCATTCCGCAAAGCGATGATATGTTCCACCATGCGCATATAATTATGGGGGGAACCGCTGCATAACACGATGTTGCGCTGGGTCGTCCAGACCGTATTCACGCTCACCCGGATCGGCAAAGCGTCGGGCAGATCCGTCCGGGCGAACCACCAGCCCTCCTGGGTGGTGGGTTCAAAATTCAGGGTTCGACTGGCTTTGCCAAAAAAAGTCCCGGGACCCGTCACGCTCACCGGCGACCCGATGGTCACCTGTCGCGTCGCCGGCGGCGGCGGCTCGGGAGTCCAGTCCTGATCGACCGGTATCCCGGCCAATTCGGCATACGATCGCTCCACCGACAACCGGTTCCCCTGTAAAATCTGTCCACACATCGCTTCAGCCATGAGTCGATCCTTTCGGAAAATCCCCGGCAGTCTAAATCATCCCGGCCGACAAAACAACTTCGATTGGCTATTTTTTTAGACCGGATCAATTCCAGCCGTTTGCATTTCTTATCCCGTTGCGCTGGACAAACCTTGGAGATGAGGATGCGACTCGGTAAAACTCATCCGCACGGGAAAACACATTCGATCGGCCATCGGCTTCGAACTGAATTAATCAATTCCAGCCGTTGAATCGAGGGCCATTCATCCAAGGTCAATACCCTCTCTTCAATCGTTCCTGCCCGCAACAAAGCCGCGCGCCAAACTCCGGGTAATAATCCGCATTTTACCGGCGGCGTATACCAACGGCCCTCCCACTCATAGATCAGGTTGGCAATGCAGGATTCGGTTATCTCCCGCATTTCATTCCACAACAAGACATCGTTAAAACCAGGACGACTCCGCAGGGCCTGCTCATAAACCGCGCGCCGGGTCGTCTTGTGGTACAAATAACGGTCGTCCGTGTGGATCGGGTTCAGCGCCAGTGTCACCCGATAGGGCGTGGGCAAAGGCGTCAGGGGTTGGATCTCCACCGATGGCTGCCCCTCCGAATCCACCCGCAAACGAAGCCGCAAAGATGTATCGAAGGGTCGGGCTCGGTCCCGACCATCGTCATTCGATTCATTCACACCTGCAGACACCGCTTCCTGGATCCGCGCCCGGATTCCTGCCCGGTCCGCAGGGCGATCGAAATACCGCGCTGAATGGATCAGCCGGTCGAGATGCTCCTCCAACAGGACGAAGCCCCCCTCCGGTGTCCAAGACAAGGTTTCCAGCAGGTCGAAGTGCTCCGGAATTTCAGTTAAAACCCGGGCCTTGACCCGGCCTTCCTCCCACTCGCCTGCGGCTGTTGAATCCCAGACGATCCCCCCGCCCAACCCATATTCCGCCCGCTTCCGCCGCCGGTCGATCAATACCGTCCGGATGGCCACGTTGAATTGTGCCCGTCCGCCCGGTGCGATAAAACCCACCGCCCCGGTATAAATCGAACGCGGTCCGCTTTCCAGTTCCGTGATGATTTCCATCGTCCGCCGTTTCGGCGCACCGGTAATGGATGCAGGGGGGAAGAGGGCCTGAAAAATCTCCGGCACCCCACCCCGGATGCGACCTTCCACCGTGCTCGTCATTTGCCAGACGGTCGGGTATTGCTCAATGTCATAGAGACGGGTGGCCTGGACGCTACCCGGCTCGCAAACCCTCCCGAGATCGTTGCGGACCATATCCACAATCATCACGTTTTCGGCCCGGTTTTTTTCGGATTTCTCCAACGCCCTGCGCAGTTCCAGATCCTCTAACGCCGTCAGACCGCGGGGACTGGTGCCTTTCATCGGCCGACTGATCAGGCGATCTCCTTCCAACCTGAAAAACAACTCTGGCGAGGCCGAACACAAGCACCAGTCTCCCGTGTCGAGGAAGGCACCCAATCGTGTTTTCTGGGCAGTGATCAAACGGGTAAAGAGGGCCCACGGGTCTCCTTCGAAAGGGGCGTTCAAACGTCGGGTATAATTGACTTGATAGGTGTCACCGGCATGAATGTAGTGCCGAATCCGTTCAATGGCCTCGCGGTGATCAGCCGCACTCACGGTCGTCTGCCAGTCCATCGGCACCCCCGCCACCGGGAGTAAAACCGACGGGGCCAGGGTCCGCGGGGCGCGAAACAGGCCAAACCAGACCAGTGGAAAATCCGATGCCGGGCCAACGGTTAAGGCGGAATCAAAAGCCGGAGCCGCCTCGTAACTGACCCACCCGACGGCCCACAATCCTTCGGTCGCCACCCGTTCGGATGCCGATTCCAGCACCGGCCCCACCTGCCCCAACGTCCGCGCCTCAACGGTTGCAACCGGATCATCAAATCCCATCCAAAGGCCGGTCCGCTCATCTTGAATAACCCAGGATGCCGGCTTCATTTCCACACACTTACCCGGGGGGGTGGGCAGAAGTCGCTCCCCGCGCATCCGATATCGCGCCAGCCCAAGTCATCGATCAGAATGAACAAAATGTTGGTTTTTTTCATAATCCACGGCTCTCAGCGGGACCGGCCGACTCAAGGGGCTGGCTGACGAGCTCAAATTGCCACATCCTGACTACCCCCGCAAGCGCATTCCATTCCGGTCGGGTGGAGTCCACATAAATAAAACGATTCTCCTTGAAATCAGTCTCCGAAAACGCTTATATCTAACCAGCTTTTGTTTTGCGCTGGAAAGCCTGTCAAACGACCTGTTTTCCACGCTTTTTGAACCGTACAAATAGGAGAACCGCTATGGCTAAAAAATTGGAAATGATCGACGGGAACACCGCGGCCGGCACCATTGCCCACGCGCTCAGCGAAGTCATCGCCATCTATCCCATCACCCCGTCCTCCCCTATGGGCGAAACCGCCGATGAACTGTCCGCCGCCGGTGTCAAAAACCTCTGGGGCACCTTACCGAGCGTCGTCGAACTCCAGTCTGAAGGCGGTGCCAGCGGGGCCGTCCATGGAGCCCTTACCTCCGGCGCCCTGACCACCACCTTCACCGCGTCCCAGGGGCTCCTCCTGATGATCCCCAACATGTTCAAAATCGCCGGGGAACTCACGCCGACCGTCTTCCATGTCACCGCCCGTTCTCTCGCCTGCCAGGGGCTCTCGATTTTCGGCGACCATTCCGATGTCATGAGCGTCCGATCGACCGGTTGGGCCATGCTCGCCAGCAACAGCGTCCAGGAAGTTGCCGACTTTGCCCTGATCGCCCATGCCGCCACGCTCGAAGCCCGCATCCCCTTCGTCCATTTCTTCGATGGCTTCCGGACCTCCCATGAAGTCCAGAATATCGAAATGATCGATCGCGACCTGATGCGCGCCATGATCAGCGACGAGCTCGTGCTCGCCCAACGCGCCCGCGCCCTCACCCCCGACCGGCCCGCCATCCGCGGAACCGCCCAGAACCCCGATGTCTATTTCCAGGGCCGCGAAACCGTCAACAAGTACTACCTCGCCGCCGCCCAGATCGTCCAAAACCAGATGGACAAATTCGCCAAACTGACCGGCCGCCAGTACAAGCTTTTTGACTATGTCGGCGCCCCGGATGCCGAAAAAGTCCTGATCATCATGGGATCCGGTGCCGAGACCGCCCATGAAACCGTTGAGCAATTGACCCGTAAAGGCGAAAAGGTCGGCGTCCTCAAGGTCCGCCTCTTCCGCCCCTTCGATATCGGCGCCTTCGTCGCCGCTCTGCCCGCTTCGGTCAAGAAAATCGCCGTCCTCGACCGCACCAAGGAACCCGGTGCTATCGGCGAGCCCCTCTATACCGATATTCGCACCGCCATCGGCGAAGCCCAGGGCGCCAAGCTCATGCAGACCGCCTTTTACCCGGGCATCGTCGGGGGACGCTACGGACTCGGATCCAAGGAATTCACACCGGCCATGGTTAAGTCGGTCTTCGACAACCTGTCGGCCCCCACCCCGAAGAACCACTTCACGGTTGGGATCGAAGATGACATCACTCACACCAGCCTGACGGTCGATGTCGGTTACCATATTGATCATGCCGACCGCTTTGAAGCCATGTTCTTCGGCCTCGGATCCGATGGTACCGTCGGTGCAAACAAGAACTCCATCAAGATCATCGGAACCGATACCGGCAAATACGCCCAGGGTTACTTCGTCTATGACTCGAAGAAGGCCGGGTCGATCACCGTGTCGCATCTCCGCTTCGGCTCCGGTATCATCCGCAGTCCCTACCTCTGTACCAAGGCCGATTTTGTCGCCTGTCATAACTTCTCGTTCCTCGAGAAATACGACATGCTGGTGAATGCCAAGGTCGGCGCCACGTTCCTGTTGGCCAGCCCCTATAGCGCCGACCAGGTCTGGAACGAAATCCCCGATGAAGTGGCCCGCCAGATCATCGCCAAGAAGATCAAGTTTTATGTCATCGATGCCATGAAGCTCGCGGAAAGCCTCGGGCTGGGAGCGCGCATCAATACCATCATGCAGACCTGCTTCTTCGCCATCTCCGGGGTTCTGCCCAAGGAACAGGCGATCGATCACCTCAAGCAGGCCATCAAGAAAACTTACGGACGCAAGGGCGATGATGTCGTCCAGATGAACTTCAAGGCCGTGGAAGCCGCTGTCGCCTCGACGCACGAAGTCAAGGTTCCGGCCCAAATCTCGGGCAAAAAGAAAATGCCCCCCGTCGTCCCCGTCGACGCGACCGAATTCGTCAAAAATGTCACCTCCAAGATCATGTGCATGCAGGGGGATTCCCTCCCGGTCAGCGCCATGCCTGAGGATGGGACCTGGCCGACCGCCACCACCCAATACGAAAAGCGCAATATTGCCACGGAAATCCCCCAATGGGATCCCGCCCTCTGCATCCAGTGCGCCCAGTGTTCGCTGGTCTGCCCGCATGCCGCCATCCGCGTCAAGGTCTATGACCCGAAACTCCTCGCCGGGGCCACGCCCGGGTTCAAATCCGCCGATGCCAAGGGCAAGGAGTTCGCCGGGATGAAGTTTACGGTCCAGGTCGCGCCCGAGGATTGCACCGGGTGCGGTGCCTGCGTCTATAACTGCCCGGCACGCGAAAAGAACAAGGAAACGAAACAGGAAACCGGACACCGCGCCATCGATATGGTTCCGCAAATCCCCCTGCGTCAGCAGGAAGCCGCCAACTTCAAATTTTTCCTCGGTTTGCCCGAGGCCGACCTGAAATTGGTCAACCGCGGGACCATCAAGGGCAGTCAGCTCAGCCGGGCCCTGTTCGAATTCTCCGGCGCCTGCGCCGGGTGCGGTGAAACGCCCTACATCAAGCTATTGACCCAGCTCGTCGGAGATCACCTCATGATCGCCAACGCCACCGGGTGCTCCTCGATCTATGGCGGCAACCTGCCCACCACTCCCTATTGCCAGGACATCTCCGGTCGCGGTCCGGCCTGGGCTAACTCCCTCTTTGAGGATAACGCCGAATTTGGCCTGGGCATGCGGCTGGCTGTCGAAAAATTCGGCACCTACGCCCTGGAATTAGCCGACCGTATCGTCGCCGGCGCCTGTGATCGCGGACCCGCCCTCAAAGAGCTGGTCGCCGCCATTCACTCGGCCGACCAAGCGACGCCCATGGGCATCGAGGAACAGCGCGCCCGGGTCAGTCAGCTCAAGGAAAAACTGGCCGGATGTGACAATGAAGCTTGCAAACAGCTTCTCTCGGTCGCCGATTATCTCGTCCGGAAATCGGTTTGGATTGTCGGCGGCGATGGCTGGGCCTATGACATCGGCTACGGTGGGCTGGATCATGTTCTGGCCTCCGGCCGCAACATCAAGGTCCTCGTGGTCGATACCGAAGTCTATTCGAATACCGGCGGGCAGGCCTCCAAGTCCACCCCTATGGGTGCCGTCGCCAAGTTTGCCGCCGGCGGCAAACCGTCGATGAAGAAGGATCTGGGCATGATCGCGATGACCTACGGCAACATCTATGTCGCCACGATCGCCTTGGGCGCCAATCCCGCCCAAACCGTCCGGGCGCTCAGCGAAGCGGAAGCCTATGACGGCCCCGCGCTGGTCATCGCCTACTCGCATTGCATCGCCCACGGCATCGATATGACCACCGGCATGGGACAGCAAAAGGAAGCCGTCGCCTCCGGACACTTCCCGCTCTACCGCTTCAATCCGGACCTGACGAAACAGGGCAAAAACGCCCTGCAGCTCGACAGCAAACCGCCGACCATGAAGTTCAGCGAGCATGCGATCAAGGAAAACCGGTTCCGGACCCTGTCCAAGTCGAATCCCGAACAGTTCAAACTCCTGATGGCCGAAGCCGACAAGCTGGTGGCGGCCAAGTATGACCTGTTGACGAAATTGGCCGGACTGGCCCCCTGCGACGGATCTGCCCCGGCGGCTGCCGCCCAGTAATTGTTAACGGACCGAACCCAAGCCGCCGGAGCCCCCGCTCCGGCGGCTTTTTTATTGGGGAATATCCGGCGTAACCGGACACTTAGCGTCCCATTCAGTATACGGATTCATGTTTGTAGTAGCGCCGCAAGAGGCGCGTGGTGTCCCCATAATCTGTCCCTCATTTTCCTAGCCTTCCTCCCGCCGGTTGGGTACCCTTCCAGCATTGGCTACGAGTGATAGTTATTAAAAATTCCATGAACAGATTGAGCAGATGAACATGCCGAATCAGTCGAGATACAGGGTGCCCATCCCCCCCCATCTGCCCAAGAAGCTGAGTATTGACTGCTGGATCTGGAACTGGATCGTGGCGGCAACACCCGGCGAGCCGTACGAGGACTTGGAGCGTTGTATCCTGGGGATGAAGGCGCGTGGGTTCAACGCCGTGCGTCTGGAGACCGGACTGAACTGGGCTTTCACGCTCGACGGCCGGCCACGCGGTCCCGTGGAATTCAAGCCTCTCATCACCGGCTGTGGGTGGAACTTTTCGTCGTGCAATGCTAAGGGCGGGGGACGTCACGATGTCCTGGCGAGGGTGCTGCACCTATTCGATCTGGCAAACAAGCACGACGTGTGGGTCATTCCGACAAGTTGGGAGTACCAGGATAGCACCGCCTGGTTTGTCGCCGACCCGTCGATCCGGGCGGAGATCTATGCCATCCCCGAGGAGCGCCGGTTCATGCATCTGGCCGAGCAACACGACCGCCTTCTGCGGATCCTCAAGGATCGAGGCCTCACGCACCGAATCGCCTACCTGGAGATCCACAACGAACCGGAATTCAGCGCGTTCCCCAAGGGCGCGGAGTCCCGCCGCCTGCATCAGGAAGCGATCTCCCTGCTCCGAACCCGCCATCCAGAACTTCTCATCAGCGGCGACTTCGCTTCGCACGACTATTCCCTGGTCCCGGACAATGTCCAAGTATTCGACCAGCACGTCTACGCGGGTAGCGCCTGGTATTTCCAGGAACTCTTTGGCCGAACGTTCCGCGACCCGAACTTTAACCCTGACCGTCCCCGCGATCTAGAATCCTTGCGCGCCGTTCTCCGGGACGACGACCTTCTGTCCTGGAAGGATTTCCTGCCGCGCGCCGGTTCCATCAAGGAGGAATGGAAAGGTTTCTTCTGGCTCTACGAGAATCTCGACAACGCCAAATGGGACCGATGGGTGGCGGAGAGTTTTGCACGGTGGAAGGACCGAATCTGGCATGAGGCGAAAACGCGCTTCGCGGAAGATGCACATGAAGCCGGACGGCGCCGTCTCCCGCAGGTGTGGGACGAGGGCGGCTTCTTCTTCCCGCCCAGGCTGTCGCGCTTTGAGTTGTCGCCAGCAGGGCTTTCCTTGCTGGACCTCTGTGCGGATCTTGCCATTGCGCACGGCTACTGGGGATTCATGCCCGGAACCTACTGTGGCCCCGAACATCTCCTCTGGGATGAGAACCCGGAGTGGCTGCGCCGGACCAATGAGCGATTTCAGACAGGCCGGACTTGCGAACCGGCAGGCGCCGACGACGTTTGACTACCAGAAAAAAATGGGGTCTCTAAACTCCATATTTAACGCATCTCATAGCTCCCCATGTATCCGTTCTATTCGCTCGGTTCCCGCGGCCAACGGCCGCAGCTACAACAGATCCTGTTTCCAGGCCTTCTCAAAGGATCCCTCCGCGAGACAGGTTCGAGCCGGAAGTATTCGTCGGGGTCGGAATCGGAATCGCAAGCGGGATCGGTCCGGAACTCTGTGGGTGCGGGCAAATTCCATGTTCTGCCCGAAATGAGGTAAGGATATGCATAACGAATTTACAGCTGTTGTAGAACGGGATGAAAAATGGTTTGTGGCCTATTGCCCCGAAATCCCTGGAGCAAACGGACAAGGCAGGACCAAGGCGGAATGACGCCCTGCGTGGTCTTCCTGCCAACGCGATGCGCGAATTAGTGGCTGTCAGATGAAGCGCAACGAACTCTTGCGGCACCTTCGCCGGCATGGGTACTACTTGAAGCGAGAGGGTGGATCCCCCTCTCTCTGGGCAAGTCCCAACACTGGCCAGATCGAAGCGGTTCCCTGTCACACCGAAATCCCGGACCGATTGGCTACCAAGATTTACCGATGACTTTCGGTTCCCGACCCAAAATGATCGGGCTGAACTGGCCCGAAAGGCGCTCCTTTTTCATCGGCACCACTCCCCGCACTCCCGTCAACTTTGATTTCGTCAATAAAGACCCTGTTTCTTGCTTCGCGTTTGTAGTAGCGCCGCAAGAGGCGCGTGGTGTTCCCCGTAACCTGTCCCTAGGGACGCCCGTTCGACCGCCCCCCTCCCGCAGCCAACGGCCGCGGCTACAACTGATACCGGCTCCGCGCATTCTCATCGGCTCGTTCCGCGATCGTTGAGCGCCCAGCGGGGATTACGCGCAGGCCGATGTATTTAAACGGTCGCGATCAGGGCCGCAACATCACGAAATCAGCACCCTTGAGAACGGGCACGGACCATCGCACGATCCCGTTATTCTGCTCGAATTTCAGCGGGCCTTGGGCGGCGCTGCTGACCTCTCTTACCGGCCGGGAATAATCCATTTCCACTACCAGGTTCGTCACCGGCTCATCGGTCCAGTTCAATAAGGTCACTACGGCTCCCGCCGGGGATTCCAGAAGGGGCGCCTCGACCATCGGCCGATCCGGTCGGACGGCGGCGCGGATACCGGACTGAAGAGCAGGATCGAGGATCACGGCGCGATGCATCGGATCCCACGCCACGAGCATCCCGTTGTGGTTCTGGGGGGACCGGGCATAGGCCATGCCCGGCATCCAGTTATAGTGAAACGCGCGGCCTTTCCCAACGTCCCGCGAAACCAAAGCCGGGGTTCCATCCTCAAACCGACCTTGAATCGTAAGTCCCTTTTCGCTCTCCAGCGCACTCCGGGTTCCAACGACGGAAACCTGACCAAAACTGCCGGTGACCGAACCGTTTCCCGGGAATGCATAGACGTTGCCCACCAGCATTCGCTCGCGTGCCGTTTCGGCAATTCCCAGCCCCTTGCTCAAAACCCGGCAAGGCTCATTGTATCGGTCGCATTGAGCGGCACCGGCAACCGTGACAAGAGTGCCTCCCTTGGAGACCCAGGTAACGAGTTGTTTTTGATTTTCTTCCGGAACATTGGGCTCGGTGACATAGAGAACCTTGATCCCTTTCAATCCCTCAACCGTGAGTTGATCCTCCTCCACAAAGTCCACGGGGATGTTGGCATGCATGAATGCGAGAAATAGATTGTAAACCTCGGTCATGTAATCCACGGTGGATCCGTTGAGACGGACATTGGTAGCATCTGAAATCCCGTTCGGATCCCAGACCTGGGCGCTGCGCGGCATCAGAATCGCCACATCGGCCGGACGGGGACGCCCCGGCCACAATAGGGGTTCGGCGATGGCAATCAAGCGATGCGCTTCGGTCATCGGAACCAGGATGCGCGAGCTTCGCGAATAGCAGTTACCGGGGAAATTGTATTCCGGCCCGAAAACAAAATATTCAATAGCTTTTCCCCCATGCCCGACGATGGCGGCGGCTTTCTGGATGATGCCGTCCGGCCGACTGCCGGCCGAGCGCGGCACGATATACCCGCCATACTCCACTCCGCCCAGACGTGCGGCTGACCCGAGCCGCGCACAATAATAGGACCACTGGTAGGCCAGTTCATCGCCAAACCAGTCCTCGGTCCAGAGCATGGTGGCGCCGCGCATCCGGCCGAATTCCATCCAATCCTGACCGCCCATCGCCGCATCGGGACTCTTCCGGTCCCGGTTATTGGCAACCGGCCCGGGCACGTAATAGCGTCCGCTGAAGAAGTTCCAATTCACAAACACCGGCAGATTCGTGTAAAAAACCGATTCCAACGCGCGGGTGCAGTCCGCATAATACCGAGCCGAGTCCCAGGGAAAAAAGCGCATCGTCCAATAGAACAGTCGGCGGGAGGGAAGATCCAGCGCCTGACTATGCCCCTTCGGCCAAACGTCAGTCCAGGTCCGGGCTCCCAGATCGGCCGGCGACAAGCCCTGGTTTTTCAGGTAATCCCGGAACCGACTGAGCGCCACGGGATTGTTGGTCAGGGCGATAAAGCAGGACGGGTAATACCAGCCGGGTTCATCGGCCAGGGTCATGAGCGCGAGATCGGTGGTCGCAAATCCGGCGTTGGTCAGCGGTGCGACAATTTTATTAACCCAGTTATCCATGGTTTCCTGCGGCTTGCTGATCGAGTGGTCAAAAGACCCGCCGGGCGGACAGTAAACCGCTTCCGTGGTTCGCTTGAGCCCGGCTTGGAGCAGGTATTCATGGCCGATTTTTCCGTTGTCGATCTTCAAGGCCGAGAACCCCGCGCGGGCCAGACCGGCAATGCCTTCGTGAAGCGCAACGCGGTCGTTGTCACCCGAAATGAATCGGTCGCCGATGGGAAAATCCTGGGGCCGGACAACGGGGCCTTTTTCCAGTGGCGGAAGATTGTTCCAAAACATCCGGTTGAATTCGGACATAGTGGCCACCAGCAACTGACCCTCCCATTTCCAAACCAGCAGGCCCCATTGCGACGCAAAAAGTGTGCCGTCAAACGTCCGGGCATACTCCTGCCCTTCCACCTGCGTCTGAACCTGAGCCTTGCAGGGATCACTTCCACCGGCAATGCTGATCCGCATCACCGCGGGATCAACCCGAGCGGCCGGACAGGAAGCGTGAATCCAGTCACTCCAATTGGTGCCCTGGGCCCAAACATTACTCCCCGCGAAGGTCAACTTGAACGCGTTGGTTGAAACCGCAATGCCGCCGGACTCGAGGACACGGCCCCGAACCCGGAACGCCCCCCCGGGATTTAAGTCAGCACCGAATGCACTGGCGCCCCACAGAACGCCCATGAACAATCCTATCGCCGGGCGGAATCGCGGGTCTCGAGTACACATTCGCATGTTTAAACTCCTTGATACGGTTGATGTTGACTATGGGGGGGGTGTCGCTACTGATCCAGAATGAACAGGTAGTTCGGCGACACAAAACGAAGGCTCCCCGAGGCGGGATTCCCATCGTCCATGTTGTGGTCGACGAGATCCATCACCTCTGGATTGGCTTGAGCGAGGACAATGACATAGGCATTGGGTTTCGCCGGAAACGAATATTTAGCCCAGGTGTAGGTGGCCCCAGCCGGCGACTTCTGGGTCCAGATTTTGGCATATAAATAAGTGCCCATATCGGGTGGCAAACTGGAATCACCCGGGAGGGAGGGAAAAACGCTTTTATCCGTTGTATAACGCTGAAAGGCGTCTTCTATAACCCGCAAATCGTTCATCTGGGCGGCTGACCGGGATAACAAACGCGCCTTGGTAAACGTGGGGATCGCAATCGCGGCCAGAATGCCGATGGCTGCCACGACCATCATGATTTCAACCAGGGTAAAACCACCCCGAAGGGAGAAGTGGAAAAATCGCTTCCCCGTCCGTATGGAAAGACACCCCACAGAACTTTCATGAAAGCGGGTCGTCATGTAAAAAAAGAGTAACAAAGCAAGAAGGAGACGGCAAGCACGGGCTGAATAATTCACAGTCCTTCTTGACCTGTCAGATGGGTTCCGGCATCCTTTCAGAACGACAGCCATTAGGACCCCTAAAACCTCAGGTCGAACACATGCGAAAAGCAACTTTCCGCTACGGGCCGGTTTCCGAATTTCAGTTATTGGATTGCCTGTTGCCTGATCGGATAACCAAACCGCTGCCGGTCGTTGTTTGTATTCATGGCGGCGGCTGGCATGCGGGAACCCGGGGTGACATGGAGTCCTATGGACGACTGATCATCGAGACGGGTTTTGCCGCCCTCCTTCCGGATTACCGATTGAGTGGAACCGCTCCCCATCCGGCACAGATTGACGACATGGAGTCGGTTCTCGCCTGGATTGCCCGCGAGGGACGATCGCTTGGACTTGATTCCACCCGCATAAGCGTAACCGGTGCCTCGGCCGGGGGTCACTTGGCGGCACTGCTTGGCCTGCGCGCCACGCGGCACACAAATGGGCCCTGCACCGTGCGATGCATGATCCCTGTGTGCGGAGTGCATGACATCGCCCGGTGGCGAATTGAAAAACCGGAACACATAAATTGTGTCACACCGCTCCTCGGGGGACGGGCGGAAGACCACCCCCATATCGAACGCGAGGCTTCGCCACTTTTTCAAATTCATCCCCAAGCGCCACCGTGCCTTTGTACACACGGAACAGCGGATGAGATTGTTCCATTGAATCAGTCGGAAAGTTTTGTCGCAGCTCTCCGTCGAGAGGGCATTCCGGCCAACCTCATCACGATTCCAGGATGCGGACACACGGCCGACCAGCCTAACACGTACCCGGCGGAACCATTGGGAGGTTGGCCGGCATTTCGGGATTTCCTGAAACAGTATGGCCGCTAAAAAGACCCATCCCCCAGAAGCCATGAGACGGGCATCATCCCTTTTTGCGGACGGGGCGCGGTCAGACCCCACGAGGGCATCGAGTCTGCACCTTATTTTCCCTGGAACCATGTCATGACAATCTCTAATCCGGTCATTTAGGGAATCGCCCAAACCCTCAAAAAATCCGTTGTCAGACCGGCGAGGGATTGGTGTAATACGGGGATGACATCCCTACCCCCCATCCGTTCACTCGCATCCGCCCCTACCGTCCTCCTGCTCCTGGCCGGACTCGCCGTTGCCGCCCCCACGCCACCTCCGATCTGGCCCGTTTTCCGGGCTCATCCCGATCTTTCCGGTTCCGTCCCCCAAAGTCTTACCCCTCCCCTCCGCAAAGCCTGGACCTTTACCGCTGAGGATCCCATTCAATCCACCGCCGTTTCGGATGGCCAACAACTTTGGATTGGTTCCATCGGAGGGAATCTCTACGCTCTCGATCTGGCCACCGGTTCCAATCTCTGGCGGTATGCCGCCGGCGATGCGATTGAAGCCCCCGCCCTGCTCGCCTCAAATCTTCTGCTCATCGGGACGCGTAAGGGCGAACTCCACGCCCTCGATCCCCAATCCGGACAACGCCGCTGGGTATTCACCACCTCGGCCAAAATCACCGCCGCACCGGCCTGTGATGCCGCCGGACGCATCCTGGTCGGAGGGTTTGATGCCCGTCTCCAGGCTCTCGATCCACAAACTGGATCCAATCTCTGGACCTTCACCTGCAACTCGTATCTGAATGGAACCCCGGCCCTTGACGGGGAACGCGCCGTCTTCGGGAGTTGTGACGGACACCTGCGACTCATCGACACTTCCAACGGGCACCTGATCCGGGACCTGAATCTCAACTCCTATATCCCCGCCAATCCCCTGATCAGCGGTCATTCGGCGGTGGCCGCAACGGTCGATAACGGCGTTTGGTGCTGGGATCTGCCGACCGGAGGTATCCTGTGGCAATATCATCCCACCAACACACAATGGATGGCGGCGCCGGCGTCGGATGGCGATATTCTGATCATCGGCGCCCAAAATCGAACCCTGCACGCCCTCAACTTGGGAACCGGCCAGGTTCGCTGGGTCCATGTCGCGCGGGATGGTTTTCTGGGCGCCCCTGTGATCGCCGGTAATACCGTCGTGGTGGTGGATGAGGGAGGGCACCTCATGCTTTTGGATCGCACCACCGGCCAGGAACTCTGGACTTACCCGCTCGGCGCCGCAGTCCACGGGTCCCCTATTTTGGTGGGGCATCGACTCATTATCGGCACCGATGATGGGACGGTCTGGGCCTTCGATTCGGCCGAACCTCCTTCGCCTCCAAAACCGTAGCCATGAAAATCATCCAGATCACCCCGGGGTCGGGCGACGCCTTCTATTGTGAAAATTGTCTCCGGGATGCCTGGCTGGTCCAAGCCCTGCGGCGTCTCGGCCACGATGCCATTCTGGCCCCGCTGTATCTGCCGGTTCGTCTTGATGTTCCTCCATCCGATTCCGCCCACCCGATCCCGATTTTCTTCGGCGGTTTGAATGTCTATCTCCAGCAACACCTCTCCCTTTTCCGCCATACCCCCCGCTGGCTCGATCACGCGCTCGATCATCCCGCCCTCCTCAAACAACTCGCGCGTTTCGCCGGTGCCACCCGATCCGCCGACCTCGGCGCGATGACCCTCTCCATGTTACGCGGCGAAGACGGCCGGCAGGCCAAGGAACTCAATCGCCTCTGCGCCTGGATCAAAACCGAACAGCCGGATGCCGTCTGGATCTCCAACGCCCTTCTGGCCGGACTCGCCCGTTGCCTGCGCCAAACCATTTCCGCACCGATTTTCGGTTTCTTCCAGGATGAGGAACCCTGGCTTGATGGTCTGCCGGAACCTTACCGGGCTCTGGCCTGGGAAACTCTCGCCCAACGCGCCACCGATTTTCACCGCTGGATCGCCGTCAGCAAAACGTATGCCGAACGGATGACCCGCCGGCTCCGGCTCGATGCCAATCCGCCCGTCGTTGTTTATCCTGGCCTGCCCCTCAATGGCTTTACCGCACCGCCTCTTCCCCTGCCCTCCCGGCCGGTCATTGGCTATCTCGGCCGACTCTGCCGGGCACTGGGCGTGGATTTGTTGATTGAAGCCTTTCTTCTCCTGCGTCAAAAGTCCGGCTTTGAAACGATCCAACTCCATTTGGCCGGCGGCTGGACCGGCGACGATCAGCCGCTCCTGAGGGAACTGCAACTCCGGATCAAGCGGGCAGGCGCCGCCCCTGCGGTCCGTTTTACCCCCGTGCTCGAGCGAGTTGAACGCATCGCCTTCCTCGAATCCGTTTCGCTGATCTGCGTCCCGGCCCGCGCAGAGTCGTCCTTCGGGCTTTTCATTCTCGAGAGCCTGGCGGCCGGACGACCGGTTCTCCTTCCCCGTCAGGGGGCGTTTCCCGAAGTTTTGTCCGCCACCGGCGGCGGCCTGCTGTTCGACGAGTTGATTCCAGAGTCCATCGCTGCGGCGCTCGCCGACGCCTTGCACCAACCGGACCACTTGACGGCACTCGGAGTCGCCGGGCAATCAGCCCTATCCCGTGAATTTACCGTCGAACGCATGGCCCGCCAACTCATCAGCCTTAATGGAGAATACCGCGCATGAACACCAATCCTCCCCCCCCTGACGCCCCCCTCATTGAAATGCGCGATGTGGTAAAAACCTATTCCACCGGAGATCTGGACGGAGCCGGCGGCACCGTGCTTGCCGGTATTAATCTGCGCGTCCTGTCCGGGGATTCGATCGCCATTACCGGCCCCTCCGGATCCGGAAAAAGTACGCTCCTCCATCTTATGGGCGGACTGGACGAACCCTCGATGGGCACCATCACCCTCCGCGGCCACCTGCTTAAAAATTTAACCGAGGATCAGCGGTCCCGTCTGCGGGGCCATGAAATCGGGTTTGTCTTCCAATCCCATCATCTCCTGCCCCAGTGTACGGTGCTCGAAAATATTCTCCTGCCCGCCGCCATCAATGACCTGGCCTCCCCCGCGGCCCTCACCGAGCGAGCCCATCATCTGCTCGACCGGACGGGATTGGAACAACTCGCCCACCGGTTCCCGTCCGAACTCTCCGGCGGCGAGCGCCAACGGGTCGCCGTGCTTCGCGCCTTGATCAATTCGCCCTCCATCCTCTTGGCCGATGAACCCACCGGCGCCCTGGATGCCGATACGGCCCAATCCCTCGTCGATCTGCTCCGCGATCTCCAACAAGCCGAAAACCTTGCATTGGTTCTCGTCACACATGCCCCCGCCATTGCCCACAACATGGCCCGACAGTGGTCGTTGAACCAGGGTCACCTGGAAATCCGCTCGTGAACATTCCTCTCCTCCGCTGGAATCTACGGCGCTTTCGCCACCTCACCTGGCCCATCCTGGCCGGGGCCGCGCTGACGGCGGTCGTCCTGACCGTCGCCCTCCTCCTGGGCGACACTCTGCGCGCCTGGCACCTGCGACTGGAATCCTGCCGTCTCGGCACCATTCATAGCGTTCTGAGTGGCGGCGACCGATTCTTCCGCGCAGCCCTCGCCGACCAGTTCTCTCCGGCCAGAGTCGCGCCCATCCTCCAAGTCGATGGATCGCTGGAGTCGCCCGATCATGCGGCATATCCCGTAAACACCCGTATCCTGGGCGTCGATGCGCGCTTCTGGAAATTCAGTCCCGCCGGACAACCCCCCGCGGGTTTTGCTGGCCAGGGTGTTTATATCAATGCCACCCTCGCCGATCGGCTCAATGTCGATATCGGCGACGAAATTCTCATCCGCGCCTCCGCTGATTCATTCGGCCCCTCTGAATTGCAACTGCGCTTTGCTGCGCCCGTCCCCCGCACCCTGCGCCGTAAAGTGTCCGGCCTGCTCAATCCCGATCTATTCAGCCGATTCAATCTCCACCAGGACGAACGCGCCCAACCGCTGCTCATCCTCGGACTCGGCGAACTTCAATCCCTCCTCCAGAAACCCGGCAAAGCCAATCTATTGATCTCCGATTCCCCGGCAACCGAACCGCTTAACACCGCCTTCCGTTCGGCATTCACCCTGGAAGATACCGGATCGCAATCCTCTCCCGTCCTCGAACAAGATGAATGGGAGATTAACTCCCGCCGTATCTTTCTCGATGCCCCCATCGGCCGTGCCGCCACCCGGGCCGGACTCAATGCCGAGGGCATCCTGACGTACTTTGTCACCGGCCTCGCCACCGCCTCCAACGTCACCCCTTATTCAATGGTCACCGCCCTCCCGGCTTCCCGCCTGCCGGTCGATCTGGCAGATGACCAAATCCTGATTCACCCGTGGCTCGCCCAAGACCTCGCCCTAACCCCGGGTGACACTCTGACCCTTCACTATTATATTCCTTCTTCAAATCGGAGACTCATCGAAACCCAGGCCGTTTTCAAGGTCCATTCCATCCTTGCCGATTCCAGCCCACTGCTCGATTCCACGCTCGTCCCCGATTTCCCCGGCCTCCAGGAGGTCAACCAGTGCTCCGATTGGAAACCCGATTTCCCTATCGACTTAAACCGTATCCGCCCCCGGGATGAAGCCTATTGGAAAAGCTTTCGCGCCATCCCAAAGGCCTTCATCACGCTCGCGGCCGGACAAGCCCTCTGGTCCAATCCCTATGGCGATCTGACCGCTATCCGCTTCCATATTTCAGCGGCAAATTCCTCTGAAGAACTGGACGCTGCAATTGCCCAACACCTCGATCCTCGCGATCTGGGGCTGATCTGGAGCCCCGTCCATCCGTCCTCCCCGGAAACCGTTCAGGATTTTGGATCTCTATTTCTCGGGTTAAGCATTTTTCTGGCTCTGGCAGCACTTGCCCTGACTTCACTCGCCTGGAATCTTGAACTTTCGCGGCGAATTCCGGAAATCGGGCTTCTCCGGGCCATTGGTTTTTCACCTGGACGAATCACCCGCCTTTTCCAACTCGAAATCCTCATCGGCATTGCCTTGGGCGCATTCATTGGTCTTATTCTGGGCTCTGGACTGGTTGCCGGCTTCCTCCAACACCTCGAGGGTTTATTTGAAAAAATCCCGGATGGCCCACTCCCCTCGCTTGTTTTTTCAGGAACCCTTCCATTCAAGGTCATCGGGGGAACCTTGATCGCCGCCCTCTTCTGCACGTTTTTCAGAATCCGTTCGCTTTGCCGCCAACCGATCACCCATTTGCTCCAGGGCCGTTTATCGACCCCGAAAGATTTTTCACGATCCCGACAACGCGTACTCCTTTTCAGCCTTCTCGCACTCTTCGTGGTTTGCGGGGCTGGCGTAACCGCCTTCAAGGCGTTTTCCGCCTCCCCCGAACAATTACCGATACTGGCCCTCGGGGCTGGCACCGCAGGACTGCTCGGCGGTCTCCTGGCTACCGCAGCCGGCCTGGCCCGTCCGATTGATTCTGCCCACCCAGGCCTGCCCGGACTCCTGCGCCTGGGATTACGCGACGCCACCCGCAATCCGGACCGCAGCCTGACCGTCATCGGCATCGCCGCTACCGGAGTATTCCTTGTCATCGCGGTCAATGTTTTTCATCGCAACCCCTTTCATCAAGCGGACCGGCGCGACTCGGGAACCGGCGGATTCACCCTTTATGCCGAAGCCAGCGCCGCCCAACACCGCCTCCTGCACGATGTCCGCGACCACCGCTGGGATCTGTTGGGACCGGCCCTGTCCCCCGCTTATGTTATGCCGTTGCGATTGCGACCCGGCGACGATGCGTCCTGCCGTTCCGCACTCCGATCGCACCGCCCCCCCCTCCTCGGCGTTCCCTCTGAATCCCTGCAAAAACGGGGAGCATTTCACCTCCTCCGCGTTCTCCCCGGTCTGGATCCCTCCC
This sequence comes from uncultured bacterium, assembly GCA_903824675.1. Taxonomy (GTDB): domain Bacteria; phylum Verrucomicrobiota; class Kiritimatiellia; order CAIKKV01; family CAIJXV01; genus CAIJXV01. The sequence continues at coordinate 75,988 of CAIJXV010000116.1, forward strand.
AAGGTTGGCGTCTATTGCAACACCCGCTTCCGGACGGCGCACTACCGGTTTTCGGCGATGTGACCACTCTCGCTTGGGGCCTGCATCAATCCCTCGGGGCTCTCGTGGAATCAACTACCGATCGAGGTAAAATCATCCACCTGCGAATCATCGGCGAACTGGGCGATTCGATCCTGCAAGGCGTGCTGATCATGGATGAATCCCTCCTGCTTCAGGCTTTCCCTTCCGATCCGGGTCCCCGGCGATTTCTGATCGATTCCCCACCCACCTACGCCGCAGAAGCCGTTCATCTTCTGAACCGAGAATACAGCGCCGAGGGTTTGCTGGCCGAGCGCGCCGTCGACCGGCTTCAGTCGCTTTACGCCGTGGAAGCCCGTTACCTGGCCATTTTTCAATTGCTCGGATCGGTTGGATTGGTTTTCGGCGCCGTCGCATTGGGCCTGATCCTCTTGCAACAGGCCCGTGAACGACGCCAGGAAATAGGGCTGTTACGCGCGGTCGGTTGGCGACCGTCAACCATCGCCCGTCTGCTGGCCGCCGAACAATTCTGGCTCTTATCCACCGGGGTTGGGCTCGGCACCCTCGCGGGTTGCTTGACCGCTCTGCCCTGGCTCCTGCGTCAGGGCGGACATCTTCCCTGGCTCATGTTGATCGCCTGTCTGGTCGGCATGCTCGTCGTCGGTCTGGCCGGACTCGGCCTGACCGCCCGACGCGCCGTTCATCATTCCGTCTGCGAGTTGATCCGAGAAGAGTGATTGACGCACGAAACGGAACGAAGCCCCTAACGTCCGCGTCGGTTTTTCAAAAAGAAGGACTCTCCCATCCGGGTGGCTCAGGAGGCACCCGCACTGGCCCTAGGCGCAGCTGCGATTCGGTGCACAGAAACCGACTAAAGGGCCTTAACACCAACCGTTTTCAATCGATGTCGGCCCGCCCTCTGCGGCGGGCGTCTGGAGTTGGAGGGGGCTGGATCCGCAGACGCCGGGCGCAGAGGCCCGGCCTACACCAACGGGGAATCGGGTTGTGGGCGAAGCCCCACCAAGGTGTTAATTAAGGGAATAGGCGAATTTGCACCAAATCGCAGATGCTCCTCAGGCCCTACAAACTTGGACGAAGAGATTGAAAGCGCCCCGAAACCATGATAGGTTTAACCCATGTATCAATTGACCTAGGCGAATCAACTCAACCTGCGCCCCCCCGAGATCTTGCAAGGTTTGATCCGTGGGCGTGTGCGCAGCCTACAGAATCAGTATGTTGTGAATAGGATCGAACTCAACGAGCCGAAGAACGCGACGGGAAGGCATTTGTATCTTCTCGCACTCGGAGCCATCGGCATCGTTTACGGCGATATCGGGACGAGTCCCCTCTATGCCTTCCGGGAATGTTTTGCCGGGACCCATGGAGTTCCGGCGTCTCCCGAGAACATCCTCGGCATCCTCTCCCTGATTTTCTGGTCCCTCATCCTGATCATCTCCATCAAATACCTGATGTTCCTGTTGAAAGCCGACAACAAAGGCGAAGGAGGCATTCTGGCGCTCATGGCGTTGGTTCAACGGGAAAAGAGTCATGGCCGGAATTGGACGGGCATCATGACGATTATCGGCATTATCGGGGCGGCGCTACTGTATGGGGACGGGATCATCACGCCATCCATCTCGGTCTTGAGTGCGGTGGAAGGGCTCAATGTGGCGACCCACCGCTTCGAACCCTACATCATCTATATTTCACTGGCGACCCTAACCGGCCTCTTCATGGTGCAACGAAAAGGAACCTCCAAGATCGGCGCGGTCTTTGGCCCCGTGCTTCTGGTATGGTTCCTGGTTATCGGCCTATTGGGTATTGCCGCCATACTGAAGAATCCCGGCATCATCATCGCGGTGAACCCGTTCTATGCCGTCAACCTCTTTCTGGAAAACCACTACCAAGGCTTCGTTGTTTTGGGAACCGTCGTACTCTCCATCACCGGTGGTGAAGTGCTTTATGCGGACATGGGGCATTTCGGCAGAGCGCCCATCCGGATGGGCTGGTTTGCCATCGTGCTCCCCTGCCTGCTCTTCAACTATTTCGGACAGGGAGCTTGTTTACTGGACGATCCCGGCGCTTCACAAAATCTATTCTACCGGATTGTGCCGGCATCCTTGATTTATCCGATGGTCGTTTTGGCAACCTGTGCCACCGTCATCGCCTCTCAAGCGGTCATTTCCGGCGCTTTTTCCCTCACCCGCCAGGCGATTCAACTCGGGTTCAGTCCACGCCTCCGGATCATCCACACGTCCTCGCTGGAAATCGGCCAGGTCTATCTTCCCGCGGTCAATGTTGCGCTTTTCCTGGGCACCTCCATCCTGATCCTGGGATTCAAGAGCTCGGGGAATCTGGCGGGAGCCTACGGGGTTGCCGTATCGGGAACCATGCTGCTCACCACCATCCTCGCCCTTTTCATCGCCCGGAAAATCTGGCCGGTACATCTGGCCATCCTGATCCCGGTGGCCACGTTCTTCATTCTGGCCAACATCGCCTTTTTCCTCTCGTGCATTCTCAAAATCAAATATGGCGGATGGATCCCCGTGCTCATTGCGGCGATCGTGTATCTGCTCATGTATACCTGGAAACGCTACCGGGAGGTGCTGCGAAAAATAATCGAGGCGCAGTCGCTTCCCGTCGACCTGTTCATCAAGGACATCCAAGCCAGCAAACCGCACCAGGTGCCCGGAACCGCGGTCTTCCTCAGCGGAAATTCAAACGGTATCCCCAGAACCCTGCTCCATAATTTCAAACACAATAAAATCCTGCACCGCACCACGGTCCTGATGTCCGTGAAGAATGAGGACGTCCCCTTTATTCCCGAAGATAAACGCACGGAGATCGAGAACCTCGGGTGTGGACTCTACCGCGTCATCTTGAGATATGGATTCAGCGAGGATCCCAATATTCCCCAGGCCCTATCGAAGATCAAGACCCAAGCGATTAACTTCAATCCGATGCAGACCACGTTTTTCCTCGGCCGGGAGACCCTTATCATTTCGCCGGGTAAATATTTCTCCCATTTCCCAAAAATGATCTTCTCCTTCTTGTCGAAAAACTCTTTCGATGCCAGTAAATTCTACAAAATCCCGCCCAACCGGGTCATAGAACTCGGCCTGCAAATCGAGATATGATTTCTGCATTTCGGGAAGTCCCTGTCTTCGTATGCGCCCGGCTCGAATTTTAGGGATGATTTATTTTCAATAACCCGCGCCATTCGGGCACCGGCTGAAACACCTTCGCCAATCCGGGGGTGACCCGGATTTCGTGCGGCTCACGGTCCGGCACCCATAAGGCTTCGATCCCGGGATGGTCCGCCAACAAAGCCTGGCCGGCTTCGATGCCCACAATAAAAAGAATCGTCGACCAGGCATCGGCCTCGGTCGCCGTGGGAGCCAACACCGTAACCCCGGCCATGCCTTCCACCGGCCGGCTGGTGCGCGGATCGAGGATGTGCGCATAGCGGTGCCCCTCAATCATCATAAACCGTTCGTAATTGCCCGAAGTGGCCACCGCCTGGCCCGGCACCAATTCCAAATGTCCCATAACGGAATCGCCATCGAATGGATTCCGCACCCCAACCCGCCACAGCCGATCAGATGCGGGTCGGCCCATCACGCGCATGTTCCCCCCCAGATTGATCAGCACATTCTGCCCGCCTTCCGCCTGAACCCGCGTCCAGGCGCAGTCGACCGCATATCCTTTGGCAATTCCGCCCAGATCGACAAACATCCCGGGTTCGCGCATCGCCACCCGACTCGCATCCAAAATGATCAACTGAAACCCCACCCGTTTCCGCGCCTCCTCCAATGCCTTCTCGTCCGGAAGTCCTCGCGGAACTTTCCCCCCGCTAAAACCCCATAGTCGGACCAAGGGTCCGATGGTGACATCAAACGCACCCCCGCTCACTTCGCCGTAATGGATCGCCTGTTTCAAGATCACGCGGGTCGCCGGCGAGATTGCGACGGGATTTGTCCCGGCCGCATTCAACCGCGAAATCTCGCTGTCCGGCCGGTAAATGCTCAAGCGGCCCTCCAAATCCGCAAACTCGGCACGCACCTCGCGTTCAACCGTCTCCGGAGACACCATCTCATCCGCCCCGGTCCGGATTGACGCCAAGGTTCCCATCGCCATGAATTCACGAGGAGGCGTGGCTTCCTGCCGACCCCTGCATCCGACCGCAGCCATCACCGCGCAGAGGCAAAAGATCAGGCCATAATTAAGAACAGGGTGTTTCATAATAATCGGGGATCACGACGGCCGATGAGAAGGCGGGCTTCACGACCGCTCTCACTGCAGCCCCCCCTCTCCCTTTAAACGCGCCTGCCAGGCCGGGGACACCTCGTGCCGCACCTGGGTCAAGGCTTCCTGCTGAATCTGACGCAAGGCCGCTTCCGGATTCGCCGGCCGGGCTTCCGGACGCTGGGCGGAAAGCCAACCGGTCCAGAGCAGACCGGCCCATCGCCGGTAACCGGCCGCCGCCGGTTCCAAACCCGCCCCCGTCGCCCGATAAGATTGCGCCCACGCTTCGAAAACCATTCCCAGCGCCTGGGAGGACTTCACGGATTGCATGCGCAGCGACGCATACCGACGGGCAAATTCCTCGGGCGTGGAGGCGGATGCCAGGTTCGGATGCCGGGATCGGCGCAGTTCCCACAAGGCTTCCGCCTGCTCCCGCCGATCGAAGGTGACCGAAAGCAGAATGGCATCGCCTAAAAAACCCTCGTGCAGCGCGTCGAGAAATTCCCGATCCGGATGCGACATGGCACTTTCCAGGGAACGCACGGCACTCAGCGCCAAATCGAGATCCGGCAACCGTATCAGGGTTTCGCCATCCGGCGACATCACCAGCGTCCCCCGGCGAAACAGTTCAATCATGGAGGAATAAATCAACCGTTCACACGGCAGGGAACCTTTATCGCCGGCGGCAGCCAATCCACACACCGCCCAATAAACCGCGTGCGTTTCCGGCAACCGCCAATCCAAGTCGCCAAAGCGATGCCGGACAATATCCATAATCCGGGGATCCAACCGATACTCGGCGAACAATCGTTCCCTGACCTTGGAATCGATACTCCCCTGGCCGGTCCGGTACCGCCCCCCGGGCAGGATCGCCTCAATTCCACGAGCCAGCTCACGCCGGTAATAGGGCGCCGCAGAATCGGATGATCCGCCGATCTTGTGCTGATAAATCCAACCGACCTCCCAATACATCCGGGAATCGCCCGCATTCCAGTGCACGCCTTCGTCGCGCAGCAGCCGCAACCCATTTTGGACCCAGCGCCACCGATCGGCGGGATCGGCGAACAAGGCGCTGATGTTATAGGCCATATTCCAGGCGTGATAAACCCAGGTCTCGGTGAATTGCGGCTCCAATTGAGTGATCCAATGCGCAAGCTGAACCATCTCCAGAAATCGACCCTGATCCTGCAAGCGGGCCGCACGCATCCAGAGCGCATCGGCCAACAAACCTCGGAACCCGCCCAAACCCAAGGCAATGAAGGCTTGATGCGGAGGAAGCCCCTCCCCTCGAAAGGTCGATGCATTCCCGGTCCGACTGCCCAGAATGGCACGCGGGCCATAAAGCAGACGCTCGGCCGCCAGGAACAATACCAAACCCGTAGCTAGAATCAGCAGGCTGATCCCTGTTTTTTTGGACATTTTCATCTTTTCTCCCAACCGACTTCCCCTAGTGTAGCGACTTGTCCGACACCTTCAAGCAGACATTGAGGGCAGACTGGACTTCCCGGTCTGAGCGTGTATGCTATCTCGAAAGGATTGGTTCCGGTGGCTCAACGACCGGCATTGAGTGCCCTTATGGATCAAACAGATTATCACTCGGATGAAAAGCGTGGCCTGCAGTGGCCGCTTTATCCCTTTTCCCAGGGCCAATCCGGGAATGGCAGACGTGTCGCCAGTATTCTCATCGTTGTGCTCTGGCTGATTTTTCTACTCGGTGCCCTGACCTTGGGTCTGCGCGCCCGGGTGTCCGGTCGGATCCGGGTGGCGGAACGCGTCCAACGCCAAACCTGGGCCATGGCTGCGGCGCGTGCTGGAATCGCAGCCGCCCAAGCCGAAATCGCCCAAGTCGGCACCAATCGCTGGCATGCCCTTTCGGATCCTTGGGCTGATGACCCCACCCGATTCCGCGCCATTCCGGTTCCCCCGGGTCAGTTTTCACTGATCTCACCCGGAGAGGCTGAAACCCGCTATGGACTTGCGGACGAAACCGGAAAATTAAACCTGAACGCCCTGCCTCAAACTCCGGAAGGGTTTGCCCTGCTCAAGGAATTACTTCTCATTATGGGTCCGCCGGACCCGGGGGTTGCTGGCAATCTGGCAGCGGCCATCTTTGATTGGCGCGATGGATCCAATGGGGTTTACCAAGTCGGCTCCTATGCGGGTGCCGAGGCCGACTACTACCTGAACCTGCCGGTCCCCTTTCGTCCTCATGACGACCGCCTGACCTCTCTGGAAGAACTCCTTTGGGTACGGGGCATGAGTACCGGCCGGTTTGAAAGGCTCCAAACCCAGGTGACGATTTATGGAGCGAATGCCGCGATCAATATCAATACCGCCCCCCGGGAAGTTCTACTCGCCCTCGCCCGAAGCCACGGCACCCCCGCCACGGCGGAATCTTTGGTCCGATCCATTGAACAGTCCCGGAGCGGCATTCCGGTTTTCACCAACCAAGCCGCCATCCTATCTGTACTCCAGAAAGATTTGGAAGGACCGGAATGGATGCTGCTGAATGAAATCTATCCCCTGCTGACCGTTCGCTCCACCCATTTCCGCGCGATCAGCGAAGGCTATGCCCTCCCCACCGATACCCAGGCAACCTGTCGCATTGAAGCCGTTTTGGACACCCAAAGCCGAATTGTTGAATGGCGGGAAGAGTAAGCTTACCCGTTCTTCTCAATCCACCGACCCACGGCGCGAAACCGGGCCTCATCGACCGCAATGCCGTCAGCCATCAGACAGAGAACAAAGGGTGATTTCCGCAATCGCGGCGTGATCAGCCGGTCCAACGCCGGACCGATGTCCGCCACCGGCCCTGCCGCAAAAATCGTCGGATCCAGACAACCCATGACAATCAAATCATCGCCCATCACATCCAGGGCCTCTTCCCAAGGCGTATCGCCGGTGGGCGGGGGCGTCAGGGTGTGAATGCCATCACAGCCGGTTTCCTTGATCAACGACAGTAAGTTGTGGACATGCCCACACATATGCAGGATCGCCGGTTTCCCCGCCGCATGGACCTGTTCCACGAAATCGCGCTGGTGGGGCATGTTGAAATCGGCATAAATCTGAGGACTAATATAATAGGTACTGGTGTTCTCGCAAAGCGTCACCGAGGACCACGGCCCATCCGCCAACAACCGAAACGCCTCCAGTTCCTTCTGGTGCATGGTCTCGATCAACTCTTTCATCAGATCGGGATAATCATTCATTAAATAGTAGAAATTGACCACCCCCATATCGTTTTCCAGCAGGCGGGGTATGGTAGAAGGTCCCCAGAATCGAGTCACCACCCCATCGGATCCGATTTCGCGATCCAGCCGCTCCAGGTTGCCCTGGTCCTCGATCCTTCCCGAGAAACGAACCGGATCCCAAAGCGTCCGGTAAAGCTTGAGATCCGCCAAGGTTTCAACCGGATACTTCAACGGATGCCCCCGTTCATAGATCGCCTCCAGGGTCCCGCCGGGCGACCGCCATCGACAGACTTGGCGGTCGTTCTCGGTCGTCCACTCCAGGCGCACGCCTTCGCCCCAGTGCTGGACCGGAGACTCCAGGGAAAAAGGGGCAATCCAGGAGTTGAGTAGAAACACATCGCAGCCGATGGACCGGTAAAAGTCGAGACCCCACCGCCCCCGAAGTTCAGGAGCCAAGGGGTTTAAGGTATGTTCATCCACCAAGGCCGTCCAAGCCAATCGATCCGTTGGACAACGGCGGAGAATCTGATTCATCCGTTCACGACCGGTCATATCGCCATCATCCTCAAAATCACGGTACTTTCCAGCGCACAACGTGATTGGCTTCATAGATGCCCATCGAAGGCTGATTGGTCGTAATGCGAACGGCCGCCTCAATCCGGTTGGTCCCGTAGATGGCCATCTCCGTCACGTCCGGCAAGGCGCTCAATCCCAACCGCAATTCACCCGATTTCTCAAAAAATCCGAGAGCCGGAGAATCTTCTTTCATCAGGCCCAATCCCGCGCGCTTGACACCAAACCGGTCAAAAAACACCAGGCTCGATCCATTGGGATCGACCGTTAATCCGGCCCGGTCCACCGAATACTCGTCGAGCAGATTCACGGCGGCGGCCTCCTTCGCCATACCGACTCCGAGCCGCTTGTGTTCCCGGGAGTCATAGAAAAACAGAGTGGCCCAATCGGGCTGGGTCTGAAGGGCAATCCGTTTCAATCCGGCGTTATCCCGAATCACCAATCCCGGCCAGCCGTCCGCCATGCCCAAGATAATCCGGGGCTGCTGGCTGGGATCGAAAATCGCCAGGGCAGGCTCATTTTGAAGCGTCAACCCAAACCCAGCCCGCTGCCGCCCGTTTTCATCATAAAAAACCAGTCGCGTTCCATCTTCGGCAATCCCCAACCAACCGCGGAGCAATCCATTGGAATCCCGGATCACCAGGCGCTGGGTTTCAATCTGACGGACTTGAAGATTTTGCATCCCTTGCAATTGTTCCTCTACCGAGGAAAAGCCCATCACCGCCAAGGCCACGATAAAGGGGACCAGACAGACCAATAGCACGGTCAATCGCCGATTTTTCCGCTCCAACCGATCAAGGCGCGCTTCCAAACCTGTTCGTTCCTGTGGTTTCACCATTTCCTATTCCTCCTTAAAAGTAGGCGTATTCTAACCTTTATTTTCATGTGGCCGCCACATGAAAATACTGGAAATTTTACTTGCCCGCCCCCCCCACCTGTATTAACATTAACGCGCTTGCTTTGTTTTGTAAGGGACTGGCGTGGTCTTTGGCCCGCCGAAGGTATGATTTTTAATGTGCGCTGGAAAGGACAGGGTTTTTTATGGATTACGGTTTGACTGAAATGCAGGTGATGATCAAGGATGTCTGCCGGAAAATCGCCGAAGATAAAATCAAGCCCATCCGTGCGCATTATGACGAATCCAATGAATTCCCCCATGAAATTCTGAAAGTTTTCGCCGATGCCGATCTCTGTGGCGTCTATATCGAAGAAAAATTCGGGGGAATGGGCGGCGGCGTCATGGATCTGGCCGTTATGGTTGAAGAACTCTCAAAGGTCTGTAGCGGCATCGCCCTGGCCTTGGCCGCCACCGCGCTCGGCACCTTCCCGATCATTCTTTACGGGAGCGAAGAACAGAAGCAGAAGTATCTGACCAAAATCGCCAAGGGCGAATCCCTCGCCGCCTTCGGTCTCACCGAAGCCGGTGCCGGCAGTGACGCAGGCGGGATTCAGACCACGGCCGTCAAGGATGGCGATTATTTCATTTTGAACGGCACCAAGCAGTGGATCACCAACGGCGGTGAAGCCGACATCTATACTATTGTGGCCAAAACCGACAAGAACAAGGGCTCCCGCGGGGCCAGCCTCTTCATCGTTGACAAAGGAACCCCTGGCTTCGAGTTCGGCAAAAAAGAGAACAAAATGGGTATCCGGGCGTCAGCCACCCGCGAACTCGTCTTCCAGGATTGCCGCGTGCACAAGTCGCAAATGCTCGGCAAGGAAGGCATGGGATTCCTGATCGCCATGAAAACCCTGGACCAATCCCGCCCGGGCGTCGCAGCCCAGGCGCTGGGTATCGCCGCCGGCGCGCTCGACGAAGCCGTCCGGTATAGCCGGGAACGCCGCCAGTTCGGCAAGCCGATCTGCTCCTTCCAGGGGATGCAATTCCTTCTCGCCGACATGGCGACCCAAGTTGAAGCCGCCCGGGCTCTGATCTATGCCGCCGCCCGGCATATCGATTCCGGATCCAAGGATGTCAGCAAGATCTCGGCCATGGCGAAATTGTTCGCCTCGGATACCGCCATGCGCGTCACCACCGATGCCGTTCAGGTCTTTGGCGGTTACGGATACATGAAGGAATATCCCGTCGAAAAAATGATGCGCGACGCCAAAATCACCCAAATCTACGAGGGAACCAACCAAATCCAACGTGAAGTGATTGGGTTGGCGCTCATCAAGGAAGCCGCCGCAGGCAAATTGTCCTGATCCGGAACCGGTCCAACGCCGGTCTCCTGCTGTTAAGGTCCGGTCTTCGCCATGGAAGAACACTCTGCCAAACCAGGGCCCCGTCCCCTCGCTTCCCCCCGGATTGGTCTCCTGGCGACCGACCTTGACGGCACTCTTTTGGGACCCTCCCCGGAATTCAATCGGTACAATGAATTTCGCGATGAAATCTGTGATCGACAGACTGCAGGTTGCATCTGGGTGATCAGCACCGGCCGACGGTTGCGTGATTTTCAACGAATTTTCCTCCCTCTGCGCAGTTTCGGCATCATTCCCGATTTCATCGTCACCCGTCATGCCTACATCTTCGAACGCAAGACCTGGGGATGGTTCCCCCATGTTTTGTGGAATCTGAAAATTCTCGAACTCCAGATTCGCAATCGGATCCATGCCCGACGGGTCATCCCCCGACTCCGGCGGCTGATCGCCCGTCACATTCCTTTTGTCCGTGTCCCCCGGCAAAACAGCTACCGGATCTGTTTCCGATTCAATGACCTCGACAATGCCATGCGCGGAGATGAGCTTCTCTCCGAGGCGGTTCGTCCCTATCCTTATCTGCAGGTCTTCCGCTACCGGAACGAAGTCGATGTTTACCGGGTTCCCTTCACCAAAGGCCTCTCGCTCATGGAACTCGCCCGAAAAGTCGGTGTTGTGCCCGCCAACATCCTCGCCATCGGGGATGGCCATAACGATATCAGCATGATGGATCCTTCGATCGCCGGACATTGTGCCTGCCCCTCCAATGCCGCCCCCGAAGTGATCGAAATGGTCAACCTGCATGGCGGCCACATTGCCCGCCAGCCCCACCTTGCCGGCGTCGTCGAAATCCTGCACGCTTTCGAAAATAACACCGTCGATTCCCGGCTCCCGGATAATTGGATTGCATCGCCCGACCTTGATAACCCCCGAAGTTCACGGCCTCAACCATCGAACCATCGTCGAACCGGCTGGGTTTCTTTCGCCCTTTTTCTCGTCACGATCTACATGACCTGGGCCGTCTTTGCTTATTATGGATTTGCACCCCTGCGCCAGACCATCTTGAAGCCCCTGTTATTCATCTTCCATGTCCTCCGTGAAATCCTGGTTTCCTTGGGCTTGCAGAAATAGCCGCCCCCGGGGGGCCTTCCCCAAGTAAAGGTTTTTTACATGCGTATCGGATTCATCGGTGCGGGAAAAATGGCGGAAGCGATGATCAGTGCCCTGCTCCGCCGCCAAGCGGTCGCCCCCGACCACCTCATGGCCATCGATATCGACCCCGAACGACTGAGTCAGATGGGTCGTCAATTTTCCATCCGGACGGCGGCAGATCCCAACGAGGCCCTGCGTTTCGCGACCGTCTTGATTCTCGCCGTCAAACCCCAGCAATTGCCGGACCTGTTGAAATCGCTGGCCCCCACGATGACTGCCGACCGGCTGGTCATCTCCATCGCCGCGGGCAAACCCCTCGCCTTTTATGAGACCGCCTGGCCTGCGGCCCGCATGGTCCGCGTCATGCCCAATGTCGCCTGCCTCGTGGGCGAAGCCATGTCGGTCTTTGCCCTCGGACGGAACGCCACGGCGGCCGACCGTGAAACCGTCGAATTCCTGCTCGGATGCTTCGGCAAATTCTGCGCCCTGTCGGAAAGTCACTTCGACGTGGTCACCGCCCTGAGCGGCTCCGGTCCCGCCTTTCTGGCCTATCTGGCCGAGCGGCTCGCCGCGGCCGCGGAAGAAAATGGGTTGCCGGCTGACAGCGCCCGCCTGCTCACGGCCCAAACACTGCTCGGCACCGCCCGTCTCCTGCTCGACGGGGTCTACCCTTCGCCCCGCGCCCTGATGGACGCGGTCACCTCCGCCCGGGGCACCACTGCCGCCGGCCGGCAGATCCTCGAATCTTCCGATGTCGGCGAGGTTTTGCGACAGACGATCCGCGCCGCCACTCTGCGCAGCCAGGAACTCAGCCGCCCGCCGTCCTGATTTTTTCAACCCTCAACCCTGTAAAATTATCCATGGCCGCTAAAAACAAAACCCCCGTCGAAGCCGCCAGCGCCGAAAGCATGGCCCGTCGCCAACGCGACATTTCCGTATCTGAATTTTTCCTCAAAAATCGCCATCTACTCGGTTTCGACAATCCCCGCAAGGCCCTGCTAACCACCGTCAAGGAAGCCGTCGATAACGCCCTCGATGCCTGCGAAGAAGCGGATATCATCCCTGAAATCGCCGTCGAAATCCGGCAGGTCGGAGAGGAACGATTCCGGGTCGAAATCACCGATAACGGCCCCGGTATCGTCCGCGCCCAAATCCCCCGTATTTTCGCCAAACTCCTCTATGGCTCCAAGTTTCACCGCCTCCGCATGTCGAGAGGACAACAGGGCATTGGTATCAGCGCCGCCGGCATGTATGGGCAGTTGACCACCGGAACCGCTACCTGCATCCTTTCCAAGGTCAAGTCGGCCCGACAGGCCCACCATATCGAGGTCCAGATCGATACCCGCAAAAATACCCCCACGGTTCTCAAGGACGTGGAAATCGACTGGCACCCGACTTTCCCCGGCCTGGCCTCCGAAAAAAATTCCCAACCCGAACCCCTTATGTCCGCCCATGGCACCTCGGTCGCCATCGAAATGGAAGCCGCCTATGTACGGGGTCGGCTCTCGGTGGATGAATATCTCCGACAATGCGTCATTGCCAATCCCCATCTCCAACTCCATTATCGGATCGTCCTGAAATCCCCGGCCCCGGCAGAGGCGGGAACGCCTTCCGGCGAAACCCCGGCATCCAACGCAACTCCGACCCCTCCCCCAACCGCCTGGGTCTCCTTCGCCCGCATGACCCGGACGCCCCCACCGCCCCCCTTGGAAATCAAACCCCATCCTCATGGAGTCGAATTGGGCATGTTGATGCAGATGCTCAAAGACACCGAGTCCCGTTCCTTACGGTCCATGCTCAGTCAGGATTTTTCCCGTGTCAGTTCCGCTGTTGCCCTGGCCATTTGCACCCAGGCGGGGCTCGATCCCAAGGCCAATCCCACCCGTATTGCCAACCGGGACAGCGAGGCCCTTTTCAAGGCGATCAACGACACCAAGCTTATGCGTCCGCCCACCGACGTGCTTTCGCCCATCGGCGAAGAACTGCTCATGGCCGGTCTGCAAAAGGAAATCCGGGCCGATTTTTGCACCGCCTTCAGCCGCCCCCCCACCGTCTATCGAGGCAACCCCTTCCAAATCGAAGCCGGCCTCGCTTACTCGAAACCGGGTGAAAACGAGGAATTGGCGGCCGATGATCCCGTACGGCTCCTTCGCTTTGCCAATCGCGTGCCCCTGCTTTACCAAACGGGCGCTTGCGCCATTTCCAAATCGATCATCGGGGTCAATTGGAAAAACTACGGATTGGCCCAACCCCGCGGCGCACTACCCCTGGGCCCCATGATCATTGTCGTCCACATCGCCAGCGTCTGGGTCCCCTTCACCAGCGAAAGCAAGGAAGCCATCGCCCATTATCCCGAAATCATCCGGGAAATCACCGCCGCTCTCCAGGAATGCGGACGACGCCTCTCCGTTTTTCTCAGCCGGCGCCGGCGCCAAGCCGAGATGGACCGGAAACGCAATTACATTGAACTCTATATCCCCCACCTGGCCATCGGGCTCAAGGACATCCTCGACCTTTCCTCCAAGGAAGAGCAGTCCGTGGTCACCCGACTCCGCGGCCTCCTCGAACGCACCCATTTGGAAACCTAACCCAGGATCCCCCCATGGCCTCCCCCAAAAAATCAGCCCCTCCTCCCGCCGATGCCCCCCGGCGTATCGTCACCAAGGAAGAAGCCTCCGAACAAATCCGCGAGGTCGGCCATAAAATCTTTACCGATATCATTCGCAAAAACCGCAAGCCAGAAATGAAGTTTCCCATTCGTTCACTCGCCAACGTCAAATATAACCCCAAGAAAGGGTATTTTGAAATTCTGGGGAAACAATCGACCCGTACCCTGACCTACAACACGGTCAAATCTTTCGCCCAATCCATGCGCCTGCTGGCCACCACCAAAAAAGATCTCCTCGATAAAAATGACATCGCGGGAAAACGCGAAGTCTATTACAACAGCAAGAGCTGGGGCGAATGTCGGTTCGACGAACAACCCGAAAGCGACACCCTGCTCGATGATATCGAAGGGATGCTCGGCATCAACCGCGAGCAATTGGGCTATATCCCCGAAGAACGCGGTGGCGACGTCACCGGCCCCCTGACTGTCATCGATCGCAATCCCACCTCCGGGGAAGTCGTTAAAATCAATTGCGCAAAACTGGGTTCCGGTGCCTGGAGCATTCCCTCCCGCGTCGAACATCTCCAATTCGAATCCAAGGCCAAATTCATTTTGGTCATTGAAACCGCTTCCCTCTTTCAGCGGCTGGTCCATCACCGGTATTACGAAAAAGCCGATTGCATTCTCATTTCCATGAGCGGGGTTCCCACCCGCGCCTGCCGCCGGTTTATCCGCCGTCTGGCCGATGACCGCCGGCTGCCGGTCCTGGTATTCACGGATGGCGATCCCTACGGGTATTGCAATATCTACCGAACCCTCAAGGTCGGCTCCGGCCAAGCCGCGCACATCAACAGTTTCTTCTGCGTGCCCCAGGCTCAATATCTCGGTGTCACCCCGGATGACATCAAGACCTACCACCTCGAAGATGCCACGCACCCGCTGGAAGAGGTCGACATCAAACGCGCCAAAGATGCGCTAAAAAACGATCCCTTCATCCGCCATCACAAGCCCTGGCAGGATGCCCTCAATAAAATGCTCGCGCTCGGGGTGCGTATCGAACAGCAGGCTTTCGCCAAGCACGGTCTCAATTACGTCTTGGATACTTACCTGCCGGACAAACTGAAAAGGCGGGACTTCCTGCCGTGAGTCCAAATGATCGAGCCAACCCCCTGCGGGTGGTCTGCGCTGTGATCCTGAATCGGGGCCGCATGCTGGCGGCCCGGCGTCTCCCCGGTGGGATCCATCCCCCCCTATTTGAATTCCCCGGCGGCAAAATCATCGGCGGCGAAACACCGTTCGAGGCGATTCGCCGGGAAATTCGGGAGGAATTGAGTCTCGAAATCCGCCCCCTCGCGCAAGGATCCGCCGTATTCCATCATTATCCGAAACGGTGCATTGAACTCATCCCCGTCCTTTGCGACCGGCCCCGCGGCATTTTGCGGCTGACGGATCACAGCGAAATTCGCTGGATCCGACCCGATCGCTGGGAAGAATTGGAATGGCTGGAAGCCGACCGCGTCCTGATTCAAAAAAACGACCTGATCCGTTTTACTTCAGCCAAAGCGAATCGGGTGCCTTATAAAAAGAAATCTCCGACCCTTGCATCACCAGCAAGGTCACAAAAACAGCGATCGCAAAAAAACCCAGAACGGCAAAAATAATGCCGTAAATATCGATCCTTTTGCGCCCACCGACGACCGCATGGGTCGGTCCGTGAACCGGTGCTGACACTTCAGGGTCTTGACTAGCGGGCATTTCAGCAGGGGTCTCAGCCGACGCTTCTCCAGATGGGGTCGTCCCCGATTCCGGCACCACTGCCGGAGAAGAGGCTCCAACCGATCCCTTTTTGAGGGTAATTTTCATGCTTTCCTCACACTCGGATCCGAATAACGGCAGAATCAGCGATTCCACACGGCTTCATAGTAAACAGATGCCCTGTTCCTATCAAGCTAGAAAATCGCCTGCTTTCGTCTCTCGCATTGAATGACTTCATCCAGTTTCTGCAGAAACCGGGAGCGGTCCCGGTCCTTGAACGGCGGGGGCCCCCCCGTAATCTCGCCCGCGCCACGCAGTTCGGATAAAAGGTCGCGCGTCGCGACGGCCTGTCCGATATTGCTTTTGGTAAACTGCTGGCCGGTTGACCCGATCACATAGGCATCGGCGGCTATGCAACGGCTGGCCAGCGGGATATCGGCGGTCACGACGATGTCGTATGGTTTCACCTGCGCGACAATCCAGTCATCGGCCTCATCCATTCCACCCCCGACGACTTCAAGCTTAATCCGGTCATCCTCCGGAATTCGCATCCGGGAATTGGCCACCAGGGTGACCTTGAGCCCATATCGAGCCGCCACCCGAAAGACCTCGGTCTTCACCGGGCAGGCATCCGCATCGATAAATATATGAAGCAAGTCCGTCTCCTCCATCGTTCTGAACATGGATCCTCTCAATACGCCCCAGCCTACGACTCTTTTCAAGCGCCCGCCACACGAAAAATCAACGACGCGAGTCCTTGACCGGAAAGAGAATTGAATGAATACTACAAGGCATCTGAGAAAGCGATCAACTCCGGCAGGAACTTTCATGAGCCGCCCCTTAAAGTGGATTCACCATTCCGACCTGGCGATTATCCGGCATCCCTCCGTCGGTCGCGAAGAATTCCTGGATTACATGACGTTCCAGCGGAATGATCGCCCTCTTTTTACCGAGCTCTTTGGCCCCCTTCTCGGCCTGAAGGAAGAATGGGAAGAGCAAGGCGCCACCCCGCAGGAACTCGATTTCTCGGCCTTCCCCTACCGATGCCACGATACCGGAGGCGTACCGGTGAATACCGGTTATTTCGGGGGCCTTCCTGAGCAGGTGATGGAAGAAACGGAAGACCTCAAGATCTATCGCGATGCCTGGGGACGGACCATGCATTTGCCCAAACGATATGCAACCCTTGCGCTCCCAATGGATTTTCCCGTCAAAACCATGGATGACTGGCTGAAAATCAAGCCCGGCTATCTATTCTCTGAGTCGCGTTTTGGGTCAGATTGGGAAACGATCGGGCTCCAACACCGGGCGGCTGGACGGGTGATGGAAGTGCATATTCCCGGCGGCTTCGATGAGCCCCGTCAGCTCCTGGGCGAAGAGGGCTTATGCGTGGCTTATTATGACCAGCCTGAGTTGGTGCATGATATCCTCACCACCGTGGGGGACATGGCCTTCCAAGTCCTGGACCGGGTATCGGCTAAAGTTCCAATCGACGCACTGATGGTCCACGATGACATGGCGGGAAAGAGCGGTCCCCTGGCCGGCCCCCTGCAGATTCACGAATTCATCAGGCCTTACTACCGCCGGATTTGGGACATGCTGGCGGATCGAGGAGCCCGCCTGTTCGGCCAGGACAGCGACGGGAACATGAACGGCGTCATCGATTCGCTTCTGGAGTGCGGGATAAACCTGATGCACCCGATGGAACCGGGATCCGGAATGGATATCGTTCAAGTTCGCAACCGCTATGGCCGGCGACTGGCCTTCGCGGGGGGAATAGACAAATATGTGCTCCAAAAGACACCGGACGATATCCGGCGCGAGTTGGAATATAAGCTGCCGCCCCTGATTCAAACCGGCGGCGCCTTGCTGTCCTTGGATCATCGGATCCCGAACGGAACCCCCCTCGCCAACTACCGCTACTATATTCAAACGGTCTGGGAAATTTTAAACGCCTCTCGACCGTGACGGCCAGCGGGGCGAGGGCGTGGGGCTACCATTTGAAAAATGGCATGTTGACCCGCTTTTCGGTCAGCAGGTTTTTGGGGATCTCGCGAATGAACCGCGATGGCACGGTGTGCATCATCCCGCCATCCGCCATCCGCCGGACTTCCGGAGCACAAAAGATTAATTCATCCTTGGCCCGGGTCACCGCTACGTAAAACAGGCGGCGTTCCTCGGCCTCCGCTTCGGGCGAATCGGCCACGGAACGCGCCGAGGGAAACATGCCTTCATTCACCCAAAGCAAAATCACCACCGGCCACTCCAGCCCTTTCGCCTGATGGATCGTACTCAATCGGACCCCCACCGGCGGAACCGCGGCTCCGGCCGCCGCATCGCTGTCCAGATTCGACATCAACGCGATTTCGCTCAATAACTGGTCCAGGGTGGTATACCGGCTGGTAAACCCGACCAATTCCTCCAAGTCCTCCAAACGCCGCTCATAATTATCGAACGTATTCATCGCATAGTGCCGATAATGAAGCTCAATCCACTGCCGAAGCAGCTCCCCGGCGTTATGACCCTGCTCGTCCTGGCGGAAGGACGCCCACAGCGTCCGCAGTTTTTTCCAGAGTTCACGGGCAGCGGGAGGTAACGCTTTTTCCACCACTGCTCCGTCTTCGGGAGACTGCGGCTGAAACCGGTGCCCCAAGAGACCCCAAATCTTGGCCGCGGTCCGTTCACCCACTTTGGGTAAAAGCTGCAACACCCGTTGAAAAGCCAGTTCGTCGCCGGGATGCTGGATCGGCCGCAATAGTGCGCAAACATCCTTTACATGCGCTTGCTCAAAAAACCGCACCCCGGAAGTGATCACGTAGGGCAACTTGCCCCGGGTCATCGCCAGTTGCAGTTCCATCGCGTGGAAATGAGCGCGATACAGCACGGCAATATCCGCGGCTTTGTATCCCGCCCGACGAAATTCCTGGATTTGCTCCGCCACAAAACTCGCCTGCGCGGAACCGTCGGCCAACCGGACCAGCACCGGGCGATGATAAGCCGGCCGGGTACTTTTCAGGGTTTTCTGGAACTGCTCGGGATTGCCGGCGATACACGCATTAGCCACCGTCAACACCTCGGGAACACTCCGGTAATTCGTTTCCAGCTTGAAAATCTGACAACCTGGATACCGCTGGGGAAAAGAAAGAATGTTGCGGAAGTCGGCGCCTCGCCAGGAATAGATGCTCTGGAAATCGTCGCCCACCACCAGCAGGTTTCGCGTTCCGGCGGCAATCCGGTCGACCCATTCCGATTGGATCGCATTCGTGTCCTGGTATTCATCCACCAGCGTATATTGGAAACGCATCCGGTAGCGCTCCAAAATATCGGGATGATCGCGAAAGAGTTTCAAACCCCAGACCAGCAAGTCGTCGAAATCCATCACGCCCTGGCGGGTTTTGCGCGCCAAATACAACTGGCCCACCCGCTCTACATCGGCGGGATCAATTTCACCCTTGAAATGATCCAGCGCGACCTTCAGCACGGATCCCTCGGTATTGGCGGCCAAACTGAACAAACTCGCCAGCACGTCCGGCTTGGGAAAATCCCGATTCTCGAATTTGCACTCTTTGACACACTGCCGGATCAACGTCAGGGTGTCCTCCCGGTCCAGAATATTGAAATTGGGGGAATAGCCGATGGCGGCCGCATTTTGACGCAAAATCCGGTTGGCCATGTGATGAAAGGTCCCCCCCCACATGCCGCCCACGTGAGTGCCCACCAATTGCACCGCCCGGTCCAGCATCTCCCTCGCCGCCTTATTCGTGAACGTCAGCAACAGGATCCGCCCGGGATCGATCCCTTTTTCAACAAGGTAGGCAACCCGGTAGACTAAAGTCCGGGTTTTGCCAGTGCCCGCCGCGGCCAATACCAGCAAAGGGCCTTCGCCCGCCGTGGCCGCCGCGTATTGCTCCGAATTCAGCTCCTGGTCGAAACGAATCAAGGCACGTGTCCCCCGCCGGTTTGGGAACCCACCCCCGAAACGGCCCGGAACCGGGACCAAAGCGCCAATGTCTTTGCGTCCTCGATCTCTCCGCCGGGCGCCATCGCCGCGGCCAATTCGTCGGCGCTCAATAAAACGGCCTCCACTTTCTCATCCTCGTCAGGATCGGGATCGGACGGCAGGTTGCCGGTCTCGGCATAAAACAGATGCAGGGCCTCATCGCAATAGCCGGGACTCAGAAATATCCGGCCCAGAGATTGGATCCGGGTTACCAGATACCCGGTCTCCTCGCGAACTTCCCGGCGGGCACAATCTTCCGGCGCCTCACCCGGCTCAAGTCCGCCCGCAACCGCCTCCAGTAAAATCTGCTCAACCGCCTTGCGAAATTGGCGGACCAAGACAAATAATCCGTCCGCCCGACGGACCAGGATCGCCGTCGCTCCCCCGTGATGCACGATTTCGCGATGGGCCGTCCGTCCATTTTCGAGTTCAACGGTCAACTCTTCAAAGGCGAGGATCCGACCCTGATGAAGGGTCTTTCGTGACAGGGTTTTTTCGTACACAGCGCGCTCCTTTCCGACAAGCGCCGCATCATACCGCCGCCCACTGTTCCTGTCGAGTTTTCCGATGTGTCCCGTGTTCCTGGCCCCCTTAAAAATAAACCACCTTCAAAAAACTGATTGCCCCCCATCCAAGAAAAACCCTACACTGCCCATCTCAATTCGAAAGGATCACAATGAAAGCAATTTACGATCAACGCGTGGTTTCCGTAGTGGTTATCGACAAGGTCGAAAACGCCGTCCCCATGGCCGAAGCCCTTCTGGCCGGCGGACTGAGTGTCATGGAAATCACCTTCCGCACCGCCGCCGCCGAAGATTCCATCCGGCGCATCGTCAAGGCCCTTCCCAAAATGATCTGTGGCGCGGGCACCTTGTTGACGCCGGATCAGATCGCCCGCGCCCAGGACGCTGGCGCCCAATTTGGTGTTTCGCCCGGATTCAATCCCCGGGTCGTCGCCAAGGCGCGTGAATTAAATTTCCCCTTCTACCCCGGCGTGCTGACCCCGAGCGATATCGAAGCCGCCCTCGAAATGGGTTGCAACCTGATGAAGTTCTTCCCGGCCGAACCTTCGGGCGGAATCAAAATGCTCAAGGCCATCGCCGCCCCATATGCCCATACCGGCATTAAATTCATCCCGCTCGGCGGCATCAATATGGTTAATGCCCCCGACTACTTCCAAATGTCCAGCGTCGCCGCAATCGGGGGCACTTGGATTGCAGACGCCAAGTTGATCAACGAGCAGAAGTGGACCGATATTACCCGAAATGCGCGGGAAATCGTCGACTTGGCCGCCAAGTATCGCAAATAATGTCTATACCCAACCTGGTTCTTGTCGGATTCATGGGCACCGGAAAATCGGCGGTCGGCCGAAGGATTGCCCCACAGCTCCATCTCGACTTCATCGATATGGATGACCTGATCGAATCCCGTCAGGGGCGGTCTATCAGCCAGATTTTTACCGAACAAGGGGAGCCCGCTTTTCGGGCCATCGAACGCGATCTGGCCCACGAATTGGCCCCGCCTCAGGGGCGTGTCATCGCAACGGGCGGCGGCGTGGTCCTGAACCCCGAAAACCTTCATGATTTTCAGGCCGGTGGACTGGTCATCTGCCTCAAAGCCACTCCGGAGGTCATCTTCCAGCGCGTGGCCTCCAATCGGCGGCGACCCCTTCTCAATACCCCCAACCCATTCCAGAGCATGGTCGCCCTGCTCGAACAACGTCGTCCTTTCTACGAAGCCATTCCCCAATCCATCGACACCTCCTCGGGGTCGCTCTCCCAGATCGTCTCCGAAATAGCCGGCCTGTATGAAGTCTTCCGAAATTCATTCCCTGATTGACGAGCTCCACCGCCAGGCGCAAGCGACCGGTTTTTGCGGGATCGGCTTCGCTGACGCAATCTCAGGGCAGGACCCTGTTTTTCGCGACTGGCTGACCCGCAGTCACCACGCCGGGATGCACTACCTTGAACGGCATGCGCCTCTCCGCGAGCAACCCGATCTCCTTCTGACCGGCGTCAAAACCATCCTCATCGCCGCCCTGCCCTATTCCGCCGGCTCGGTGGGCGCGGCCGGCTATGCCGCCTATGCACAAGGCACCGATTATCACGAAGTGCTTCGTCAAAAACTCACGCGGCTCGCCGACCTGATCCGCCACCGTCTCCCCGAAACCCGAACCCGCATCGCAGTCGATTCCGCCCCGATTTCCGAGCGCGGCGCCGCCTTGCGCGCCGGAATCGGCTGGCGCGGACGGCAAGGCCAGGTGATTCGCGCCGACAGCGGCGCCCGACTGCTCCTGGGCGAAATCCTCATGACCGCCCACCTCCCACCGTCCGCGCCCGTCGACAACCTTTGCGGCACATGCGATCTCTGCCTCACCGCCTGCCCCACCGGAGCCCTGCACGCCGATGGTACCGTTGATGCTCGAAGATGCCTGTCCTACTGGACCATCGAACATCACGGTCCCATCCCGGAAGAAATTCGCGACAAAATGGGGAGTTCGCTTTTTGGATGTGATCGTTGTATCGCCGTCTGCCCGTGGAATTCGAAGTCGACCGCCCCCGCCCCCCCCGAATGGGGATCTGCCCCTCTCCCCTCACCGGCGGCTTGTCTCGAACTCGATCAAGCCGGGTTCCTGACTATTTTCCAGCACTCCGCGGTTCGACGGACAGGATTGAAGGGACTCCAACGCAATGCCCTGATCGTTCTGGGTAACCGGGGCGCTCCGGAATCTTTTTCCGACATTTCCCGCTTTGCGGATTCCACACTGGATCCCGACCTTCGCGAATTGGCCGATTGGGCCCGGCATAAGATCAGGCCGGCGGGTTGATGAGATCATAACTGCTGGCCACAGGCGCGGCGTTCGACTCCCCCCGGCGGGCGGGTTCATTTCGATCCGCGGGAAACACCCAGTTCTCGCATCAAGCCGGCGGCGAATTTGACATAATGCGGGAAAGCCATTTCAGGGTCTTCCAATTCAGGCTCCCATTTCTTTTCCCATTCAAAAGAAAGATATCCGGTGTATCCCTTTCTTTGCAGCAAGTGAAGAGCGGCTCGCAGATCAACTTGTCCAGTGCCGGGAAGGATGCTGTGAATTCGGTCGCCGGATCGGGCTGCATCCTTGAAATGGACATGGATAATCCGGTCCCGGATCGCCTCGAAAGTCGTTTCGTACGGTTCAGTAAAAAAGGAATTCACCACATCCCAGCAAACGCCTAATGCGGGACTGCTGATTTCGCCCATAATCGCCGCGATATCTGATCCACAATCCCAGGCGTCATGGTTCTCCACGGCCAGTTGAACACCGTTTTTTTCGGCTGCTTCCACCACCGGCTTCAAGGACTCCACCACGCACCGGATATTCGCCTCCCGGTCCGATCCGACCCAGTGTCCGCCGAAGACCCGGATCAGCGGGCACCCGACATCGCGGGCCACTTCGATCATGTTCTCCAATTGCGCCCGTCCTTCGGCCCGGATTTTGGGCTCTGTCGACGTGAACTGGTTGTAGGCCGAAATACAGGCGATTTCCACCTTCTGCTTCCGAAATAAAGCCCGGATCTGCTCCCGTACGGCAGAGGGCTCATCCGGTCCGATGTGTTCCCCCGCCACCCCCCGAAGTTCCACCCCATCAAAGCCCATCGCGGCGGCATTGGCGGCAATCTGGTCCAGCGTCCAAGTCGGACAACCCAGCGTGGCAAAGGACAGTTTCATGATATTCCTATTGTCCATTTCGTATTTGTTCAGATGGAGACTCGATCCTGAAACGAGGGGTTAGGTTTCGCGGGATACGTTTCGGTGGGTATCTGCCTGAGCGGCGGGATCGCCTCTGCTTACGGGTTCAGCAGGCATCGGAGGCAGTCCGGATTCCTGCAACAGTTTATCGGCACATTCCTGACAAATTCCATGGGTGAACCGGGCCTCCATGTGCATCGATAAATAGGATTCCAGTTGTTGCCAATAGCCTTGATCATTTCGGATTCGTTTGCAACTGGCGCAAATCGGAAGCAGTCCCGTCAGCGTTTTGACTTCCGACAGCGTTTTCTGCAAATCGCGAGTCAGGTCCCGCTCTTTCGCCAAAAGGAAACGAATCCGCGAGACCGCCAGCGCCAGAACCCAAAAAGCCACCAGTCGAATCAAGGTATTCCAAACCGCATAGATGGGGTGGGCATACGGATGATAGGAAAACAAGTCGGCCATCAGCCAGACCGTGGCGCTCAAAATGGCAATCAGATAAGCGCGCAAGGACCTGCAGGTCCACCCCGCGATCGCGATGGGAATGAAATAGAAAACAAAAAACTGTAGCTCATACCCCGTCACCCAATCGATCACGCCCAACAACACGGTCATGCCGGCCACCACCAGAAACCACCCTCGGTCACTAAAAAACCTTCCGTCTTTCAGTTTTAACAAAGGTCCCGATCCTGCGGGAAGGGGGTTCGATTGCACGTTGTGCCCTTCTGACATCGATGTCCGACTCGTCATGAGGAAAACTATTCCGTCTTACCCGGCCACGCGTTGATCCAGAATTCGCCGGGCATTCCCACCCAAAATCTTCGCGCGGTCTTCACTGGATAAATCGGCGCCCACGACTTTGCCGAGTTGGTGGGCAATATTGAAAAAAATCATATCCGATCCCCATACGATCCGGTCAGCCCCCACTTCGTCGACCAACCGCCGGACCAAGCCCCGGGGACTGCGGCTGTAAGTCAGATCCCCATAGACGTTGGAACACTCCCGAATCAGCTCAATATTCGCCATCATATCGCCGCCCCCCGTATGGGCCAGCAGGAAGAGGGCCGCCGGATATCGCCGGGCCATCCGTCCGATTTGTTGCATCACGGGACGATCTCCCCACGTATGCAACAGGACCGGAAGGTGATGGCGATGAGCCAATTCATAGGCGGGGGCATAGGCCGGCGTATCGTATTCATATCCGTTGCTGTTGTGCAACTTGATCCCCATGAATCCCAGTTCCAAGCCCCGCTCGGTTTCCTTCTGGACGGCCGCCGCCGAGTCAGGACAGAGCGAAATATAACCCAAAATCCGCCCCGGACAGGCCCGCATGGCCCCCAAAATGAAATCGTTCCCCGCCCGAACCGCCGCCATCGAGGGAGTCATGCAATACATCGACGAGCACGCAATCGACTGCACGCCCAGCCGATCGAGAGTCCGGACCACCCCGACGGGATCGTCATCTGGAATCGCAAAGTTTATCCGCCCTAGGTGACCGTGCATATCGATGACGTCGAGACCCGAGAGGGGTTCGCCCAAACGGGCCTGCTTCATGAGTTCATTCATCGGAGAATCCCTCCTATCAAACGCTCTAGGTTGCCGGCCCCAATCCACCGTTTCGCCTGTTCGTCAATCTCGGCATACATCAACTGACAGATCGCCGAGGCCGCCTCGATGTCCGGCAAACCGGTCCCAAACAGCAACCGTTCGGGTCCGACCCTTCCCACCATTTGCTCAATTCCCCCCCGCACACAATAGTTGCTGCCGATCGATAAATGCACGTTTTCGAACCGGCGCATCACGGGTAGCAAAGCTTGTTGCCACCGGTAGTTGGTTTCGGCAAAAATCAACGGCAAGCGGGGAAACCGACCTGCGATTCCGGCCACGTCCGTCAAATTCACCAGGCGTTCGAGACAGAGAACGGGCACCCGATGTTCTTGCAAGGGACCTAATAAAGCATCCGACATCCAGTCGACCAACAACCATCCGTCGGTGGCGGGCCGGATCCAAACCGCTCCCGCACCGGCTTGCAAGACATCGGCGATCTGGGTCGTCTCGTACGGCGGCTGGGCACCGCCCGTAGCCGCCACGATCGGGCAGGGAATCAGACGACCAGCAGATGCCCGACAAGCCGTATAGAGAAGTTCATTCGCGTAGTGCAAATCGAGATACGCACTCTCGGGGGTCAGGCGGACCAATCCATGCTGAATTCTAAACCGGTCCATTTCCGCCACCAGATCATGCTCCGTAAAGGGCACGCTTTTCCCCGGATCCAACCCCAAACAACCGCATTGAGCATCAAACAAAGGTATCATGGCAACCTCCCGGCTTCAGGTTTCAACTCCGGCAGAACGTCCTGGAAAAAGAGTAGTCCTCCCGCCCCTCGGAATGCAATCGAAAACCGGGCTCAACAAAACGCGCCGGGAAGCCGGTCAACACGCTTCTGGCATAAAATTTCGAAATGCGCTAGGATGGGGAGTGTCTTAAGGAAGAGATGGAGAACGACCCGTCAGCAATAGAGGAGAATCATCATGGGCAAGTCACTCGACGCGAAGAAGAACACCAAGAAAGCTCCCCAGAAAACAAAAGCTGAAAAGAAGCTGGCCAAAAAAGCCAAGGCAGCCCTTCGGCAATAAAGCGGTCGGAGACAACCGGGCTGATCCTCCTGGAACCGAGGGGTCAAGACCCCGGAGGGGTTACGCTTCGTATAAATTGGAGCGGGCATCCGCCAGTGCTTGGTAATGCCCGATCCAATGTTCCCGGGCATACGCCAATCGGTTGGCGTCCAGATCGACACATACCAGGGCTTCCTGGCCGGTGCAGTTTTCTGCTATAATTTCGCCATCCGGCCCAAAAATACCGATATAGCCCGGATACCATTCGCCGGCGCTGGTCTCGCCCACGGCATCCAGATAGACGGCATAACAGGAAAATTCATAGGCCCGGGCCCGCCAATATTTAAGGACATGTTGACGGCGATGTTCAAGGGCTGACGGATAATCCCGAGGTTCGGCCGCAGATGCATAATGCGAATGACCGGTGGGGGTAAACAGGAGTTCTGCGCCACGCCGGACCAACGTTTCCGACGCCCGGGAAAACGCACTATCGTAACAAATCTGGGTTCCCACTTTCACAAAACCCAAGTCTTCAACGTGTAGCGACTCGCCCGGCTTACAACATTTTTTCTCATGCTCGGTCAGGTGGCATTTCCGATAAACATGCCAATACTCCGGGCCGGCATACATCTGGGAAACGTAATAATCGCCGCCGGATTTTTCGAGGAACCCGACGGAGACATGGATGTTCAGAGCCTTGGCCCGTTCTTTAATCGGGCGAATAAACGGAGAATCAATCGCACAGGCTCCTTCAGAAAGATGGTCCAGATCATACCCGGACAGAATCCCTTCGGAAAACAAGACCAATTGCGCCCCTTGGGCACTCGCGCGATCAATTCCATCCAGAATAGCCGCCCCATTCCCCCGCAGGTCGGCCGGTTTCGGATTCAGCGAGACCGCGGCCAATCGAAATGTCTTCACTTGCCTCACTCCTGCCATTAACGGTTTTACCGAAAACTTACTGCGCCCTGGTCCGGCAATTCCCAACGAATCCGACGACGACCCCGGGTCCCTTCCACGATGAGATCCCCCGCCTTCGGCCCTTTTTTCACCAGTAAGCAATCAGGTCCCGTATTCACCGACCAGAAGGTGGCAAACCAGGACTCTTTCGCCTGTATCCGTTGAATCACCGTCTTCCGTTCCTGAATCGACGACAGTTCGCCCAATTGCTTCGCTTCGTTCGGAAGCGGCTCCTCTGCAAAAATCAAGTGCTTGCCAGTCCCCCCGGCCAGAACACACCGGCAAGATCGCCCGCTCACCTGCCATTCAAGGATCCGGCTCTCTCTCAATGAAACCTGGCATCCGTTGTGCAGATGATGATACCCCCGCGCCGACCCTAAATCCAAAGGCTGACCGTCCTTTGGAAAGAGAATCCCACCCACGCAATGCCAGACATAATCGAATTGCCGCGGTCGGTCGGCGGTCACCCGATAGACATCTAAAACCCCTTCCGCCGAAGCCACCAGGGTCCGGTCCAGAATAACACCCGGATAAACATTCCGATTGCTCACGCGCACGGCGGAAAACCGCTGCCCCGGCTGAAAGGCGATCAATTCGCCATCCGAAATCTGATCCCGCCATCGATCGCATTCGTAAATGGAATCAGTGGCAAAGTCATAAGGGAACATGGAGGCGCCATCGACCACCACGGTATTGTTCCCCACCGTGGTCCGCCCCCAGGTCAGATACTGCGGATCGTTATATCCCTTTAAGCGCGGAGCATCGGTCAGGCGGAGTCCGCCGATATGAATATCCGCATGCAAAGCCGCCGGATGTTGATGCCCCGCGATATGTGGTCCGTAATAGACAAAGGCCGCAGGGGCCGCGGCATCCGTTCCCCCCCGAACCACGGACGCCCCATACACGGGCAAACAGGTGCTCCCCTGTTCATGCCGCCCGACCAGCCCCACCGTCGCATCATTTACCAGCGACCAGCGAGCCCGGGGATAGACTTCGTGCTTCACCCGCACAAAATCAATATCCCCGCGATCCGGCTGAAGGGGCATGGGGATGCCAGGGTGCGTCCGGGTTGAATACTCCTTCTCCATCCGATTCAACAACCAGGCATATTTCGGATCGCCATACGCCTCGTACGCCTTGTTGTAAACCACCCCCCAAACCCACGCACCCCGAATATTGGCCAAACTGCTGTCGCTCAAAAGCGACAGATCGCCATTCCCGAACGTCAGGTAAAAGGGAGCATCATAAGCGGCTTTCAAGGTCTTGGCAGCCCTCGGGCCATAAGCCCGGTGGGCATCCGCCAGATCGTCCTGTTGGAGCATGGGAAACTCCTTATGCCACAGGTCGATCCCCGAATTACACGCCGCATCCGCGGCATAGGTCAGGCCCATCAAGGAATAGAAGTGGTAGCCGGGCGTCCGCTCCCAATGCATCCCATCTGCCAGGATGTCGTGCCGAAACTGGTGGATTAATCCATATCGCCACCGGGCGCCTCCGGCGCATCCGTAAAGCGCGTTATGAATCTCCTGGCGGTCTTCCAACGCGAGCGCAACCGCCAACCGTCCGGTCTGGCTCCAAGTGTTGTGATTCCCACAGGTATAATGGCCACAGGCATTGCTCGCCGCCCGCGTGGCCTTCAGGAAGGAACGAAATAAAAGATCATCGGCATCAGACAGGCCTTCGGTGGCCAATAAATCAAAGGTGTGCCCGGCCATGAGCAGGGCATGGCTTTCCGCGAGCCCGCCATTCGCCACCAACCCTCCGGCGGCCGATACCGGCGTTTGCGTTCCATAGGTAGACAGTGTACGAAAAGCTTTCACCGCGATGTCCCGGTGCACGCGCTCCCGGGTCAGCAAAAAAGATAGGGCATTCCGCAACGCCAGACTCAAGACGGTTCCCCGAACTTTGACGTCCTTTAAGGATTCCAGCGAGCGATCCAAGATGGATTCTTTATCCACGCAATTTCCCTGAAGTCGCGCGAAACAGGCTTTGGCCCAGGCGCAGGATTTCAACCGATCTTTGGCGATCGCCAGCAGTTCCGGGGTCACCAAAACATGGGGCCTCCGAGGAAAGGTGGCCGGCATGACCCCAAAGGGATCATGATCCACCTGCCCGAGAAGCTGGGGATCACACCGGGGCGAAATCGGTCCGGGATACACGGGCACGGGCGACTCCTTTATTTTCTGTAGATCATATAATACACCATCGGAATCACGACCAGAGTAAAGGCCGTCGAAACGAATAAACCGAAGATCAACGCCCAGGCTAGCCCGCTAAAAATGGGATCCAAGGTGATCGGCCAGGCACCCAACAACGTCGTTCCCGCCGTCAGAAAAATCGGGCGCAAACGAACCGCACCCGATTCGATAATCGCTGATTTCAAGTCGTGTCCCGCCCGCATTGAAACCCGGATGAAATCGATCAGGATAATCCCATTGCGCACCACAATCCCGGCCAGAGCAATCATCCCAATCATCGCCGTCGCCGTAAAGAATACGGGGTTGGGATAACCGCCCACTACTTTCGCTCCCAGTCCATTCAACAACCAAAAACCCGGCATGATGCCGATCAGGGTCATGGGAATGGCCATCATGATTACGCCCGGCAACAGGTAAGACCCCGTCTCAAACACCAGCAACAGATAAATGATTAGGAGTGCCGCCGCAAAAGCCAATCCCATATCCCGGAAAACATCCAACGTGATTTTCCACTCGCCTTCACCTCGCCAATCCACCCGGATTCCGGCCGGCAAAGTTTTTTTCTGCAGACCCTTCTGCATATTCAAGACGGCATACGCCGGACCCCGGCCCGCCATTTCCGCCGTCACAAACACGACCCGTTCCTGATTCTTATGATAAATTGAAACATCGACCGTCTCTTCGATAAATCGTCCGATTTCGCCTAACTGGACCATTTGCCCCGTCCGCCCTTTAACGGGAATCGTCAATAACCATTCCCGGGAAGACCGTTTTTCCCGTGGCAATTGGAGAATAATCGGCAATTCATTTTGCTCCGAGTCGACATGCAAAGTTCCGATTGGCATTCCGCCCAACGCCAACTCCACGGTCCGGACAACATCTTCCACGGCAATCCCATGCAACCCGGCTTTCTCCCGATCCACCTCAAACCGCCATTTCGGCGCCGAAGCTTCCACCATATCATCCACATCCACCACACCAGGCTCCAGGCGCAACCGCGTCTTCACCTCGCCGGCCGCCTTCACGACTTCCGTATAGGATTGTAGCGGAGTTCCATACACTTCAGCAACCACCGTAGACAACACCGGCGGCCCGGGAGGCATTTCAACGAGCTTGATGTCGGCCTGATTTTTTTTCGCCAGTTCCTGCAAGTCATTCCGCATCCGCAAAACCAGGGAATGACTGTCTTGTTTCCGCTTTAATCGATGGACGAGGTTCACCCGGATATCCGCCATTTCCGCTCCCCGCCGCAGATAATAATGCCGTACCAACCCATTAAAATCCATGGGGCTGGCCGCGCCCACCGTGCTGACAAACTCCACCACTTCGTTGACCGATGCCAAATAGGCCTCGATCTCCCGGACGGCTTCCCCGGTCCGTTCCAGCGGCGTCCCTTCCGGCATATCCACGATGATCTGGAATTCGTTCTTGTTGTCAAACGGCAACATCTTCAACGGAACCGCTCCGGTCAAGGCCAGGCTGATCGAAAAACCCAGAAGGAGGACCATGCCCACCAACACGGCAACCCGTTTCCTTCCCGATTCGACCAACGGCTTCATGACCCGGGCATACACCCGGTACACCGTTGAAGTTTTGATATCCAAGTCCTCTCCCGCCCCCTCCATCGACGTCTGCCCCTTGAGCAGTTTGTTGGAAACCCAGGGTGTAACAATAAACGCCACCAGCATGGACGCCAGCATCGCAAT
This sequence comes from uncultured bacterium, assembly GCA_903824675.1. Taxonomy (GTDB): domain Bacteria; phylum Verrucomicrobiota; class Kiritimatiellia; order CAIKKV01; family CAIJXV01; genus CAIJXV01. The sequence goes on from CAIJXV010000116.1 coordinate 106,937, forward strand.
CGGGACGTTCAACGCCATCGGCCGCATATAGGGCCCCATCATTCCGGTAATGAAAAACAGCGGAATAAAAGAGGCAATCACCGAGAGGGTCGCCAGGATAATCGGCGAAAGGACTTCCGACATGGCTCCGGAAATAGCATCCAGGCGGGATCCTTTGTTCATCCCCAGGTGTCGAAAGATATTCTCCACGCCCACAATCGGATCATCCACCAGCAATCCGAGCGCTAAAATCAAGGCAAACAAGGTGACCCGGTTGATGGTGTAGCCCACCAGGTAGTTGACCACCAACGTCAACGCATAGGTAATCGGGACTGCAATTGCCACAATCAATCCCACTCGCCAATTCATCGTCATTGCGACTAATCCAATCACGGTCAATACGGCAATGATCAGACTTTCCACCAGGTTGTTGACCTTTTCATTGGCTGTCTCCCCGTAATTCCGGGTCAAACGGATCTTCACATCTGGAGGAATCAGGGTCGCCTGCAGTCCCTTGATTTCCCGCTCAATGGCGTCCGCCACCCAAACGGCATTACTCCCCTTCTTCTTGGCCACCGCCAGCGTCACGGCCGGATACGTGGCCCCGATTCGCTCATCCACCCCGGCCGTAGTCACTCCCGCTCCAAATCCCATCCGGGAATAAGACTGAACGTCCTCCGCCCCGTCGCGAATCACGGCGACATCTTTAAGATACACCGGCCGGTCTTCGTAAACACCAATCATCAAGGCCCCCACCTCGCCAGCGTTCTTTAAAAAAGGACCCGTTTCCACCGTCACCAAACGGTTCCCGGTTTCGAATTGCCCGCTCATGGATTGGTGATTCGATAATTGAACCACTTGGGCCACCTCGCCGGGCGACATCCCGAAGGCCTCCAGCCGCTCCGGATCCAACATCACCTGGATGACTCGTTTTTGCCCGCCATGCAGCGTAATCGCCGATGTGTTTTCAAGGTGTTGCAGACGGCTGACCAATTCTTCACCCAACCGGTAAAGATCCTGATCATCCAGACGGGAACTGTAGAGAGTGATATTGACAATCGGCACGTCGTCGATTTCAACGGGCTTGACCACCCACCCGGAAATTCCCGGCGTCACCTTGTCCACATTTTGAAAAATCTTGTTATAGAGTTTGATTAAACTGGCTTCGCGATCCGCCCCCACAAAAAATCGCACCGTCACCACGGCCAGGCCCGGTTTCGACACGGAGTAGACATATTCCACTCCGTCGATCTGCGCCAGCATCCGTTCCAGACGCGAAGACACGCGTTTCTCCACTTCCTCGGCAGAAGCTCCGGGGCACTGCACCAGGACATCGGCCATCGGGACAACGATCTGCGGTTCTTCTTCCCGGGGCGTTATCCATAGCGCCAACACCCCCAGAATCAAACTGATGACCATGAAATAAATAGCCGCATGACTTTTCAGAAAAAAACGAATCAGCGATTCAATAGGCGAGGGAGTTGAACTCATAATCATCCTTTCCCCATCAGGGCTTGGCTACCAGGATTTCACCAGGATTCAACCCGGATAAAATCTCCATCCCTTCCGGATAAATCCCTCCGGCCTTGACTAAACGCCGGATGCGCCGGTCGCCCCGGACCACTTCCACCATTTCAAGTTGCCCCCATCGCTGTAGGGCACTGGGGGGAATCAAGAGAAAGGGCCGCGGAAGATCCTGCACCCATATGCGGCCAAACGTTCCGGGCAATATCCCGGCCTGTTCCGGCAAATGGACCTTGACCTTTCGGGTCCGGCTCAGCGGATCGATAGCGCCCACTATTTCCTCCACATTCCCCTGGCACTGTATCGAGGGATGATCGATGGTGACTTCCACCGTCTTTCCCAACGCCAACCGGTCGATCAATCGGACCGGCACCGGAGTCTCGATTCGCATGCGTTTCGGATCGTAAATCGTCATCAAAACCTGGCCCGGATTGGCCATATCCCCGACCTCGATCCGACGCTCGATGACGACCCCCTCGATCGGCGACACCAAATGCGCATAGGACAGCAGGACATTGACCCGGTCGACATTCGCTTTCGCGGTCTGGGCTGCGGATTCGGCCGCCGTCAGGGATTGCTCGGTCGTGGCGCTTTTCTCAAATAGTTGTTTCGCCCGTTGAAACTCACGATCCGCCAGCGCGCGTTGGGATTCAGCCACTGCCAATTGTTTCCGTATCTCCCGATCGTCCAACCGCACCAACTCGTCCCCCACCTTGACTCGGTCTCCAGCCCGCACGGTCACCGTTTGCACCTCTGCGCTCAGCCGGGGGCTGATTTGAATCGTTTGTTCAGAGGCGGTGGTGCCCATCACCGGGATCCTGGCCGACAAATTGGTCGCGAGGACCTGAATCATTGGTGTTCCGGGCAAAAACGGCTCCCCTTCATCCAGAGCTTGGCGCCCTTCCGGCCCCTTTTCCACGCACCCCCCGGCCGCCCAAATCATCAAGCCCACCATGGCCAGGGAACCCACCCCGATTTGGGTGACGACCCGGAGTCCACGGATCCAACGCAAGGAAATATTCATGGCATAACCCTCCGACTTATTGTCCGTCTGTTTTTTGAAAAGAACGTACCAACTCCCCCTCCGCCCGTTTGACATTCGAACAGGCGACCAGGTAATCATAAAATGCGGACGAGTCGCGGGTTCGCATGGCGGTTTCGGCCACCTGGGCGGCCAGTAAATCCGTAATATCCGCCGCGCCCTTCTGATATCGTTCCCGGATCATCCGCAAGGCTTCATTTGCAGTGGCCTGAGCGGTCCGCGTTACCTCCAAACGCTGACTGGCCGCTTGAACCTGGAGATAGGCATCGTTCCAGTCATACATCAATCGGTTGGTCAGGGCCGCCAATTCCTGCTCCGCCCCTCGCAGCGAGGCCCGCGCACTCCGTACGGCATGTTTCCGGCGAAATCCATCGAATGCCTCCCATTCCGCCACCAGGCCGACCCAGTAACTCCGTTCAAAATCTTCACCCGGATCGCTATCCCAATCCAGCGAGCCCTGGGCCGACAACGTGGGCAGATATTCCGACGTCCCCCGATCCACCTCGATCTGCCGGGCTTTGATCGCCAGCCGGGAAATCGCTAGTTCCGGGCGTCGTCCTATGGGATCCTCTCGCTGAAGGGGTTGTCGAATCTCGACCTCCCGAACCGGATCCAAGGTCCGATCCGCCGTGACCCAGTGCTTGCCGATGGCCGTGTTTAAAGCCGCAAGGGCCAGGGTCCACCCGTTGCTGGACCGGATCAGATCTTCCTGCGCTTCCGCCATTTTCACATCCACGTTCAGCAAATCGCTTTTGACCACGGCCCCGGCATTCAGCCGTTCCGACACGACTCTCCGACTTTCAGCCAGCGAAGTCAGCGCTTCCTCGTTAACCTGCATGAAAGCACGGGCCTGCAACACCCCGAAATAAGCCCGGGTGACTTCATGTATCAGGGCATTTTGGGTTGCCTCAAGTGCGAGCTGATTCAACCGGGCCTGAAGATCGGCCTGGCGGATATCCAGATTCCGTTTGCCCCCGTCATAGACCCGGTATTGAACTCCCATCGACCCCCGTAAATTATCGGTATCGGGCGGATGATTAAAATCCTGCTCCATGGAGAAGGTTTTTTGATTCAGGGCCATCATGAACGCCTGGGGCGGATTATCGGTCCGAGAATACATTCCACTCGCAACCACCCGCGGATACCAGGCGGATCGCGCCTGGTCAATGGCTTCCCGTGAGGCCACCAATCGTTCCTGGGACGCTTTCAAGTCCGGGTTGGAGGCCAACATCTCCCGCACACATTCTTCCTGGGACACCGCCGTGCTGGTGACCGGACGCACCACCATCCAAAGGCCAACCACTATCCACCCCAGCCCCCCCCGATTCATCCAACTCATTTTTATGCTCATGATGATCTTTCAATCGCATCCTCATCGGATGCGCGGACGACAAACTATCGGACGTCTGACAGAACGCGTATTTAACAACCGGGCAAGTTCACACCCGCGTTTTCGTTTTCGGCGGCAAGTTTTAAGGATCCCACCTCAGGGGATTCCCTCCTTGGGATGGACGGAGGCATCCGGCTTCATCGGACGCTTGAAAATGATTTTCTGAAAACCCGCCTTGCGGAGCTCACGTGAAAAACCGGACAGGGTCGACTGGTTCATATCTCGGGGAATCACCAGAAAAATGGCCGTCGCCCGGCCCGCCCCTGCACTCTTCAAATGCTCGGCCAGTTCCTGAGCCGGAAACACATCCGAACCGAGTTGGGCATTTCCACCCGCCGTCAGCGTCGTTTCAATCGAGGGTACCCCGCCCGGCGAAATCGTCCGGCATCCGGCAACCAACCCCAGGCCGGCCATAACGGCAACCCATCCGACCCAATGAAGGACCATCGCCCCACGGCCCATTTGACGCGCCGCACCACCGGTCAATGACTCCGCCCATCCCCGGATTCCGGACTTTGTATCATCATTCATGGTCGCTCCCGCAGTCCCAAGGACTGTTGCCTGACGATCGAATCCACTGCTAAAATCTTATATTGCAAAAAACGAATCCTTCGTGCAAGTATTTTTTACTTGGTTTCGCGTCCAAAAGCCGGTATTTTAACAGCACTTATGGTTCAAAGATTAATTCGTCGTATCGGTCAGTTGCTTTTCCCCGCGAAAAAAGCGAAATCTTCAACGGCTCCCGTTTTAAAAAAAACTGCGCATTCAGCGAAACCGCCGCCCTCCTCCCATTCCGCCCCCCCCCGCAGTCCAGCCCATCGTCCCGCCCCCGCCCGGACGGAGACCCCGCCCCGTCCGCCAGTGCCCGCGGTTCGGGCACCGGTCGCAAAATGGACACCGGACCAGTTTCCGATTGAGCCAGTTGAAGGGAAGCGTTGCTTCGCTGAATTCGGCCTGCACACGGAATTACTGCACGCCCTGGCCGACCTGAATTTCAAATATTGTACCCCCATCCAGGCCCAGTCTTTGGAACCAGCACTGGCCGGCCATGATGTGACCGGCCAGGCCCAGACCGGTACCGGAAAAACCGCCGTCTTCCTGATTACCATTATTGAACGCTGTCTCAAAATTCCCCGTCCCAATCCCGCGCCGGGAACCCCCCGCGCCTTGATCCTGGCGCCCACCCGTGAATTGGCAATTCAAATTGGACGCGATGCCGACGCCTTGACCTACCACACTTCGCTCCATTCCCTGGTTGTTTTTGGAGGGCTCGACTACGCCCGCCAACGCACCCAATTGGAAAAGCATCCCGTGGATATCCTGATCGCAACCCCCGGCCGTTTGCTCGATTTCATGGGACAGGGTAAAATTCACCTCGGCCAGACTGAAATCCTGATTCTGGATGAGGCCGACCGCATGCTCGACATGGGATTCATCCCCGATGTCCGCCGGATTATTCGCGCCTTACCGCCCCGCGAAAAACGTCAATCCTTCCTCTTTAGCGCCACCCTCACTCCCGAGGTCCACCGCTTGGCCCAAAACTGGCTCAGAGAACCGGTCCGCGTCGAAATCGAACCGGAAAAGATGACCGTCGACACCATTGAGCAGAAAGTCTTTTTGGTCTCTTCCCGCCAAAAAGGATTACTTCTTCGGAATCTATTAAAAACTTTGAAGCCCACCCGCGCCCTGATTTTCGCCAATCGACGCGACACTTGCCGGCATGTCAGCGAAGGGTTGGCCCGCAACGGTATGCCCTGCGCCATGCTATCCGGTGAAGTCAGCCAAGGTGAACGGTTGCGCATTCTCGAGTCGTTCCGTAAGGGTGACACGCCCATTCTGGTCGCCACTGATGTCGCCGGGCGCGGCCTGCACGTCGAGGGCGTCACCCATGTTTTCAATTACGATATCCCGTATGAACCGGAGGATTATGTCCATCGCATCGGCCGTACGGGTCGGGCCGGCGCTACGGGATTGGCGATTACGCTCGCCTGTGAAAACGAATCTTTTACCCTGCCGGAAATCGAGAAGAAATTAGGACACAGCCTGTCCTGTGAAGTGCCTTCGGAAGAATTAATGGCTCATCGATAAACTTCCAACCAGGATTTTCACGATTCCCCTGCCCCCTATCGGTCAGTACATACAGTCTCGTGGTTATGGGTTCCACCATCCGGCGCTATTATTGCGCTGCAATTCCCGACCTGAAGGTAGAGCACATCTGTCCTCAAAAGACGCCGATCTCTACGCCCTGCGTACCGTCTAGTTTGATTTAGCCGCTTCCACCCGTTTCCCCTGATAGGTGCGCAAGGTATAGGTGAATTCTTTCACACTCCGCGGGGGCAATTCCAAGGTGTATTTGACGGTGTCGAAATCCACCTTTTCGTATTTTCCGCAATCCCCCTCCGACTTCAAATCCCATTTCTGACCGGGAAAATTACGCTGAATTTCAACCGTAACCGCCACCGGCCGCGTATTCTTGACTTCCATCTTGAAGGTCCGGACTTCGTCCCAGCCGGACACATTCCGGTTGTTGTCAAAAGTGTGATTCTCGATCTTGTAATCCATCAGGGTCGGCTCCACCACCACGTTCTGAACCGTGCCAAGATTTAACTCCACTTTCTCATTTACCGGAATGTATTTAAAATCCGACTGGCCTTCATAGGACAGATAGCCCGCCTCATTCACCGTCCGGCAAACCCGGAGCATGCCCCCGGGGATTGGGGTCTGCCCCAACTTGTGCGCTTCGTCATTCTTAAAACTCAGGAATCGCACCACACTTTTGCCATAGCGCTCCTGTTCATATTTGTAAAGATTCACAACCGGTACGGCATACGGCCCCAGACTCGGCAGGCGCTTCGCCCATCCGTTGGCAACCGTTTCCTGCCCTTCAATGGTGTAGAGAAAATACTCGCTCAAGCCCTCCTTGATGATGGCCTTGGGCGCACTCCCGCCATAGGAGGCCATCGCCATTTTCATCGCGGCCCGGGGTGCTCTCATTTCTTTCATTTCATCCATCACCATGGGAGCCGCAGCGGAAGTCGGATACACGTCCGGGCGGCCATACGGATATTGCCGCTGAGCCAACTCAGCAATCTGATCGAGCATATGCACCTTGCCCACGATCAACCTGACTTGGGCATCCTCATAATCCTCTCCGCTTCGGTTCCCTACCCGTACATACCCTTCCAGCTTCATCGTCTTCTCGTCCCCGCTCAACGTCCCCATGTAAAAGGCCCGCCAGTCCAGTCCGCTCGTTAAATAGGTGATCTCCACGGGCACCTTCCCGCTCACCTGGCTCTTGATTGTCCACACCCCAAGGTTCTGCGTCCGGGGTGGATAGGTCAAATCCTCAATTACCAGTTTATCCGCCTGCGCTTTCGGCAGCATCTCCAAACTCGTCGGATCGATCAGCGTATTCGCCCAACTGAATTGCAAGCGGTTGATCCCTTTCTGCAAGGTCAATTCGCGTGTCTCCCGCACCAGAGTCAAATCCGCGGAATTGTAAATCGTCACCTGCACTCCGTCCCGCTTGGGAAGGGTCACCAAATCCATCTTGGCCCAACCGCTCACGGGAACCAGGAAGCTCATCACCCAAAATGTTAATAGTAGTTTTTTCATGATGATCTCCTGATCTCAGCGAAGATTCCGCCGTTGATAGTGCATCATCAGCTCTTTTTTCTCTTTCGGATTCAGCGCCACCTGAAATTCGATTTTCTCGGAGTTTTTCTTTTCGTATTTCAGATTGCACTCGACCATGTCCCACTGCCCGGGGATATATTCGATGACGGTTAGAACCGCCGGGGAATCCTTGAAGTTCTCCAAAGTGGTTTTAATAATCTCGTCGGTATCGTAGAGGACCACCTGATCATTCACATTCTTGCGCAAATTGATGCGCTCCTCTTTCATCTTGCGCTGGACCACCTTGATATCCCGGCTATCGCCGATATTCACCTTCATCTTTTCGCCCACGGGGACCAGGGCCGCGGAATCTTCACCTAGGACGATCGTACTGCCATGTCCATCATCCTGGAAGACCCGGACTTTTCCGCCCCACAAGGCATTTTTACCCAGTCCGGAAGCCTCCTTGTTTTCAATCTGATAACTCACCGGAATCCCCACGTTGCCTTCCACTTTTTCCGGATCCCACGGCAACTGGTTGGCGTCGAATTCCCAGACCTTGGTGATCGGCACTTTCCCAGCGTCCAGGAACAATAATTGCTTGGTCTCCTCATGCCCGATGGCCTGCTCGAAAGCTTCGCCGTAATCGAGCTGAACCCGCGATGTCCCGAAATCCTCGCCCGAGAAGTTGCGCAGCACCAGGTAACTCTTGAAATCCACCTGCGTTTCGGGCTTGTTGGCCAAAAACCGATAGGTGATCAGTCGGTCGATGTTGGCCAGCAGATAGCTGATCCGCACCCGCTCTTCAACCGGCTCGGCACTGCTGATCTCCCACACCAAGGCCGCCTCGTTGGGCGGATAACTCACATTCAGCAAGGTCACCTGGTCCGGATGATTCAACACTTTCAACCGGATGGAATCGGGATCAATGCTCACTCCGTTCCAGGAAAAATCAACCTGGTTGACCCCCTTTTGAAGCGTCAAAACCCGTTCTTCCTCAATCAAGGTGGCCGAGGGGTTATCCAGCCGGATGACCGTGGCCGCCCGTTCCGGTAGCGCCACCATCTTCACCCGGGCCTCCGCACTTCCCAGTCCGACGGCACATCCGAGGACCGTCAATAGCCCGCTCCGTATCCAGGTTGTCATCTTCATCTTAGCCTCCTGCTAGTTTTAACTGCATAATTTTGGCCACAGTGACGGGGGGCAACGCCTTACGGCGTCACTACGAACAACGGTTGTGTGCCCGTAAGGGCATTTCCCCCGTCACAGCCCCCACCCAAGGTCAGGCGATGGTTTCAAGTTTCAAGTTACCAGTTTCAAACCTCTTTGACATCTTACTCCGCGCGTTTTCCTTGATATTCACGAACGGTGTATTTGAATTCCTTTTGCGAGCGCGGCGGCAATTCCAAGGTGAATTTCACGGTATCTAAATCGACCTTTTCGTAAAGACCGCAATCCCCATCCGGGTTTAAATCCCATTTCACTCCCGGGATATTGCGCTGAATCTCGACCTTCACCGCCACAGGCCGTGTGTTTTTAACTTCAATTTTGAAGGTCTTGACTTCATCCCAGCCGGACACATTCCGGTCGGAATCGAAGGTAAAGTTTTCGGTTTTGAAATTCATCAGGGTCGGCGTCACCACCACATTCTCCACCCCGCCCAAATTCAATTCCACCTTCTCGTTCACCGGAATGTATTTGAATTCCGACTGGCCTTCATAGGACAAATGCCCCACCTCGTCCGCGGTCCGGAACACGCGCAGCATCCCGTCAGGAATCGGGGTTTGCCCCAGCTTATGCGCCTCATCATTCGTAAAACTTAAGAAGCGGACCACCCCGGCCCCATATTGCTCTTCTTCGTATTTGTAAAGATTGACCACCGGCACGTCGAACGGGCCCAGGCTCGGCAATCGTTTCGCCCATTCGTTCGGAATCGTCTCTTTTCCTTCAATGGTATAGAGGAAATATTCGCTGAGCCCCTCTTTGATGATTTCCTTGGGGGCGGCGGCAGCATCCGTCAACATCATGTAACCAGAGACGGCACTCACCTCCGCCTCTTCGACCTTGTTCATTTCATCTTTTCGCTCTCTAACATCACTATCACCTTTCGCTCGGAACCCGAAACCCGCCGGCGCCCCATACGGATATTGCCGCTGGGCCAATTCGGCAATTTGATCGAGTAAATGGACTTGGCCTACAATCAACCGGACCTGGGCGTCCTCATAATCCTCCCCGCTCCGGTTCCCCACCCGCACATAACCTTCCAACCGCATCGTCTTCTCGTCCCCGCTTAACGTCCCCATGTAAAACGCACGCCAGTCCAGTCCGCTAGTTAAATAGGTGATCTCCACCGGCACCTTCCCGCTCACCTGGCTCTTGATCGTCCAGATTCCGAGGTTCTGGGTCCGCGGCGGATAGGTCAAATCCTCAATCGCCAATTTATCCGCATGCGCCTTCGGCAGCATTTCCAGACTTGTGGGATCAATCAGCGTGTTGGCCCAACTGAACTGGAGCCGATTGATCCCCTTCTGCAAGGTCAACTCGCGCGTCTCCCGCACCAGCGTCAAATCCGCGGAGTTGTAAATCGTTACCTGCACCCCGTCCCGCTTCGGCAGCGTGACCAGGTCCATCTTGGCCTGTACCGGGAGAATCAAAAGCAAAACCAGGCAACACCCCCGCCTGATCATAGAAATCGGGCTGCCGATTTTCCGTCTCATAAAGCCCCTCAAGAAGAATTGACCGGCAAAGAATAACGTCAGGTTTCTTTTAACGCAAAAAAGGCCGCGAAGAAAGATTAAAATCGAGTCCCCAGAGGACGGGGAGCATCTGCGATTAATATACTTGCCCCTGCGATGTAGCCCCGCTCCCGCCCTGAGCTTGTCCCTATGAAAGTGGTGGTTCAAGCATAATAACGCCTCCCTTTCCGTTTTATGCGCTACCCTTCCGGTCCTGATTCCCAATCCAGCTCCTCCAAGCCCCTATTCGAGGTCTATGCTTCAGGTTATTATTCGGTCGACGTGCCTCAAACCGAAGGAAGACCTTGTGGGTCAACAAGCTCATAGAGGTCAACGTCGAAAAGCAGTGAGTTCTGGAAAGAGAATCTGTTATTACCAATCGTCGAGTCGTTTATCAGGCCACCTCCAATGCCGGTTTTTTGATCTTCCAGTCGTAAATCTGGGTGCGTGCCGTCCCATCCCGTTCAACATTGAGTTTCGACACATCGAAGCGCTGATGGTTCAACCACAGCCGATACAGGATTCTCGCCAAACGCTGGGCAACGGCAACCGCCGCCTTCTTGTATCCACCCTTGGCCATCGCTCGCACAAAATAGGGATTCAAGGGATGACTACGTTTGGACGTCTGCTGAGCCACCTCGCATAGAAGATTCCGCATATAGGATGACCCGGCTTTGGTGATGTGCCCCTGCCGCTCGGTATCCCCGCTGTCATGCATGGAAGGAGCCAAGCCCAAGTAGCTGACCACATGATTGCTATCTCGGAATCGAGTCGGATCCCCGATGACCGCAATGAACGAAGCGGCCGTTATTAACCCAACGCCAGGCACGCTGATCAGAAGCTCCATGATGGATTCAACGGATTCCAAGGCCAATCGGAGTTCCTTCTCCAAACTCGTAATATGTTCGTTGGCCACTTCCCAAACCTTCGCATGCAAGGCGAGGTGTTCCCGGATGGGGGCGGCCGATTCGTCAGCCATCCCCTTGGCCCACCCCCCTGCCGTGGTCAAACCGGCTGGCCCCTTGTGTGAAAGTCCTTCGACACGAAACAGAAAACGGGCAGCATTAATCTGCTGCGTACCCAGGCGAACGAAATGACGTCGCCGTGAGAGAATACGCCGCAAACGTCGAATCGTCGGTGAGGGCATGAAGACGATCGAATCCCAGATACCCCGTCTGAGCCCATCGCAGATCTCAAAAGCATCTCGCCGATCCGTCTTCTGCCCTATTCGGCGCGCCTTCTTTCGAACCTCGGACGCATCCACCACAACCGGAATCAGTCCCCGTTCCTCAAGCGCGTCACACACGATGCCAGCTTGAGCTCCGCTCTCCATGCACACGCGTGTCCCTGCTTCCAATGCATGTTTCTCGATCATCGAATGAATCCCCTCGCGATGCGTCGGAACGCTTCCTTCAGCCGTTATCTTCCCGTCGGCATCCTCAACGACGTAAACTGTCAGCTTGCGATGCACATCGAGTCCTACATATACTGCATTCATGGGCTGCACCTCCTGTTCGCTACGACAAGTAGCTTGGAGCCCCGCACGGGTGACTCCTTCGGTTTACGGTTTACCATAAACCATTTTTGGAGGGCAGCCCACTTTCATATTAACCGAAGGGCTATGAGCGGATTTGCGATTTTATTCTTTTTCGTTCAGGCAAAAGGGATCTCCCTGCCACCCGATATGCCAACTGGGTGGCTGTCAGGCTATCGGTCGAACCCGAGGGTGGCGGGGGGGGAGGGTATTCACTGGAGTGCACATTCAAATCGACGGCGGGGGTCGGGGAAGGGCGGCCGACGTCCGCCCCCACAGATGAGTTCATTGAACGTGGCAACCTGGAAGTTGGCGACCAGGTACTTTTGTTGTCATCTAACATTTCACTTGAAACAGCTCATTACCTGACCCAATATTCCCCGGAAACAGGAGCCCTTATGAAAACCATCCCTTTCATCGCACTAATGATCCTCCTCACCGCCTGTAACCGACCCTCGCCGACCCAGGAATCTGAAACCAATACCCCGCCCGCCCCCCGGATGATCCTCCCGCCGATCACCAACCCCACCCCCTCACAACCCAGCCTCATTAACGATTTGACCGGCAAAACCGCGGTCGACGCCGGACGCCGCGCGGCCCAGTCCGCGCGCGATTCTGCCGCCAAGGAAAATGCCCGCAATGCGGAAGTAATGGAAGATACGCCATGACTTCGATGTCTCCCGGTCAACGGCTTCGCGCAATTTACGATTTCAAGCCCGTCGATCATTTGCCCCGCGGTGAATTTTATATCTGGGAGGAGGCCATCCAACGATGGAAAACCGACGGATTGCCTGACGATTGGCAGGCGCAGAAATTTTTCCAATTCGATCCTCCGGGGCGATTCGCCATCCCGCTGAATCTCGGCTGGTGCGAACCGCCAGTCCTTCCCACTTTCGAATCCCGTGTGATCCGAGTCGAGGGCGAAGAGGAAATCATCCAGGATGCCGCCGGACGCCATTTACGGGTCTTCAAATGACGCCGTCACGATTTTATGCCCGATTATTGGCCGACTTGTGATCACGGGGTACCCGACAATGTCAGCTTGGCGAATTATCTCCATTATCGCCAACGCATCGTGGAATGGGATCATTAAGGCATTCGGTTCAGGCGGAAACCGCCTGAACCGGGTGGGGCATTACATTTCGCCGGACTCGGCCGCCTTGATGGCCGTATAGACCAATTCCGATGCGTTGCGCAACCGGAGCTTGGCCTTGATATGTTCGCGATAGGTCTCGATGGTCTTGTCGCTCAAGCCCATCTTCTCGGAAATCTCGCGCGTGCTGATGCCGGTGCCCAAATACTTGAACACTTCCCGTTCCCGGGGAGTCAACTTTTGCGTAACGCCCGGACGACTATTTTGCGAACCGTCGTCCAGATATTGCCGCAAGAGGTAATCCCGCATGTCTTCGCTGACAAACAAACGCCCGCTCAAAATTTCGCGGATGCCTTTCAACAAAACTTCCGGGCCATCGGCTTTAGTCACATACCCGCGGGCTCCAGCCCGGAGGGATTTTTCGACATGCTGCGCATCCGAGTGGGTGGAAAACACAATCATGGACAGACTGGGATATTGATCATGAACCTTGCGAATCAAATCAATTCCATCTTCGACCCCATTCAGCGACAAATCGACAATCAAAACATCAGGCGTCCCTGTCGCTATTTTTCCCAGGGCCTCCGCAATGGACGTGGCATCGCACACCACCTTCATATCCGTCTGGTAGTTGATCATGGCGGCCAAACCCTGGAGAATAATGGGGTGATCATCAACCAGCATAATCCGCGCAACCGGCGGTCGGTTGGCGGCAACAACATCTTGAATCTCTTCGCTTGAATTCATCCCTGTCCTCTTCCAGATTATCGTGTCACTTGAATACGCGGTTACGGGATAATCTTACCGTCCCGTAGGGAAATCGTCAATCTCAATCGAAGGCCAATTCGCCTACAATCAGCCGATTCCTTGTGAAAAACGGGGGGGGATAATCAATTCGTGGCCACTGATCCGGAATTCGACCGTCAGCCGGCTCATTTTGCGATATAATTGCCAGGTATTTCGCAGGGGCCACCACCCGTATAGGTAAATCTCCAGTGGACGCCAGAGTGAAACCCAACTTCCGACGGTCAAACTCTCCCGTAAAATCTCCAAAAATAAATTGGCAGGATGGTAATGGGCCAGAATTTGGGCAGTCCCTAAACAAGCCGCCATAAATAACAAGCCGATAACCAGGCTCGTCCGGCCTTGTCGCATCAATTGCATGAAAGCCAATCGGCTCAGTTCCGCCTTGTAGTTGAAAAAATGTCGAATCGCATTCTCCACCTGCCCTACCTCGCCGCTGGATGGGGGATTATCCAGATGGATAACCAGCCGCAAGGGACTCCGCTGGGGGAGTTCCCGCGCCCAACTGACGATATAGTCCTCCGCATCATCATCGAGGTCTTTTTCGTTAAACGGCGAAGGATCGAAACTATTGAAAAGCTGGCTGATTTCACGGAGTTTGAGTTCGATCACCGCCACAGAGGGTGTTTTTTGCCAAGGTGGCCAAGGGGTCCATTTCCATCTCATTTGAAAACTCCGAATCTTTTCCGGATTTTATCGGGCCCCAGCGAAAAAGCCAGTCCAATGTATTCATGGCGGTTCCATTAAAATGCAGACACCGCGAGGTTCCACTTGCCAGAGATCGTAAAAAAAGTGATAATGTAAAGATTATTGGGAGGTTTTTATGACACTGTTACCGCTGGGAATTTTCGGGGGGCAGATCGGCATGGGAGAACTCATCGTCGTATTGCTCATCATTTTGCTCCTTTTCGGTGCCCGCCGATTGCCTGATCTAGCCCGTTCGTTGGGGCGCAGCCTCAGCGAGTTTAAAAAAGGACGCGAAGACGAGTCTCGCGAAGCACCCCCCTCAGATAACAAACCGACCACTCCCCCTTCCGCTCCCTAATCGAAGAGATCCCGTTCCATGAAAATCTCCCTGAAAGTCGGCAACCAAGATGCCGCCTCCATCAAACAGGAGGAATTGCGCCTGCTGGATCGGGATATCGTCGCCTGTAGCCGGGGTGACTGGGAAGCCAAAAATCGCCTCTTTAAAACCTTCATGCCGCTTTTTCTGTCCCTGGCCCGAAAACGATCCCAGGAAAATGCCCGGATCAACCAGTATGTGGAAGCCGGAAAAACGGGGTTGCTCTCCGCCTGCAAGAAGTACAAACCTTCCATGGGCGCAGACCGTTTCCAGATTTTCGCCTTGGATTTTATTGAGAAGGGGATGACGGTTATTGATCATCCCCGTGGATTCTTTGCCCGGCTCTTTGGTCGCTGATGACCCGGGAACGCAAAGGTAAGGAATGGACCGGCGATGTCCCGATTCTGTGGGAAGACGAAGATTACACCCCCCTTTTGTGGTCCACGTTGTTCCCCCACTCCCGCCCGATTGAAATTGACTGGGGATGTGGGAAAGGTCGTTTTCTGATGGCGCATGCGGCAGCCCATCCCGACCGCGATTTTCTTGGCGTCGACCTCCAACTCCGCCGACTCGGAAAACTAAACCAACGCGCCCGGGACCGGGGCTTGACCAATATCCGCCTGGTTTGTGCCGACATCCAGAAGACGGTTGAAAAACTGGTCCCCGACAGCGCGGTGGACACCTGTTATGCCTTCTTCCCGGACCCCTGGCCCAAGCGCAAACACCATCCCCGCCGACTGGTCAATGCCGCATTCATGGATGCCATCCATCGCATCCTCAAACCGGGTGGGCACCTGCATCTGGCCACCGATCACACGGATTATTTCGCGGCCATGCAAAAAGTGGCCACCCCGGACCTGCGCTTCGAACCTTCGCCCCCGTTCCTCCCCACCCTGGAGGAACGAACGGATTTCGAAATTATTTTTGCCGACCAATCCCTGTCTGCCCACCGGCTGAGTCTGCGCAAAAAATAGCCGGTCTATTCAATAATTATAGGTATGAAACGGGCTCCGCCCCGTCGAGGAACCCGGAGTCACGATAAATGGATCGGTGCATCGGAATCTACTTCAACTCCTTCGCCAACGACCGCAAATAACGGGCGATCAACCGGGTGGCCTCATCGGCCGGATATTTATGGCCTTCGTATTCCATATCGATATATCCCGAATAGCCGGCTTCGCGCATCGCATCCAGTACCCGTCCATGCAAGGGCGCCATCGTACCCTCCCCAATCAGCGCCGCGCTGTAGGATCGGCCATCCAGCCCGCTTATCCGTCCACCTTCGGTCACCACATCCCAATCTTTGAAATGGGAGTGAACCACCTGTTTTGCACATTGCCTGAATGAATCGGCCGGATCTTCGCCGCCGGTAAACACATTGCCGCTGTCAAAGGTCAGTTTTAATTCCGGGAGGTCATTCAAGGCCGCCTTGAAATCCGCCGCGATAACAAAAGGACTGTCCGCTCCCGGAAAGTTTTCCACCGTCAGGGTGATCCCGGCGGCCTGCGCCCAAGGCAAGGCCTGCTGCAAACCCCGCACAAAATTGCGCCGGGTTTTATCGCGGGCGACACCGACTTTGCCTGGTGTGACAGCCATCACCTTGTCGGTCCCCAACACCACGGCATTCTCGATCCCTTGTCGCACCACATCCAAGCCGGCCTGCAAAGCGGCCGTATCGGTCACATTTAAATCCGCCATGAACGTGTGACAGATCGTTTTCAATCCGTGATCGTCAACGATTTTGCGGAGGTCGGCGGCTTTGCGACCATACGTGGAAACCATGTCAATCCCGTCAATTCCCAGCTCTTGAGCCAGCCGGCACATGGCCGGAATATCGAATTGATCTGCGGAAACGCTCCTCGACAAGGTGTAGGACATAACGGCCAGTTTCATGATTTTCTTCCTTTAAGTATTTTGTTCCGTCGTCTCGCCAGGGTCGTCCGCTCGCGGATTTCGCGCCGGATCAACCGGATCGCTGAATCGGCCATCAGATCGCCGGTTTCCGGCGCCATGTGACTCACCAGCCCAAAAGTGGTTTCATAGCCGCCGCGTTGAAAGGCATCCCGGGTCGGCACATATCCGATCATGCCGTTGGAAAAGCCAAAAATCAGGGCGCGCATCGGCGCGGCTTCCAATTTTATCCGCAAGCCGTGTTCCACGAAATATTCGGCGGGGACCCCCACCACCGCCCAATCCCCGATAAACAACACTTGACTATCGGCTTTTTGAACCCGGTCCCGCCGGATTTTGGCCACGAGGCCCGGAATGGTCTGATCATACGCGGCGGGATCGACAAACCGCTGGGCGCCAAAAACCGTCCCGCGTACTTCGGCACGGGTGATTTTTCGAAATGGGAGGGAGAGGGTTTGCAGGGAGGCCCCGAGTCGGATGGTTTTATGATAGATCATTTTCTTCGTCAATCCGGCCACATCTTCGGCCAGGATTCGGCCGATCTGGTCCATCGCCGTTCCGCAACTCCGGGTGGGATCGGAATCATGCATATTGCCCGCGGCTCCGTTGAAGAACATCGGCACCGGCCATCCTCGTTTTTTTAATTCGCCAGCCAGGCATCCCGGATACCCCGCGGACAGCATCTGATCCCCGCCGTGATGAGTGGGATGGCAGGTAAAATTGACGATGCAGCCCAACTTCTTGCCGGCCACCGAACGGATATCGATCACAGCCACTTCCGGATCGATGGGCCCTTCCAGACACAAAGCATCCGGCAATCGGGTAAAGTCGCCATGGGTTTTGACCGTTCCATCCCGCATCACAACCCGGCGGTTATGAGCCACCCGCCATTCGAAGCCGGAGGCAAATCCGATTTTCGCCGGTTCCCGGTTGCGCCAGGCCAACTCAAAAGCATCCACCACCCTTTGAATCAGCTCTTCGATATAGGCCGCATCCCGAACGGTTTCCCCAAAGGTGGCCACGGCCGGCCCGGCATGATTATGGGTGGCGCCCACCAGAATATGGGAGGGGGGGACTCCGCATCGCTGACGAATCCGGCGGCGGATCTCATCCACCTGGCTCCACCGGATGGACAGCGTGTCCAACTGCACGAGGCCCAACGTCGTTCCCCCATCGCTTAAAACCGCCACGCGAGCATACAAGGGATCGATGACCGCGTTCGATTCAATTCGGATCAACCATCCGATTTTTAAAGTCCCTACCGGGGGAGTGATATCCACATTTTTAAAAGCCGCACGCAACATGTTTCATCTCCTTAATCCGGAAAATCGACAACTGTTTGGATTGTCGCGGGTCAGGCGTCAAACAACAATAGAAAAGTGTTGCGAAAAAAGGCTTTCGCTTGCGCCAACGCATCGGTTTCGGTTATCGGTTTCCGCTTGCTTCAATCAGATAAATAGAAGATTATTTTTTACTTCCGATGGACATTCCCTCGCGATGGTCTGGCAAGAAGGATTGAGCATGGACTTCACCGATTCCCGCATTAAAATCAATGCGCTTCATAAGAATTCGCGGCAAATTCGCCTCTGGTCCGTGTTTTATCTAGTGGGAATCACCTTGGTGATCTCCCTGATTTTTCTGGACAGCCACCGCCGATTCAACCGACAACTCGACCGGCAACTCCTCCTCGGAGCCCAAGCGGTTCCGGGTGTCCTCCCCCCTAATTTTCACGATCGAGCCATCCTCCCCGGCGCCATCTCCCGTGAAGAATTTCTGGTCCAGGCACAACGCCTGTCGGATCTCGCCACGGCCAACGATTTCCATCGTCTTTTCACCGTTATCCGCCATAACGGCCAGTTTTTTTTGACCGCGTACAACTTTGACCCTAAAAGCAGAAACATCCCCCGTGATCAGTATTTTCAGCCTTATCCCGATGCGCCTCCGGAATTAATCCGGGTCTTTGACCAACAGACCCCCGCGTATGCCCATTACAGCGATCAATGGGGAACGGCCCGTGCGGTTTTTATCCCCGCACGCTCGCCCGAAGGAAATGTCTACGTGGTGGGCGCCAATTATGATTCCCTCATGCTCCATAAAAATCTTTTTGCACGCCTCCTGGTCAGTCTCGGAATCGGGCTCCTGGCCGGGCTCGCCGCTTTTCCCATCCTGCTCAACCAGCATATCACCTATCGAAACCATACCCAGGTTCTTCGGGAATTTACCCAAGCCCTGACGAGTGAAGTCGCCCGGCGAACAGAAGATTTATCCCGGGAAATCGCCGACCGTAAAGTTTTCGAAAATCGGCAGGCGTTCACCATCCGGATCTTGGAGCGCATCCAACAACCCGGTCCCGACCCCCTGTTGATCCATGACATCCTGAGTCTTTTCAAGGACTTTACCGGCATGGAAGAAATCAGCATGCGACTCCGGAAAGGATCGGAATTCCCGTTCTATCGCCTGCCCCCGCCAAACCCCACCGGTACTCATTCGGAAATCCGGTTGCCCCTCCAATCCGTTAACACCAGTTGCCCCCTTTGCGCAAATGGGGAATTCCCTCTGTCCTGCCTGTGCGGCATGGTGATCGGAGGCCGAACCGATCCCTCGCACCCCTTCTTCACCTCGTCCGGGAGTTTCTTCAGCGGACACTTCCCCGAAACTTACGCCCAACTCCGGCAAGCCCCCCCCACGACCGAATTGCGGACGGATTGCCTCACTCACCAAATTCAAACCCTGACCTTGATTCCCATCTCCGACGGATCGTCGGTTATCGGCCTTTTGCATCTCTCTGATTCCCGACCCGACCGGATGTCCCTGAACGACATCCATTTCCTTGAAAATGTCGCCATTACCTTCGGAATGGCCCTGCATCGCGAACAGTTGGTGGCCGACCTGAAAGACAACCATCAACAACTGCAAAAGGCGCTTTCAGATTTGCGCAAGGCTCAAAAAATCATCATTCAGCAGGAACGCTTGGCGGCATTAGGCCAACTGGTATCAGGCATCTCCCATGATTTCAATAATGCCCTTATGCCCATCCGGGGTTTGACTCAATTCATCCTCGATAATTCCGATTTGTCCGAGAATCCCACCGAAATCCGACGGCTCATCTCCATCATCGCCGTCGCGAGCCGCGACGCCACTGCCATCGTCCAGCGCCTGAAAGAAACATTCACTCCCCCACCTGAACTCCAACTTCAAAAAATCGAAACCGAATTCCTCCTGGATGACATCCTAGCCACTGCGCGACTGCGCTGGGAACAGGCAACCCCTCCCATCCCGATCAAAACCGAGCTGGCCATTCATGGACTGGATGAATTCTGGGCCGATGAAATCCAAATCCGCGCGGCCTTATTGAATCTCATTTATAACGCGGCCGATACCATGTCCCAGGGCGGCATATTGACGTTGACAGCCGGAATCGAAGGGGACCGGGCCGTGTTATCCGTACATGATACCGGAAACGGCATGACCCCTGAAATTCGCGAAAGATGTCTGGAACCCTTCTTCACAACAAAGGGTCAATTTGGCACGGGAATCGGGTTGACCATGGTTCAACAGGCTGTCATCCGTCACAGCGGTGAAATTGAAATTCAAACCGCCCCCGGCCAAGGCACGACCGTCCGGATTCTTCTTCCCTTGAATCCACCCCTACCCCTTACCGAGAATTCCGAATCGGAAACCTTTGCCCTTCCGATCCACCCCCTCAAGATCCTCGTGATCGATGACGACCTGATTGCCAACGAAATTATCCGTCATTTTCTGGTCCGGGATGGACATGAGGTTACCTGCCTGACCCAGGGCCGGGAAATTACCGATAGGTTTAGTGAAACCACGTTTGACTTGGTTATCACGGACCGGATTATGCCCTCGTTCTCAGGCGAAGAGGTCGTCCGCTGGGTCAAGACCTACTATCCGACCTGTCCCGTCATTCTGATTTCCGGCCTCCCCTTCTTGTCGCCCATGGTCCCCGATACAATAGCCGGCGCTGATTATTGTTTGGAAAAACCCATAACTTCAAAACAACTCCGGAGTACGATTGCCTGCATCTTCAACCGTCAATCCGAGCCCAAACCGTCTTCGCCGGATTAAGGCGACATCCCCGATCGTCCCAGCCATGTCGTGCGATTTCTGGATTTCCAGCGCCGGATTACTCTCCCCACCCACTCAAGCCCTGCGGGCCTGGAGTTTCGCCAGTATCGAGTTCCCGAAAGACTGCGGCAGGGTCACTCGTCCGGCGCCTGCCGCCGAGGCATAGATCGCCATGATGGCTTGGTAGGATTTAATGGAGTTCTCCATCGAAGAGATATGCCCTACGGCAGGATCGGCGGCATAACGGGCCGCAGCATCCAGATGAGCGCTCAAACCCGCCAGCCAATCCGTGTCCCAGGCGGAATCCTCCCGCACCAAGGTCCCCTTATCGTAACAGGCTATCTCCAACTTCTGATTCAGGGTATTCTTGATATGGCCTCGATCGCCGTATGCTTCCACTGCCATTTGGAACCAAAACTCCGCCTCTCCGGGAACCGCATATCCCGCGGAACCAAGCGTCAGGTAGGCGCGGGTATCATCGTCAAAACACAAGGTCGCAATCGCTGCATCGGGCGCCGGAGCCCCTTCCTTGTCGAATCCCTGCAAATCGTCCACCTGTCCCATCACCCATTTGAGCGGCCGATATTGGTGAAAATACAGGACCATGTCCACCAAGTGGGTCCCTTGTTCTAATAAATTGCCCATGCAAGTGGCCCGGTAGAAACGGATCGGCCCGAGATCCCCGTCACGGATGACCTTCGCCATGCGTGCCCAGGTCTTCATCCATTTTTTCTGGTGCCCCACCACCACCCGCGCCTTCCCCGCCCGGGTCATCCAGTCAATTTGATAGGCTTCATCCGGGGTTAAAGCCAGGGGTTTTTCAAGATTGAACAGTTTGACCCCCAGCCCCTCCGCAGCCCGAAGGGCTTCCAACCGGTAATGCGGATTGGCGGCAACATCCACCAGGTCCGGCTTCACCGCCTTCACGGCCTCACGCAGATCCCGCGAGGCATACCCGATCCCAAACTGCTTGGCGACAGCCTCCACGGCCGCACCCGGAAAAACATCGACCAATCCGACCAGCTCAACCTCTTTGCACGCCTGGTAAGCCCGGATGTGATTTTGCGCCCAATGGCCTGAACCCACCAACAATGCTTTCATTTTCATATATTTATCCTCTTTGACTCCAGGTCAATAATTGCCGGCACAAATTCTCCCGCACTTCCCGATAATCGCGGTCGTCTGCTCGATTGAGCCGCTCGCCAAAATCGCTTTCGAAATCATATAATTCGTCGCGCCCCCCCATCTGATCATGCACATACTTCCAGCGCCGGGTCCGGATCATTTTGCGCTGCCCCTCCGCCTCTCGCCATTGGAGCGATGCGACGAAGGGATTCACCAGTCGGTCGGCATCCTCCTGGGTGAAAGCGGGTCCCCCCGCACCATATTCGGCAAAGGCCGCCTCCCGCCGAGCATCACAACCCGCGATCCCTGGAAGACATTGCCCTTGCATGATCGGAGGGATGGGCTCGCCTTGGAGCGTCAGGACCGTCGGCACGATATCGATTAGGTTCACCGGATCAAATTCAACCCGACCTTCCGGCACGGAACCGGGGCAGGACACAATCAAGGGCACTCGTACCAGACAATCGTAAAAGGCTCCGCCTTTATCCATGATCCCATGCTCGCCGGTAAAATCCCCGTGGTCGGAACAAAACACCACAACAGTCCGGCGCCGAAGATCCAACCGCTCCAGCGCGTCTAAAATCCGGCCCATCGCCGCATCGATCATCGCCGTCATGGCCAGGTACGTCGCCAGCGTCGCGCACACATGGAGTTCATCACCCGGTTCCCATCCGTGAATCCGGCGCAAAACCTGGGTTCGCTCGGTCATCCCCTTCTCCTCCCTGGCATCGAACGGGGGCAGGGGCACCGCCCGAAACCGATCCACCCAAGCACGGGGCGCCTCAATCGGCGAATGGGGGTCGGGAAACGAAACCCATAAGGCGAATGGATTGTCGCGATGGGTTTCCAAATAGCGAAGGGTCTGGGCAGCAATTACCGAGGTTCCATATTGGGCTTCCGGGAATTCGGTTGCCGCATAGGAGAACGATAAACCTTGCCGGGGCATTTGGCGCCGGACAGCATGGGCGGATTGAATTGCCGCCGGATCCACACACCAGTCCAGTCCGGCATGGTGCGCGTTCTCGGGTAAACCTAAATGATCCAGTTCACACCAATCGTCGAACAAGGCCAGGTCATCCGGTTCCCTAAAACAATGGTTTTTCCCGATCAACCCGCACCGATACCCCGCTTGTTTCCATGTCTGAAAGGCATGACGCCGTCCGGGTTGCAGATAAATCTGATTGCGCTGACTGCCATGGGAACTCGAATATTGGCTGGTCCATACCGACGTCCGCGCCGGCACACACAAGGGGTGCGGGGTCATCGCCAGATCATAGCGGGTACCGGTGGCCGCCAGCCGTGCCAACTGGGGCGTGGGGCAGAGCGAATTCCCGTAGGGCCCGATCGCCGTCGCCTTCAGTTGGTCGCACATCACCACCAGGATATTGAGTCGATCCGACGACATCATGCGCCTCTCAGAGATCGAATTCGAAAACCGTCAGACTCGCCGGCGGAAACGTAACTGTTTCGCCGAGTCGAACCGTTTCCGTGGTTAAATGCACCGCTTCCGGCTGGTCCATCGTATTGCCGGCCGTCACGGAAGCCCCGACCAGACGTGTCACCATCACCCGGTCCGTCCGTGGCGTAACCCCGCGAAACGTCAAGGCGGCGGTCAATGGACGATCCTCCAGCTTTTGAATCACCGACAAGGTCATCCGCTTCCGATGGTCATCGATGCTGGCCAGTACATCCAGCGCCGACACATCGTTGAAATGAAGCAGGGAGGGAAGTTTTTCATCCCGCGCCTTTTCAGGATTCACGATTCCGCAGAAAAACCGCTCATGTTTGGCACAGAACACCGGGGCCGCGACGGGCGTTTCCACCACGCGACCGGCCGCATGGGCATCCCGGATCGCCTTATGGGCATACCAAGTCGTCTGCTTGAATAGGCCCCGCTTATCCGCCATCATCAGCGCCAGGGTATTCAAGGCCAGGCTGATATTGGAGAGACCAACCGTCCGGGCATTGCGCAAAACCACATGCAACAGGGAGGCCACGGTCAGAGCATCGCCGAAATTGAAATATTCCTCCAAATCATGTTCTGGATCATGCTTGCTGCGATACCACACGTTCCATTCATCGAAGGCGATTAGTGGCCGAAACGGAACCGCAGGAGGTGAACCCAATTCGCGGTGGGTCAGCGGATGCACGCCCAACGCCGTATCCGCCGCCTCGTCGATCAACGCATTCAGCCCGTTGAACATCGCTTCGCAGACCCGGAAGGCGGACATGGAATCCCGGAAAATCGGCCGACCGAAGTAATTGTGTACGCTGATCATATCCGCCAATCCCACCGTTTCAAATAGAACGGTGCGATCCCATTCCGGATTCGGACGGCCCAATCCGCAGACCACCACCTGGATGGTCGGATCGACGCGTTTCATTTGCAGAATGGCCTCACGGCACCATCGCGCATATTCGGTTGCGCTCTTCTGACCCGCCTGCCAGTTCCCATAAATCTCATTACCCAACCCGAACAGCTTGACCCCGTAGGGTTCCTCCCGGCCATGCGTCCGCCGGAGATCGGCCCAGCGGGTCGGCCGGGTCGAGTTAAGATACTCCACCAGGTGGGCCGCATCTTCGGGACTCTGGGTATGCGCATTGACGGTCAGGTAAAGTTCCGCACCCAGTTCCCGGCAGAGCGCATGGGCCTCGGGGATTCCGAATGCCGTACTTTGCGCCGTATTCTGGGTCCGAAACAGTTTGGCGCGCGGCCGTTCATCGCGCGGCCCCACCAACTCCTGCCAATCAAAATAGGTGGCGCCACACCCGCCGGGATAGCGGATATGCGTCGGCCGAAGTTCACGCAACCCTTCGACGACATCCGCCCGCAAGCCATCGGACCGGGCCTGTGGGTGGGTTGGATCATACAACCCGCCGTTGATGCAAGTGCCCGCCATTTCGATGAATTGTCCGTAGAGAAACGGATGAATGTCCGCCAGGGTATTGCACCCCATCACGATGATTTCAGCTTCCGCCATGTTGCGTCTCCTTAAAAGATTGTTGCTAGTTTTCTCAGCGTGGGATCGTATTGCCATTGCTGTCCTTGCCAGGTTACCTGAACTCCATCCCCTTCGAATTCAAGGGTGAACGCCTGTCGTTCATCCACCTTTTGTGGCACCAGTAAGGCATAGAAATCCAAGGTTCGGGTCCGGGCACTCGTCTTGAGGTCCAGACACGGCACACCGGGCCCTTCCGGCAATTCCGTCGGCCCCATCCTTACACTGGATTCCAACGGGAAGGCGGCAAGGGTCTGCAATCGCAACTGGGCCGGTCCGTTATGAAACACCGCGCCCTGCGACAGCCGTTCAATGCTGCCACCGGAATGGAAGTGCCATTCCAACGCCTGGGGCGGCTCGGATTCCAGTTCAATGAAATCATGAAGTAAAAAAAATCGCCTCTCGATGAACGCCAGGGTTCGATCAAATCTCCGGATCCGTCCGGGATAGGCGTGGAACACGCGCCCGGTCGCGATCACGGCGCCGGCTTCTTGCCGTAACCGTTCGAAAAGGCCGTAAACCGTGCCCCATTGTCCCGCCCGTAAACGGCGACACCATTGGCTGTTATCCAAGGTGATCGCCTGCTCGTCGCTCCCCGCCAGCAGGGTATTATGACAGAGGGCTTTGCGCCGGGGGTCCTGGGAATTGCTGTAATCGTATTTGCCCAGTTCAACCAGCAGGCGCCGACCATAAGCCGACACGGTTAAACTGTTGAGGTGCTGGTGATTGTGATGGGTATTCGCGGGGCCGTTCAACCATAAGGCGTGAATCGCTTCAGAATCCCAGTCGCTCCGCATCGCCAGATGTTGGATACCGGAAAACAAACCGACCGTTTCGTTCCGGGAGGGCCGGAGGGCCGGGAGTTCCGGATCGTAAAAAATCAGGTAAAAAAGCGAATATTCCAGATTCTCGCCGTCCTCCCCCCACTCCACCTGGAGCAGACTCCGGGCCAGCCATTGCCAGTCCGTCCGCTGACAATAGGTGGCCAGGAAGGGAATGGCCGGCCATAAATGGGTGGATGCAAACCCGTCCGCGGTGTTGGCGCATTCGCGAAAGCCGGGCAGAATATGATGTTGAATGTAATTGCCGGTCCCGATGATGAACGGCAATTGCAAGGCGTCCAACCCCTTCAATCGCTTCAAGGGAACCAGTCCCAACAGGACATGGCGCAAATAATAATTCCAATAGAGCGGACTTTCAGGATATCCGCCTTCCGGACAAAATGAGGAGAGGGTCCGGCGCAATTGCATCACGGCCGCCGCCAACGCCTCACGGGTGTCGCGCCCGTCCTCAAACACCAACGCGGCCATCGCCAACGGCCCGTTCAAAACCCCCATCCCGTTGGTGGTGTATCGCGATGAATTCGGAACCGTGTCGGGCACATCGATCAAGGAGGACATCAGACCGGTCGTCACCGGACCACACTTCAAGGATTCGCGTTCCTCATCGGTCAGATGGGGATACACCCCCTCGCGAATATCCATCAGCGCCGGCTCGATCCCCTTCTTGAAACAAGCCTCCTCGATCGCCAGCCGCTCGGCAGGTGATAACGCGTCATAGGCCCAATCGTAGACGAGGGATAGTTCAGCCAAGGCCGCGCCGGTGGCCAACCCAGCCCGGACCGATCGGGCGGGGTTCCGCTCACTCGCCATGAGCCAATCCGGCAGGTCAACGGTCACTCGTGCCAGCCGCCGGGCGGCATCGGCGAATTCCCGCCGACCGGTTATCAGATAGGCGAAGGCCAAATGAGCGGCCCGAACATGGCGGGTGTGAACGGGACTGGGCGTCCCTTCGGCCATGGCCTCACAGGCCCGCAACAGGCGATCCCAAGTCGGCTGACAATCGGGATGGGCGAGTTTTTTGCGAATTGCGGGCAGGTCATCCACGCTGAAAAATAAACGGGGATGGACACCCATGGTGTTAGAGAGTCGACTCATGGCACCTCGGTTTCAATGACGAGCAGGGCTTGGACATCCAAGCGCGGGATTTCACATCGAACCGTGCCCCCAATATATTCAAAGGGCACGTCGCGTCGGTCAGGGACCAGATACACTTTCGTCGGCGCCACGGGCATCCGAACTCGCAGTGGGATCCCAAACAACGGCGGAATCGCCTCGATCGTTTCGGGTGCCAGCCCCCGCTTGGTCGCCGCATAATTGACCAAATGAACCACCTGTCGCCCTCCCTGCCTCATCAGGCCCACCTCCAGCATGGGCCGGAGTCCCACCGAAATCAAGCGGTCGGACAACAAGGTCTCCAGGCATCGGGCAAAAATCTGGCGGCAGTGAGTATCTCCATCCCGGTGATAGGCCGCAAACAGCGGAGCGGCACAATACATCAATCGGCCTTTGCGGATCAGCGCCGGATAAAGTCCTGGCCGGTCGGGAGGCGACTGGTGATGCGAGGTGAAATGCTCTGGAGTCCGCTCAAAATAGGGCAGAATGGTTTGAGCCAACGAGTCGCAACCAGCGCCGGCAATCACCTGCCGGAACGCATATCGAATGACATAATCGAAGGGTTCTACCGCTCCCCGAAAAGATTCAGCCAGCCGGATGTAATTCGCCGTCGTCTCGGTCAATCCGTGATCGATCAGCGGCAGGGCTTCCAGGGCAAACCGACCGTCCCGCTCCGCCCACCCGCCGTCCCCTACCGCCAGAACGGCGCCACCGGTCTTGACGAAGGCATTCAACTTGCCGATCGTGCCCTCATCCAGCCGCCGGTTATCCGCCAAAATCAATAATCGATAGGGAGAAAAATCGGCGGCACGATCGATCAGGTTGAATTGCACCTGGCTCTCAACCAGCATCCGGGTCGCACCCCACACGGCATCGGACGCCTTGGCAATTCCGAAGTCGGTCCAATCATCATCGACCAGAATCGCCGCCTCGGTGATCGGCACGGATCCCAGACACCATTCCTCGCACTCTTTCACCGCCTCAAAAGCGGATCCAATCCGCCGGTAAACCAACGGATCCAGCGTGCCCCGCGGATGCAGTTGATCGCCCACAGAACATCCGGCCCCATTCGCCAGCATGGTCGAGGTTTCCCACCGGAGTTGGGTTTCATTTTTTACGCTTCCGAAATCCGCCCAGATCCGATGAAACCGGGGCGTGACCCCGCGGACGGGAAGGCCAAAGGTGCGGGCATGCCGGACAAACATTGGAAAGTAGAGATATCCCCGCTCGGAGGGGGTACACTCAATTTCAAAACCGGTAATATGAGGTAATCCACCCCGGGGATTCAGCCGCACCTGCGAATTATATTCGATATCCACCCCGGGCTTCAGGGATCGGATCAGGGATGAGCATTTATCCAGAAATCCGTAGACCGAGGCGGCGGTGAATTTGAAGGCGTCCTCTTCGCTGGCATAGGAAAGACCCATCGCCTTGATTTTTTCGCGACACCACCGGCAATAACAGGCGTTGTCATCCAAATGGATCATATCAAACCACAGGCCATCGACCTCGTAATTTTCGGTCACTTCACGGACCTGGGGCAACAGCATCTCTTCGATATACGGGCTATTGAGACAGACCGTCGCCCACCGGTCTCCAGGAATCTTATGGCGGGGAGTGCCATCCGGTCCCAGTTGCTGCCACTCGGGATGGAGTCGGGCCGCCTCCTCTTCCCAAACGACACTCAGATAGGCGCTGACCGCGATATCGCGCTTATGGCAGGCCTCGATCTGGGCGCGGAGCAGATCGAAGGTTAACGATGGATGGCGCCGTCCCTGGCGGGCGTTGTAATAACACATGCCATGATGGCATTTGGCAAAACACACCACGTAATTCACCGCTGCCCGGGAGAGATCATCCGCAAACCGATCGGCCTCGAATTCCGATCCAACATCGGGAATCAAGGGTGAATTGTGGAAATCGAGATGAATCTTGCGCAACCGATCGCGTGTTTCCATGGAGTCCCCAATCGCTTGTTAGCCGCGCCCTTTCAGGGCATCAAATGGGTTTATAATAGCGCAAAATCCTGCGCTTTGACCAGATACAAAAAAACGGAATTCGTCAGCCACCCTAAGCAAGACGGGGTCTTCACGCAGGCGACATGAAGGATGTCATTATGGTCCGGGCTGATCTGCGACCGAATGTTCGGACTTCATCGCTCTGAATCGCCAAACCAGACACACCAGCGTCACCTCGATCACCATGACTGCACTCGCAGCGATAACGCACATTCCGGCAAGCTGTTGTTCCGCTCGAAGGTCAGAAGGCATCAATTCCCTCTTGCCCTAATCGAGTAGCCGGGAGAGATATTCCTCTTGAATAAATATTATTAAACAAGCAAGCCGCTATTCCGGCGCGATTTGATTTCTTATGAATAGTTTAGGCGAGTGCCCCTGTCAATCACGCACTCGTGGCGCTATATCCTGACCGAATTTGACAGGTCGATAGAATCTTAATCGACAGAGAACCTCTGGCCCCAACATCCCGTCCCTTGATCTCTGGCGACGATCGGTTCCTTACTTGCCCGAAACTTCAGTGGTCGTCCCCGGGGGCAGAACCGCCGGAGTCGTCACCGCAGGCGCAACGGGATCCGCAGGCACGGCTGGCGCAATCGCCGCGGGAGGAGTCGGCAAGGCAGGTGCGGCAACCACCTGAGCAGCCACAGGCGGAGCCGGAACAACTGGAGCCGGGGTTACGGGAGCGGGGGCAGGAGTGGTGACCACAGGGGCCACGGGAGCCGCAGGGGCGTTATCCGGAATCACGTTCGCCGGGGGAGTCGGGGCTTGAACAGGCTCAACGGCCGAAGGCAAAACCACCGGGCGCAGTTCGCCTTTCGGCGGAGGCTGTTGGCGGTACCATTCTTGTCCAGGCGGCCCATATTTGCCCCAGCGACGACGGCTGGCATTGGAATCCGTCAGGGACAAACCGTATTTTCCAGCGAACCATTTCCAGTCCTGATCATTGAAATCAAACAGGGCTCCACATTGATTCACCAAGGTGGAAATATCCAGAGCCCGAACACGAACGGTCTTTCGGCACCAATCGGGAGCGGTTTGGAACATGGTCGGCAACAAGTTGTCGTCCCCCACCAGGACCACCATCTCAGGAGCACCCAACAGGAACGTACCGGAGAAATAGGCCGCCGGCGCCATCGGAACCCATTCGCGGCCATTCCAAAGATGCACCAACAGATCCGACCCCACCTGCTGGTAGGAAATCAGGGTAACCCCCTCCCGGTAAATCAAGTCGAATCCGAACTCCACGACTCGTTGACGGGCAGGCAGTACGACGAGGGAAGATGGAGCATCAATCCCACGGCTCCAAATATTCCCCGCCACCAAAACAATCAGACAAACCCCAAAAATAATTTTCCGCATAGTCATGGTTATTCCTCCTAAAATCAATGAATCTGTTATACGCCCCGAACCCTTGGCGTACAAGCTTAATCACATCCATCGCATCATACGGGGCATACGCGATAAGTTGCCCGATTGAGGGCACCGCCCAAAAGCCGGCGAGTGCCCCTTCCTCACGTGGCGTGTGGGCCTTTCAATGCGAGACACCTACTTTGCCAATAATTTCCGAAACGCCTCGGTCAAGCGCGGCACCACTTCAAAGAGATCCCCGACAATTCCGTAGGTCGCCATCTTGAAAATCGGCGCATCGGGATCTTTATTGATCGCCACTATGATATCCGACGAAGACATTCCAGCCAGATGCTGGATTTGTCCGCTAATCCCGCACGCGATATAAATTTTAGGACAAACGGTTTTGCCGGTCTGCCCGACCTGGTGCGAATAGGCAATCCAGTTGGAATCGACAGCTGCCCGGGAGGCGCCGACGGCTCCACCTAAAACCCCGGCCAGATCCCGCAAGAGATCAAAATTCTCGGGCTTCTGCATGCCCCGTCCTCCGGAGACGATGATATTCGCCTCCGCGATGTTGGCGCTTTTTTCCTTTTCCGGCTCAAACCGGATCCGGCGGGCCCTGCATTGGAGCAGGGCCTGCGACAACGTCTCAACCAAAACCTGCCCCTTCCGTCCGGGAATAATCTCGGCTTCCTTCATCACCTTGTGCCGCACAGTGGCCATCTGGGGCCGGGCATTCGGCGTGATGATGGTCGCCATGATGTTCCCCCCGAACGCCGGCCGGGTCTGCAGTAATTCGTGGGTGGTCGGATCGATGGCCAGCGCGGTACAATCGGCCGTTAGACCCGCCCGGACCGTCACTGCGACACGGGACAACACACTGCGGCCAATAGTCGTCGCACCGCAGAGGAAGATGGCGGGTTTATGGCGCCGGATCAATTCCGACAGAACGGCGGCATACGCCTCATCCTGGAAACTGGCCAACTCCGGTTGATCGGCTACGATCACCAGATCCGCCCCGCGCGCGATCAACTCGTCGGTCCGCCCCTGGATTCCGCTTCCCAATAAAACGGCACTCAGTTTCATTCCCAACTGATCAGCCAGTTTGCGCCCTTCGCCGAGCAGTTCGAAAGTGATCGACTGGGGAACCCCGTCGTGTTGTTCGGCAAAAATCCAGACGCCCTTGTAGTCGTCCAAAGTTACGGTGGTCGACGGAGCCGGCTTGGCCTGAATCGTAATCGCATCGAATTTACAGGCTTCCTTGCAGGCGCCGCACAGGGTGCACTTGTGCAGATCGATGACCGGGAAGGACTTTTTTTCCGCCTGGGCGATGGCGCCGAACGGGCAGGCCTTGACACAGGCGCCACAGCGCACGCATTTGTCGTTAATGATTTGAATCGGTTCGTCCGTCATGGGGTATCCTCATTCCTCAGGCTTGGGCGCTCAATACCGTATCTTTGATTTTTTCGACCAATTGGGAAACCACCTGGTGGGTTTCGCCCGTCAACATCTGGCCGCCTTTGCGGGCCGGCGGGGTAAAAATCCGGAGCACCTTGGTCGGCGAGCCGGTCAAGCCAAGACACTGGGGATCGCAACCGATATCGGCCGCCTTCCAAACCGTGATCTGGGCCTTTTTGGCGTTCATTTTGCCCTTCAGGGAGGGCAGACGGGGCTCATTCAACTCCTTCACCACAGTCAATACGCATGGGAGGGGGGAGTCCACCACCTCAACGCCATCCTCCAACAAACGCTCGGCGACGATATGCTTATCGTCCTGGGCTTCAACCCGGCGCACATAGGTGATCTGGGGTAGATCGAGATGGGCGGCAATGCCCGGTCCCACCTGGGCCGTATCGCCATCCGAGGCCTGCTTGCCGCAAATAATGACCTGGTAATCGCCCATCTTGCGCAAGGCCATGGACAGCGTGTAGCTGGTCGCCCAAGTATCGCTCCCGGCAAAGGCCCGGTCAGACAATAAAATTCCCTCGTCAGCCCCCATCGCGATCGCTTCGCGCAAGACCGCCTCAGCTTGGGGCGGGCCCATGCTCAACGCCGTGACCGTTCCCGATCCCAGCCGGGCTTTCATCCGGATCGCCTCTTCGATGGCATACATATCGAAGGGATTGACAATCGATACAACCCCTTCCCGCATAAGGGTATGGGTCTCTGGATTGATTTTGACATCCGTCGTCTCCGGCACCTGCTTGATGCAGACTACAAATCGCATGGGCCATTCTCCTCTGAACCGGTTAACCGAAATCCCGCGCCGGCCACAACGCCGTCAACCAGAACCCTTTACCCGGCGAATTAAACCGCGAAAGTATAACGGCTAACCGGCAGAATGCAAGGGGAATGCACAACCGTTTAACCAGTCGCAAGCCAAGTCAGCCTGGCAAGAAACCGTAGCAGTTAGTGTCCAGCAAAGCAGCTAGCGGCTAACCGATTTAGGATCTCTGGCCCTCTATCCGCTTCACTTTCGACGCTGAACGCGGCGCAAATTTCGGTCAGTGGGTGTGGCTTCCGCTTTGTTTCCATCTTTCATTACTCGAAGGATCTTCCGAACGGGTTGATCAAGACTGGTTGAGTAGGCAACGCAGACGGAAAAAGTCAGCGCCCAACTCATGTGCGCTGAATACTGGCAGTAAGCGAAAATACAGGAAAGAACGGTAATGCCAAGCACAATTTCCGGCATCGCGGCGTTATCATCGATTACCGCATCTTGTGGAGCTAAAGCCATCAGGTAAAGTAATACAACACCAGAAATGATGTTCCAAAGCGGGAAAAGGGACCACCCATGCCACTGTTCATCAAACAGTTCCATGCCGCACGCAACTCCTGCGATACCGTTCGTTGCCATGGCAAAGGCCCCCATCCACGTTTTCTCAAGGGGGGTCTTAGGTCGGGAGGAAAAAGCATGAAAGACAGAAAGCCCCAAGCCTCCAACGATAACCGCTGCCCACATCAGAAAATATCCCGGACCAGGCTTCCCAGGTTCGGCGAACAAACCTGCAATCTGGTGCCTGAGGCCCGAATCCACGACCAAGAGGGCCACCGATGTCGCTGACATCAGTAACAGCGATACCTCGTCGTAAGACGGTTTTACCCAGCGGAGGAAGCCATTAGCGATTTGTCCCATTGGTTTCCCGTTCATGTTCTGAGGCATAACGTACCGTTTACCCCGCGGCGAAGGGGCGATCCATCGCGGTCAACGAACGGGTTCGGCTCAGGCTGTTTTTGCACGCCCCTGCCGCATCTCAGCCTCGACCTTTTCAGCCAGAAACACCTTGAGTAGTGATTGGTATGGCACATCGCGCTTATGGGCCAGAACTTTAAGCGCAGCGATGATCGACTCCGGCAAACGGAGCGAGATCGTCTTGGTAGAAGGCTTGAGCTTGGGAAAAACCGCCGGCTTTGCCTTGGACCAATCAATATATTCCGTGGAATCATGGGTTGCCCAGAATGCCCGTTCAGCATCCTCATTCTTAAACGTCGGGATCTGCTTTTTCATACTCGGTAAACCTTCCTTTCCTTCCGACTCATGTCACGAGCCGATACGATACGCAAGCGTCTGCCTCGGATCGTGAACGCGACAAACAACTCTCGACGTCCGTCCGTCTGCCCAAGGGCATAAAAGCGTTTCTCGCCTTGAGAATGTATCTCATCGGCCCCCACTAGGAGAGGCGAGTTAAAAAACACCTGTTCGGCATCCAAAGGAGAGACATGATGCCGAATCCAGTTTTTATCGGCATTGCCTCCGCTCCAGTCGAATCCCTCGAACTCCGGCACGGTTATTGGTTCGATCATGTTCATACTGTATACGATGACGGTATACGCATCAAGTCTGATTTTGAATCATGTTCATCGAAATCTTCTTTAAAAATTGGTCGCACGTCGTAGTTCCCCGCGCCAGATGACCCGGTTGACGGGCCGCCCCTGCCCGGGCGCGTCAAGCCGCGCCTTTCTTCCCTAGCGGCGTCGTGTCCACCGCCTTGTTCGGCTATGGTAATCAATACATGAGATTTGCGCCGAATTCCGGGATTTCGCCTTTGTTCACAGACGCAGTCCACTCTGCGAGCCGTGCCTCTCCCATTTCCCAGAATGCGCCGCATCGTTTGAAGTACTCCAAAACGACATCCCTTTCGCCTTTTTTCAAAAGTGCCTGGGCGAGTTGCATATTGGGTCCGAAGGAATTCATTTGCGGGGAACCCTGGCTGTCGGCAGAGGCAAGGAGCCGCTTCTGGGCCTCTACAACATCACCTGCTCCCAACGCAATCAGTCCAAGCACCTGGTTCGCATCCTGAACGGCATTGCCGTAGTTCCAGTCATTTCTATAATTTGGAATGAGGCGATCCAGTTCGCTTGCCAGCACACGGGCTTTTTCCGTTTCACCCTTCCTCAACGCATTCTTCGCTGCATGGTTCAGCGCGTAGAAACGCTCAATTTCACTCTTTGCCGCATCCAAGTCACCTTGGGCAATTTTCATTTGGCGCGTTCGATCCTCAGGCGAAATGGCTTCTCCTTCCGATCCCGTTCTATCAAGCACGAACGGAGTGGCATCGAGCAGAAGGAAACTCAAACTGGTGACTTTCATGGGGGACCCGGGTAGACTCACTTTCTGGACTATGAAACTGATCATGTCACCTTTTTGGAAATCACTACGGGCCAGAGGGTCACTGACAACCACCTCAGAATTGTTCCATTTGACCAAGTAAGCCACAAACCGGTGTCCTCCCTCCTCGGCGGAATACACTTTTAATACGGGAGCGTCCACCGTATTGAAGGTACTCTGAACTTCTGGCGGGGGCGGAGGTGTCTGGGCTGCTACATTTGGTACTCCAAATCTTGCTATGTTTCCCATCATGATGACCCAGAGTATCGGGACGACTCGCTTTGTCATTGTTTCTCCTTCTTTACTCCGACGGTGGTGCTCACAGGCGGCGCGGTTTCGCGATGTTGCGTGCGACGTCGCCGGGTTGTGTTATGCAGGTTCTCTCTCGTGCTAATACCCACCAAAGCGTTCCACTCCAATCATTTTGCGCTCAGGAGACACCCACCGGAGTTGAAGCCCATGCCTGCCGAATTCGCGGCAGGAGAAATAGCCGTTGGTTTTTGCCGAAACCAATTCTCCTGTGTTCAATACTTTGATCGTGGCACGATCGATCGCGATGGTAACCAGTTCGGCACCGATGAAATCGTTCCGGGGCTTGGCCATCGACAGGATAATTTCGCCGTACGTGACTTCGGTGAGTGTAATTGGCTCGAAAGACTGCTCGGAGACAGAACGTCGTGCGGTATGCCTCGCGTTGGGGTTGGCAAACCAGCAGCCAGAGACTCCCCAAACGAAGCAACTGAAGACTAGGGTCAGCACGGCCGAGGAGACCAACTTCATCCTCATTAGTTTTCCTGCCCACCCTCTTATAATTGAAGCCCCCTACTCGATCAACCCTCGGCGTTATCCGCCTTGGGCGGAGGGGTGCCGGAATCCTTCATCCGGCCTAAAAATTCGGGCAGGTCCAGGCCGACCTGACGCGCCAGTTCGTGCATCGGCGGCAAGGCGCCCATCAGTTTCTTGCCCAGGTTGGACATTCCACCGCCTTCGCCTCCACCGTCCCAAACCACAATCTTCTCGAGCGGCAGATCCTGAATGGCTTGCGCCTGGATGTGCGCGACATCGACCAGTTTTTCGATCATCAGCAGGGCCGCCGCAACCTGCGGGTCGCCCGCCGATTGGACCAAATTGCGATACCCGGTCGCTTTGCCGTCCAATACGGCCTGGATACCTTCGCCTTCGGCCCGCATCTTGGCCAGGGTCGCCGCGGCCTGACCTTGCGCCACCAGGACCGACTGCTCTTTCTGGGCTTCGGACGCGATGACCAGCTGCCGTTTTGCGGCTTCCGCCGGCACCACGATCTCCGCATTCAACCGCGATTGTTCGCGAAGCGCGCGCGCATCTTCGGCCTTCTTCTGGGCGTTTTCCTGAGCCACGCGAATGGATCCATCCGCCTCCCGGGCCGCCGTCTCGCCGCGATTACGCGACTCTTCTTCCGCGACCCGCTGAGTGGCATGATATCGGGCCTTGTTGGCGTTAGCATCCGTTTCAGCCAATACCGCCTCGGCATCCAGCTTCGCCGTCTGCTGGCGCTTGTTCCGGTCGGCGCTGGCTTCCCCGATCTGGGCCTCAGCCACAGCCGCCGCCACCAACTGACGTTTCTTCCGCGCCGCCTCGGCTTCCCCAATTTCGGCATCGGCGATTGACGCGGCCACCGACACCCGTTGGTCCTTTTGACGCATCGCCACCCCGGTCTGCCCCAACTTCTCCTGCTCGGCCACATCGATATTCGCCTGGTTGATCGCTTCCGCCGCCGCCTTGCGCCCGATCGCCTTGATGTACCCCGATTCGTCGTCGATATCGCGAATATTGACATTGATGACGGCCAGACCGATCTTTTCCAACTCGACGGCCACCGCCTCATTCACCTTGACCATGAATCCCTGCCGGTCCCGGTTGATGTCTTCGATCTTCATCGTCGCGATCACGGCGCGCATCTGGCCGATGATGATATCCTGCGCCTGGGTCTGAATTTGCTGGACGGTCTGCCCCAACAAACGCACGGCCGCGTTTTGCATGATCCCGCTCTCGATCGAAATCGCCGCCGTCACCGAGGTCGGCACCGTAACCCGGATGTTCTCCTGGGACAATGCATTCGACAGATCAATCGGCACCACAAAAGGTTCGAGATCCAGATAGTCATACGACTGGAACAGGGGCCAGACAAAAGCCGCGCCGCCATGGATACACTTGGCCGCACCACTGCCGGTTTTGCCGTAAATCACCAGGATCTTATTGGAAGGACAACGGCGATAGCGCCGGACAAAGGTCATCACCAACACGATGCAGAGAGCCGCCAGCAATAACCCGAGAATGATTTCCACAGGAAGACCGCCCTCGGCCGTCTTCACTTGAGCCAATTGAATCAATGCCATTTCCTTCATTTCAACCTCCACCCGCTGGACTGCTTGTTTCACCCGTGTTTTTCACCCGGACCTCAACCACCGTCGGCTCGAGGACCCGAATCACCGTCACCGTCGTTCCCGCCTTCAACGCCTTGCCATCCACGTCCCGTGCCTTGAGATGCATCATCATCTCCCGACACATCACGCGAACCTCACCCTGCCCTCCGGCGGGAATATCCAAATGCACCGTCCCCAAATTTCCGACCGAAGATCGGGCGGTCACATTCCCGGTCTCCTGCATCCGCTGCATACCGTTCATGATCAACGAGACGAGGATCAACGCCGCGCCCCCCCAAGCCAGTGACCACCCCAGGGCCGCGGTCAGCGGCACGCCATTGTTGAGATACAGGGAACCGGCCCAGAAAAAAAGGGTGAAAAAAGCCAGGATCGACCGCACACTCATCAACTTAAAAGCGGTCAGGGTTTCCTGCGTATCCGCGGGAACATGGTGCGCCCCCATCGTATCCACGGTGGAGTCCGGGCTCTCATCTCCCCCGCTGATGCCAAAGATGGAAGCGGCCAATTGCCAGATAAAGATCACCCCAAAGAAAATGGCCACCGCATAAAAACCCCGGTTCAAAACCGTCAGCCCGTCCCACCAACCCGCCAGAACACCTGTCATGGATAAACCCTCCCAAAATTTCATCGCCTCTATCGTAGGCTTTGATCCGTCAAAGACAAGAGGTTTTTTGGGGAATTCCTTACTACGGGAGCATCTGCGATTCGGTGCACAGAAACCGCTCAAAGGGCATTTCACCAACAGATCCGCGGACGCCGGGCGCAGAGGCCCGGCCTACAACAACGGGGAATCGGGTTGTGAGCGAAGTCCCACCTGGGGCGGTTTATCAAGGAAATAGGCGAATTTGCGCCGAATCGCAGTTTCGCCCCCTTTCTGCTCCCGTTCATACTTCGCTAACAGATCAACTGAAACACGAGATTCCTCGACTCCGCCATGCCCCGCTCGGGATGGCTAAACCGCCCCAAAAGATCAACACCGTCTGTCGCGAGTTTGCAGATTGTCGCAAGCACTATCCGACGACTTTCCCTATTTCTACGGAATTTGCCTTATACCCCTTCACCAGCCCAAATAAACGCGCATCCGGAGTTGACTATTACTATAAAAATAAAACGTGGAATACGAACTACCGGCGGCGTGTCTTCCATCGCCCGCCACCCAAATGCCAGCCAAGTCATCCCGGATATCGAGATCCCGAACCGTTTTCTGGGTTCCATCTTCGAACACAAAAACCTTACCCACTGCACCCGCGATTCGGGCATAATTCACGGCCGCAGTGAACCCCTGGCTATCCAGGGTATCTTGAACCTTTCGATAGTACCCCTGCGTACTGGTCCGGGAATCCGGCACCAGCATCTCCGACAAGGTCACCGGAAAGGCATTCCACCAGCCCCATTGCACCCCCCAGGCGATCACATTTCCGGCGACTGATTTGATGAACCACTTTCCTGAAACCGTATCATAAACCGCCAGATCGTATTTTCCATCCCCGTCATAATCCCCCGACACCGGTTTCGCCGTATTCCA
The DNA here is from genome assembly GCA_903824675.1 of uncultured bacterium. Classification (GTDB taxonomy): domain Bacteria; phylum Verrucomicrobiota; class Kiritimatiellia; order CAIKKV01; family CAIJXV01; genus CAIJXV01. The sequence continues at coordinate 145,720 of CAIJXV010000116.1, forward strand.
GCCCCATTGGTTTGCCCACGTGATCACCCCGCCGGTCACGCTCTTGATGTACCAATAGCCACCCGCCGTATCGAACACCGCCTGGTCCCAAACCCCATCCCCGTCATAATCCCCCGGCACAGGTATCGCCGTATTCCAACCCCATTGATTTGCCCATGTGATCACCCCGCCGGTCACGCTCTTGATGTACCAATTGCCACCCGCCGTATCGAATACCGCCTGATCCCAAACCCCATCCCCGTCATAATCCCCCGGCACCGGTTTCGCCGTATTCCAGCCCCATTGGTTTGCCCACGTGATCACCCCGCCGGTCACGCTCTTGATGTACCAATTGCCACCCGCCGTATCGAACACCGCCTGGTCCCAAACCCTATCCCCGTTATAGTCTCCAGCCACCGGCCTTGCCGTACTTGAGCCCCATTGGTTTGCCCACGTGATCACCCCGCCGGTCAAGCTCCTGATGTACCAATAGCCACCCGCCGTATCGAATACCGCCTGATCCCAAACCCCGTCCCCGTTATAGTCCCCGGCCACCGGCTTCGCCGTACTCCAACCCCATTGACTGGCCGAGGCCAGAACGGTCCCGTTAACCCCTTCGACATACCAATACCCCCCCAATGTATCGAACACCGCCAGATCACTGCGCCCATCACCGTCATAATCACTCGGCGCATTTCCCGTAACGGCCAGCGGATTGGCGCCATCCATTCCAGTCAATCCCGTGTTGTCCGGATCCAGCCAGGAACTCAACCGCGAACCCACCGTGCCCCCACCGCCCCAACTGACAGAAAATTTACCGAACCAATCCGAGAGATCATTGGAACAGGCGGCATTCCCTCCATGCAACTGGCCAATCAATCGGTGACTGGCCGCATTCCATAACCCGGCCCCCGATGACCCCGGCTCCGTGGTCCCGCTATCCCAATCAATCACCTGCCAGTGGTTGGCTCCGGCATTCCGGGTCGTACTGCCATAGGCGGCGCTCTGCAGGGCGTTGTTTTCAAAGCTGATGGCCTTTTCGTCGCCATTGGGATGATGAATACAAACGGCGGCAGACGCGCCATTCCCCGTGCAATCCCACCCGGCATAATAAACATGAAACGCCGGACTCGGCAGCGCATTCAACTCCAACAAGGTAAAATCGGACGTCGCATAGGCGAAATCGGGACTGGCATACGTCGCCCGCAGGGAAGCCCCGCTCTGGTTCTGGCCCAAAGATCCGCCGCTCAAGGCGCCACAGACCGGCGACTGATCATTCCAGTACACCACCACCGAAGCGGCCTCGGAACTGGAACTCAGACAATGGGCCGCGGTTAAAAAATAGGCTTTGAAATCCGTCCGTGCATTCATCACCAACGTCCCCGAACACAAATACGCGCCGGAAATGGTGTAGCGCGCAACACTGCGAATTTCATTACGCCAGTTATCCCCGACGGGACAAATCACATCATTATTGCAACTCCCTTGAAGCCCCTTATCCTCCATGGGAAATCCTTTCCGAAACACATCGACATATCCCCGGTTAACCCGCCCGATGGCCAGCGTGAATTGATCCATTACCTCCTCCGGCATTTCGGCTTCCAGGCTGACCCAGTCCCCCGGCACCACGGGCGTCCAGAGTTGGCGATAGGCGGTATTATCCTTGAAAGTATAGGGGCCCGCTTGATAGGAGCCATCCGCCGAAACCAATCGAAGCGTACAGCCCTGGGGAATAAAAATATTGGTGACCCCCAAGTTGAGATCGGTCGCACCCGGCGAACTCACAAACACGCGCCAAGTCACCCGACCTTCCCCCGCCTCCTCCCAAATCCCGTAATCGAATCGGGTGGCGCTTACTTCACAAGGTTCGGCAAATTGCGCAACCTTCTCGAACCGGGATTGCAGAACCTTGTTTCGCAGACTCAATGCCTTGGTATCAATCGCCGGAACTTCCAAAACAGCCCGTCCGCCCGGCGGCAAAATCGTCTTGGATTGACCGGATATCACGGCAAACCCGATTACCACCAGGATCAAACCCGGAAACTTCAGTCTTGAACCGCTGGAGAAGAATCGCATGGGCGCTCTCTCGTTAAAGGCGTGTTATAGGTCGAAATCATTGAACGAATGACTGAAAGCTTATCATAAAGATGTCAGTCAGTCTATTTTTCCAACCGGCATCATCCGCCGGCGCATTGACTCACAATTAATGACACCGATCCCTGTTTCGGTGTCATTAATTGTGAGTCAATGCGCATGATTACGGCTTTCGGCAAATCATCTGGTGTTGGGAGGCAAACCCATCTATAATTTAGCGACATGACTTTAAACCACAATGCTACCCTCAAAGGCCGGATTATTGGAGCCTATGGCCGACAGTATGAAGTCCGGATCGGAGAAGGAACGGCCGATAGTACACTCCTGATGTGTTCCCCTCGCGGCAAAAAAAGCCTGTATGCCTGTGGCGACGAAGTCGAGGTGGAACCCTCCGGTTCCAGCCAGGGCGTGATCCAGACCTTGATTCCCCGACGCAGCCTTTTTTTTCGCGCAAATGCTTTTAAAGAAAAATTGATTGCCGCCAATGTCACCCAAGTGGTCATCGTCGTGGCAACCGAACCGGGGTTCAACGATGAATTACTCATCCGCTGTCTGTGTGCCGTTGAATCACAGAATCTGACCGGATTAATCGTCCTTAACAAATGCGATCTCACCACCCATCTTCAACGGGGGCGCGATTTATTGGCGCCTTTTACGCGGCTGGGCCATCCGGTTTTGGAAGTCAACGCCCAGTCGGGCAATCTGGATGTATTGCGCGGGCATTTAACCGGACAGATCTCATTGCTGTTCGGCCAATCCGGCATGGGAAAGACCACACTGACCAATGCGTTGGTGACCGAAGCCGTCGCAAAAACAGGCATTGTGTCGGACGTACTCAACAGCGGCAAACATACCACAACCCATGCCCGCTGGTATGATTTGCCCGGCGGGGGAGCCCTGATTGACAGTCCCGGCCTTGAAGCTTTTGGCCTTTCACATTTATCGCGCGAAGAAATCGAGAATGGGTTTCGGGAATTCAGGTCGTTGCGGGGTCATTGCCGGTTCCGTGATTGCCAGCATGATCACGAACCCCATTGCGCCTTTCGAACCGCCTTCACCTCGGGGGCCATCGACTCCCGGCGTTTCGAGGTCTTTCAGACCCTTCTCGCCGAACATCGCAATCAGCCGAAACTTTTTTGATGGATGCTCGACTTCCCGGCTCGAATTAGCGCAGTCCCATCAGTTTGCGCATTAACGCGCTCATTTCCACGGCGTCGCCTTTTTCGACCACCCGGTCGAATTGGCTCAACCCCACGGCCCGCATTTTCTTCCACAGTCCGTCGATGAAACGAACGCTGGCGTTCAATGCGCCCCGGGCATCCTCCCGGTAGGGATACTGGTCCATGGAATACCAACTTTGATAACCCAGGCGGTTCAGCCAGTAGAGCAGTTCGGCATATTCTACTCCATGCACGGTACCGACAATCATATCATCATCCCAGGATCGGTAGTTGTCGTTGAAATGGAGATGAAACAGCTTTCCGGCCCGCAACAGAAGCGACGCGGCTTCAGCCATATTTTCACCAGCGGCCAGGGAATGCCCGGTGTCGATGGTGACCCCCACATTGTTGCGACCGGTTTCCAGGGCGAACAGGAGCGTGTCGGCCGCCCGGGCGAAATACGAGTGGGTACGGGGTTCCTTGCACTTGTATTCAAGGGCCACTTTCAGAGTCGGCCCATATTCGGCGCAGGTCGTAATGCCACTCAGCAGCCAGTCATGGCCGCGCTCAAAATCCCCTTGGAAACAGTAGTCATAACCATCCTGTCCCGGCCAGATATTAATCGTCGGACAGTCCATCTGTTGGCAGAGATCCATGGCTTTCTTGACGGCCTCAACCGCCTTCCGTCGGACCGATGGATTCCGGGAGGTGAACGAGCCCTGCCCCCAGATTTTTTGCGCAAAGAGATCGGGAATGATGGAAGAACACGCCAACCCATTGTCCGTCAGGATCCGCCGCATTTGGACGGCGTTTTTCGTCGTGACATCCCAATTCTCCACCAATTCAACCGCCGCTACGCCTGGAATGGAGGCCGCCTGCCGCACCATCTTCAGCTTGGACGGCTGGTCCTTGTAACCGGTCGAAAGGAATCGGTCGCACGTGTTTCCGAGGTTTCCGAGAATTACGGAATATTTCATCTGGGCCTCTTTTCAAGGTTTAATCAGTGCCGGATACTCTTCTCTTTCCGGGGGGATTCGTAAAGAAAAAAAGACGCCTGAAGATCACCCCCCGGGGGGCCTTCTTCAGGCGTCCTGGAATCGCGTCAATCCGGTTTTGGACCTTATCGCAAAATAAGGGCGTCCGCCTGAGACAGGTCGAACGTGAACACCGTCGCATCGCCCTCTTTTTTCATCTCCACTTTTCCGCCGCTCGCCAACTCAGCTTTCTTGGGAACCGGAACGGACACCGTCAGATTCAACCCGGTCACGGATTGATCCGACCAGTTCACCACCGAAATCGCGATTCCGGACTTCGCCTCGACCATCATGGCCTCAACGAAATTTCGATCGGTCCAGACGGGTATTTTAAGAGCGGCGGCCGGCGCCTGCACCAAGGCCCGCACGCCCGCATCAAACTCGGTCGGCAGGAAGTGAGCCATGGCATCGTCCGACGATCCCCGATCCACCGGTTTCAGAGGAATGGCCGGGCGGAAGAAACTCAACCCGGGCAAAAAGGCACAATAGATCGCCTCTCCTTTGCCTACTTTTCGAACCGTAACCGCGGGGGAGTCGTCCTTGAATTTCCCCTGCACGACAACATCTTTGGCGGTCTTGACCCGGCTCACCGCCCCGAAAACAGGGAATTTCACGGGCACGGCATCGGCCCCGGCGCTCCAGGTCACTTCCGTAATCGCCTTGGCAAAAGGCAAATCTTGTTTGATGAACCCGACCACCGAATCCGCCGGGGCATCGAGAGCGACCGGATCCACTCCCAGCAAGTCCCGTAAATCCTTGTTCGGCTGATGGTATTCATCCAATAGCCCCCCCCCCGCCGTGACCAATAGTTTTCCACCGTTTTTAACCCATTCAGCGATTTTTTTCGACGCCGCTTGGGGGACATGCCTATCAGTCAAATAAAGAACTTTATATTGATTTAAAACCCCACTGACCGTGTCCGGGTCCACCACCACATCCAGCGGAATCTGGCTGTTGCGAATCGCCACATAGAGCGACCGCTTCGCGGCGGCAAAGGAGCCCTGATTGTCGCCCCAAATATCGCCGGTTTCGCTGAACCAGATTCCGGCTTCGGCACCGCGGACCTGCCCATCCTGGATGATATCTTCAAATAATCCCAGCTCGCGGAAACTTTTGAGAACCATGCCGTACATTTCGGGACGGGTCACATGATTTTCCGTGTAAGCCATCCAGACGGGTTGAAATTCGAACAAGTCCATGATCTTCATGCCATGCCCTAGAGCCCCGTAATGCAGCCGCCGCCACATGTTGGGCGTATTGCCCGGCCAATGGGGCATCGCGTAAAAGAGAATCTTGCGGTCGGGTTTGCCCCGCAATCCGGCGCGGAACAAATCCAGACTGATGTTGTTCATCTGGGGCGAGCCCACCGGCACCTGCCAGATATAATCCTCGGTCCAGGGAAGGGTGAGACCATCCTCCCGGAAACAGGTCACCCACTTGAAAACTTCCCCGAGATAACTGTGTTCCGTCGTGCCGTTATGTGGAGAATAGTTGGCCCCAACGGCTGCATTCGGCAGATACTGCCGTACGAGATCTGTCTGTTGCTTGATTTTCTGGATGCCGAAATGATTATAATAGCGCATGGACCAGTAATACTGGCCCGGATTGCTCGCCTTCGCCGCGGGCGCCACACTGTAGGTGACGGCCGTCCAATCACCGGCCGCGGGATTTATCTGCTTCGGCGTTACCCCCTGCCCTTTCAGGTAGGCGATAAAACCTTCCGTGGCCTCCGTCCCGCTGGGCGTGGGCAGGGTGATTTCATCCCCCAAACTGACCACGGCAATGTTTTTGCGCTGTGGCTCGCTCATCGCCTTGCATTGCGCCTCGATATCGGCCGGACCTTTGCGCCAATCCACGTAACCATGGGGACCCGCGGAGGCATCGAGATTCATCCCCGCCAATCCATACAGCGACTGGAACTGGGCGATTCCCGTAGTGCAGTAAGTCAACGTCCGTACCGGCACCTTCCCATGCACCGGGATTTTTGCCAGATAATCCAGGAGTTCCTTGACCCCCTCGGCTTGGGTTTGAATCCGGCGCTCATAGCGCATATCGGCAAATCCCACCAAAGGCAGCTTGCCATTGACGTCGAGTTCCCGGATCGTCTCGATCTGCCCCGCCGCATTTTTTACACCAAAGGTCACCTTACAGGCTCCACCCGCGGCATTCAAAACCCATTGCCCGTCATTCAAACTGTCCATCACGGAACCGATCTCAACCCAGTCGGTGGCCTGACCGGGCTCCACCACCACCGAAATCGGCTTCCAAGTCCGCATATGAACCCAATAGGGGGAATGTTCGGTCCAGGAGGGAGTTATGGTGACTTTGGCCGCACCGGGGTTTTTGACCTTGATCCAAACATCACCCGACTGGGTCATCAATCCATCCAGCGGCAGATAATTTTCCTTGGCGATCCGATTCTGGACTTGCGCTTCATCGGTGGTCAACATGACCAGATCCACGTTGCGCTTGGCTGCAGGACCGGGTTGTTTACCGGCGATCAGGGTAATCGTGGCCAATCCGGGCTGGAGTTCAGCATAGGCATCATGTCCTTCCCAAACCACATTTTCGACCGCGCCCCAACTCCACCCCACCTCTTTCTTCAGCTTTTCACCGAAGGCCCAGATTTTCATATTGTCACGCGCGCCATAGAGCCGGTCGAGTTTCGCTTTACCCCCCTGCTCAACTTTGACCTTGAACTGGGTTTCAAAGCGATAGGCGGCCTCATAACGAACCAAAACGAGATAACGACCGGCGGCAGGCACCTGGACTTGAATCGACGCTACCGTTTCATCACAATTTTCCGGAGCGCCCAGAAAGGCCTTGCGGCTGAGGAAGCAATTGGCGAAGGTCGCCGCATAATAGTTGTCGCCCCACCGCTTGGATTGCCACCCCACCGCTTCAGCCGACGCAGGTTTCTTCACCTGAAATTCTTCGGCCTCGCAAATCAAACTTCCATCCGGTGCCACCGTGACCGCACTCCCTGGGGTGCGAAACAGCTGGGCCGCCGGGACTCCGTCAGCGTGTACATCCCATAGACCGCTGATTGCAAAAACAAACCCTAATCCCAAGATTACTGCTTTCTTCATCGTTTAATCCTTTCGGTGCCCACTATGCCCGGACTCATCGGTCGTGTGCTTTCATTACGGAGCTGGGGACTATAGGGTGGAAAGGTTAAAGGTGTCAACCGAACTCGAAACACGAAGCTCAAAAAACGAACGGGCAACCGCTGAGCGGTTGCCCGTCTTTTAGTCGACCCTAATCTACCCGACGCCTCTCATTTTACGCAGATCAGCGTTTCACCTCGACGATTGTTTGCCCAGCCGTGATCCATCCTTCGATTCCCTCGGGGAATTCGACCACGTTCAAGAACCCATCTTTTTGCAGACGTTCAGCCAATAGATGGCTGGCCGGACACTTCAACCCTGCACAGTAGGTGACGATAAGAGCGGTCTTATCGGGTATTGCCGCCTGAACCTCATCGGGCGTCGAAGCGGCATTCAGGGACTTCGCCCCGGGAATACGTTTACCGTCATCCCATTTCCCGGAACGGGCGTCGAAGATCAACATCGGGACCTTCGCGCGTATCAGGGCCTCCAACCCCGCCACCGAGATCGTTCCGTCATGGCCCTGACTGACTTTATCACCTGCCTTGATCGAAACCTCGCACTTCCCTCCTTCGCATTTCATCGCTTTATCTGTTCCACTCACGGACGGGGTATCACAACACTTCGCCCCCCCGGCCCAGACTGAAGCCGTAATCAGACTTACACACACACCACTCAACCATAAGGCTTTCATTGAATTCCTCTTCCTTTTCAAGGTTCATTTTATTCAATAGCATGGATTATGCCAATCGCATCCCACTTGTTAACCCCTTTATTCAGGCGGGTCTCAATGGCCTGACTGCCTCATGCAACAACGCTGAAACACTCCCTTGATGCAACCGGACACCCCGTGTTTCAAAAAACTTTACTCTCCCGTTCTGATACGGTATTCTGCCAACCGTTTGAGCGGAGATAATCATCACTTTCCGCCAGAGAGGAGTCCGCCGCATGCCGAGTTCGCCACTGACAAAAAGCAAGTATCGACGAGTCATCCTCAAACTCAGTGGCGAAGTGTTGCAAAACACCTCCAAGGGGTTGAGTATTGATCCGGATGTCATTTCCCATTTCGCCCAGACGCTCAAATCGATCAGCAAGACCGGCGTCCAAATCGCGATCGTGATCGGGGGGGGGAATATTTTCAGGGGAGCCGCCGGCGAAAGCCGGGGAATCGACCGCAACACCGGTGATTACATGGGTATGCTGGCCACCATCATTAATGCTCTGGCCCTCCAGGATGCTCTGGAGAAGGAAGGGGTTGATACCCGGGTCCAGACCGCCATCGAAATGAAGCAGGTAGCGGAACCCTTCATCCGGCGCCGGGCCATTCGCCATCTCGAAAAAGGCCGGATCGTGATTTTTGGCGGCGGCACCGGCAATCCCTATTTCAGCACCGACACCGCTGCCGCCCTGCGTGCCAGCGAAATCAATGCGGACGCCCTGCTCAAGGCCACCAAGGTCGACGGGGTCTACACCGCTGATCCCAAAAAAGACCCCTCAGCCCGCCGATACATCAAGCTCTCCTACCTGGAAGCCCTGCAAAAGCAGCTCAAAGTCATGGATGCAGCCGCCTTTTCCGTTTGCATGGAGAATCACATTCCCATCATCGTTTTCGATTTCTTCAAACCCGGTAATATTGAACAAGCCCTTGCAGGGAAACCCATCGGGACCCGCGTAGCCGACGATTAAAACAGGAGATTATGGATATGGACTCTTACGAAGAAGCCGTATTGGATGCCGAAGACAAGATGGAAAAGTGCATTCATCACCTTCAGGACGAGTTCTCGGGAGTACGCACCGGCAAAGCCAGTCCCAATCTCGTCGAAAACGTCATGGTCCCTTATTACGGAACCCTCACCCGCTTGCGGGAAATCGCCGGGATCTCCACCCCCGAAGCGCGCCTGCTCGTCATCAACGCCTTCGATCCCACCGCCTTACCCGCCATCGAAAAAGCCATCCTGGCCGCCAATCTGGGAATTACCCCGAAAAACGATGGCCGGGTCATTCGCATCCCCATTCCCGAACTTAGCGAGGAACGGCGCAAGGAATTGGCCAAAGTTACCAAGCGGATGGCCGAGGAAGGAAGGGTCGCCATCCGAAATATCCGCCGCGACACCAATGAAACTATCAAAAACCTCCAAAAACAGACTAAAATCACCGAAGACGAACGCGATCAGGGGCTGGAGGAGATCCAGAAACAGACCGATCGCTTCACCCAAAAAATCGATGAACTTCTGACTTCCAAGGAAAAAGAAATCATGGCGGTCTGATAAGTCCCTTTTAGTGTTGCGGTCTCCCCCTTTTTCGGCTACATAAGGGGTTGGTTTTTTGTGAGGTTTGGGAGAAGTCATGAATGATGAGATCAAAAACGCCAGCACGGGTGCCCCGCCTAAATTGATTTTGCGCCGTCCCGCTGTCGGTATTCCAACAGATCCCCCCGCTCCCGACTCGCCGGGCAAAGAGTCGCGGCCGCCCACCACTAAAAAGCAAACCACTCGGATCGAGTTATCCACGGTTGAAGCCCCCGCCGCCAGCGGTTCCAAACCCCAAAAACAGACCTCCCGGATTTCGCTTGAAGCCGCCACCCCGGCGCAACCCGAATCCAGTTCACCTCTCTCGGGGATTCTCGAAAGCGCACCGTCCGACGAAGCCGCTCTCCGAACAATTAAAATTAAACGCCCGGCCTCCTCACAGGCGCCCAAACTTTCACAACCCATCGAACTCCTGCTTAACCGGCAATCAGCCGATCAAGAGCGGATTTCCCTGAAAAAACAAACTTCCCGAATCTCATTGGAAGCGGCGCTCACTCCCGAAGAGCCCACGTCGGCCCCCATTGCCGAAGGCGTTCCCACGGGGACTCCGGCCACCATCCGAATCAAGCGCCCGGGAAAAACGGTTTCCGAAGCACCGGCGGCGGAAGCGGCGACGCCATCCCCCTTGCCGTTGACCGAACAACCAACGCTGACCAAAAACCAAACGTCCAAAATCGAAATCGCGCCGTCGGCCATTCCTGCAACTCAAAGCGAAGGCCAACCCACCCAGCGAAAAACCATCAAGATCCGCAGACCTGACGGCAGTCCCTCGCCCACCATTCAGCGGTCTGGCGGTGGCGGAGGTCGTCCCCACATCCGACTCGGCGGCAAGGATGCACCAACGGCAACACCGGACGGAGAAGCTAACGATCTCCCCCCTCGTTCCCCCTTGGAACCCGTGCTGGAAAGTCCCCTCACACCTCGACAAAAAATCCTGCGCCTGGCGGGTAATATTGTCTTTTCAGCCGTTGGATCCTTTGCTGTCATCATCTCGGGAATCGTGATTTACGTCCTGACCCTTCAAAAATACGACTGGTAATTCTTTAGGAGATTCCTATGTCCGCTCTCGTCCACATCACGGAAGCCAATTGGAAAAGTGAAGTTCTCGATTCCTCTATTCCCGTCCTGGTTGATTTCTGGGCAGAATGGTGCGGCCCCTGCCGCGCTCTCGCCCCCATCCTCGACGAACTCGCCCCCGAAGTGGCTGGCAAACTCAAGATCGTCAAGGTTGATGTCGATGAAAACCAGCAAATTGCAGGACAATTTGGAATCCGTTCCATCCCGACCCTATTGATCATGTCTCAGGGAACCGTCAAGGCCCAGATGGTCGGCGCGATGAACAAGGCCGCTCTCAAAGATAAATTGGCGGCTTTCATTTAAGTTAAGCGTTCCGCAGGGCTCAGGCCCCATCAGGGGATCCGGTAACGAGGATCCAACTGAAACGCATTTTCGATATGCCTCAATTCACGTGGCGTCTTGAGTTCCGGTGTTCCGATCACTTCCACCACATCGAACCGGAACAATCGGCGAGGACATCGCAGGGCTTTCAGATACCGGATGGCCGCCCGCGATAAAGCCGCCCGTTTGGACCGGTTGACCGCAGCGATCGGGCGCCCATACTCTTCGCGTTGCCGGGTTTTAACCTCCACGAAAACGAGTGTTTCCCTCTGGCGCATGACGAGATCGATTTCATCTCGCCGACCCACCCGAACCCGCGCACCCAGGCAGGTATATCCCTGCCGCTCCAAGTAAAGCCGGGCCTGCGCTTCGCCCCATCGCCCCGCCACCAGATGAGCCGGCTCGTCGGGTGGCGACTGGATCCAGCTCAAAATCCATTGGATAAATTTCAACTCGTTGCCCCTTTTTACCCCTTCGCCCATGTCTTCCAACAGGTCACACCATTCGATCCCGCACGCCCATCGCCTCTCTCACCGGACGGAAGGACCGGCGATGGATCGGACAAGGCCCGAGATCGAGCAGGGCCCGAATGTGGACCTGGGTGCCATATCCCTTGTGCCGGGCAAAACCATAACCCGGATAACACCGGTCCATTTCTTCCATGATCCGGTCCCGGGTGACCTTGGCGATGACACTCGCAGCGGCAATCGACAAACTCCGCCCATCTCCCCCCACAATCGCCTGTGACCGACAGGGCAATCCGGGAACGGGCAGGCCATCCACCAAGGCCAGATCAGGCAGGGAAGGAAGTCGGTTCAACGCCTCGGCCATAACGTGGTGGGTGGCTCTAAGAATATTAAGACGGTCGATCAGATCGACATCGCCGATCCCCACCCCGATTTCGATACCGGGGGTTTCCGTCAGCCGTTTATAAAAAAAATCCCGCTGAATGCGGGTCAATTGCTTGGAATCCGTCAGGCCGGAAAAATCACCATACAACTCGGCCAAGATTAATTCAGGCGGGAACACCACAGCAGCGGCGACCACCGGTCCCGCCAGGGGACCGCGTCCCGCCTCGTCCACGCCAGCCACCCGCCGGCAGAGGGCACTCCAAGCCTGGCGTTCAAAAAAAAGCACCGTCAATCTCCGGGCAGGCCCGGGCTCCGCTTCAAGCCGGAGTCGGGGCGGCCACCGCGGCCGTCATCGCCTTGTTTTTCTCGCGCAACTTGGCGGTCTTACCCGATCGTTCGCGAAGATAGTAGAGCTTGGCGCGCCGGACATGTCCGGAGCTTTCCACCTTGAGTCCGGCGACGCTCGGGGAATGCAAAGGGAAAACCCGTTCCACTCCGACGCCATGGGAATTTTTCCGGACGGTAAACGTCTCCGTGGAGCTTCCGCCATCACGGGCGATGACCAGACCGGTATAACTCTGGATACGTTCCTTTTCGCCTTCTTTAATCTTCACCTGAACCGTAACGGTATCCCCGATCCGGAACTCCGGCAGGGTGTTTTTACGCAGGTTTTCACGGTTTATTTTTTCGATCGCTTTTGTGATCATGATTCCCTCTCTTGCTTCAATAAATCCGGTCGTCGCTCAGCCGTCCGCCGACGGGCTTCCTCGGCCCGCCACCGCGCTATCTCTGCATGGTTGCCCGATACCAGCACATCCGGCACCGCCTGACCCCGGAACTCCCGCGGCCGGGTGTATTGCGGATACTCGAGCAAACCCTGGTTAAACGATTCCTCCAGCGTGGCCCCTTCGCCGCCGAGAACTCCCGGCAACAGGCGCACCACCGCATCGATCACCACCGCAGCGGATAAAACCCCGTTCGTCAACACATAGTCGCCGATCGAAATTTCATCCGTCACCAACCCCGTCCGCACCCGCTCATCCACCCCCTCATAATGGCCGCAGACAAACACGAGGTGCGTCTCTGCACTCAAGGCCACCGCCCGGTCCTGGTTGAACGGCCGACCCTGGGGCGTCATCAAAATCACCCGAGCCGCCGGAGTTCGCACCGACTCCACCGCCGAAAAAATCGGCTCCGGCTTCATCACCATTCCCGGCCCCCCACCAAACGCCCGCTCGTCAGTCGTCTGATGCCGATCCGTCGCAAAATCCCGGAGATTGATCATCCGGTATTCCACCGCCCCCATCTGGGCCGCCCGCTTCAACATGCTCTCCTCAAGAAAGCCGCTGATCATCCGCGGAAAAATGGTGATCACATCGATCTTGAGCGGCACAATGGCTCCCGGACTATTGGACGATCTCCACCACCACCCGTTGTTTTTCACGGGCAGCCAGACTGGAGACCAAAATCTGAATCGCTCCGATCGTCCGTCCACTACGACCGATCAGCCGACCCAAATCCCGGGCATCGCACCGAATCTCCAATACCGTCGTCTGTCGGCCCAGCACACTGCTGATTTTTACGGCTGCCGGATATTCGGCCAGCGGCTCGATCAACAAATGGGTGTACGCCTTTAAATCCGCTTTCATTTCGCCACAGGGCGTCGACGACGGATCAAACTGAGTACCGTTTCCGATACTTGTGCGCCATGTTTGCGCCAATATTCGATCCGGTCCATTTTCAGGCTGAAATTTTCGCCCTTGACCTTGGGATCATACCATCCGACGTTTTCAATGATCTTACCGTCACGGGGTGAACGCATATCGGCCACCACACAGCGGTAGCTGATGTCTTTGTTGGCACCCGTACGGGTCAACCTGATCTTTACGGCCATTCCAATCCTCCCTTACCGACCGCCACCGATATCGCCGGAGAAACGGTCCTGTCTGTTACAAAACGGATAAAATGCCAGATTACCGCATCCATTGCAACCTTTTTTGCATCCGGCCAAATTGGCGGGCCATTTTACGGGCCTGGTCAAATTGCCGGAGCAGGTCATTCACATCGGTAACCGTGGTGCCGCTCCCCCGGGCAATCCGTTGCCGTCGACTGGCCTTGATGATATCGGGGTTCCGCCGTTCCCCAGGGGTCATGCTCCGAATAATCGCTTCGTTGCGCTTGACAAACCCTTTCATCTGATCAGCCCCACCGGAAGCCATATGCGATCGCATTTGATTCCGCTCGCGCCCCCCCATCGGCAATAAATCGAGCAAATTCTCCATGGGGCCCATTTTCTTCATCTGCTGGATCTGCTCCAGAAAATCCTGCAAATCGAAGCGGTTGCTCTTCAACCGTTTTTCAAAATTGGAAATAGCCTCGGGATCGGCCGCCAACTGGGCTTTTTCCACAAGGCTGATCACGTCGCCCATGCCGAGAATCCGGGAAGCCATCCGTTCGGGGTGAAACGGCTCCAGATCGCCTTGATGCTCGCCTGTTCCCGTGAAGACGATCGGACACCCGGTCACGGCATGGATCGACAACGCCGCACCGCCACGCGCGTCTCCGTCCAATTTGGTCAGAATCAGCCCGGTCAGCCCGACTTCCTTGTGAAAGACCTCGGCAACATGCACCGATTCCTGACCGATGGCGGCATCGACCACCAGTAATACATTACGGGCCTTGATCGCCGCCTGCAGATCCTTCAACTCCGCCACTAGATCGGCGTCGATCTGGAATCGCCCCCCCGTATCAAAAATCACGATGTCGCGGGTCGCATCCCAAGCCGCCTTCAGCGCCCGCGCTCCCAAGGCCGGGACGCTCTCTCCCGCCTGAGGCGTGATGATTTCAACCCCTGCCTGCCGGGCCAAAACCGTCAGTTGCTCGACGGCCGCCGGGCGCCGGATGTCAGCCGCCACCAGGAGCACATTCCGACCCTGACTCTTCCAATGCGCTGCCAGTTTCCCGGCCGAAGTCGTTTTACCCGATCCGTGCAAGCCGACCAGCATCACCACCGCAGGGGTCCCGTTCAAGTCCGGAGGCTGGGCGTTACTGCCCAACAGGACGATCAATTCATCGTGCACCCGTTTAACGATCTGCTGTCCCGGGGTAATGCTTCCCAATACCTCTTCGCCCAGGCATTTTTGCGTCACCCGCTCAATGAAATCCCGCGCGACCTGAAAATTAACATCCGCCTCCAAGAGCGCCATCCGGACTTCGCGAAGCGCATCCCGAACATTGGATTCGTTGAGTTTTCCGGCCCCGCGTAACCGGTCGAAAATGCCCCCCAGGGCGTTGGATAATGAATCAAACACAGCGCATCCGTCCTTATTTGACCGCCGGCTCCAAGGCCTTGAAAACCAACCCTGTCTCGCCCCGGTCGGCGTACACGGTCATCCCCTCGCTAAAGTCGCCCCGTAAAATTTCTTCCGCCAGAGGATCCTCCAACAGACTCTGTACGGCTCGTCGCAGCGGTCGTGCGCCCAGCGACGGATCGAAGCCCTTCTCCAGCAGATAGTCCCGGGCGGCATCGCTTAATTCGATCGTCAGGCCGCGCGCCGTCAGCCGGTCGTAAATCCGCTGCAGTTCAATCTGGAGAATCCGGACGACATCCGCGCGCTCCAAGGGACGGAACACCACCACCTCATCCATACGGTTCAGAAATTCCGGTTTGAAGACCCGCTTGATCTCCTCCAGCATCCGGCCCTTCATGGCGGCATAATCATGCACGCCTTTCGCCGGCCCGCTGAATCCCAACCCGCCGCCTTTTCGCAACAGGTCGGTTCCCAGGTTCGAAGTCAAAATGATCACCGTGTTCCGGAAGTCGACATGTCGACCGAAGTTATCCGTCAGGCGTCCTTCCTCCAGAATCTGCAACAGCATATTCATCACATCCGGATGGGCCTTTTCCACCTCGTCAAATAAGACCACCGAATAGGGCCGGCGGCGCACCTTCTCGGTCAATTGCCCGCCTTCATCGTATCCCACATAGCCGGGAGGCGACCCGACCAGCCGGGAAACGGTGAATTTCTCCATGTATTCCGACATGTCGAGCTGAATCAGCGCATCCGCGTTGTCGAACATGAATTCGGCCAGCGCCTTGGCCAGCAATGTTTTGCCCACTCCGGTCGGCCCCAAAAAGACGAACGATCCGATCGGCCGACGGGGATCCTTCAGGTCCGCCCGTGAACGGCGCAGGGCCCGGGACACAACGCCCACCGCCTCATCCTGGCCAATCACCTTTCGGGACAGTTCCTCTTCCATCTTGAGCAACCGGCTGAGTTCCTTGCCATCCAAACGGCTCAACGGCACCCCGGTCCACTTGGCAATCACCTGCTTGACCTCTTCCGCCGTCACCTTGATCCGCCGCTTACGCACCCCGTCATCCCATTTCTTAACCGCCACCTCCAACGCCTCGCGCAACTGACGCTCCCGGTCTCGAAGTTTGGCCGCCTCTTCGAATTTCTGCTCTCGGATCGCCGTCTCTTTGCGCTGGCGGACCTTCTCAATCTCGAGTTCCCGCTTGCGCAACTCAGGGGAGCGGGTCGAGGCCACAATCCGCGCCCGGGCACCGGCTTCATCAATCGTGTCAATCGCTTTGTCCGGCAGGTTTCGCCCCGTCAGGTAACGATCAGTAAACCGCGCCGCCGCCTCAATCGCATCATCGGTGAACGCCACTTTATGGTGCTCTTCATATTTATGGCGGATGCCCTTTAAAATCTCGATCGTGTCCTCCACACTCGGCGCCTCCACCCGAACCGTCTGAAACCGGCGCTCCAAGGCGGAATCCTTCTCGATGAATTTGCGGAATTCATTGACTGTCGTCGCGCCAATGCACTGCAACTCACCCCGTGCCAGTGCCGGCTTGATGATATTGGAGGCATCCATTGCGCCTTCCGCCGAACCGGCCCCCACCAGGGTGTGCAACTCATCGATAAATAAAATAATATTCCCGGAGCGCTTGATCTCGTCCATCACCGCCTTGATCCGCTCTTCAAACTGACCGCGGTATTTCGTCCCGGCAATCATCAACGCCAGGTCCAGAGTGATCACCTTCCGCGTCCGCATCTGCTCCGGCACGCGCCCCTCGACAATGGCCTCCGCCAATCCCTCCACAATCGCCGTCTTGCCCACGCCGGCATCTCCCAGCAATACCGCGTTGTTCTTCGTCCGCCGACAGAGGATTTGAATCGTCCGCTCCAACTCATCCCGCCGGCCAATCACCGGATCGAGTTCTCCCTTGCGCGCCATATCCGTCAAATCCCGGCCAAAGGCGTTCAATGCAGGGGTTTTGGATTTGGCCGGACCCGCAGCCCCCCCCGGCGCAGGAGCCCCGGACGGAGCGCCAGCCCCCGGCGCATGCGGCTCTCCCGCCCCCGCCTCCTCATCCCCCGGTTCGAAATTGGGATCCAATTCCTTCATCACTTCCAACCGGGTGGTTTCCAGATCCACATTCAAGTTGCGCAGTACCTGGGCAGCCACCCCTTCGCCCTCCCGTAACAGTCCCAGCAGGATGTGTTCCGTCCCGATGTAGGTATGGTTCAGCGCCTTGGCTTCGGCTGCAGCCAGTTGTAATACTTTTTTCGCCCGCGGGGTAAAGGGCACATTCCCTACGGTTTTGGTCGCCGGCCCCTGCCCCACCGCTTTCTCAACTTCCATCCGCACCGTTTCCAGCGAGATATTCATCCGCTCTAAAACCGTCACCGCCACCCCTTGGCCCAAGGCACTCAACCCCAACAAAATATGTTCGGTCCCGATGTAGGGATGGTTGAATCGTTCCGCTTCGGCCCGGGCCAGTTGAAGGGCCTGTTGGGCGCGTGGCGTATAGTTGCTTCCAGATCCATTCATGGCTCATTCCTCAGTCTAAAGGCCTGCTGTCGACCCTCAAACAAGGGTCTTCTAAACCCATGCATTATAGTATTTTAAGGGGTTTTTACAATCATTTTGCGCAAAGGATAATTCATCCGAATTCGTTGCGCACCACGCTCAAGGCAAAAAGGGCCGCCGTTTCCACCCGAAGGGTGTTGGGGCCAAAACTGACCGGCAGGGCACCGGCTTCCGTCGCTGCGGATATTTCCGCCGGAGTCAAGTCCCCCTCCGGTCCTATCAGGATTCCCAAGCGGGCGGGCGGAGCCGACCGCAGATCCGCCAAAACTTGGCGTAGGGATGGGGCGGCCGGATCCAATACGCCCATTACCACCCGGTCGCTATCCGCAAATAACGCCGCCCAGTCACCGGGCCGGGCGGCCGCTTTGATCTCCGGTAAACGAGCTATTCCACATTGCTTGGCGGCGCTTAAAGCGATTCGCCGCCAACGGTCCGGAGCACCCCCACCCATCTCACCCCGGCTGGACGGGCGAACTTCACTCCGCTCGGTGATCAGGGGCACGATCCGCGAGGCGCCAATTTCAGTCGCTTTTTCGATCAGCCAATCCCACCGCGATCCCTTGGGGAGCGCCTGATAGAGAACGATTTCTATCGCCGGAGGCGGAATGCGGTGGATGTCCCGTAATCCCAAAACCACGGTCCCGCGTCCCATCGCCACTACCCGGGCCCGGGCCACCTGCCCGCCTCCATCAAAAACCTCGATCTCCGCGTTTTCCCGGCCGCGGAGGACATGGAGGAAATGGTGGGCTTCGTCGGAATTGAGTTCAGGCGCAGGCGCCACCCAACGGTCCGGTTCAAGAAAAAAACGGTGGGCGGTCATGATCGGTCAGGTTGAAGACCCCTTCTGGATCTCCTCTTTACGACGGTAGAAGGCGTCAATCCGGTTCTTGGTCGCCTGAAAAATGGGGTAATTATCTTCCGTGGCGGAATCCCGGAAATCCTTCATGATTTTCTTCTGCCGGGAATTCAGATTGACCGGAACTTCGATTGCAATGCGCACGTGGAGATCACCCCGGCCATAGCCCTCCAGGCTGGGAACCCCCTTGCCTTTCATCCGGAAAATCTTGCCTGATTCCGTACCCGGATCAATCCTCAGTCGGGCCATCCCTTCCAGGGTGGGCACTTCAATATCTCCGCCCAAGGCGGCCAGGTCGGCCGGAACGGGAACTTCACACACCAGGTCATCGTCCTGCCGTTGAAAAAGGGCATGCTCGCGGACATGGAGGACCACATACAGATCGCCTGCCGTCCCGCCTTGAGAACCGCTCTCACCTTTGCCCGCCAGGCGCAGGCGCGATCCGGTTCCCACTCCGGCAGGGATTCGCAAGGTGATCCTTTTTCGAACCTTGGTGCGCCCTCCGCCCTGACAGGTTGGACAGGGGTGAACGACCATCCGTCCGGTTCCGCCGCAAACCGGACAGGTTTGACGCACCTGGAAAAATCCACTCGATGAAATCACCACGCCCCGCCCGGCGCACTGCTTACACGTTTGGGGTGACGTACCGGGTTTGACCCCGCTGCCTTTGCACGTTTCGCACTCTTCGGTCAAGGGCAGTGTGATTTCACGGGGCCCCCCGAAAACGGCTTCCTCGAATTCGATTTCGAGATCGAACCGAAGGTCGGCGCCAGGCTGGGGACCGGCGGTACGGGAGGAACGGCGACGCCCCCCGCCAAACAGCTCCTCGAACGGACTTCCACCCCCGCCGCCTTCGCCACCGAACATGGATCCCAGGATATCCTGCAAATCGGAATAATGGGTGAAGTCGCGCGAGAAATCAAAACCGCCGGGCCCGAAGGAGGACCGCAATCCATCATGCCCGTATTGATCATATTGCTTGCGCTTCTCAGCGTCGCTCAACACTTCGTAGGCTTCGCTCAATTCCTTGAACTTGGCCTCCGCCTCCTTATTCCCGGGATTACGGTCGGGATGATACTGCATCGCCAGTTTACGATAGGCCTTACGGATCTCGTCGGCCGTCGCACTGCGGGAAGACCCCAGCACTTCATAATAATCTTTTCGGACCGCGCTCATGTCGATTCCTCCCCGGAGGAAGGATCCGACGGCTGACCGGAGCTGACCACCACTTGCGCGTGTCGCAGGGTTTCCTTATCCAGTAAATAACCCTTGCGTGTTTCGAAGAGGACCACGCCTTCCGCCTGGTCGGCGGAGGGCGCCTGGGAAATGGCTTCGTGTTGCTTCGGGTCGAACGACCGGCCGACGGATTCGATCGGCAAAACTCCCTGTTTCCGAAGAATCTCCTGGAATTGCTGGAGCACAAGGGTCAATCCGCCAATAAAAGCCGCCCCGGCTTGATGCTCCCGCGCCTGTTGCTCAGCTCGCTCAAGGTTGTCGAGCACCGGCAGCACATCGAGCAGAACTTTTTCGCGCACCCGGCGGCTCCATTCGGCCTGTTCTCGTGCCGTCCGTTTGCGATAATTATCAAAATCCGCCTGAAGCCGTAGCATCTGATCCCGAAGCCGGACTTCTTCAGAAATCGGCAAGGGGATGACGTCAGCCACCTGCGGTTCCCCGTCCACCTCGGGGGTCGCATCCAGGGGCGGCAGTTCCGGAAGCGTCGAAGCCGCTGCGGGGTCCTGAGGTTCAGGCGCAGGCGACGCCGCGACAGCCGGTTCGGATGCATGCGATGAATGTTTGTGATGTGTTTTCATGATAGGCAATGTTTCAAAAGCGGGTTATTTCGAAATCCGCAGGGCGACCAAGGTCATGTCGTCATATTGCGGCACGTCACCGGTGAATTGCAACAACTTCTGATGGACGACCTCAACGAGTCCCTGCACTTTTTGTCCCTCTCCGTCCAGGGCGGAAAGCTGAATAGTTTTTACCAGGTTAAGAACTCCCCATTCGTTCTGGCGCTGGTCCATCGCCTCCGTCACCCCGTCGGTGTAGACCACCACGGTATCGCCGGGGGCCAGGGTGACGCTGACTTCCTCCAGGGCGGCGGAGAAACTCTCATCGTCGGCAATCCCGATTCCGATCCCAGCAGAATCGATCGTCCAAGGCTTGCCGTGGTTGCCGGGATTAACCAGAGGATGGGTGTGCCCCGCGCGGGCAATCCGCAATTCGCGGGTATCGAGATCATAAATCATATAGAGAATGGTAATGAACATATCCTCGGCCAGATCGGGGCTCAGAACCACCTGCATCCCCCGCAGGACGGCGGCCGGGGAGAGATTGTTCTGAGCCTTGATGCGCAGGGCGCCCCGGCACAGGGACATGACGATTGCACCCGCCACGCCCTTGCCGGAAACGTCGGCGATGGCAATGCCGAAATGCCGGTCGTCAATTTTCACGAAGTCGTAATAATCGCCGCCGATCTGTTGGGCCGCGAGGCTAAAGGCGGCCAACTCGGCGCCGGGAATCTGTGGAATTTCCTTAGGCAGAAGGGCGGCTTGAATGTGGTGTGCAATCCCCAAATCGTAATCGATCCGGCGTTTTTCTTCCAAGGCCGTGCTGAATTTGGCGTAGTAAATCGAAACTGAAGCCTGGTCCGCCAGGGCCTGAAGCATATTCTGATCGCCTTGGATGAACGGATGCTCATCGACGCGATTGAGCACGACCAGCAGGCCCATGACCTTGTTGCGAAACCGCATGGGAACAAACAAGGCCGAATGGATATGCAGAAAATCAAGCGAGAAGCGGGGCAGACGGCTATCTTGTTCCCCGTCGCGGATGATCAGCGGAATCCCGGCCGCCGCCACCTCGCCCACCAAACCCCGGCCAATCCGGGTCGTTTGGGATTTGACCAGATCGTCAATATACCGGGTTTTGCTGAAGGCCCGTTCAACCCCTTCATCTAAACCCGCTACGATCGGGGGAAAGATGCCCGAAGTGGCGTGTGCCCGCAGGGTTTCCCCATCCTCTTCCGTAAGGTAAATGGCCCCCGCCCCTGCCCGCGTGGTGCGCAAGGCATAAAACAGAACCCGGCGAAGCAATTCATGAATGTCGACGTTTTCGCCGCCGGAAAACACATCGCCTACATCCTGCACGAAACTGAAGACTACATCCTTTTCCTGCAACAGGGCATACCGCTCCCGTGCCAAAGCCCGCAACCGCCGGATCAGAATCCACAACATTCCGGACACAGCCACGGCCAACAGAATGACGGTTGATAATTTGGCAATCATGTCTTCTTATCCGGCTCAACCTGCGACTTGAGGTCCTCTCGCAGATAGGAGAGCACATCCTGAAATTTGGGCAGATTGGCGGGATCGATTTCCACCAGGGTCTCGTGCGCCGCCAGCATGGTCTCGGTCGCCAATCGCTTGTCGGGCGTCATCTCCAGGCGCACCTCACCGGCCGATCCGGCCTCGGTCGGAGCGTCGGGGGTTTCATGCAGCAAATGAACCCGGATCAGCCGGGTCAATCCCAACGTCTCCATTAACCCCAAACTCTTGGAACTCAAATTGACCGCGGTCACCTCGCCCTGATTCAGGGTTTTAATTCGGACCGCCAGGCCCGCTAAAACCCCCATGAACGTACTGTCCATCCCGGTACACGCTTTTAAATCCAAGATCAGGCGACGACAGCCCTTCTCAATTTGTGCCGAAACAAACTTCTTCAAGGCCGGACTGACCTGAAAAGAGCCCCGCCCAATCACTCGCACGAAAGCCTTGTCGCCTTCTGCTGCCACTAAAATCGTATCCGCTGCTGCCTTGGAATCCATCGCCGGCCTTTCTCTCGTTGAAACGGCCTAAAAATCAACATAAAACGATAACATTTAACCGCAAACCCTGTCAACCGCAGGCCTTTTGTGAATTACCCCCCAAAAAAAGCCTCGTGCGAACCGTATCTCCCGTCAAGGGACCGACCCCGGCTCCGCCAAATCCGTCAGGCGCTGGTCAAATTCACCATCATCCTCAATCACGGCCCGTTTTTTTAACTGCTCTACAACTCCGGCCAAGGCTTCCCCTCTACGGGTATGAATCATCAGGTCGCGAATCTGGCCCTTGATCTCCTCAAACGCAACCGTTTCGCCGCCGGCCTCCTCTGCGGTCTTTTGCACGATATGCAAACCCAACGGGGTCTGAACCACTCCGCTGATTTCACCCGCCTTCATCTCAAAAAGCACTTCGTCAAACTCCGGCAGGGTAATCCCCTGAGTAATCCAGCCCAGGCTTCCCCCTGTGCTTTTCCCGGAAGGACATTCCGAAAAAGCCGCAGCCAGATCGCCAAATTCAGCTCCGGCCAGCGCCTGCGCCCGCAATTCCAACAGGCGGGACTCCGCCGCATCCCGGTCACCGGATGCAGCCGTGGCGGGCTTGAGCAGGATATGCCGGGCTTGAGCGCGGGGCGGACTCCGGAATTCTTCCGGATGCCCCTCATACCACTCCCGTAATTCGTCTTCCTCCGGTTCGGGCAAATGCCGGGTGATCTCGGCGACCAACCGGTCGATCTGCCGACCCTGGATGATCCCCACCCTCAACTGATCGACGGTCACTTTCTGTTTTTCGAGCAGAGCAGCAAACCGGTCGTCTCCACCCGCCTCTTCCGTCATTTGACGGACGCGCTTATCAGCTTCCTCGGGCGCCACTTGGATCCCCCGTCGCCGCGCCTCATCCAACAAAAGCTTGGCGCCAATAGCCTGCTCGCGGGCTTTCTTCAATAGCATCGGCATCTGCCGTCCGATTTCCGCCTTGGGCAGATGCTCGGAATAAAATCGGATCAGTCGCTGGAGTTCGGTAAGAACCACCGCATCGGCAATCGGTTCGCCATTCACGCGCAAAGTCATAGGCCTATTCCTCACTTCATAAGGTTAATATCGCGGAGCCACGGTAACGGCCGGATGAAGATACAAGGGTTCCAACGGATCGGAGGCCACCCCGACTCGCTGCCGCGCTTCAATCAATCCACCCACCGCTTCCGCCGTCGGAATCCGAACCGCGTCGGCCCAATCGACCGCCGCCCGGCTGGCGGCCGCCCCGATCTGCGGCGCCAGGCGTTCCCAATCCGGCGACACCCACCGGGCCCCGGGTGGCACACCGGAAAAACAATCGACCTGGGGAACCAACTCCCACTCGGTGCACCGGACGGGAAGTCCGTTCCCGCGTTCGTACCCAACCCGCCAGCACCGCTCGCGCCGGGCATCCCCTAACACCATCACCCGGTCTGCAGAGGTCCGTTGAAATTCATCCCAAGCCAGGGCCTCGGCGCTGCTGACGCCATACACTTCGCGCTCGGAAGGCAGGGCCAACCCGCGCACGGCCGTCAACGCCATCCGCATCCCGGAGTAGGAGCCCGGGCCCAATCCCACACCAAATGAATCGAGGGTCTCCAACCGGGCAACCTCCACGGCCAGAACTTCAGCTAAAACGCCGAACATCTGCTGGGTGTGAAAACGGTCTTCCGTCCACGCCCGACTCAGCAAACTGCGTCCCTCCTCCATCACCGCCAAGCTGCCGGAGCGGGTCGATTGTTCCAAGATCAATCTTTTCATCGGTCAGTCACAGTACCGGGAGATGGAAGTTTCAACAAGAAAAAATATGATGGGTACGTCAGACGACGAACATTATCGCCTATCTCCTGTTAATTCTCGGGCGGCTTGAAATAATGAGTTCCGGTCCGGGTGGTTGACATCATCCGTCAAGCCCCAGGCGCCATAGCGGGTATAACGGCCGGCCAGTGCAAATTGCATCGCGATATTTCCGCCCAGATCCCAGAAGCCATCGGCCAAGTTCATCTTGTAGATATCTTTCTGACGCGGATCGCGGACGGCATGGATCCGATTCCCAAGGTTGGCCATCCGGCCAACTCCCAAGTCCGGCCCCCCCTCGTAGGCGCAAAAACCTCCAGGCAATTTGTACCGCTGGGCCAACTCCACCACCGCCAGCCGCTCCGCCTTTTTTTGTTCAACAAAATGGCGCATATCGGCCAGAATCTGATCGACCGTTGCGATCTCCGAGCCGGGCGCAGCCGCCGCCATTTTGCCTCCGTAGTAAACCGGAATAGAAATGGCGTAGATCCAATGACAAGGCGTATTCCCCGTATCGTTTAAATATTGCAGCATACCCGGCAATCGCCCGCAAATAAAAAAACCCTTCGGATCGGGAGTGACGCCCGCCAACACGCCACGAATCCGGTAGTTGACAGCCTGGGAGCCAAAAATGTCCGCAAAAATAGCGATCGTCTCCTTCAGCCGCTGGGCATGCCGGCGCTGAGCCCAAATCTCTTCGTTGCCGACCTGATCATAATTATAGAGAGCCTGGCCGGTTTTCACTTCTTCCACAGCCCGGGCCTTATTCCAGCCATATTGCAGAAATCCGAAATTCCAGATTTCATTGCTGTACTCGATGTAGATGGAATGCCGGGGATTGAGGGTGGTTTTCAGCAGGATGGCCAATTGTCGAATATAGTTGTCATCCGCGGAAACCGGAATATTGATCCACATATCCAAATCCGCTTCATTGCAAAGTTGAACGGCAAATTCCCAAGGCCAGCCATCTTTCTTGTTGAGAGTATCCATGCGACAAACAGCCGCGTCGTCAGGCCGCTTGCGGCACTCCCAGTGCTGGACCCGTGTCTGATCTTTTCCCCATTCGACGTTCCCGTTCGTATCCAACACCGCCATGAAACGGAGGGTTGAAAAGGCGGCACTTCTCAAACACGTCAGGTATTCACGGGTAAACAGTTGCGAGGTCGTGGGCGAATAGCCTGGACGAATAAGGCGGAACTGCGCAAGCCCCGTATGAAGGCGGGAATCGGGTTCGCGTCGCGTATCCCGAAAGCCCAGGATGACCAGTCCATGCTGCGGGCCAGGCTTGAAAAGGATCAAATCAAAGGTCGTCGTATGGGAAGATTGATCGTAGACCTGGTTGGTCAGCACAAAGGGCCCTTCAATCGCCTCCACGGTGGCGGCGCCGTGGAATGAGCCTTTATAGATGCCACTGTGATCCGGTCGATAAGCATCGGGATCATCAATCTGTCCCGCCCACTCCGCACAAGGGCGCAAATCCATGATCCAGCGGCAGTCCGTCTGGGGCCACCCCTGCTTATCCACATCCTCCGCCGTCAAAGGCATCCATCCCGCACCGTTGGTTGAAGCTTTTTCCCAGCGATAATGTTCCCGAACCTGGTCGACAAATGCATTGCCTGACGCCTCAACCCCCAGTTTCCCGCCATAGGTCAAGGCCCATACCGTCGATACCTGCACCCCCAAAAGGGTTATCGCAATCAAGGCGGAAGTTCTCACCTTAGGGGCCTTTCCTGGGGAACGAACAGGTCCATCACGTTACCCCAACGGGCGTTCGGATCCGCACTGATGCGGGCAATCATCTGTTCAAATTCGGTCCATTGGACGTCCGTGACCATCTCGTAGGAGTGGCCCCAGAAATAGAAAACCCCGCCCACCCGGGCTTTCTCGTAGCGCGCCCATAGATCCGGTGCCAGAAAATGACAACAGGGGTGAAAGGCCATGGGATTTTCCGGCGGGAAAGGCTGCTCCACATTTCGCGTGGTTCGGGCATACACATGTCCGGCCTCCTGGATCGCCGCCATGACCGCCTCATTATACGAACCGAACGGATACGCAAAGCCCAGCACGGCCTGTCCAAAAAATTGTTGCAGTCGGTCCCGCCCTTCAACAATATCCTGGCGGGCTGCCTCAATTGGAATCTGCTCGAGGTGCGGATGCATGAGACCATGATTGGCAATCGGAAATCCCTCGTAAACCGCCATCATTTCACTCCAGCCCAATCGCCAGACTTCCGTATCCTGATGTTTCCTTAACAGTTTGCGGCTCGCGTCATGGAGACCGGCATTCAAGTTGAAGGTTGCATTGGCTTTATGCCGGCGGAGGATCTCGATCACCCGCACATCCGCCGTCACGCCATCATCCCAGCATTGAACCACCGTCATCATTGAACGATTCCCTTTCCCATGAGTGCCATGCCCGACTTGCCAGACGAGTCAAATTATCCGGATTCCCCGAAATATACACGTCTATTATTCGGCGATTTTTGCTCGGGTCCTCGTGGGCTAAGGAGTGTTCTTGGAAGTTTATTTGAGGACTTCGGCTGCGAATTCTGTGATCGACGGCAACAGGTCAAATACAACAACCCTTAAACCTGATGGCAGAAATGACAACCCGGGCATCCGCCGGAAGAAGGAAAAACAGGAAAGAATGGCGGGAGCGACGGGACTCGAACCCGCAACAACCAGATCGACAGTCTGGGACTCTAACCAATTGAGCTACGCCCCCGAAAAAGTCCAGATAGAATATGCATCTCCCTCAAAAAAGCAAGAGCAATTTTCAAGGGGGTTGTCTTCTTCGGTCCTCAACCCCAAAACCATTCAGGGGGATTCCATCAACTGACCCGCCAGCACATCCCATTGCTCAACGGTCAGTTCTTCCGGACGACTTTGCGATTTAATGCCGGCCGCCTCCAAAACCCGCTCCACTCCGGCTGAATCACGCGGCAAATAACCCGGCACTTCAATCCGCCCCAAAATCACCCGGATCTGCTTACGCCGCTGGGAAAAGGCCGCCTTGGCGACCTTGCAAAAAAGGGCCAACCGGACCCCGTCAGCCGGATTCAGATCGATCCGCTCCAGTCGGACAATCGCCGACCGGACTTCCGGCGCCGGGAAAAAACAGGCCCCGGAAATGGTTTTGACAATCCGAACCGCATACCAACGTTGAACCAACACCCCCAATAATCCCCGTTGCCGGCCGCCCGGTCCGGCAGCCAGTCGCTCCGCGACCTCCAATTGAACCGTCAAAGTCAGGGCCGTTGGCGGATCGCTCAATTGGGCCAGTTCCACAATCATCCGGCTTCCAGACGAATACGGCAGATTCGCCACCACCTGGGTGATTGCGGAACGGCTCCACCGGGTGGGATCCAAATCAAGAAAGTCAGAATGAATTAATTCTAATCGGGGATTCGCCCCGAAGAGTTCCTGTAAATGGGCGTACAAGATCGAATCCTTCTCAACCGCCACCACGTTCGCCCCCCGCTCCAACAAGCCCTCCGTCAAAACCCCCAAGCCGGGCCCGATTTCCAACACGGTATCCCCGGCCCCTGCATTTGACGTACTCAAGATTTGATTGCGAATATTGGCGTCGATGAGAAAATTCTGTCCCAAAAGCGGATTGGGCGCCATACCGAGCTGGCGCATTCGCTCGGACACCTCCCGGGGACTGGTCAGATTCATATTCGTGGCCCCGTGGGACGTTGCGTATTGGTCCGCCAGGGATTGGGACGCCGGGCCAGGCGGCCCGCCAAACGCACGGCCATCAAGGCACTGCGCGCACTGGCAACTCCGCGTCCGGCGATGTCATAGGCCGTTCCGTGATCCGGCGAGGTTCGCACCAGGGGCAGGCCGAGCGTGATATTGATCCCTGAATCAAAGGCGAGCATCTTCAAAGGCCCCAACCCCTGATCGTGGTACATCGCCACCACGCCGCCGTATCGACCCCGCCGAGCCTGATAAAAAAGAACATCCGCGGGAATCGGCCCAACCACTGAATATCCCGCCCGTTTCAAGCGACGGATGGCGGGTTCGATGACGGTTTGTTCCTCCCGCCCCAGTACCCCCTGGTCCCCGCCATGGGGATTCAAGGCCGCAACGGCAATCTCCTGCTTGCGGACCCCCATCCATTGCAAACCTTGGGATAACAGCACGGCCGCCTCTTCAATCGATTCACCCTTCAGACGCCGGGCAACCTCCGCCAGCGGGAGATGCCGGGTCGCCAAGACAACCCGCAGACCACCGCCCATAAGCAGCATACCCACCTGACGGGCCCCCATCCAGTCGGCCAGCATTTCGGTGTGCCCGGGATAATCGACTCCGGCCCGATGCAGTCCGGCTTTGTTAATCGGTCCCGTAACCATCCCGTGCAACTCGCCCGCCAACCCCGCCTGAACCGCCGCCCGGATCCAGGACACTGCCGCCCGTGCCCCTGCGGCGCGGCACTGACCCGGCAGGGGAAACGCATCCAATACCGGACCGGGATCCCATTGAACCACCGAAGCGCGGGCAAGGCCGGAACCCGGCTGCCAATCGGGAGGAAGGGGATGATGCAATCTTCGGCACCAGTGACGGATCAATAAAGGGGATCCGATCAAAACTCGAACCCAAGCTGGATTTAAGGTGGAATCAAAGGCCGCCTTAACCATGACTTCGGGGCCAATCCCCGCGGGATCCCCCAATGTCAGGCCCAGAACAATCCGGCCGACAGCGCTCATTTTACTTCTGCCTCGACAATCCGGACATTAAATTCGCGCTTCTGCCGTAGGATCCAAGCATCATATTGACGCACCGATTCCTGCCGGCGCAGGTCCCGCTCGATGTCAACCTGGGCTTCACTGAAGGGAACCACGGTCGCCTCGCGTCGCTCTAAAACCTTCAAAAGGTAAAAATCGGACCCGACTTCGACCAGGGGAGAGAGCGTCCCCACCGGCAGATCACGGATCGCAACCGCCAGTTCCGGCCGCAATTCATCCGGCGTCATCCAGCCCCAATCCCCTCCCTGCTCGGCCTTGCCATCCTCGGATACTTGCTTGGCCAGGGAAGAAAAATCGGATCCCTCCATGGCCCGACGCCGCGTCGATTCCGCCAATTCGCGCCGGACCGGCTTCTCCATATCGTTCGCTCCGGCAGCGATCCGAATCAGGGACAGGTGGATCTGCCCCGGAATCCGGTAAAGATCCGGATGGGAATCATACACCTCGCGGATGGCGGCGGGTGAAATGACCACCTTTTGATCGAGAATCATTTTGCGCATGGAGGTAATGATGATGTGCTCGCGGACCTGATTGCGCCATTCGTCATAGGACAGCTGTTCCCGGCGCAAGGCATCCATCAAAACGGCCCGGTCGTTATCGAACCGCTCAAAAACCATCTCGTTAATCCGCCGTTCGATCACGCGGTCGGGAATGGTCTGTCCGGTTTTGGCAAAGGCTTTCAGGATCAGGCGCCGCTCGATCAAATCGTCAAGCGCCTTGGGATAGGCTTTCCGGAGCTGTTCCTCCAGATCGGAACCGTGGTAAACCTGACGCAATTTGGCGACCAGCGGCTCCAGCGTCTGTCGAACATCGCCGATCGTAATCGCCTCATCATCCACGTAGGCGGCCATTCCGTCGAGTTGAACCGTCCGGGATTCGGCACCGAATGCCGGAATCCCCAACGCCGCCAGAAGGAACGCGACCGCCACTCCCCGCCCATAACGTAAAAAAAAGACCATGTGCCATCTCTCCTTAGAATCGCTTTCAGAAGGGCACTATGTCACATCCAGCCCCGTCGGGCAATTCGATTCCGGGGGACCGGCGGCGTTCAAAACGCCGGCTCGGCGCCGGCTTCCTTCAAACGCTCGCGGACCATCATCGCCCGCAATTGGTCGCGATCTTCCACCGGCAGATCCCGCCGCGCCTGTCGCTGCAGGTGGCCCGGCAGAATCGATTGCATCAGCCGGTTCAACTCCCCGCCCCCCATCGAACGGACCAGATCCATTTCGATTCCCAATCGGAGGGCCGACAATAAATCCAGCGCCTCCTGGGAATTCAAGATATGAGCCTGCATCAAAATCCCAAAAGCACGCCCGACAAAATCACGCAGGCGGGCCGGGTGCTTTTCCTGCAAACGGGCGCGGGCATTCCGCTCATGGGTCGTCAATTCCTGGACCACGGCTTCCAGCCGGCGGATCAGGTCAATCTCCCCTTCGCCCAGGGTCATCTGGTTTGACACTTGGAACATGTTACCCATCGCCTCGGTTCCCTCCCCACCGATGCCCCGCACTGCCAACCCGATCTTGTTCAGCCCTTTGACGACCGGCTCGACCTCGCGCATCAAACGCAAGGCCGGCAAATGAACCATCACGCTGGCCCGCAAACCGGTTCCGACATTGGACGGACAGGCGGTCAGATAACCCAATTCCGGCGAGAAAGCATAGGGCACCAACTCACTTAACGCGGTATCGAAGGCGTCAATTTCCTCCCAGAGCCCCATCAGGTTGGCGCCGGGTCGCATCACCTGCAAGCGCAGGTGGTCTTCCTCATTGATCATGACGCTCAAACTTTCGTCCGACCGTAAAACCACCGCGCTCCCGCGATTTCGGGAGGCCAGTTCGGAACTGATCAGGTGGCGCTCACAGAGAATCTCGCGATCCACCGGATCGAGTTCAGACATCTCCCAACCCCAGGCGCCGTCCAAAAACGGCAGGGATTCGACCGCCGGACGAAGCCGGTTCAGGATACGGACGCATTCCTCTTCACCCGCCCAGCTCGGGAAGGCGGCCTGCCGGAGATTACGCGCCAGACGGATCCGGGCGCTGACCGCGATCTCGGTATCCGGACCGGCATCGGTCAACAGCCAGGCTCCGGGACGGCGAATGAGGTCATCGACGGTCATGGCGGGGTTCCTTTCGCCGGAACCCGAGCCAGCACCTCTTCAAGCAGGCGGATCTGGTCGCGGAGAAGGGCGGCTTCCTCGTAATTTTCAACGACGATCGCCGCTGCCAATTGTTTGTGAAGCTGTTCGGGAGTGGGCCCAACCGGGATTGAAGGCGTCTCTGCAGGTGACGAGGGAACCGGCACGACCGGCATGACAACCGGAGTCACCAGCCCTCCCGGCGGCGTTTTGCCCACATGGCGCTCACCCTTATGCATGGAAGCGATCAACGGCGCCAAATCCGCGGAAAAAGCAGTATAGCATTCGGCGCAACCCAGGCGGGAAGTTTTCTTGAAATCGCTCCGCCGCATGTGACAGCCGGGACAACTGCGTTCCGCACCGTCAGGCGTAGCCGCCCCTTCTTCCGGCACCCCGATTTTGAGGAGTAATTCCGACAGGGAAAGGGCATTTTGAAGGTTGACCCCACCCTGCTCGGCGCAGGATTCACACAGGTGAATTTCCCGCACCTTGCCGTCCATCACCTGGGTGAGGTGAACCGTGGCCGGATTCGCACCACAGGCCTGGCATTTCATGAATCAACTCCATCCCTAGATCGGCATCCCGTTTTGTGGAGCGAAAGCATGAAACAGCCCGGCGAGGCGGCGGGTCACGTCTCCGGGACGGCCCGTCCCGATCGTCCGACGATCAATATTCACCACTCCGATCACCTCGGCCGCGGTCCCCGTCAAAAACACCTCGTCAGCCGTGTATAAATCATAACGGGTCAGCATTTCCTCGGACACGCGCAGCCCCGCTTTCCGGGCCAGGTCCATCACCACATTCCGGGTGATCCCCTCCAGGGTTCCAGCCGATGGCGGCGGAGTGACGAGTCGATCGCCCCGCACCACAAAAATATTATCGCCGGTCGCCTCCGCCACAAACCCCTGCGGATTCAACATCACCGCCTCCATGCAACCGGCATTGATCGCTTCGATCTTGGCCAGAATGTTGTTCAGGTAATTCAGGCTCTTGATCGCCGGGTTGACCGATTCGGTGTGATTGCGGATCGTCCCCACGGTCACAATCGACAGGCCATCCTGGTAGAGTTTTTTGGGATATAACTGAATGGTCGCCGCAATGATGATCACACTCGGTTTGGAACACAGGTAGGGATTCAACCCCAGCGTGCCAACGCCCCGGGTCACCACGAGGCGAATATATCCATTCAGCGTTCCGTTCGCCCGGCAGGTCCGGACGACCGCCCGGCAGACCTGTTCTCGGGTCAGGGGGATTTTCAGAGCGATCGCCTGGGCT
Source organism: uncultured bacterium (assembly GCA_903824675.1). GTDB lineage: Bacteria > Verrucomicrobiota > Kiritimatiellia > CAIKKV01 > CAIJXV01 > CAIJXV01. Next base: position 178,191 of record CAIJXV010000116.1, read on the forward strand.
GATCGGAACAGTCGATCCACGTGCTCCTTCAACATAAAGACCCGGCCATTGTATGAACGGATTCCCTCAAACACCCCATCGCCATAGAGCAAACCATGATCGAACACCGAGATTTTGGCGCTTTTCTCGGGCACGAGCTTGCCATCCAGGTAAATTTTCATCGAATAACTCTCCAAATCCATATTCCGAGGACCGCGTTCTGCCATCCATATCGAATGGGTGATTTAACCAAATTACCCCTGTCCCTGACAAGAATAAACCGTGTGCGCATTTTTTTGAAATTTGGGCTTTCATTTTGCACATTCCCCCTCTAGACTTATTCACGTGTTTAGCCGAATGACCACTCTAGGATATGAAGTGGACGGCTCGGTCCGAGTTTTAAGGCGCGGTTCTCTACCGCATGCAGGGATTTAAGGTGATCGTATGGCGCATCCGTTGATTATCCAAGGGGGGATGGGCGTGGCCGTCTCCGGTTGGCCGCTGGCCAATGCCGTGGCCCGCTTGGGCCAACTTGGCACTGTTTCGGGTACCGCTCTGGGTGCCATTCTCGCCCGTCGCCTTCAAATGGGTGACCCCGGCGGACACCTTCAGCGGGCCCTGTCTAATTTCCCCTTTCCAGCCATGGCGGATCGAATCCTCAAGACATTCCTGATCCCCGGTGGTAAGGCGCCGAATGCGCCTTTTAAAACAAACCCACCGCCCATGTTGAATGCCGACCGTGCTTCTTTGGAACTCACCCTAACAGCCAACTTCGCAGAGGTTTACCTGGCCAAGGAAGGTCATTCCGGCGTGGTGGGCATCAATTATCTGGAAAAAATCCAACTCCCCACCCTTCCGTCCCTGTTTGGCGCCATGCTCGCGGGGGTCGACTATATTCTCATGGGTGCCGGTATTCCCCGCGCCATTCCCGGAATTTTAGACTCTTTCGCCGAAGGTAAACCCGCCAGCCTGCTCATCGACGTCATCGGCGCCCTGCCTGGCGAACAATTCATCGATACCTTCAACCCTGCGGAATTCTGTGGCGCACCGCCCCCTAAAATGGCGCGGCCTTTTTTCCTCGGCATCGTCTCGTCTGACATTCTGGCCGCCACCCTCGCCAAAAAATCGTCCGGCCGAATCGACGGTTTCGTGGTCGAAGGCGAAACCGCTGGCGGACATAATGCGCCTCCCCGCGGCACCCTGCAATTGAGCGATACCGGCGAACCTCTCTATGGCCCTCGGGACCGGCCCAATATCGCACGCATGCGGGATCTGGGCCTGCCGTTTTGGCTGGCGGGCGCCTATGGCCGGCCTGAACAACTTCGCGAAGCCCTCAGCTTGGGTGCGACTGGCGTCCAGGTGGGTACCGCTTTTGCCTTTTGTGAGGAATCGGGAATCACTCCGGAAATCAAGCACGAAGTCATTCGGCTCAGCCGGGCCGGTGAAACCCGGGTCTTTACCGATCCATTGGCCTCTCCCACCGGTTTTCCTTTCAAGGTCGTCGAACTGAAGGGAACCCTTTCAGAAGAATCCGCCTATCAACAACGGCGGCGCGTTTGCGACTTGGGCTATCTCCGTCACCTCTATCGGCGCGAGGATGGCACCGTCGGCTATCGCTGTCCTTCCGAGCCCGTTGCCGAGTATGTGCGCAAAGGGGGCGAAGAGGCCCATACTCATGGGCGCAAATGCATCTGTAATTGTCTCCCCGCAACGGTCGGGTTGCCCCAACTACGAAAAAAATCGGATGACACCATTTCCTATGAACTTCCCCTCCTGACCGCCGGGAATGATGCCGCTAATGTTAAAGACTTTCTTCCGGAAGGAAGCGATACCTATTCGGTCGCCGATGTCATCTGTCGACTGCGGGGCAATCTCTAATTCACCCGCCTTGACGGGCTCCACAGCAATGTTTGAATTTTCGTCCGCTTCCACAGACACATAACTCATTTCGCCCGGGTCCCCGTCCATCCGGACGAATTCCAGGCGCCTGCCCCACGCGGCGGGCTCCCCGGATTTCTTCGGCCAGCTGTCCAAACCGATCCGCCGTGTGTTCATAAAACATCTGCCACCCCGCGCAAAGCCGGCTCACCGCATCCGCCGTCCGTCCCCCGCAAAGCCGGTGCTTCAAACAATCCCCGGCACAAATCCCCACCCATCGGCAGGCGGCACAGCGCGAATTCCATTGGCTCTTCTGTTCCCCAAACGCCCGGTAATTCGGGGCCGCCTGAAGCGCCTCCCAGCTGTCCGTCTGGAGATTTCCCAGGCGGCGATCCGCCTCCACAAAAAAATCGCAGGGATAAATATCCCCATTGTGTTCAACCACAAAATACTGCCGGCAATCCGTTCCGAAATGACAAACCGAAATCGCGTCATCCACCAGACGGGCCAGGATCGAATCGAAAAGCCGGATCGAAATCCGGCGAACATCCTGCGGATACCAGGCGTCAAAAAGGTCGCACAAAAACCGCCCCCAATCCGCTTCTGCCACAGTCCACGGCGCAACAGAACCCTCCGGTCCGTATTCCACGCAGGGAATGTACTGATGGAATCGATAGCCCTGGGCACAATGAAACCGATAAATCTCCTCCGCACGCCGCGCGGAATGAGAAGTGACCAAGGTCAGGATATTGAAGGACACCTCATGCCGTTGCAGGCAATCAATCCCTTGCCGGACCGCAGCATAAGTCCCCGCCCCCGCCCCGTTGCGGCGGTAATGATCGTGTATTGCCGCGGGACCATCCAGACTGACGCCCAGTAGAAACCGATAGTCGGCAAAAAGTCGGGCCAGGTCAGGAGTGATCAGCGTTCCGTTGGTTTGCAATCCATTGGCTACAACCGCTCCGGGTAAACCCATTTTTTGTTGCAGTTGAACGGCCCGCTGAAAAAAATCAAAACCCATCAGCAGAGGTTCCCCTCCCTGCCACCCAAACACATGCTGAGGTTGCGGCGTCCGCAGGTATCCCCCGATCAAAGCGGCCAACACCTCGTCCGACATGCGGTGGAGGGATACCCCGGGATACAGTGCTGCACGATCCAGATAAAAACAATAGGGACACCGCAAATTGCAATCAGCCGAGGCAGGCTTGATCAATAAGGTGAAGGGCTTCAGGCTCAATTTCCCCTCACATCCGCCAGCGCGTGGCCATCAGGCAGGGCCACTCTCCCGGGTGGTCCACCTGGTAGTAAATCGTTACGATCGTCCCATCGTCGCACTCGACAGAAGCCGGATAACCCAAGTCCTCGTTCGGCGCGTCGGCCCGTAACACGATTTCATTCCGGTAGTCCCAGGTGCGTCCGCCATCTGATGAGAGGCAGGCGCGCTGGCCGGTGGGAGCATGGCGGATCCCGTAGGTGACCAGCAAACGCCCGTCCCGAAGCCGTATCAGATGTGGGGGTTTGCCCCATATTTCCGTTTTCCGGGGGACCGTCCACGTGTGGCCGCCATCAAAGGAGTCAAATTGCCACAAAAAGCAATTCTGGTCCTCCTGGATTTTAGGCCGCTCTTCGTATCGGGTCAGGGCCATCAGATGGCCGGGTGTCACTTCGACCACATGCGGTTCGCCGAAATAGGCCTGCTGGACCGACCCGCCGGCCGGAACCGCAGGAAACATCGGAATGCGTCCGATATTGACCCACGTCCGGCCCTGATCGCGCGATTCCGAGCAGATCAGCGCGCTGGTTTTGTTTATCCGCTCATACGCGTTGTTTCCAACAAACAGCAAGCGGCCATCGGCGCACTCAATGGGGCCGTGCGGGGCCGTTGGCGGGACGCGAATAGGTGGCTCCCACGTGTGAGCCCCGTCGGTTGACCACCGAAGCCAATGGCCTCTGCGCCCGGACGAGGGCTCGATCAATCCGTCAGAAGTCCAGTCCGCGACGTCCTGTTCCGAGACGGTCTTCATGTATTCGGGCCAGCGGCCCTCGCCGCCGTCCATCCGCCACTGCACTCGAAAGAGGGTAAACCAAGTCACAATGACCGTCCCGTCACGGCAAACGCAGAGCCCGGCGTCACGGTCATCCAGCGGCGTGTTGTTGATCAGTTCCGGCGGACTCCAGGTCACGCCACGATCCGGGGAGCGGACCAGGAACGTCTTTCCAAATGGACAAACGTGCTTGTCTCGATCCCCGGAAAACACCACCAGCAATTCCCCTTTGGGTGTCGCGGCAATCGTTGGCCAGGCTATATATCGACCCGGTTGTTTGCAAATCACTTTCGAATCGAGAATCTGCGGTTTCATTGATGTCCTTTGCATCCGCGCGTCAAAGTCAATGTTTGTCATTTCATTTTCAGTGGACCCAACGGGGCGCTTCATTCTGACAGTTCTACAGTGTTGCTCTTCGTGTGAACGAACAGAAATCCTGCATCCTTTCCTGCCGGAGTGAGGAACCTGACCAAGAATATGTCATTCGTCCCCTGCACGACACCAACCGCCGGCATCGTAACGCCTTTCCGTAAGGCTGTCCTAAAAACGAACTCGTTGCCCAGCCGCCATGCTTTCGCCGATTCTCGCTCCTTCGGGCCTGGTTCTTTTGTGCGGTAGATTTCCGGTGGGATTACGACATGGTACTGCACCCCCACCTTCGGCAACCACTCAGACTGAACTGGCGAGATGAGGTTCTCCTCGTACGGCGCGGTCGTCGGCTCCGGATTGCGGCAACCGACCAGGCAACACAGCGCAACCGTTGCGATCAGTATTCCTTGCATCTTCCGGTATGCCCCTACGTTTTATCCGGTTTCTGACCACATTTTCCGGCTCGTTTACAACCGAACCGTTACCCCGCCCTGGCGCCAACTCTGTTCGGCCGCCTCCAGAAAAGCCATCTCCTCAACGGTTTCTTTGAGTGCAACCGGACTTTTTCCGGTCCGGAAGAAGTCGACGATCGCCATCAACATCGCGGCGAAAGCCGGCGGTCCGTCGGCAGGTTGAAGATCGGTACGAACCCCTTCCGAGTTGAACAGCGTTCGGCCAAAAGGATTTTTGCCTGTCAACCGGAGACCGCGCATCACCCCCAACCGCCCTTCAGGCCATCGCCCGATAATGATATCCTGGGTCGTTTCGTGGAACGTCGTCACCTCTTTGCAACCACGGCCAAGATGGGCATAAAGCAGATCTGCCGAATGAATTCCGTACCAGTAATAGGCCGGGTAATCGTCAAGCAAACTCATCGGACCGAAAGTTTCAACTCCCTGCAAGCCGGTCAGATCGATTCCGGCAGGACCGATAACCGGGGTAAATCGGATACTGGAAGAGGAAAAGACGGGCACTCCGACCCGAATCGAAAGATCGGCCAGCGCCCGGGCGTCGGCCCCCGAGCAGGTCAAGGGCTTATCGATAAATACCGGCTTGCCAAAACGAGTGAGAGCCTCAAATTGTTCGCGATGCTGGCGGCCATCCACACTGGTCAATAGAAACGCATCCATGCCTTTCGCCGCATCCTCGAGTGAGCCGCATATGCGAATGCCGTGGGTATCCCGCAAGGTTGCCGTAAACCCTTGCACCCGATCGCGACTGACCGCACAGGCCGCACTTCCACCGGGAAAGGCCTGCACCACCCGAGCGCCGGACACATGGTATGGGGTTTCCGGCTTGTTAAGATTCTCGACAAAACCGGCACAATGCGAGGTATCCAGCCCGATCATTCCAATTTTCAGTTCAGTCACAAGTCGCTCCTTCCGCAATGAGAGATGTATTCCAATGCTACAGATGGGAAATGGGATCCGGCTCCCGGATGGCCCTCAACAGCAATTCCAACGCCGCCTGACAAGCCTGACGACGGATCTGCCCTCGATTTCCTCGGAATATCCGGCGATGGACTCTTCCGCCCCGCCGACTGGTTACACCGATAAAAACCAACCCCACCGGTTTACCCGGCAATCCCCCTGTCGGGCCGGCGATCCCGGTAATCCCCACGCCCCAATTCGATTTCGTCCGGCACCGAACACCAGCGGCCAGCGCCGCCGCAACCGGGGCGCTGACGGCCCCCCAGCGGCGGAGGAGTCCTGGCGCGACACCGGCCAACCGGATTTTTAAATCGTTTGAATAAACAATCATCCCCCCCCGGAACCAACGGGAACTGCCGGATCCTTCCGTCAGGGTTGCCCCCAGCAAGCCCCCGGTGCAGGACTCCGCCACGGCCAGAGTTTCGCCGCGATCCAGTAGGGTTCGGGCCAGATGTAAAACAGAGGCGGTCATTGCTCAGGCAGGATAGCCGTGGGGATGGGCCTTATGCCAATTCCAGGCGCTGGTGATGATCTTGCGCAAATCCATGTATTGCGGATTCCAACCCAAAACCTGATGGGCTTTATCGGCGCCCGCCACCAGTTTCGCGGGATCGCCCGGCCGACGCGGCACCACTTGAACGGGAATGGGATGGCCGGTCACTTCCCGTGCCGTATTCAGGACGTCATGGACTGAAAATCCGGTTCCGGTTCCCAAATTAAAAGCGTCCTGAACCGGCTTTTCAACCGCCAACAAATGAGCTTCTGCCAGGTCCAGAATATGGATGTAATCCCGAATGCAGGTCCCATCGGGCGTCGCGTAATCGTCGCCGAAAATCCGAAAATCGGGCCGCTGTCCGAGCGCCACCTTGAGCAGGTTGGGGATCACATGCGTCTCGGGCTCATGATCCTCTCCAAACCGCTCCGTGGCTCCGCAGGCATTGAAGTAACGTAAGAAAACCGGCTTGAATCCCCGGCACTCGCTGTACCAGTTGAATATTTTTTCACAAATCAATTTGGATTCGCCGTAAGGATTGGTCGGTTTCTGCGGCAGATCTTCCGTGATCGGCACCCGTTCCGGCTGTCCATAGGTTGCACAGGTCGAGGAAAACACCACCTTGCAGACCCCCACCCTCGCCATCGCTTCCGCCAAGTTAGCCACTCCACCGACATTATTGCCGAAATAAAGATCCGGCCGTTCCATCGATTCGCCCACCAGGGCATAGGCCGCGAAGTGCATCACCGCATCGGGTCGTAGTCGCTCCATCACGGATTGAATGTCACTCGCTTGTCGCAAATCACCGTGAACGAAGGCCGCCCGATCATCGATCGCCTGGCGATGACCCCGTTCCAAACAGTCAAAAACCGTCACCTTGTGGCCCCGATCCAACAGGAGTTCGGTTGCCACACTGCCGATATAACCGGCGCCGCCGGTCACCAGAATGTTCATGCGCCCTCTCCCGTCGCCCGTGAGTCTTTCAAGGTTTGAACCTCTTTCTCCAAGGCGACCAAACGGCTCTTAAAATCAGGCAGGCGGTCGATCAAGGCGAGCAATTTTAAATTCAGATCATGGGGTTTGGCGAAATAACCGGACACGTAGGTGCGCGCGGGAACGTCCTTGATAACCCCCGCCTGGGCACCGACAACGGAGCCATCGCCGATATGGAGATGCCCGGACACGCCTACCTGGCCCGCCAACCGCGCATGGGCGCCCACCTGCGTACTGCCCGAGATACCCACCTGCGCCGCCAAAGCGGAATGATCGCCGATCGTCACGTTGTGGGCTATTTGCACGAGGTTGTCGATTTTAACGCCCTTCCCGATTCGCGTCACTCCAAACCGGGCGCGGTCCACCGTGGTGTTCGCCCCGATCTCAGCATCGTCCCCCACTTCCACCATTCCCGTCTGTGGAATTTTAACCCAACCCCGGCCGTCATGGGTATAGCCAAATCCATCGCTCCCCAGAACCACTCCATTATGCAGAATCACCCGGTCTCCCACCCGCGTGTGCTCCCGCAGACTGACCAGCGGATAAAAATGACAGTCGGCCCCGATGGTGCAACCTGGGGCAATCACCCCGTTCGCCTCGATCACCGTCCGATCCCCCACGGTACAGCCCTCGGCAATCACGCAATGCGGACCAATATAAACTTCCTTCCCCATCCTCACCCCGGGCGCGATCACTGCGCTCGGATGAATCCCCGGCAGGAACCGCACCGGCGGCGGCGCAAACCAGACCGCCGCCTCGGACAGTGCCACATCCGGATCCTTGACCCGAATCAGCGTAGCGGGCGAAGTCCCCTTCCATTGAGGCCCCACCAATACCGCGCCAGCCCTCGTTTGGGCCATCTGGGTCGCATATTTCACATTCGTCAAGAAACTCAGATCAACGGGCCGGGCGTCGGACAGACTGGCAACACCTTCCAAGGTCCGGGTCCCGTCCCCTTCAACCGTCCCACCCAGGCGACGGGCCACTTCATCCGTGGTCAGCATCATGAGGTCACTCCTTAGCCGGGGATTTGTCGCGATTCAGGCTTTTCTCAATATCAGCCGTAATATCGAGGGTTCCGTCGGAATACAACGCCGGGGGGAAACCACCCCCCGCACCCGAGGAACTATCCAAAACCAGCGTGTAGCCGGATTTGCGGGCAAACTCACGAATCTCATCGCGAATCTCATCGATCAATTTCTGGCGCATCTGGCGGCGTTCATCATCCAACTGCTGGCGGCGTGACACGGCCGTTTCCCGGATTTGGGATTCATATTCCATCACCTCGAGCAGTTTATCTTCGGCCACCTGAAGCCGCTTATCCCGGGCCTCTTCGCTCAAGGCGGAATTCCGTGCTTCCGACCGGAGGGACTCGAATTCTTTCTTCATCCGACGATGCTGCGCCAGCATCTTTTCACCTTCATTGTTGAAGTCTTTCGCCTGATCCTCCAGATGTGCATCCATCAGATCCGTCTTATGATACCCCTTCAACAGCCGGTCGGCGTCAACGGTGGCAATCTTCAATTCACCCGCCCATCCCACCCCGCCCAAAACCACAACACCGATTGCCAATAAAAATCCCAGGCCAAAACGTTTCATTCAACACCTCCTCCCGCAGTTAAAACCCATACCCGATCGAAAAGGACCACTGGTCCGTTGCGGTCATCGGGTCATCCTTCTTTAAATCCCACGCATAGTCCAGCCGGATCGGAAAATAAGGAATATCAAACCGGATCTCCAAACCCGTGCCGGCCGCGTACTCGTTCAGATCGAAATCATAGGGATCATACCACACATTCCCGGCATCGATGAAGGCCGCCAACCTCAGCTTGGAAACAATCGGAATCGAATATTCGGCACTGGCAAGACCCAGCGAATCGCCGCCGCTGGGCTTTGGATCATAGGGTTTCGAACCATCCGCCCGGTAGGCTTTAGGCCCGACGTCCCGGTACTTGAAGCCCCGAATGGTGCGAGCCCCCCCGATGAAAAGTCGCTCTGACAAGGGCACGTCCTCGGAGTCCCCGTAGGCATCAATCACTTCGGCACGCAATCGGAAGGATAGCACATGGTTGAAGGGCAACGAGAAATACCAGGCCGTATTCCCCTCCAAGGAATAGATATCGGAATCGCCCCCAAGCGGGCCGCCATACACGGTCGCGGTCATGGATTGACGGGATCCAGCCGAGGGGAGAAACGCATTGTTTCGCGTATCCCGGCTCAAGGTCGTCGCCAAGGAACTCAAGGTTAAATCCTGCTGGTTAAAATAAAAGAGGTTGCCTTCCTCATCCACGTAGGCATTCGTATCCGACGCGTCATTGATCTCCGACTTTTCGATACGATATTTGAAGTCCAATCGGTAGGGCCCGCCCAACCCCATCCCCAATCCCACCGCCGCCCCTAATTTCTTCACCTGGTAATCATCGTAATCCCGTTCGGTTGAATACAGGTCCAGACTCAGGGCCAGGCGCCGGTCCATAAACCACGGCTCAATGAACCCAATCGTGTAATCCTCGCGGGTGGATCCGACTTCCGTACGGAATTTGAGTTTTTGCCCGCCCCCGACAAAAGGCCACCCCTTGATATCAAAATTTCCCTGGCTGACCTCGGCAAACCCGATCAGATTATCGACGCTTGAAAAGCCCGCGCCCACCATGAACTGGCCGGTCCGCTTTTCCTCGACCTGGAAGATCAGATCGCTTTCCCCATCACGTCCGGTCGGCTCGGGATAAGACTCGACGACCTCAAAATAATTCAGATTCCGCAAACGGCTTTCGCTTCGCTTGACCCGGACTCCGTCAAATACTTCATCGGGGTAAATCAATAATTCCCGGCGCATCACCTTGTCCTGGGTACGATCATTACCGCGGATCTGTATGTTCCGGATGCGTGTCAAGACCCCCTCGCGAACCTTGAAGGTCACATCGACGACACCCAGATCCTTCGCCCGCTCCAAGAGCGGTGTGACCTGGGTTTCCATGTAGCCCCGGCTTTCAAAGTAGTCATCGATGGCCTGGGCTCCGGCAAAAAGCGTCTCGCCTGACGCCCGGTCACCCGGCTTCAGTTTCAATGCGGCCCGCAGTTCGGCATCGCCAAACAACTTGGCCCCGACAATCCGGATCGAGCCCACCCGGTACAGGGGCCCCTCCTCAATCGGGATCTCAACCGCCAGTTTGCCCGGCGCCGGATCTGTGATCCGGGCGGCACCGATCTTAGCATCCAAATACCCATTATTGACATATACGCCCCGCATCCGATCTCGACCGGCATCGATCTGGTCCTGATCGACCGGCTGCCGGCGGAACCAATAGAAGGGATTCCAGCTTGCCGGTAATTCCATCGCCTTGCGCAGCGCGGATTCATCCACTCCGGTCCGGCCGGGGAATTGATAACTCCGGACACCCCGCCGCACCCCTTCGGCAATCCGGATCGTCAAACGGGCGGTCCCGATGGCGGGATCCAGAACTTCCAGTCGTCCATCCATCTTGATGTCGGGATAAAGCTTTTTCCGGTATTCCTCCCGAACCTTGGAAATTCGGGCGGCCACCAAAGGATCGTCAACGTAATCCCCACCTTCCAGGCCCAGCAAATCCCGAACCGTTGTTCCACTTAATCCTTTTGCGCCGGTCACCACCGGGCGTTCGGCCAGTCGATAGCGATTGCGAACCTTGAAGACCAATTCCACCCCGTTTGTCAGAATCACGGCATCCGCTGACACATCAGAAAACCGACCGGTGCCCAAAAGCGCCTTGACATCCCGGGACACCAGAACCCGCTCCAATTCAACTCCCACCTGTTGGGAAATATGGGTCTGAACATAGTCAAACGAAACATTGCCATCGCCCTGATTCTCGACCCGAATCGAACGGACGATTTCCGCCGCCGACAGACTCGCCACCTCGGCGGCCAAAAGCAGGGACATCCCCAACGAAACACGTCCGCGAAAACTCATGGTTGTTCTCCTGAATCACCGGCGGGCCGCATGGCCTGCTCGTCAATTCCTTCAACCCGATCCTGAAACCGGGTCAGCTCTTCGATGAAATTCAAACGGATATCCTCACCGGCCGGCCCATTTCGGCTCTTGGCCACATTCACCACGGCCAGGCTGCGGTCTTCCGATTCCGCATCACCCGGATATTTGCAGGGCCGGCGCAACAAGAGCACCACATCGGCATCTTGTTCGATCGCACCCGACTCGCGCAAATCTGAAAGTTTGGGAACGCCGGTTTCCCGGGACTCGGTCTGGCGGCTCAATTGGCTCAACACCATGACCGGGACTTTAAGTTCCTTGGCCATGGCCTTCAATCCACCTGAAACGGCGGTGATTTCCTGCTGCCGCCCATTATTCCGGGCGTCCTGGGGCGCACTGAGCAATTGTAGATAATCGACCACGATAAATTCAATCCCATGGCGTTTTTTCATACGCCGCGCCCGGGCCCGAAGTTCGTTGATGGTCAAGCCCGCCGAATCATCCAGAAAAATGGGCGCCTGGACCAGGTGGGCAGCCGCATTAACCAACCGGCGATGGTTGTCCTGCGAAATATAGCCGCCGGAAACGCTGTGAGAGGAGACTCCGGCCTGACTGCAAATCAACCGCATCACCAGATCTTCGGCCGACATTTCCAGGCTGAAAATACCCACGGCCCGCGGCTTGCCGTCGGGATCTCCCGCGCCATGCGCAATATTTTCAGCGATGTTCATCGCCAGAGAGGTTTTCCCCATGGAGGGCCGCGCGGCCAAAACGATCATATTGCTGGGGCGCAATCCCAACAACTGGCGATCCAGATTGCTGAACCCCGTCGGAATGCCGGCCAATCCTTTGCGGGTCGTGCTGATCTGATCGATATACTGCATGACGCCCTGGACCATTTGGGGCCAGGGGCGGATTTGTCCGGATTGCAAATCGGTGATTGAAAAAAAGGACTGCTCAATTTCGCCCAGCAGGGCTTCGGCGCTCAACTCGCTGGCATAGGTATCGGCTTCGGCCTTGCGGGCCTTTTCAATGATGCAACGCCGAATAAATTTCTCGGAGACGAGATCGATATAATACTGGGCATGGGCGGCTGTGGGAGTGGAATCGACCAGGCGATCGAGAAAAATAGCCCCGCCGATTTTTTCCAGCGACCCCTTATTTCTGAGCCGATCCCCCACAAAAACCAGATCGACCACCTTGCTCTCATTGACCATCTCAAGGATGGCCTCATAGATGAGCCGGTGAGCGGGAACATAAAAAGCGTCCGGGGTCAGACGCGACTGTACGCAGAGATCGGCTACCCGGGCGCCATCCAACAAAATCGCCCCCAGAACCCCCCGTTCGGCTTCTTCGCTGTGGGGAGGCGACCGGTCGCCACGGGCAACCGCCGCGCTGGGGGAATCCTGGGCCATTTACCCTATTCCTCAACAACCCAGACCTTGATGTCAGCATCCACCTGAGCGTGTAGACGCACCTTGACGTCATAAACTCCCAGTTCCTTGATCGGTTCATCAAGGACAATCTTATTCTTTTCAATGTCAAAACCCTGAGCCTTCAGGGCCTCGGCAATATCGGCATTGGTGACCGATCCGAATAATTTGTTTTCTTCGCCCACCTTGACCCGGATCGTATAGGAATTCTTGGAGATTTCCGCCACCATCGCCCGGGAGGCTTCCTGCTGAACCTTCTCGGCTTCCGCGCGTTCGCGCTGAAGCTTAACCAACCGCCGCCGGGTTCCTTCCGAAACCGGGGCACCCAATTTCCTGGGAATCAGGTAATTGCGGGCAAAGCCGTCCGCCACCTTGACCACATCGCCCTGTACGCCCAGATCCTTGACATCCGTCATCAATAAAATTTCAACCGTCATTCTCGTCTCCTCACTCGCGTTCCAACACCCATCGCTTCACCGGCGCTTCAGCGCAGGAGACCCATAACCCGGGCGCGCCGGATCGCCTTGGCAATCCGCCGCTGTTGCTTGGGCGATGTCCCCGTGAAACGGGACGGCATGATCTTGCCATGATCGGTCATGAATCGGCGCAAGAGTTCATAATCCCGGGTGTCAATATCCCGCACATCTTCGAGCAACCGCGTGCGACGGCGGCCGCCTCCCACTTTGTCGTCGTTAACTGGCTTCATACCTGATCCTCATTCAACTGCGTTGTCTTTTAAAAAGGCAAATCTTCTCCGTCTTTCCCGTCGCCCTCCCGGGCGCCCGGAACCTCATCAACCCCGTCCGCTTCCGGCATCGACGCCGGGGCCGGGGATGGACGGACCGACCGACTCTCAGGCCGTGTCCCTCGCACCTGTTCGCCGCTACTGTCCCCGCCGGAACCAACTTCCCCGCGGCGCGGAGGATTCATAAACTGAACCCGTTCCGCCACCACCGAAATGCGGTTCTGCTTCTGGCCATCGCGTTCCCACTCCTCATAACGCAAGTGGCCCTCAACCATCACCGGCGCTCCCTTCGCCAGATAATTTTTACACGCCTCCGCCTGCTTACCCCACACCGCCACCGTCACAAAGCAGGTCTCTTCCCGGTCCTCGCCGGTCGAGCTTTTGTACCGCCGGTTCACCGCCAGCCGCAAATCCGCCACCGGCTGATTTGACGGCAGATACCGGACCTCCGGATCGCGCGTCAGATTGCCGACCAGCATGACTTTGTTCAGACTGACCATCTTACCGGTCTCCCATCCGCTCCTCAGTCGGCTTGCGATTCTTCCGCTCGGTCCACAACTTGAAATCGTCCGCGGACATCGCCGTGATCTGAACCCGGAAAATGAACTCCATCAGACGGAACCGGGCCCGTACGGGCGCCACTTGATCGGAATTCACATCAAAGATCAGGTGCAGATAATACCCGGCTTCCTTCTTGTGCAGGCGGCGGGAAAACCCGCGCCGACCCAAGGCCGTGGCCTCTGAAACCCGCCCGCCGACTTTTTCAATTTCGGCCCGGATCTTCTGTTCGATGCCGCCCAAAGCTTCATCGGTCAGATTCTGCTCCGCAAAAATAAACAACGCATCGTAGGTTTTCAATCGTCCCCTCCTCGACTCTCGTCTCCAGCTTCCGGCGCCGGCTGACGCCGAACATTAAACCGGTTCATCGCCACTTCAACGCCGCGTTGAAGCATCATTTCAACCGCCTGCGCAGCCCGATCGATCGCCTCCCGGATCGGCGGATCATCCTCGGGCGAAATTTTCGCCAGAACATGCCGCACCAACCCGGCGCTCGTCGTTCCACGCCCAATTCCGATTCGCAACCGCGGAAACCGATCCGTCCCCAAGGCTGCGATCACCGAGGCCAAACCTCGATGCCCGCCGCTGGACCCAAACGGCCGAATCCGCAGCGACCCCGGCTCCAGGTCGGCGTCGTCCAATATCACCAGCACCCCTTCGGGGGGCAACCCGTAATATCCAACCAAACCGGCCACCGCCCGGCCACTATCGTTCATATAGGTGTCCGGCCGCACCAACCAGCGATCCTCACCGGCCACCTCAACCTTGCCGAAATGCGCATCAAACCGCGCCCGCGGTCGCAATTCGCAGGTCCATCGCTGCGCCAGCAAATCCAAAGCCTCAAAGCCCACATTATGCGGCGTCCGCACATACTCGGGGCCCGGATTGCCCAATCCCACAATAACCTTCAGGGACAAAACGACACCCCTTCGCGACAAAATTCAACTTACTTCTTGGGCTTCTTCTCCTCGCCCTTCTTCTCGTCGCCCTTCTTCTCGTCCGGCTTCTTGGCGCCCTTCTTGTCGCCTTCAGCAGCCGCTTCGCCTTCTTCTTCCTTCTTCTTCTTGATCACTTCAGGCTCGGTCGATGCCGCTTCCGCCGCCTCCGGCGCCACAACCTCTTCCGCCTTCGGAACCGAGACGATCGCCACCGGCTGGTCGCCCGCCGTCAGCACCGTCAATTGCGCCGGGATCTGCATGTCCCGAACCAGCAGTCGGCCGCCCAGGGCCAGATTCGTAATATCCACGGGAATCGAATCCACCAGGTCGCCCGGCAAACATTCCACTTCGAGTTCGCGCAACACGTGTTCCAGAATACCGCCCCCTTGCGTTACGCCCACCGCATCCCCAATGAAGGTCACCGGGATTGTCACGCGCATCTTGCGGGTCATCGAAATCTCGACAAAATCAACATGCTGAAGATCATCGCGCACCGCATCCCGCTGGACTTCGCGCATCAGAACCTTCCGGATGCCCTGACCCTCAACCTCCAGGTTGACGATCAGATTTTCACCCCTGTGATGGTGTAACATGGTGAAAAATTCATGCGTGTTGACCTGCACGGCCTGCGCCTTCCCTTTTTCGTCGCAAATGTTGCCGGGCAACATGCCACTCCGACGCAACCGCCGCGCGTTCGCCGACCCCGAGTCCGTGCGCGGCTTGGCCGCGAGTTGGATTTCTTTCGCCATAGTGATCTCCTCTTTCTGCCTTATATCTTGAATAACGATGAAATGGATTGATTATCGTGGATCCGCAGCATCGCCTCGCCGAGAACCGGCGCCACCGACAACACGGTAACCGGGATGCCTTGCATATCCCGCAACGGCACCGTATCCGTCACCACCAATTCCTTGAGTACTGATTCCTTGAGCCGACGCACCCCGAGATCGCCGATCACCGCGTGGCTCACCGCGGCATATATATCGCCCGCCCCGTTCTGCTTAAGAACCTGGGCGGCCATGCACAACGTCCCCGCCGTCGTCGTCAGATCGTCCACCAGGACCGCCGTGCATCCGCGGACATCCCCCACCATGGTCAACGCCTCCACTTCCGTGGGACCCTTGCGCTGCTTGGCCACCAGGGCCAGCCCGGCGTTCAGCATCTGCGAATAGGCGTGCGCCATCTTCAGCCCCCCCGTATCGGGAGACACCACCACCAGATTGCTCAGTTTTTTATCGATCAAAAACTTCCCAATCACCGGGGAGGCATACAAGTGATCGACCGGGATATCGAAGAATCCCTGGATCTGCTGGGCATGCAGATCCATCGTCAACAACCGGTTGGCCCCCGCCGCGACCAGAAGATTCGCCACCAGTTTCGCGGTAATCGGCACCCGTGGCTGATCTTTGCGATCCTGTCGCGCATACCCGTAAAAGGGTAAGACCGCCGTAATCCGCGCCGCCGACGCCCTGCGAAGGGCGTCGATCATGATCAACAATTCCATCAAATACTCGTTGGGCTTCTGACAAATCGATTGGACCACGAACACGTCCTTGCCGCGGACATTGTCGATGATCTTGACGAAAAGCTCGCCGTCATCAAAACGACTGATTTGCACCCGCCCCAGCGGGATGCCCATGTAGTCGGTGATCTTTTGAGCCAATTCAGGATTAGCGTTGCCGGTAAAGACTCTCAATTGTCCTCTCCTACGTCCTTCCGCCTTCAAAACTGGTTGCCCGACTAGGATTTGAACCTAGACTCTGGCCTCCAAAGGGCCGTGTGCTACCATTACACCATCGGGCAATATCCGGGCCACCCGGCTCCACAGCCCAGGTCCCATTGCCTTGCGAATCCGGCGGTCCAGACTCCGCGCGTGCTCTTCGTTTCGGGCCAAGGCAAACAACGACGCCCCACTGCCTGACAACAAAGCTCCCTCCGCGCCTTCTGCCATCAACCGGTCCCGCAAAATCGCCAATAACGGAAATTTCGCGAACACCGTCGGCTCCAGCGAGTTGAAAAGATTCGCCGCCGCCAGGTTAACGTCGCCGTTCATCAAAGCAAAACGTAGATTATTAAAGATTTCCGGGGAACAAGTCAAGGCTGGTTTATAACGAAAATAAACATCGCGGGTCATAACCGAAAATCCGGGATTGACGACAACCACCCACCAATCGGCCCGCAAAGACTCATTGGGCTCGACCAAGGGGTGAATCCGGTCCCCTACCCCCTCCATTACCGCTGCCCGGCCGTGAATCAAAATCGGGATATCGCACCCCAACCGCCCCCCCAAGGCCATCAGAGTTTCCGTCGCCAATCCCGTGTTCCATAGCTTATTCAAAACTCGCAGGGTCGCGGCCGCATCCACACTCCCCCCCCCCATCCCCCCGCCGATGGGTATCCGTTTATCGATATGGATGTGTACCCCCCCGGTATATCCCGTATGTTCCTTTAATAAAAGCGCCGCCCGGGTCGCCAAATTTTCCCGGGAGCCGACCACATTGCTGCCGGCCGGCAGACCCTCCAGTGCCACCGTACAGTCCACCTCGCCATCGGTCAGCACAAATGACAGCCGATCCCCAAAGGACAACGGGACCACGATGCTCCGCAAATCGTGAAAGCCGTCCGGACGCTTGCCGACGATCTCCAGATAGAGATTCACTTTCGCCGGCGCATCCACCGTCATCTGTTCGAGCCCTGTTTCCATAAGGAGGGGCGGAAATATCATACCCCTCCCCTCCCTGTCAAGAAATCGCCGCAAGCAAATCTCAAAATCGACCTTGCTTTTTAAACCAAAATTGGAAAGATACGGCGGAATGACCCCACGACAAAGGCTCCTCACAGTATTACAAGGTCGCATTCCCGACTGCGTGCCCGTCGCCCCCGACTTTTCCAACATGATCCCCGCCCGCCTCACCGGCAAACCCTTTTGGGATCTTTACCTCTATAACGATCCGCCCATCTGGGAGGCCTACATCCAATGTGCCCGTCATTTCAACATCGATTCCCTGATGGATGGATATTTCCCCCTGCAATTCCCCGAGGATATCGACACCCAGTCCCCGCCTCTCGAACGCTTTATCATCGCGCGGGATGACTCCCAGATTATCGTGCAGGAATCATTCATGGAAAATGGACGACGCCGGTGGCTGCCCCGGGTCAATGTCTATTATGCCAGCAACCCCCCTAGTTTTTGGGTCGATCCCGCCAAAATCAACCTTCCCGCTGAACCTCGCTGGTTCGAACCTTTGACGGGCGTCAAACCGGTCGATATCTCCCCCAATGGCTTATCCCGAATCAAGACCCTGATGGGCGATCAAGGCCTCGTGGGCGTCTGGCTCACCTGGACCTGCACCCGCGGCGGGCAGGATGGCATTTACGAATATTACGACCATCCCGAACGTCATGACACCTGGGCCGCGGAACATGTTGAAAAAACCGAAAGGAAATTCGCACAGATCATGTCCATGCCCGTCAAGCCGGACTTTCTTTGCTGTGGCGCATCGGGCACCATGATTTGGCAAACCGTGGAGATGTTCCGCAAAATCTCGCTGCCCGGCGTCAAACGCGGCATCGAACTGGCCACGGCCGCCGGCATCCCCACCCATGTCCATTCCTGTGGCCCCGAAAAGAATCTGGTCAAAATCCTGGCAGAGGAAACCGATCTCACCGTCATCGATCCCCTCGAAATTCCGCCGATGGGGGATTGCAACCTGGCCGAATTAAAACAAGCCTATGGTAAAAAAATTACGCTCAAAGGCAATCTGCATACCACCGAGGTGATGCTGCGGGGAACGGTCGAGACGGTTGTGGCCGCATCCCGTCAGGCCATCGACGATGCCGGCGCCGGCGGACGCTTCATTCTCTCAACCGGAGATCAGTGCGGCAGGGACACCCCCGACGCCAACCTCCAGGCCATGATCGACACCGCCCGCACTTACGGGCGCTATTGACCGGTTGCGGGTTGAACTTCAAAAATATAATTTTGTTTAGTCATTTGAGACCCCGGCTTTAGGATGAGTGACCCGCTTCTGCCACAAACAACCGATCTCCGCCGTTCAACCGTCGTTCCGGGGACACGCCAGTAAAGCCAGACCTACGGGCTGGCTTCAGCCGTGCGATACGCCCGGCGGTACTGGGCGCCGCCGCGGGTCCGCACAAATATTCTGGAACCGCCGTTCGATATTGCAAGGTGCGAAGGGGGAAAATTCGCCCACTCCGCGCTTGACTTCACCCACGCGCCTCAACCTAGTGTCGCCACCGTCACGGATGATCAGAACACCCGCGGCCGTCGCCCATGTCCGGCGAAATAAACATCCAACCCTTTAGATAAGGTCCTCATGTCGCATCGCATTAGAAGCGCCCTGGCCCGGATACTCGCCCCCCCCCCCCCCCGCCATACCCAATGATGCCGCTTCCTCCGTGGAAAACGAGCATTTTGTCCCCGCCTTCGGGCTCGACGCGCGGACCTATATCGCGGCAGGCGACACGGCCGGCGCACACCACCTGATCCGCTACCAGTGGGCGTGCGACGTGCTGACCCGCGACCGACCGCAAGGCGCGGTGCTTGATATCGCATGCGGGGCCGGCTACGGCAATTTTCTGCTGGCCCAGGCGCTTCCCGAATGCCCTGTCATCGGCGCGGACTACGACGATAGCGCCATCCGCCATGCGCGCGAACACGACCATCTCCCAAACCTGAAATTCCAGCACGGCGACGTTTTGCGCTGGATCGAAACCCTGACCGACCGCGCCTTCGCAGCCATCGTCAGTTTCGACACGCTGGAGCATTGCCCCCATCGGGAAATCATGCTGGAAAACCTAGCGCGGCATTTGACCGATGACGGCCGGCTGCTTTTCTCCACCCCGAGCGCCTGGGATGAAAATCGCCTGCACCCGGAATGGACCCATCACAAGATCGAATATGCCGCGGCCAGTTTATACGATTTTCTAGCCCGGTATTTCCGTGAAATCCGCCGGCCCGAGGAGTCCGATTTTCCCGGACATATGGTTTTCGATGTCTTCGAAGGAGCACCCGTGCCCTATTGCCTGCGCCTGAACCCCGTCTGGTGCCGGTCGCCGATCCGGGTCGACAATCCCTATCGAGCCTGACCTTCTTTTTGTATCAATCTATATCAGGACGTGACAGTCACGTCTCTAAACTCCATATTTCACACTCCACCCGTTTCATTTTTCGGCTGGGCAGTGAGTTTGGCAGGCCAATCCCCGCCGACACCGCCTTGGCGTTCATGCCCACCACTTGCGTCAATTCCGGATAAGTCAGCCGCCCGAACCTATGGGCGCTATTGACCGGTTACGGATTGATCCTGAAAAATAAAATGCGAGCCGCCCCCCCACACCAGCTTCAATCCCGGCAGGTTCATAAAGGGCTGCGGATCCCCGGTTACGAGGATATGCGTTATCCCCAGTCTTGAAAACAAAGGGGTCCCCGGCTGTAATCGGACGACGATCAGATCGTTTTGCACTAAATCGATACTGAACTGTCCCGGTTCTGATGGCAACTCAAACCGGACATGGGCATACCGGTTCCAGACCTCTTCAAATGACCGCTGCGGATCGAGGCGGGTCCACAAGCCGGGCTGCGGATAGGGATGCACGCCGTCAACAGACCGGATCCCGAGCATTCGGAATAAGTTGGATAGATAAATATCATATCGCTTGCTGCCATAAGCCACCCATTGCGGTTGAATTCCCTTCTCAACAGCCTCGTGCTGGATCAAGGAAATAGCCTGGCTGAGGGGGTTTTCGGCAATAAATGCCGTTCCGCCGCGAACCAGTGGGTTAAAGGTTAGAGTCGAACATACGCTGGCCATGGCAAATGTGAGGATAAACCAACGAGGGAGAAATACGAAAAGACATCCCAGAAGAAAAGTGAAACATCCCGCGCCTATCATTTTCCCGAGGCTGTAAGAGGGCAACATCTGTCTCAGGGCGTATCCTTCAACAATCAAGACGATGGCCAATCCACCCATGGCCCACGCTAATAGGGGATCGCGAATCAACCGCCGGAACGGGGACGCGAGATGTTGTCGCAAAACAGAACATAGCAAAAGAACATCGCAGAGACCGATGGCAAGCAAGGTGCGCCGTTCGGGGACCCGATTCAACCCGGTGCCTTGCGCAACACTGGCCGGCAAGCCCACCAGATACCAAGTTAATAAAAGCAGTAAACAGGCCATCAGGGCGAGTTGAATGCCATTTGGACGTTGATGGTCGCGGCGCCAGAAAAAGAATATCAGCAGGCACGTCAAAGGGAAAAATAAACAGAACGAAGAAGCCCCGCTGATGTTTCCCAAGGCGTGCCACTTGAAAGGATGCGCCCACGTCAGAAAGGATCCGCGCAGTAAATCGGCCCAAGTTCCTTCCCCGCCGGATACAAATCGTTTCCCCGGATACGAGGAACCTGCGGCAATCCGGATCGATTCCCAATTCTGAAAAACGAAAAAGATCGCGAGAAGAGACACCGTCAAACAGGCAAGAGCCAGGATCAGGGGCGCCTGGAATCGAGACCCGGCTGGAGTTCGCCGATCGGTCACCCGTAGTCCCACAAAGCAAAAAAGGATTACATAGAACAGAGTAATGAGATAAGGAAGGAAACTAAAGCTGAGGATAAATGCGGTCAACGCCCAGATTAAACCCAACCCCTTCCAGACCCCGTGGCGGTGTCCTTGGCCGCGAAACAGCGCGTCGGCAAAAAGGAGTGATATCGCTGCAAACATGACCGACGGTGAGCAATTCAAACTCCAATATTGAAAAAAGGGCGAATAGACCAGTACCGTGGCGCCCCCCAATGCTATCCCGTTATTGTTTTGAGTGACTAATCGAATCAGTAAAAACAAAGACAACCACGCGCCGCCCAATAAAACCCACCAGTTCCACGCGAGGCCAAAATCAGATCCCCACAGATATCCCCACACTTGCGGCCTGAACAGGATCGTCCAGTCCCGAATGGGCATGGCGTAGTTGAGGCGCATGTTACAATGCCCATCCCCCACCAACGTGTTATAAACCGGAAAGGGTGGCGTATGTGCCCGTTGGGACAGGACCTGGGGTATCACGGCCACAAAATCGTCAGATCGAATTCCCTGAGCCTGACCCAGAATCACTTCGGTCTGGGGGGATTCATCGATAGGGTCGTGCCATATGGGAACGGAAAAACCATGGAGCTTCAATAACGACAGGATTGCGATCAACACAAAAACATACCCGCAGATTGAGGGGGTTCGCAACCGCTGCAATAAAGAAAAAAAAGAACTCATAGTGACTCGGCACATCCTTTACGACAACCCATCCCGGACCTTAATCCCCCGGATCCTTGCGCCCCTCCTCGAGATAAATCGTCCGGTAGCCCAAGTGACCATTTCGATATTCATATAGACGCAGGGCCGGCTGGCGATCCCAGAATCGGGTGATCGGTTCTCCCACGTACATCGGGATATCGCCCATCCAATGCAATTCATCGCGGTGAAAATGCCCGGTGATGATCGCCTTCACCGATACGCCCCGAAGTAACTTTTCCCACTTCAGACGGGTTTTGTCCGACCAGCCCGGAAAAAACTGATTGTGATGGAAATCCGCCACCTGCGGCGCATGGTAAAACAACAGCACCGGTCGGTCGGCCGCCGCCTTGAGTTGTTCGGCGAGCCAAAGCATCGGATCGTATCCTGGCAAACGATAATCCGACCGCAGAGGTTCGGTGAACATAAAAATGAAAAATACCCCCCGATACTCGGCGGTACTCGCCACGGGGCCAAACGCCGATTGAAATGATTCCTGGGTTTTACGCGGATTCGAAGCCAGAATATCGTGGTTGCCCGGCACAAAATGGATCGGTATTTTCAACGGGGCCAACGCGGCCAAGCCGTCCTGGACCACCGTTGTTTTTTCGATGTTATCCGCCAAAATATCCCCGGTATGAACCACGCATTCCACCGGAACCGGCAGGGCATTGATGATCGCCACCGCCCGACGGGTCAAGGCCACTCCATCCCGCGCCCCCCAATGGGTATCGCTGATCTGGACAAAATAAAACCCGCCGGTTTCCGCCCCCATCAAACCTTCGCTTAAAACGATAAATAAGAAAATGCAAACCCGCCCGACCCATTGTTTACAGCCGATCCCCATCGCATCCCCCTTTCGCCCTCAGGCCCCGATTCCGTTCACGGGGTGGTTTTTACCAATGGATTCCCCAGCATCCCAACCTGATAAACCGCATAACAACTTTCCATGTTTGACGCATACATGTAGAGTTTCCCCGATGCGGGATCGAAAATCCCCGTGACCCCGTTCGGATAGGCCACGAATTTCAAGCGATCCCCGCCTTCCCGATCGGTCTTCGCACCCATCCCGGCCCCCACCGTCAACATCAACCCCACGCCTAACGCCACGCCAACCGCCAGACTCGCAATTCGCATTTTCATGGTCCGCTCCTCATTCTTTGGGTTGCCCAACCCCCTTCATAGGTCTATTGAATCACGGCGGCTCTTGAAAATAAACACCATATTTTTCATTTACGCCCATCCGTGAAAGGGGTATTTTAAGGCTGTGAGAACCGATCGATCCCATCGCGAACGCCGGGGACAGGTCCTGGTCGAATACGTCGTCACCGTCGGGGTGATTATCGCCCTGATGTCCGGCGCGGCCTTGTTGCTTTATGTCCTTAAGGAAAATGGCGGACGCATTCTGGATCTGGTCGCATCCGAGTATCCCTAATCGTTGATGAAATCAATAGGAGAGAAACATATGAAATCGGCACGTCGTCGGCAATCGGGACAAGGCATGGTCGAATATATCATCATCGTCGTGATCGTGGCTCTCGCCGCCATCGCCGTGTGGGGCCTCTTCGGCGACCGGATCCGTTCCATGATGGGCGGCGCGGTGGTCGAACTGGGTGGCAGTTCGGACGAGGTCGGAACGGCGACCCAGACCAAGTCTGCCGATTATCTCCGCTCCCTCAATGGCGCCGGCTCCGCCACCGGCAATTGAGCCGACGCTTCAGGAGTCCCATGGTGCGCGGCCCGGCTTCCATACGCCCGGCCGGCCCCACCGTCGCCGGTGAGGTCCGGCGACGAAAGGGTCAGGCCCTGATCGAAACCTGTCTCGTCCTGATCGTCCTCTGCCTGATCCTCTTTGGCTCCCTCCAGATTTCGCGCCTTTTTGCCGCCCGCGAAATCCTCGACTATGCCGCCGCCCGCGGCGCTCGCGCCCAAACCGTCGGCTTCAACCGGTTCATGGTCTATAAAACCATCCGCGTCGGCGCCATTCCCAATGCCGGCCAACTCGTTTCGCCCGACTACGCCGGAGCGCTCTCGTCCGCCGGTGATCACGACTGGTCCGTCGCCGGGGGCGGCGCCCGCTGGAGTTTCGCCCTCTCCGCCACACCGGTCTCGCCGCAACAGGCCCTCGAAAGCGCCCGGATCCCCCTCTATCTCGGCGCCACCCTTTACGGCCATTTGCCCGCCACCCTGGATTATGACCGATGGGATTCCATTTCCCAGCAAACGACCGAGGGCAACGGGGATCGTATTCAAGTCCGGGTCTCCCAGGAATTCCCACTGGTCTTCCCCCTGCACCGGGCTTTTTATGCCGCCGATTCCGTTCCGCTGGAGGGCCGTTGCGATCTTGAAAACCATGCTGCACTCTATCTCAATAATCAGGGCTGGTAAGCGCCCGCAGCGCGGCCAGATCATGATCTTTGCCATCCTGGCACTGGTCATCCTGGTTTTCGTCGCCCTTTGGAATTTCGACCTGCATAAAATCATCGCCGTCAAGGCCATCAGCCAGAATGCCGGGGATTCTGCCGCGCTCGCCGCCGCCCGCTGGCAGGGCCAGACGCTCAATCTCATCGGCGATCTCAATATCCTGCAGGCCGCCGCCCTCATGCGCGGCGAACCCGAAACCGCCGCGACGATTGCCGATCTCCAGGCCCGCCTCTGCTATGTCGGACCGATGATCGGGTTGATGGCCGCCCAACAGGCCGCCAAAAATAACGGTATCTATGTCAACACCGATTTCACCGACCGCGTCCGCGACCATGCCCTGACCGTCCGCACCTTCTATCCCCTCGCCACCGGACCCTCCGACCAACCGCTCTTCCCCGAACCTTTTCCCGATGCCTGGGCCGAATACTCCGGCATGATCGAAGCCGTCGCCGCCAACGGTATTGCAGCCGCACCCGATAATGCCCGTTTCTATACCGATTATGGAGGCGACCATACTCTGCTGGATCCTGATTTTTACGACGCGATCGCCGGCCGGTACTGGTGCTGGTTTTATTTCAACCATCCCGGTCTGTTGTCCTCCTACTCGCGTTACACTGATTGGCCACCCCTCCCCCCCACCTTTACGCTCGCCCAACCCATCAATTCGGAATTCTTCAGCCTTGATCTCGTGCGACTCGACCTGACCGATGATATGGCCGTTTTCGAGGTCATGGACTCTCTCCGCGAGGAACGAGGGCTCAGTTCCACCCTGATCATTGCCACCAATCTCACCGGTGTCACCGCCGCCTGGTATGCCTATGCCCCCGACCGCTGGACCGCCTGGGATGCGATCAGTCCCACCAACAACCCTTCCTTCCCGCTCGCGGGCCCGGTCCGTCCCGAATATAATTATGCCGGCGCCGATGCCGCGATCCGCATCCAAAGCACCGTTCCCCGCCGGTCGCCCGGCGCGCCGAGTTCAACCCTCCTGTGGTCGGCTGCCGCCAAACCTTTCGGTTCTCTCGGATCCGAACCCCAACGACCCGATGCCGCCGGGCTCGTGCTCCCCGCTTTTCACGATGTCCGGTTGATCCCGGTGGATGCCTCCTCCGCACCCGCCGGAGGCGCCTTCAACATCGCCTGGCGCATTCATATCGAGCAACATCTCCCCGGTTATATGCAAAGCGGCCCCCAGGCCTCCTCGGTCGACTCGAGCTGTGGATATTGCCGCCAACTGATCACCTGGGAAGATCCCTCCTTCCGGAGCGGCGGACGAAGCTGGCTGGCCAGCAACAGCAATACCTGTGATGTCGCCGGGGGACCCGGTTCGCCCGGCGGCGGAACCCGGAGGGGACATTGAAACGACGTCATCTAGCCGGCCAAGCCATGGTCGAATTTGTGGTGACCCTCGTCGCCGTCCTCGTCCTCATCACCGCCATTCTCCAAATCGGACAACTCGGCCTTCTCCATTCCAAAACCCTCCATGATGCACGGGACCGGGCTGGCGCCCTCAGCCTCCTCCCCAATCCCACGCTCGCCGGGCCCGATTATATCTCCGACTGGACCCCGGGGGAGGATGGCGCGGTCTATAGCCGGGACGACCGATCCCGCTCTGGATTGTCCGGCGGATTCGAGGCCGGTGTGGTCCAGCCCGCCCATCCTCAGATTCTCGCGGATCAGCTTTTTGGCAATCCCGTGTCCGCCCTCGCGGGAAATCCTTTTCCCCAGTTGAATTTCGGCCTCATCCAAGCCCAATTCACCGCTACCAATGCCTCTCTGCCCGTCGTCCGCCGTCTCTTCTATGCGGCCGATCCGATCGAAGTCGAAGGACGGGCATGGGCCACCTGGACGAAAGGAATCTACTGATGCGTCCGACCCGGCTCATCCCTGTTTGCGTGGCGATCCTCCTCTTCGCCGCCGCCGGCCTGGCTTTCGCCCGCGTCTTCTGGCGGGTCCCGGCCCCGGCGGGGGTCCGGGGTCGTCTCCAACAAATCGGGCTGAACTCTGTCTATGCGGCCGATGTCGTCCTGAATGGCGGCGCGGGTTATGTCGAGGTCGGCCTCCTTGACGGCGATCCGGGCGAGGCCCTGCGGCGCATTGCGCAAAATCCCGGGACCGGGGACAAACAATGGCTCCATCAGGTCGGCCCCCAATTCGCTTCTGCCGCCTCACTGGATCCCGAGGGGTTCACCCGTATCCTCGCCTTCGCATTACCCGAACGGCCACAAACCCTGGTTTTCTGCCTGACCCAATCGCGTGCCGACGCCGCTCGTTCCGCCCGTCCGCCCAATACCCCCCCCGACGGCGTCACGCTGTTTCCTTATCAAGCGCTGTTGACCACTTGGGAAAATCGTGATACCCGGACCCGCGCGGCCGTCGCAGAAATCGATTCTGATCCCGCAACGGTCCGTGATTTCTACCGGCGTCATTATCGCGACGCCGGCTGGCTCGAATTTCCGCCCGCTCTTCCCGGAACCGACTCCGCACACCCCTCGGGCCTTTATATCTACTCCAAGGGCCCCGAACTCGTCCTGGTCGCCGTTCAAACCCGTGCCCTTGCCCAGAGACAAACTCTCACGGTCCTCCATAAAACCCTTGGTCCGGAAGCCCAATGATGTTAAATATTAAATCTATCGCACTTGGAGATAACGAATGAAACCTAAAATCGCCCTGCTTCTTTCCCTGATCGCCGGCCTGCTCGCGTTTCTGCTGACCCTGAACTTCCTGCATAATCAACGTAAGGATTTCGAAAAGGCCCGGCTCGCCCTCAATGCGGGCGTGGATATGATCGAAGTCGTCGGCGCCGGGAAAGACCTCCCGGTCGGCACGGTTATCGCAGCCAACGATCTCGGACATAAAAGCGCCCCCAGTCGCGACTTCGGAGAACGCGCCGTCCTCTATTCGGATTTCCGGCAAATCCTCGGTAAGAAACTCAAATATGCCATCCGGAAGGATGAAATCCTCCAGTGGCAGGATCTCGATATTCCCTACGCCCCCGGTTCCGGCCTGGCCCCCACCATCAAACCGGGTCTGCGCGCGGTTTCCATCTCCGTCGGCGGTGCCGCCACCGTCAGCGGCCTCGTCCAGCCCAATGACCGGGTCGATATCCTCGGTACGTTCGCATTCCCCTCCCGCCGTAACCCCGCCGAAATGGAAACCGTGACGATCACGATCCTCCAGGATGTTTCGGTCCTCGCAGTGGGCCAGACGCTCGCGCGCCAGGCCGGTAGCGCGGAAGGTCCCCGCCGGGGCATCGCCGGATATAACATGGTCACCTTCGAAGTCACCTCGCGCGAAGCTGAACTGCTCGTCTTCACCGAGAGCATGAAGGGCCGACTCACCCTCGTCCTGCGCAACCCCGAGGATATGTCCTATGAAAAAACGCTGCCCTCGGTTGACTTCCAACGTCTGGAACAATCCCTGCCCGAGTTGAATGAATACCGGCAGCGGATGATCCGGCATAAACGGGATTATTGACGTCTGGAGCCCATCTGATGGCTGATCTCATCCAACTAACCCTTCTCGCCCCTCCGGCACCACCGCGCCACATCCCCCTATCGCCCGGCGTCTATTCGATCGGCTCGGATGAACGAAACCGGATTCCACTCCCCTCCCCTGGAGTCACCGGTCGCCATGCGATTCTTACCGTCAATCCCCGGGAATGTTGGATCGAGGATCTGGACAGCGATCAGGGCACCCAGCTGGATGGCCGCCCGGTCCGGGGCCGCGCCGCTTGGAAACCCGGCCAACCCCTCGTCATCGGGCCCTTCACCCTTTCATGGGCCCTCGCCCTCTCGCCCCTCCCCCCCCCTACGCCCCCACCCGAGCCCCTTCCCGCCCCCCCGCCCGCGCCGGTTGCGGATCCTCACCGCGAGAGCCGCATTCGCATCAAACAAACCATCCACCGTGAACTGCTCGAACGGCTCGACATCAAACGCATGTCCGCCGCCCATATTGGCCACGAGGAGCTCAGCCGGCGGACGGTGAAAGCCTTGCAGGATATTTTGCGCGATTCCGAGGGACGTCTCCCCCGGGAAATCACCCCCGACCAGTTGATCCGTGAAATTCATGACGAAGCCCTGGGCCTCGGCCCGCTCGAAGATCTGCTCGCCGACGCCTCCGTCACCGAAATCATGGTCAACGGTCCCAGCCAAATCTTCATTGAACGCGCCGGCCGCATCGAACTGACCGACCGAACCTTCCTCGACAACGATTCGGTTCTGGCCATCATCGAACGCATCGTCTCGCCCCTCGGTCGCCGGATCGATGAAAGCCAGCCGTATGTCGATGCCCGGCTTAAGGATGGCTCACGGGTCAACGCCGTCATCCCCCCGCTCTCACTCATTGGCCCCTGCCTCACCATCCGTAAGTTTGCCCAAATTCCTCTCCGGGATGAGGACCTGATCCGCTACGGCACCTGGACCCGCGAAATCGCCAACTTCCTCCGGGCCTGCATTCTCCTGCGCAAAAACATCATCGTCGCCGGCGGAACCGGGTCCGGTAAAACCACCTTGTTAAATGTTTTGAGCGAATACCTGCCCTCCACCGACCGGATCCTGACCATTGAGGACGCCGCCGAACTCCGCCTGAAGCAACCCCACGTCATCCGCCTCGAAGCCCGTCCCCCCAATCTCGAAGGCAAGGGCGCGGTGACGATCCGCGACTTGGTCCGCAATTCTTTGCGGATGCGGCCGGATCGGATCATCGTTGGGGAATGCCGCGGGGGGGAAGCCCTCGACATGCTCCAGGCCATGAATACCGGACACGATGGATCGTTGACGACGATTCATGCCAACTCCCCCCGGGATGTCTTATCCCGTCTCGAAACCCTGGTCCTCATGTCGGGCATGGATCTCCCGGTCCGCGCCATCCGGGAACAAATCGCCTCGGCCATCGATCTGGTCATCCACGAATCCCGTCTCGGCGATGGCTCGCGTAAAATCGTTAGCGTCACCGAAATTGTCGGGCAGGAAGGCGACCGGATCACGATGCAGGAGTTGTTTAAATTCGAACAGTCCGGCGTCCGGCCGGATGGTCAGGTCCTCGGCTTTTTCACCTCCACCGGAACCGTGCCCACCTTCATGGAAGAGTTCCACACCCGGAATCTTAAAGTCGATCAGGCCATTTTCGATCCGCTCTATTGGGCTCAATTCAAGGGGGCCACATCGTGATTCCCGGCTGGATCTCCTACCTTCTCATTCCTGGACTGGCCTGTGTCAGTGTTGCCGGGTTGACCTATTTGGTCATCCAGGCGCTCCGGTCCGGGGCCGAGGATTACAGCCGTCACTATGCGGCCACAACCGCCCGCCATCTCGACGATATGTTCCTTTTCATCCCGCCCCGCCGGATCCTTGAACTGGCCGCAGCGGCAGCTCTGGCCGGGTTTTTGATCGTCTTTCTGCTCATCGGTGGGTTCCAGACCCGCGGCGCCTTCCTGCGCGGCGTGATCCTTGGCGCCGTCGCGGCTGGAGCCGGTTGGTCGCTGCCCCATCGGATCCTCGCCCTGCTCAAGCAACGGCGCATCCGGCGATTCAATGATCAATTATCCGATGCCCTGCTAACCCTCAGCAATGCCCTCAAGGCCGGGTTTAGCATCCTCCAGGCTTTCGAAGCGGTGGTCCGCACCGGGGTCAACCCGATTGCCGAGGAATTCGGCGTCTTCCTGCAGGAAACCCGCGTCGGCGTTAAATTCGAAGAGGCCCTCGCCAATCTCCGCAAACGCGTCGATAGCGAAGACCTCACCCTGCTGATTCTCGCCATCGAAACCGCCCGACTCACCGGTGGCAATCTGACCGAAGTCCTCGATAACATCGCGCTCACCATCCGGGAACGAACCCGGGTTGAACGCCGCGTCCAAACCTTGACCGCCATGGGACGCCTCCAGGGCAATGTCGTCGGGGCCGTCCCGATCCTGCTCGCCCTGCTGTTGACGGCCATCGATCCGGTCATGATGTCCGCCTTTTTCCACTCACCCGCAGGATGGGTCACCGCGGCCCTCGTCATCATCCTCGAAATCGCCGGATTCCTGCTTATTCGCAAAATTGTCCGCATCGACATCTGAAAGGTTGCGCACCGTGGAAGTGGTCTTGATCAGTCTGCTATGGGGCATTGGCGCCTTCGGCCTCGCCGGCTATGGCCTCGCGGTCGGCCGCGAGATTTCTTATGTCACCCTCGCCGACGGACGCCGACAGGAACGCCGCCTTCCCCTCCTTTTCCGTCTGCTCCTCCCCTGGACCGCTCTGCTCAACCGCTGGACCCTGGGCGACGATTTCCGGCCCTGGCGCGATAAAACCCAAATCCAGCTTGTTCAAGCGGGATTCGACGGTATCCTCGCCTCCCACGAGTTTATCGGCTTGCGCCTGCTCGCTCCTCTGGTCCTCGGCGGATTCGGGACGGTGATCGTTTTTTTACTCGCCGCCGCCATGCCTCCCCAAGCGTGGTTTGCCCGCCAAAGCGGACTGATCGCACTGGTCCTTTTCCTCGGCGCCGCAACCCACCCCGGCCTCTGGCTTGCCGCTCGGATCCGCGAGCGTCACCAACTGCTCCAAAAATCCCTCCCGTTCGTCATGGACCTCCTGACCCTTTCAGTCGAAGCCGGCACCGATTTCATGTCCGCCATCCAACGGATCATCGACCGCCGAACCCTCGACCCCATGGGCGAGGAGTTGATCCGGGTCTTGCGCGAAATCCAATTGGGGAAAACCCGGCGGGAAGCCCTGCGGGATATGGCCCGCCGGATCGACCAGGCCGATGTCCGCGCCGTGCTCCAGGCGCTGGTTCAGGCCGACGAACTCGGCGTCGGATTGGGCGGCATTCTTCGTATCCAATCGGTTCAAATCCGCAATAAACGCTTTGAGCGCGCGGAAAAGCTTGCCAACGAAGCCCCGGTCAAACTCCTCTTCCCGCTCATCGCCTTTATTTTCCCCGCAGTTTTCCTGATTCTCCTCGGCCCCATCCTCGTCTCCATGGCCCATTCATTCTGATCTTGACTCCCGTCCCCCGGAATTGGAAAGTGTCGACATGAGTGTTTCGCATTTGATCGTCGAAAAAGGACCCGATCGCGGACGCGAAATCACCATCCCCCCGGATGGCGCACGCATCGGCCGCTCCTCACGGAATGACATCACCTTGCTCGATCCTGTCATGTCCCGGTTCCATTGCCGGATCTTCTGGCTCGACCCCCAAACGCTTGCCGTAGCCGATTTGGGCAGTTCCAACCAGACGCTCGTCAATGGCCACCCGGTCCAGGAACAACCTTTAAAAAGCGGGGACCGGATTACACTCGGCGATTCGGTGCTTAAAGTCGTCCGCACCGGGGACCCCGCGCCCGGGGAAATATCCGTTTCAGTCGATCCTCCACCGGCGGCCGCATCCGCGCCCCTCGCCGCCCCCGTGCCAGCCGCTCCCCATCGATCCCCGCTGACCTTCCGAATCCGCCGGGCCCTTCCGCCCACTCTTCCCCCCCGCCGGATGATCCTGGCCGGTGTCGCACTCGTCATGGCCCTCATCGCCGCCTCCGTCTGGTTATTCAAGATCATTCAGTCCGACTCTCCACTCAAGGGTGGCTCCGCCCCCGGCCCCAGGATTGCCGTCCCGGAACCCGCCTTTTTCCTCGTTTATGAAAAAGTCGAGGGGTCCGCATCCAACATCTTCCGCTATGCCCTTTCTGTTCGCGACGGAACGGCCACGGTCCAGATCGACGAAATCCTTTCAGCCCGACATGTCCGCCGCGAGAAACGGGTCGACGATTCACTGCTCGAGAGTCTCGCCCAATCAGTCCGAGCCGCCGGTTTTTTTGAACTGCCGGAGGATTATCTCGGCGTCACCCCACCCAACCTCTTCGATTCCACCACGCTCCTGATCGCCGCCGGCCGCGATTCCCGTAAGATCCGCATCCTGAACCGCGTGGAACCGGATGCCTTCAAACCCATCCGCGAAATGATCGAGGAATTCGGCCGCAGTGAACTCGGTCTGGCCGCCCTCGCCATGCCACCCGACCGCCTGCGGGGCGAAGCCCAAAACGCCTACCTTCGCGGACTTAAGCTCGCCGAGGAACGCGAAGTCCGGGAAGACAACCTTTTCAAGGCCATCCAGGCGTTCCAGTCCGCGGAGTGGTATCTTGAAACCCTCGACCCAAAGCCCGACTATTTTGCGGACGCCATCACCCAGCGCCAGGCCTGTGAGCACGATCTTCAGGAGCGTATCGCCAATCTGGATTTCCTGGCCGAACGCGCCATCAAATTGCGCGATTGGACCGATGCCGCCCGGCAGTTGCGGCTCATTTGCGCCCTGATGCCCGACCGCATGGATGACCGTAATAAACGGGCCATGCGCAAATTATTGGAAGTCGAGCGCCATCTCAAACCCAACCGTTGAAAGGCGTCTATGCGTTATCGTCCCCTGTCATCGGTTTTGGTCGCCCGTCTCGGACTCCTCAGTGCAATCTGGATCGCCCTGACGGGATCCCTGTCTGCCGGTTCCGCCCAACTCCGGGTCGCGTCCGAGCCCCCAAGCGCCGAGGTCAGTCTCGATGGCCTGCCTCCGGAAACCACCCCCCTCACGTTTACCAACCTCCCCCCCGGAACCCACCGGCTCGATTTTCGAAAATCGGGTTTTCAGGACACCCTCAGGTCTGTCCGCCTGAGCAATGGCCAGAAGAGTGCCATCGAAGTTCGACTTGAACCCCTCACCGGCCTCCTGCTGGTCGATTCCTTCCCCAGCGATGCCGAAATCGTCATTCAGGGTATCGCGCGCGGACGAACCCCGACCCTGCTCACCGATCTCCCGCTCGGCCTCCACCGCATCCGGTTTCATGCGGTCGGATTTGCCCCGCAGGAACTCGAAGTCAATCTCGCCGATCGCACGCCCCGTCGCCTCTTCGCCCACTTGAGCTCCGATTCCGCCTTCCTGGTCGTTGATTCCGATCCTCCCGGCGCCGCCCTTCTCCTCAACGGGGCTACCGTCGGCAATACGCCCTGTGTCATCGAGCGCGTTCCCTCCGGCAAGAAGCAACTGGAAGTGAACCTGGCCGGGTATCGCCCGTATCATCAGGAACTCGATCTGGCCATCGGATCATCCAACCGGGTCTCCGCCCAACTCATCGCCATTCCCGGGGCCCTCTCCATCGTCTCGCAACCGCCCAAGGCCCGCATCTATCTCGGCGGCCAGTTTCGAGGGGAAACCCCCCTTGCGCTTGACAGCCTGCCCCCGGGCTCCCTCGATTTGCGCGCGGATCTCAAAGGCTTTGAATCCATCAGCCGAAAAATCGACCTGCAACGGGGTGAAAATCAAAGCGTTGAATTCATCCTGGTCCGGAATTCCGGTCTGGCCGAAATCATCACCGAACCGGCGGGAGTCCGGGTCTTTATCGACGGCGAAGATTGCGGCCTCACCCAAAGTGGCGCCAGCGACCTCATTTCCAATCCACTGCGCATCGATCTGCTCTCCCGGGGCCCCCATCGCTTGCAATTAACCCGCAAAGGCTATTATCCGGTGGAGAAAAGTTTTGAGGTTGAAACGGATAAATCCGTCTCGATCCAGGAATCCTTGCGCAAAAAATTCATCGCCGACACCCGGATCCGCTTCCTCAACGAGGCGGGGCAGGAGGAAACCAAAATCGGGGCCGTCTCTCAACACCAGCCGAACGGGGATATGGAACTTGAAACAAAGCCCGGCATCTATGTCAAAATCCCGGGCACTAAGATTATAGGCATTGATCCGGTGGTCCTTCGAGAATAAGCCGATCCCCCACGTCCGGACCCTTCTCCGGCAAGCCACCCGCCCGCCATTCCAATGCGCTGGTGGCGTGTAATCCTCCCATCGCGATTCGAAAGGGCTTCAAATTCCGGATCGTTTTCAAAACGATTCCGGCCCGATTGAGAAATACCACGTCCAAGGGATAGGCCATCCCCACCGTGTGAATCGAACTGCAGGGGATGAAATGCATCGCCGTATTCAAAGGCAGCGGCGAACGCGCAATCAAACCTTGAAGACGAGCAGAAAAAGAACGGGCAACGATCACCCGGGAAGCGAAACAATGCCCATCGCTGGTGCGAATCAGGGGCATCTCCGTACGCTCCCGGTTAGAATCAATGCAACAGGGCGCCGACGACAACGCCAAAAACCATCCAGCCCAGATAAACGAAGGAAGCCCTGATATTTTCCAGCTTATAGCCAATCAGGTTAACATCCACCTTATCCTGCGTGATGATCAACACAATGGCCGCCAACCCCAACAACACCAACGCGATAATGACCGTTTTGCTCATGACTTTGTCCTTTTGCCCCGGGTGGATTTCGCCGTTCGAAAAATTTCATTGAGGATCACCTTGGGGTCGGCCATACGGCCCTCCCCTTTCCGACCACACGCCAAGTCCCCGTTCCCGGGATTGACAATCCGCACTCCGCGCTGGAGAAGCGTGCGCAAGTTGGCACGGGTGGCCGCATGCCGCCACATATGATCATTCATCGCCGGAGCCAAAATCAGGGGTACCGGACAGGCCAGGGCACTGCACGACAGCAGATCGTCGGCCAATCCATGGGCGAGCTTGGCCATCACGTTGGCGGTGCAGGGAGCGATCACGAATAGATCGGCCTGCTCGGCATAAGCGATATGCTCGGGCTTCCATTCTTCGCGGGGACCGAACATATCGAGCCCCACCGGTTTGCGGGTCAGGGTCCGAAAGGTCAATTCACCAACGAATTCCGTTGCGGCGCGGGTCATGATCACCGTCACGTCCCACCCAGCGGTTTGGAGCAAACGCACCAATTCCGCCGATTTATAAGCGGCGATGGAACCGGTGACCCCGATCAGGGCATGCAGAGGACGTCTGGAACTGGTTGATTTGGGCTTCGGCATAACGTTTATCGAATCATTTTCGATATTCCGGGTCAAGTCCACAATTACCCGGCGAAATTGGATTGCGTCCGCCCGGCGTTTTTGTTTATAGTGCCCGCGCTGTTTGAGCAATTCAACCCGGTTTTTCCTGGAGAGGTGGCTGAGTGGTTGAAAGCAGCGGTTTGCTAAACCGCCGTACTGATTATATCGGTACCGAGGGTTCAAATCCCTCCCTCTCCGCCACTTCCACCATATGCCTGTAAATATTGACTGCTACACTCATTCACTCTTCGCGACGATGCTTTTGGATAACGGTAAAGGTTAACGTTTCCATTTTCGTCACCCATGT
>CAIJXV010000117.1 GCA_903824675.1 uncultured bacterium
AAAGGGTAGAGTTTTGGAGTGCGGGACTACAGTCCCGCCTTGGGAGGGCGCAGTGTACTGCGCTGGGGAAAAGCGGCAGTGAACAGCCGCAGTCCTAAAGGGGAGAGATTTGGAGTGCGGGACTACAGTCCCGCTTTGGGGGGAGCGGAGGGGGCAGAGAACCGCCGCATCGGAAAAAGGGGAAAAGGGGATGTACGAGGCCGACAGCGGATTTTCCAGATGGCATCATGCGCCTCTCCATGTATTTGTGCCGGGGGTGGTTTACATGGTTACGGCCGGTACTTTACAAAAGGAGCACCTATTTCGCGGAGACGATAAGTTGAGCTTGTTGAGAGAAGCCATGGAGGTGGCGACCGTGGCGTATGGTTGGGAACTGCGGGCCTGGGCAATATTTTCCAATCATTATCACTTCATAGCCAAAGCGCCAGCAACAGAAAATCGACTCGGATTGATGATCAAGCGCATGCATTCGGATGCGGCGCGCGAAATAAATCGCTTGGATGGGACGCCGACGAGACAAGTGTGGCATCAATATTGGGACAAGTGCCTGACATTCGAACGGAGTTATCTGGCCCGATTAAAGTATGTGACGCATAACGCGGTACATCACGGATTAACACCGGTGGCCGATTGTTATCCCCACTGCTCCGCCGGTTATGCGAGAACACCGGAACAGGTCGGCTTTTGGCGAAAAGTTGAGTCGTTTCGGTGTGATCAGTTAAGCGAGCCGGATGAGTTCAATCCGGTTTGGAGATGAGAAGACCGTTGGGCGGGGAGATACGGAAAGGCGGCAGTGAACTGCCGCAGTCCCAAAGGGGAGAGTTTTGGAGTGCGGGACTACAGTCCCGCTTTGGGAGGGCGCAGTGTACTGCGCTGGGGGAAAAGCGGCAGTGAACAGCCGCAGTCCTAAATGGGAGATTTGGAGTGCGGGACTACAGTCCCGCCTTGGGAGGGCGCAGTGTACTGCGCTGGGGAAAAAGCGGCAGTGAACAGCCGCAGTCCCAAAGGGTAGAGTTTTGGAGTGCGGGACTACAGTCCCGCTTTGACTGGCGTCGTGCGCTACCGCAGTCCGAAACAGCCTGTCCAGTTGCGGTTGCTTTATCAATCGAAACCCGGCATAATTTACGCCTCATTCGATTTTGGAGATGTCGTATGGAATTATTCAAACAATCGTTGATGATCATGACGCTCGGCATGGGTCTGGTATTTGTTTTTTTGTTTCTGGTCATTCAGGGGCTGATTCTGGCGGCCCGGATCATTCACCATTTTGAAGGGGTGCCCCAGGAGCCGGGAAGGGATCCGGTTCCCGGGAGCGACGATGGCGAGGACTCGCTCCATGCAGCGGTGATCGCCGTGGCCGTGGAAATTGCGAAATCATCGCCGCATCGCGCAAATAAGGAATAGTCGTCATGTCAAAAATTGGAATCACCGAATTGGTCCTGCGGGACGGACATCAGTCGTTACTGGCCACCCGCATGATGCTGGCCGACATGTTACCCATTGCCGACCGGATGGATCAAGTGGGGTTTTGGTCCTTGGAAACCTGGGGCGGAGCCACTTTTGATTCGTGCATCCGTTTCCTGAATGAGGATCCCTGGGAACGGTTGCGCACGCTGAAGGCGGCCTATCCGAAAACCCGGATGCAAATGCTGTTGCGCGGCCAGAATCTGCTGGGCTACCGGCATTATGCCGACGATGTGGTCCGGAAATTCGTCGAACGCGCAGCGGCCAACGGCGTGGAGGTCTTCCGGGTTTTCGATGCCTTGAACGATACCCGGAATTTGAAGACGTCGATTGAAGCGGTTAAGCGCGTTGGCAAGCATGCCCAGGGCACCCTCAGTTATGCGACCAGTCCTGTTCATACCCGCGAATCCTACCTGGCCCTGGCCCGGGAATTGAAGGCGATGGGGGTCGATTCGATTTGTATCAAGGATATGGCGGGTCTGTTGAAGCCGTATGAGGCCGCGCATTTGGTGGCGGCGTTGCGCAAGGAAATCGGCCTCCCCATTTCGGTTCATTCCCATGCCACGACCGGCATGTCGGTGTCCACGCTGGTCAAGGCGGTTGAAGCCGGGGCGGAATTGATCGACACGGCGATTTCCTCGATGGCCATGGGAACGAGCCATTCGCCCACGGAGACGCTGGTTGAAATCTTCAAGGGAACCCTGTATGACACCGGGTTGGATGTGAAACTCCTGGTCCATATTGCCGGATATTTCCGCGAAGTCCGCAAGAAATACAAACATTTTGAATCCGCCTTTTTAGGGGCGGATACCCGGATTCTTCTCGCCCAAGTGCCGGGAGGGATGTTGTCCAATCTCGAACATCAACTGCGCGAGCAAAATGCGGCGGATAAAATCGATGCCGTTCTGTTGGAAATCGAACAGGTGCAAAAAGATTTCGGATATCCACCGCTGGTGACCCCCACGTCCCAGATTGTCGGGACCCAGGCGGTATTCAATGTGCTCTTCGGACGCTACCAGCGGTTGACGGCCGAATCCCGCGACCTGCTGACCGGCCGCTATGGACAAACTCCCGCCGCTCCGAACGAGGAATTGGTGCAGAAAGCGTTGAAAGAAATGGGCCTGTCCGCGGCGATCAGCCACCGGCCGGCGGACGATATCCCGAACGAGTGGGACAAGATCGCCGATGACTTAAAAATGAAGATGCCGGGGGTGAGCGTATCCGAAGAGGATGTACTCACCTATGCCATGTTCCCCCAGGTGGCCTTGAACTTTTTCAAAACCCGTTCCCAAGGGCCGACCGATATCGGGATTTCTGCCATTCCGCCGTCGCCGGCTCCCGTGGCGGCGCCGGCGCTCGTTCCGGTTCCGGATCAATACCAGGTGTCCGTGGATGGAAAATCTTTTATCGTCCGTCAGAAACGCGATGCCGAAGGGCATTTGAATCTGACCGTCGATGGACGCACCTTTGCCGTGGGAGTCAAGCCCCTGGTCGAAACCGGCAGCACCCATGCGGTTCCTCTCCCGATCGATCCGGTCGGCGAAAAACTGGATGCCCCCATGCCGGGCACGGTGGTGAAAGTTCTTTTCCAGAATGGCGACACCGTTGAGGCCAATGCGACCGTGCTGATCATGGAAGCCTTGAAAATGCAGTTGGAAATCAAATGCCGCACGGCCGGACGCATTCGGTTCTTGGTTTCCGCAAACACCGCGGTTCATGCCGGTGCGCCGCTGGCGGTGATTTCCGGGCCGGGCAAAGGGGAGAAGTGACCATGAAACCCGCCGGGATGTGGTTGACGATTTTTTGCGGGTTGATCCTGTTCGCCGGGATCGGATATGCGGTGGATGTGGTGAAATTCCATTCGGCACCGAACCCGTCGGGACTGGTTGCCGGAGAGTCCCCGTCCGTCCCGGTTTCCGCCGCCGTCTCCGGCGCGGAGGAGTTGTCGTTCAGCAACGGTATTTTACAGGTTTGCCGGAATTCGGGAATCGGGGGGTTCCTGAAAGCCGGGGGATGGAAGAGCCTGGTGATGATCGTGGTCGGATTCATCCTGCTTTATCTCGGAGTGGCCCGGGATTTTGAGCCCCTGCTGCTGGTTCCCATTGGGTTTGGAACCATTTTGGTGAATGTGCCGTTCGCGGGTATGGGAGAGGCGCATGGCTTGTTGAGTTTGATTTTCAAGAGTGGCATTGAAAATGAAGTGCTTCCCCTGGTGGTGTTCATGGGGATTGGCGCGTTATCCGATTTTGGACCGTTGCTGGCCAATCCCCGGGTGGCGATTCTCGGGGCTGCTGCCCAATTCGGCGTCTTTGGGACGTTGCTAGGCGTGGGTGCCCTGAACGCCCTGCCGTTTATGGATTTCAATATCAAGGAAGCCTGTTCCATCGCCATCATCGGCGGGGCGGATGGGCCGACCTCGATCTACGTGGCTTCGAAGTTCGCCCCCCACCTGATGGGATCCATCGCCGTGGCGGCCTATTCCTACATGGCGTTGGTGCCTTTGATTCAGCCGCCGATCATGCGGTTGTTGACGACCCCGAAAGAACGCGCCATCCGCATGAAGCAGGTCCGCCCGGTGAGCCAGACCGAAAAAATTGTTTTTCCGCTGACTGTACTGGCCTTGTGCATCGCCTTTCTGCCGACCGCAGTGCCCTTGATGGGCTGTTTTGCCTTCGGTAACTTCATCAAGGAGTGCGGAGCGATCGAGCGGTTATCCAAGGCCCTGCAGAACGAAGTGATGAACATCGCGACGATTTTTTTAGGCCTGGGTGTCGGCATGCAGATGGCGGCGGACAAGTTCATCCAGCCGACGACCCTGGGCATTCTGATCCTGGGATTGCTGGCCTTTTCGTTGGGAACGGCGGGCGGGGTGATTTTTGCGAAAATCATGAACGTGTTCTGCAAGACGAATCCCATCAATCCGCTGATCGGTTCGGCGGGTGTTTCCGCCTTCCCGATGGCGGCGCGGGTTTCCAACAAGGTCGGGCTCGAGACCGATCCGCATAACTTCCTGTTGTTTCATGCCTTGGGTGCGAATGTGGCGGGCCAAATCGGGTCCGTGGTGGCGGCCGGCATCATCCTGGCCATTTTTGGTCAATAAAGCGGTTTTATATTTTTGAATATGGGATCCTGAGTGTCGCTGTTCATGGCTTCCATTCGATCATGCCAGGGGTTGATGCCACGGATAAGTCTTGTGTGGCCCCGTATTTATAATAAATTCAATCCGGTAAGGGAAACCTGAATGAATTTTCATTTTACCCGATTCCGCTTGGGGCTGTTGATCTTGGGTGCCTGGATGTCGATTCACACGGCTTCGGCGGTGGTGGTCGTGTCGAATAGTTTTTCGTCAGCCTGGACCCTGACGGGGTCGGATTTTGTCGAC
>CAIJXV010000118.1 GCA_903824675.1 uncultured bacterium
GAAGTGTTTTATAACCGGCGCCGAATTCATAGCGCCCTAGGCGATTTATCGCCGCTTGACTACGAGAAGCAACTTATTGCATAAATCCTATGAAACCACTTCGCTCCTCGTGTCCGAATTATCGGGGCAAGACCAGGGTATTGGTGGGGTAGCGTGTTACGGTTGCGGTTGTGCGGCGATAGGTTTGTTCTGTGATTTTCTTCTTTGCCTGACAACTGAGACCTCTGGCAGACCTTCCTGATTCGAAACGAGGAACCTCCCATCTGAGAGGAGTGCCTGCAATAAATCTTCTTCTGAAAACAGGAGATAGGCTCTCCCCATGAACAAGTAACGCAGGTCGAAGAGCGACCTTGGGCTTCGCTTAGGTTTCAAGTGGGCATAACACTCGTCCAAAATCCCGCCGTTTAGTGCCAACACCTCGGGAGGCGTGGTCCACGAGAAGTCCTCAACCTTCTTGCCCATTGCGAAGAGTGCATCGAGAATCGCGTGGGCAAAGAGAGGGTGCTCCGGGTCGCGCTTGTAGTACGGCGCCAGCATGTCGATGGCCACTTGATGCTGGTTATTCAAGATATAGGCTTCCGCCAGAGCCTCCACGGCGTGCAGATCGGCGGGATCGCGGTCGAGCCGTTCGCGGCAGCACTGCACGAGACCAGGGTAGTCTTTCTCCTCCATCAGGTGCGAATATTGCTCACCCCAGAGGTCGAACCACTCAAAATCGTTCATGTCGTCGTCACGCATGTCATTTTTCTGGCTGTACGTGCGCCTTGAACGTTTGGCAACCCGCCAGGGTTGACAATACGTTCGGAGGCGTTGTTCGCACCTCACCTTTTCTCCGTGCCCTGTGTTTCAGTGAAGTACCGTTCAGCCGCCTCCGCAACGCGCTTGTTCGCATGCTGGCGGTACTTGCTGAGAATTGGTCCAACTTCTGCCGGTTTGTCCTTGAACAGAGCCAGCGCCGACACGGCATCCCCCAGCACCAACCGTTCTGTGGCGTCGCGGGCGGCTGCATTCGCCTCGGCGATACCGGCCAGTTCTCGTATGGCGCGGGATCGGTCGGCGGATGGAGTGATCTTGTCCACTGCCACGAGAACCTTGATGAACTTGTTTGCGCCATCGCTGAAGACCGCCAGATTGTCATTGAAGTTGTTCCCTGCGGGTGCCTTGTGCGGCATCGTTACCAACTGAATGAGGCTTGCCACGCTATCGCATTGATCCAGTGCATTCGTCTTGCTGCCACCGGAGAAGGCACCCTTCTCCGACCGGTGCCAACCGAGCGAGAGTCGCTTCGGATCAGGCAGTTGCATCTTCACGATGGTCCGGGAACCGATGGGCGCATCTGCTATGTTGAAGACGGGGCTCTCAAGGTACAGAGGACCGGAGGCATCGTCCAACCGAACGCGCAATCGGTAGATTCCGTCCTTGAGCGCAAATGTTGCCGACTGGCTTGGCCCAACCGCCTTCTCGTGCGGACTTGGACCGATTACTCTCACGAGGGCTGGCGAAGAGGACGGATTGCTTATAGAGAGATCACTCTCCGCAATCGCGAGTCCATTCATGCCCAAGAGGATAGCCAGACATACGTTTCGTTTCATTCCTGATCCTTTCCGGTGTGCGAACAGAGTATTATGCGACACGCATAGCAAAGTCCGGGATCATACCGGATATGTAAAGCGTCAAACGCATCGTTGATATTACCTGTGTTACGACGGCGGCTTGACGGATATCACGACTTCGGTACCGGCGTGATATGCGTCAACAACCCGAAATCAGCCCGCCCCTTGTCAAAAACCGCCTCCCGTCCAGCGCAGTCGTTTGCTTTGACTGAACACCCATACGCCCTCCCTGCCTGCTTGTCAAGATGCGAAAACCCATTTTGCGGCCGATTGACACTGTTTTCGCCTCTTCAACTTCGGTTCCAGTTGATTCCCGTCCCTTTATTGGAGCCCTCCGCAAGGACGGAAGGGACAAAAGGGACCGAAAAATGGCAATCCAAATATACAGTCAAAAGTCGAATGCTTTCCGCCTGCGCCGAAGCCAGCTACGTCGGACATACCCTGGCGGTGCCATTCATGCTTCTGTACCCCTCCCTTGTGTCTTTACGTCAACCATTGGGCAGGCTTTCGGTCAATGCAGCATTGACGAACGACCTACCCCCCCCCTTGATTTTCTACCTATATTAGGGGGTATGAAGTCATGGCAATCCAGATTTACAGCGAAAAGTCGAACCGGTGGCGGGATGCGTACAATCCACTACGTGGGATGAATCTGCCTCGGTTGGTGTCTCTTTTAGAGTCCGGGGAGCGAGGGCAATACGCGGATCTCCAGTGGTTTTATCACTACATGGAGCGATCGGACGCGATGGTGTTCGCGGTGATGCAGAGGCGGCGTGCCGCTTTATTGACCTGCGATTGGGATATCAGGCAGGTGTCAGGGGTCAGGTGTAAGGTGTCAGGGGCCGGACAAGCAATTGATCAGGGCCTGGCTGACGAACAAGCGGCTTTCTTGCGCGAAGCCTATGACCGGATCGAGAATCTGCGGGATGCGGTTGGGTTCATCTTTTCGGCCTTCTTCCGTGGGTTCGGTCACCTGGAGAAGCATTTTGACCCGGCCGGGATGATCACGCGGTTGGAGGCGGTGGAGCAATGGTTCTGGGTGCGGGAAGGATTGTTCGGAACGTGGGAATACAATCAGAACGCGGTAAGCGGGCGTTGGCGGGGTGTTCCCGTCGATCCAGACTGTTTCATCGTGTTCGAGACTGTGGCGCTGAACCGGATTCTCTCGATTCCGTATCTGCGTAAGAACCTCTGCGAGAAGGATTGGGATGGTTTCCTCGAAGTCTACGGCGTGCCGTCGGTCTTTCTGGTGGGACCGCCAAACACGACGGAGACGAAGGAAGTAGAGTATCAGAAGATTGCAGAGGAGATCATCTCGGATGGACGAGGATTCCTGCCGTATGGAAGCGACGTGAAATACGTGAATGGCGGGGGGAACCGTCCGCCTTTTCTGGAGAGAATCGAATACCTTGACCGGCAAATCACTCTCGCTGGAACCAGCGGACTCCTGACCATGTTGGCACAATCGG
Organism: uncultured bacterium; assembly: GCA_903824675.1. GTDB lineage: Bacteria > Verrucomicrobiota > Kiritimatiellia > CAIKKV01 > CAIJXV01 > CAIJXV01. The sequence continues at coordinate 3,083 of CAIJXV010000118.1, forward strand.
GGTCCGGGACGTTGGCGGGAGGTGCCCATTCCGAGACGTTCATGCAGATCGCCCGTAGTGATGCCGCCATGTTGAGTGAGGTCTTTCAGCGGCAGTTCGACGTTCCCCTACTCCGTGAATTCTTCCCGGGCGAACCCATTGTCGCCTATTTCGAGTTTGCGCCGCCAGCCGGGAGCGAAGTTTCACGGGTGGTGCAGGATGCGGCTGTTTTGGCGAAGGCTGGGTTGCAGGTTGACCCGAAGGAATTGAGCGAGCGAACAGGATATGCGTTGCGGACTCAATGAAATCAATGGTTTGTCACTTGGGGGGGCTTGATTTCCTGACTCTATTAGAGGGCTAATGAATAATCTCATCCTAAATCGTGATTTCCGGCTGCCGGATGATGGGTTCTACCAGATTGCGCCGTTGGGCGATTTTGCGCATGAGGGGGCGGGCATTGTCCAGGTGATTGACCGGGAAGCGTGTGACGTTATGGCCGCTCGGTTCACTGCGGATTCGGTTGTTCCGAACTTTGCGGGGCTTCTGGTTGACTTCGATCACTTCTCGCTGGATGGGGAGAAGCGGTCGGAAGCAGCGGGATGGGTTTTGGGGCTGCAAAGCCGGGACTCGGGCCTGTACGCCAATATTCGTTGGTCGGATGTCGGGGAAGAGTCGGTCAAGGGCGGGCGTTATCGGTTCCTGTCCCCGGTTTGGGCACGTTCCGACTGTGTGGACCTGGGGAATGGACGGTACCGGCCGGTGCGGTTGATCAACGCGGCGGTAACGAATGACCCAAATTTGAAGGGCATGGTGCCGTTGTCGAACAGGAGTCAGGAGTCTGAAAACAGGATTCAGAAAGGGAAAGTGATGAAGAATGTCATTGAACGGTTGGTGAATCACCTGGGGTTGGCCCCGGACGCGAACGAAGCGGCGATTCTGGAGAAGATGGCGGGATTGCCCGCTTTGACGGCGGTGGTGGACGTACAGAACTCTCTGCGCGATCTACAGGTGAAACATGATGCGGTTGTGGCGAACCTGAAGAAGGTCGAGGGGGATCTGGTAAACCGACACTTGTCGGACTTCGAAGGGGTCATCAGCGATGGCTCCAAGGGTTTTTGGTCGGAACAACTGCTCCAAAATCGGGAGAGTGCGTTGGTTGCGTTGGGCGATTTGGTGAAATTGCGGGATGCGGGCGGCACCTCGACTGGGCTCGGGGCAGGCAAGGCGGACACGGGCGTCGGCGAGACGGGTACCACCCGAAAGCCGTTGCACAATCGGGCGACGGCGCGGCCGGTGATTCCTGGTCAAACGGATCGCAGTGGCGAGTCCGACAGCAAGGCCGTAAAGATTCGCAATCGGGCACATGAGATTGCGAAGGCAGAAGGCGTTCCTTTCTCGGTCGCCTTCCGGAGAGCGGAGAAGGAAGTAATCGGGGTTTGACCCGGCGGCGAAGTGACCGTGCGAGGGACCGCCCGGTCCACCTGAAGATCAGGATTACGATTAAGTTTACGAATAGGAGGCGAACATGAGTCAGAGCAATACGAGAGTTGGCGATATTCGGGTTCTTGCGGGGGAGAGCCTGACGGGCAAGGAAGGGTATCTGGTCAAAATGACGCACGATACCGGTGTTCCGGAAGTGAAACTGCCGGCCGCCATTACGGATTATGCGCTGTACGCGGTGATCGAGGGGGGAGCGGATGCGGCACTGGTATCGGTTCGACCAGTTGAGGCTGGCCGCAACGTGCGGCTGAGACTCAAAGGAGCCTGTAATCCGGGGGATGTTCTGGTTCTGGCCGCTATCGCGGGGAGCGATGCGGGGATGGTGAGGGCCCTGCCGACGGCGGGCGGCACGTATCGGGGCTTGGCGATTGCGGAAGAGGCCGGTGTTGATGGGCAGTTGGTGTTGGCCCGTCCGGCGATGATCGGGAACATCGTCGTCACGTAGGACGTGACGAAAGGCTGAAGAATCGAAAATAGGAGAAAAGACAATGAGCAGATTGAGTGATATTAGTGCGTCCCCCACCCTGCGGGAGTTTGCCCAGGGCGCGGCGCAGAGTGCGATTATGCCGGTGGCTGACTTCCTGGCGCCGACGGTCGAGGTGGCGATGAGCGTGGGACGGTACAAGTCCTACACGGAGAAGAACCGGTTCCATATCCCGGATACTTTGCGGACCATGGGCGGGCGCGCGTCGGAGCTTCGCTTCGAAGCGACGGACGCGACCTTCAACTGCGAGCCGCACGCCCTGGACTACCCGGTGGACAACCTGGAGCAGTTGGAGGCGGAAGGGCTGGAGAACATGCTTCGAGAGGGCGCGACGGCGGTAGCCGAAGTCGCGGCGCTGTCGCATGAGAAGGCCGTGATCGATGCGGGGCTGGCGATTGTGGGCGCCGGGACCGGCAAGACCTGGAATGC
>CAIJXV010000119.1 GCA_903824675.1 uncultured bacterium
GAAACTGTCTGGCCAACGCAAATATCCGCTCCTCGTACCAGCCACTTGTAGAAATCACCACGCGTTCGGTTTTGGTAAAGAGAATACGAATAATGTCCGCCAGATCCTCCCGCACAAACGGTTCCCCGCCAGTTACATTGACAGCATTCAGTCGCGGAAGCTTCGTCAGCAGTTCCGGTTTGAACTCGCGCTTCGGCTCTGTGGGATGCTGCCAGATGTTGCACATCTGGCAGCGCATCGGGCAGCGATAAGTTACGATGATGGATGCGTCCATGATGGATCCTCAATGTATAAGGTTACGATAAATCTCCGACAGCCGATCCGCGTGTCGCTCGGAACTGAAATCTGCCTCGACGCGCGCACGGGCAGCACGTCCCATATCCTCCAAGAGTTTATGATTATGCCACAGCGTCGCCATGGCTTCTGCCAGCGCCCGTACGTCGCCCGCGGGAACCAGCATGCCGGTCTGATTGTTGGACACCAGTTCAGGAGTGCCGCCGAGGTCGCTGCCGATCACCGGCTTTCCGTAGGCATAGGCCTCTAGAATGGACATAGGAGCATTTTCATACGACTCTGATGGAATAATGAGAAATGCGGCGTTCCGGAAAAGATCCTTCAACTGGTCGCCATGACAATACCCCTCGAAGGTGACATGCTGCATACCCGAACGTTCGACATAACCTTTACACAGGGCTTCGAGCGGTCCGGTTCCGGCAATACGCAAAGGGATGGGGACATCCTTGGATGCCTCCAATAGTGTCAACAAGCCTTTCTCTCGCGAAAGGCGCCCTGCATAAAGCGCATAGTCATTCTTCCCGAAACTGGGCTGATAGTCCCGAGTGTTGACTGCGTTGGGAAGATGGACCAGTTTCGTTCTGGGAACACCACTGACAGCAATCTTGTCGAGTAGAAACTGGCTGGGACACAGGAAGGAACTAATCCAGTCGTACTTGCCCGATGTCTTGTTGAAATAGGCTTCAACCATGTTCACAAGCGATGCGAGCATGCTGTCTTTGTGGCAACGTTGAAGTGCGCAATTCCAGAACGCGCCTCGCCCACATCGCTCACAGATGGCTCCGCGGTTGAGCATCAGATACGATGGGCACGCCAGTTTCAGATCGTGCAGCGTGAGCACAAAAGGAATACTCCGCTCTCTGGCGGCGTCAATAATTGAATAGGTCAAGCCGCCGTAGATGTTGTGCCCATGAACCATGTCGCACCGGCACTGGTCAAGCACGGCGGCAAACGACGCCTTAGTGGAACGGGAATAGATGATATCCAGTGCGGCCCGGGGTTTGTGTATGTACCCCAACTCCCCGAAGTCGACCATGGGTGGAAAGAACTCCCCGAACGGGGAGGGTTGATTCCGCTCATGCTGCCTCGCAAAAGGAATGATGTCGTGACCACGGGCACCAAGCCAGCGCATTTCGTCAAGCATCACCCGCTCCGAACCACCGCGCGGATAGTAGTAATTGTTAGCGAAAACGATGCGGCTCATGGAATGGATTCCAGCAGACCGATTATGACATTGTGAATGTCAACAACATGATGGACGGGCGGGCTCTGCGGCCAGGAAGTGCCTATCACTCCATACCACTTATGCCCTCCGGACAAGCGGCGGTGGGCAAAATTTGTCGAAATCAATGGCACGAACAGACTCCAGTTAACACCGTATTCGGGGAATAACTCAAAGACAATGTCTGGATACCGGTAGGCTTTGCCTGTACCCTGGAATTCATCATTGGGTTTGACCCACTTGAACAACCGGTCGTTGTATGCACCATTCAGGGTGGTCAGGTCGGCGATGATGGCCCCGCGAAGGGAATTGTACCGTTCCTGTGGTACATCCGGAGATATCTGAATTCCCCCGTAAGGGCCGCAACCCGCGAATTTTGGCACCCAAGCCGTAGAACCTTTCTTGGAAATAACATGTTCAGCCGATTTGAGCCGCTTCTTGTCAGGGATAAACCTTCCAAGGACGTAGAGAAGATTCTCCTGTCCCACGGCATACAACGCTGACATTACACAGTTCTTGAGACGCTCAACCCAGTATTTCCTGGACATGACAGGAAAGCGTCCGCAATCGTCTTTGAGATAGCCCTTGCGCCGCAGATACTCATTCAGGTTGACGGTCTTGGTGCATCGCATGCCATGCCCGTGATCGCTAATGACCAAGACCTGTCCATCGGGCGGCAGGCATTGCATCAGTTGGTTGACGATGCGGTCAAAAAGCACATAGTGATCCAGCACCGCCGATTCCATGCCTGTCTTCCCTGGATACGTTGGATCGCTGGGGTCAGAGAATCTCCACAGGAAGTGCTGAAGGCGGTCCATGGTGAAGAAAGAGACGAATCCAAGATCCCAAGACTCCCCAGCCAGCACCTTGGCAGAAAACGCCGCCAACCGCTCCGCATCGTCATGCGTTTTGCGCACAAATTCCGGAAGCGACCGCCGGGTTGGGAAATCCACTATGCCCCCTAGCGGCGGGCAATCAGGGTAACGTCGCAGTATGTCCGCAGGGTACGCTTGATTCAAGCCGTCGATAAACACAGGACCGGAGATCATGCATCCGTTCACCGGCCAAACCGGATAGGCCATGAAAGGATTGATCACACATACCCGGCGCCCCATCTTGCCGGCAGCGTCCCAGAACGTTTTATGAGCAAAGCGTTCGGTTTGCACCTTGAACTGCCTGTAATTCTTCTCCAGGTAGTCCACGGAGTCCATAATCCCGTGATGTGATGGCTGCGTGCCGGTGAAGATGGAAATCCAGGCCGGGATTGAGTCCGGGGGGAAAACCGACTGTAGAGGGCACAGACTGCCGCGCTCAGAGAGTTTCCGGAATGTCTCCAACCTATCAAGATGCTGGGAGACATATTCGAAGTCCAGACCATCAATGCCGATGACGAGCAGTTTAGACATGGGCGTGCGTGCTCCCGCCTGTTGTTTGCGCCAGCAGTTGATTGATTGCGTCGGACACCGCTTCCGGTGGCAGGGTCCCATCCAGAACGCGGGCATTTCTGGAACTGGCGCCCAATGCCAGGTAGAGCGGTCTTCTATCCTTCAGGTATTCAAGCGACGTTCCGTCCTTCTTACGTTCCCATCCCATCTCCGCAGGAAGATCAACAATAACAAGGAGATAGGGTGCTCTGAACAGTCGAGCCGCCAGACACGCCTGCAATGATCGGAGTTCCACGGCTGGGGCCGGAGCGGCCGCGGCCAAGTCCACCAGCGCGTCTCCCAGATAGCGATCAAGGATCAGATAATCGAGTCCCCGCCCCAAGGTCAACAGGCGGTACTGCATCAACACGGCATATTCCAGCAGCAACGCATTACTCCAGAGCCGCCGAACAATCCCATACCGGAGGAGTCCCTTCCGACGGCGCGAAATGGCGACATAACCACCACCGTCACTCTTGCCGGATTCGCGCAGGATGCAGCGTTTGAAGATTCGCGATGGCCACTTTGTGATCCACGGCACGCGTCGCCCCCACAAACTGGCTACGCGTACCCCTTGACTCTGAAGTCTCATACGCAATAGGTCTGCCTGAGTCGACTTTCCCGAGCCGTCAATGCCGGCAAAAACAATCAATCTTGGTAATTTCACCTGGTTCAGGCTCCGTTCTGGCGGGATAGCAACTGCCTAACAACCGCCTGCCAGGAGAAGCGATTGCGAATCATTTCTACCATATCTCTGCAGTCATCTTTAGAGGCCCTCAGCAAAGAATCGATTTGCTCATGTACGGGGACGCCCTCCTGCATAAAGCAAAACCAACGGCAATTCTCAAAATATGATTCCAACCCCCCAAAACGGGTTGAAAAAACAGGAATGCCGCAAGCCATCGCCTCGAGAACCGACAGGGGGAACTCGATCGCGGACGAGACCTCTCTTGTGGGGAATACATAGAGGTCGGCCATGCGATAAGTATCTTCAATATTCGGTAGATAGCGTGAAATGACATGCACTCCTTTTTGCTGCAATTCCAGTGAATAGGCTTGATCTGCCTGTGTGCTTGTACTGGTGACGACCACCGGCATGAGGCCCCTTGCACCGAACTGGGCCAAGACATCAAGTCCACGGTTGCGATTGAGGTGCCCGACATGGAGCGCGATTCTCCTGTCAATGGGAAGACCCCATTCCTTGCGAAGCTGGAGCTTGCGTGCTTCGGTGACCGGCGAGAACTTCGCAACGTCAACGCCGGACGGGAAGAGATGAGCCTTGATTCGCAACCGGTCGAACATGGCCAGACTGGCTTGGGATTGAACGTAGACGCTATCCGGCTTCAGAATCGGAATCACCCGTCGCGCCATCGGCCCATAGCGCCGAGGCTGTAACCCCACCAAAACAATGCGAGACCGTGGAGCCATCAACTTGAGGATACGCGCCCGGATAAAGCTGCTCGGCGTGACCGATGCCAGGGGGATGTAGAGAACAATGTCTGCGTTGCAGGAGTGAATGGCCCGCCACATTCGCCAACTGAACAGCATCCGGTTGTCGCAGAGTGTTTCGCCAAATGACGATTCCAGATTGGAGCCGACAACCCTCACTGCATGCTCGTGCCTCAGGGCCTGAACAATCGAACCTATGGACTTTTTGAAGCCTTCATCCAGCGGCTCGCTAATATCGTTAGTCACCACGCAAATTCTCATGAACAACACCTAGAGTTACAGTTCAGATTGAGTATCGGCAGCAATCGGTGCACCTTGCGGCCGCGCTCCTGCCCTGACATGCATAGGCCGATTGAGAAACACACCCGCCAGAACCAGTGGCGCACCCGCATAGTTGATCAGAAAACGCGACGTGATGCTTCGCCGCCTGAAGGCACATCGCGCCAGGTCAGCGGCGCAAAAGCCGCCCGGCAGAAGCAGAGCCACGCAGTAAGGCCAATCAGCGACCGCACAAACGATGACCGAAACCAGGAACATGAATAGGACCAGCAAACCGCACAGTCCTGGCGTGGAATAGCGCAGCAGCCAGTAGGTTCCCACAGGATGCACCAGCAAGAATCGCCGGATAACGCGGCCGCAATCCATGGGGTAGAGGCGACGTAATTGTTGAATCATGCGCGTGGTGTAGTTGCTTTCCAAGGTGTGATGAATCCCGATCGGCACGGTCAATGCCAGTCCTTTGGCTCGCCGTGTCACGCGTAACGTGTAATCGTGATCTTCATAGGTCGTCAGGGTTTCGTCCCAGAGGCCCACGGTCCGGACGACGTCCGTCGATAACATGAAAATGCCTCCGGTCGAGAAAATCGCCTGCTCGCGCAGGATCTCCCGCCGGGCTCCGCAGACCCGGGTGACCTCCGCAAACCCCGCGGAATAGCGCCATTCGTGCAACGGGCCCGTCACCAGAGCCGCCCTGCCGGCACGGATTACCTCGGCGCCCTTCTGGATAAATTCGGGGTTGACCTCAACATCACCGTCAACGAACAGCACTATAGACTTCCTGACATATGTTCGGCCAACATTGCGGGCCACGGCGGCATTGGTTGATAGCAGGCCAAGGCAATCATGGATTTCCACGAGTTCCGGATAGCGAGCCGCATAGCGCTCCATCGCCTCACGGGTCCCGTCTGTCGAGAGTGAGTCCACGCAAATGACCTGGCAATCGCTCAAGTCCATGGACGTAATCGATCGCAGGCATTTCTCAATGCCGAACTCCTCGTTCTTCGCGATGATCACGAATGAGATATCTTTGACGCAGATCATGGACTACCCAACCCGGGCGGACTTCGGAGATACATGGCAGTCCGCCATACCGAACTCATCACAAGGCCGATGGCATGGGCACACGCCCCCTGTTCACCATCGGATTCCCAAGAACACGCGTCTTTGACAATTCAACCATTCTCGAAAGGGCAAACAACAGGATGCCCCATTCGAGCGCATACTCCTCATACAGGAACACATGGTAGAGACTGATCACGCAGAAGAGGAGATAGTAGCGGAGAGATAAAGCCACGATCCTGTCGTCAGGCGTGCCGTAGAGGCTGATGCGCCGTGTATCTCTGAACATGCGCCACAGGATGAAGACAGTCAGGAGGATTCCGGGAAAGCCAAAAAAGAACAGAACAGCGAAGATACCGATATCGGCAGGATTAAAGGAGAGGTTCTTTCTCGCCAGACTTGCCTCTGTATTGCCCGCGCGTTCCATCGAGATCATGCCGATACCGACGTAGTCAGTGGCCTTGAACAATTCCCAGTAGTGACGAATGCCGTCGCTCCGGATGGTGACGGTGTCGTCCTCCCCACTTTCGGTGACTGACATGGAGTGGTAGCTCTTTGTGACAATGGCCACCGGGTCAATCGATGAAACGAACGGCATGACGATGATCAGAGAAACCAGGACCACGGCGATTGCCACGAAAACCCTCGACGGGGCATGTTTCAACAGAAACAAGCCAACACAGATCAAAACCGCAAAAATGCGCATTCGGCTGACCACGACAAAGAACAGGTATGCTGCCAATAGACCAAGACTCGCAACCCACCAGAACCTCACTGCGACACGCTGCCGGCCCATCACGATATTGACGATAGAGTAGATGATGGCGAAGACCACGGAGTTGTTGATGCCAGCCGTAGCCGTCAGCCGGTTGATGCCGAACCGCATACCGATAGCCGCACTGTCGACAAACCACCGATCCGCTACGCCCAATGCACTGGCGACTACGTACAGCGTTATGACGAAGACAATACTGCCGTAAAACACATTGATAATCGGCTTGATCGACAGCCCCTGGGGAACAAGAAAGGACAGCAACGCAAAGACGAGCATGCCGTAGTACATCATGGGCAATCTGATGATTTCCACGGGGCTTTGGCATCCCCTGATCACCCCGGAAATCAAGGTAGGCACCATGACCGCTAATAAGAGAGCCACAATGCATCGGAAGTAGAACTGGTGCCACAACCTTGCGAGCTTTGCGCCACTGAAGAACCAGACACACCCCAGCAGGATCAGCCCCACGGCGCCGAGTCTCAAGGCATTGACATAGTGTTCATCGACTTGGAGAACCTTCAGGCGCGCCCCGTTACTCCATAGGAATACGAGCAGGCAGGTCACGAGGCTGGCCATGAGCATACCGTTCCGGCGCCGCGGGGCGACGGAGTCGGCTCTGATCCCCGTGCCGGGATATGGGCTCGGGCTTAGCGCTGTAGTCGGATACTGCATGGCGGCGTCTTGGACGGCAAACGCAAACCCCTATAGGCTCAACAGCCTTTTGAGGTGCACCCCCGCGCTCATGGCGGATGCACGAAACTCTGGCGCTTTCCTTGCCAGGTCGCTGCGAATGGCGGCCCCTTCATCAAGGACTCGCCTGGCCTTGTCGCAGAGCGTCCTGGCGTTCAGATTGTCAGGGGAAATGACATACTCATCATGTCCGAAAATAAGTCGATTCAGTCCCCAGGCTTTGCTGCTGTACGCAAGACTAATGGTCGGTACGCCGCTCGAGAAAGCAGCTATCGTGGCATGTGTCCGTGCGGCGATCATCACATCCACTTTGGAGATCACATCCTTGTACTGGGCCGCATTCAGGGTCGGCGGCACGGAGTAAATATCGTCCATGGGGTTGCACGCCGCGAGTCCGGCCTGCATGAATACATGGTCGTCTCCAAAACGCGTTGTAACATGCGGAATCAGCATCACCGGACGCCCTGTTGTGTTGCGGAGCTCACGAAGCATGTTGGCCATCCACTGGCCGATCTCGCTTCGTCCTATACCGGCTTTCTCTGCCACGAATTTGCTGAGGTTCAAGCCTATGGCCCCCTGCGGCATGGCGAATCCCAATTGCTCATCACGGACGGGTTCGGCACGCATGGCAAACGCCGGGTCAAACGCGAAGAACACATTCTTACTGATGCCATGCCGCTCAAGATAGGAGATCGTCTCGTGTTCCCTCACAAAGATCGCCGTCACCTCGTTTCGCAGGTGCTGATGCATTACTTTGGCCGCGCACGGGTCGGACTCAAACGGGCCGATTGAGGCCCCCCAGATGACCACCGATTTTCCCTGATCTATCACAAATCGATTCTGCTCGAGATGCGTGTTCGGCAAGGATCCATAATCGAGCGTGAAATTGTCGCCCCCCACCGAGAGCGCGGCGACGCTTTCGCGAACGAGTGCCCTAATGGAACTGTTGGAGATGCATCGATACACCTTATTCGGTATGACCGTGCGACCGACGTTGTCCAGGATACGCCCCACCCTTCGACGGATGGCGCCGCCCGGGGCCATGGACATTGGCCTGTGGGACAGCCCTTCGATTCCATCGGATGGGAGCGTCGGGACTGCATCAAAATCATAGTTTGCATTGACGACAGACAGGGCCCCACCAAAGGCACCCTTCAGTATCTCCACGGTTCCGCGCACAATCGCTTCGCAGCCCCGATTCCTGTATGGTCCATTTCCAATCAGAAGAATTTGCATCGTTGTCTTTCCAGCGGGAGGTTTGCCATATCAGCGCGAGCCCAAGGGCAGGAACCAAGCCAGGATGCCAGCCTAGTCTGCGCTCGGATCACAGTTCTGATCATCTTCAGTTTTCGTTCGGTAGCGGGGGCAAGATCGGAACTCGCGGCATTCCTGGTGAGGTTGTTTGCCAGATACTTGAGCCGTACGGCATTCTTGAAGATCAATCCCTGAATGCCGTGCGCTTTGGTCGCGCCCATTGAGGAGGGAAAGCTCCGTTTTGTCGGAACGGACAGCCCCTGGCGTTCCATCAGGTCCAGTCGGAGCTGCAATCCGTATCGTTTGTTCTGAACGACGCCACGCTGGCTTTCAATAACCTCATCGATCGCAAGAGGCTCAAGATGGATGTCCCCTTTCGCGGCGCCATTCCGCAAGCACCGATCCAGTTCCGAATTGCGGACCAAGACGAGATTTCCGCCCCGGTCCTCCTCGGCATACCGGGGTAACCAGGCGTCCATCAAAACAATATCCGCACACTCGGCAAACACATCATCACACGCATTACAGGCATGGACCTTAAACCAATCATGAGCCCACACATGGCCAATGGCGTGGAATGGCAAAGATCTGCTGACTTGGCCGCTGACGGTCTCACACTGAAAAAGATAATCGCTCGCGCGGCGACCATGCTCTTTCTTCCGATAGCACGCATGTTTCACGGCGTCAGTCACCCCAACCCGCCTAGCCAGGTAGTTCGAGTAGTGGGACGACTTGAGCTGGCCACAGACCAATCCGACGGTGAAGACGATTCGATCCCGGAAAACCGGCAGCTGCTTTCGCGCCAGTTCAATGGCCTTGATCACGCATGGAAGCCCAACCACGGCGTAGCAACCCGGCGTCTCGCGAATCGTTCGCATTACCTCCGAGACATTGACCGGGTAGTACGCTGATTTTGCAGACCGCATAACGGCTTCGGGTGTTCGTGCAATCTGATAGGCGAACAACGGCGCACTTTTCCCCGTCGGCGCGACAATAAGTGCCCCGTTAATCTGATTGGACTTTAGTAGCGCACTCAGGAGCCAAGTGGTCAAGCCACCGGAGGAGGCCGCCCACCGGGCATCGGCATCATGGGTATACCCGTAATACGCGTCAAGGGAGACTCCGGTTACGGCGTTGTGCTGCAGCCCGGTTTGGCCCCCGAACTTATCTTGAGCAATCGTCGTCTCGTTCGCATTGCCATTGAGGAAGGGACAGACTCTGGCGCATAACGAACAACTAATGCAACCCGTTCCCAGTCCGGGCTTCAGCTCACCATACTTGTCAAGCGTCAAGGCCAGCGAAGTTGTGGGGCAGACTCCGGCGCAAGCGCCGCAGCCGCAGCAGAACCCTTTCTCAACCACGTCGGAGATAATGGGCAGACTAGGAGGAGGCATTCGTCACCTGTGGGCGAAGAAATCGCAAGGCGTTAATACTGGACAGGACGCTACGAATTTCAGAACGGTCTGAATGATCGTAACAGAAAATCCAGGCTACAGCCGCACCGACACCTGCAACACCAAGTCCGGAGCCAATCAGCATGGTCCATGAACCTGCTATGCCGATGACGGAGCAAAGATAAGCCATCGCCCAGACACCTGCCTGCAAAAGCACCCCCCAGATGACCGGCGTGACAAAAGTCATTGACGGCACTTTAAGCAGTTTGGCGTTGTACAATAAATTGGTGTAAACGCATTTGATCACCCATATCACCCCTCCGATGAGGCATATTCCGTTGAGGTCCAGTTGCTTCGTCATGCAGAGTGCGATCACCAGCGGAAACTTCACGAGTCCGATCACCACCATGGCTGTGGCTGGAAATCGCAACTTGTTGTAAGCGATTTGCACTGCGTACAAAGGTGTCACACTACTGACGATCACCATGGGCAGCATCGTGAGAATCAATAGCCTCGCCTGTGGCTCGAACGCGGCGCCAAGCCACAGCACCAGAAGGGGTTTGGAGAAACCGCAGATTAGACCGGCAGGAATGGCGATAAGCAACGCCATGGTTTTGACGGCGAATCGGGCCACACTGACCAGTCGCTCTTGCTGCTCCCGTGCGTAGAGGATGACGATCAACGGCGCACAGACCCCCGCAAGGAGGGCTGCCAGACCTTGGATCACGGTACTCCATTGCAGTAGCGCCCCAAGCTTCCCTGTACTTTCGGGGCCAAAAAACCAATTGACCAGCAAAAGGTCCATCCGTGCGAACAGAATACCACCGAACTGGGCAAGAACCGTCCATCCCCCAAAACTTATGAGCTCGCGGAACTGCGAGGGATCGACACTCCTGATGCGAATCTTCAGAAGCGGATTGATGCGCATTGAGAAGCGGGCACCAATTACTAGTGACACGATTCCACTGAGGAAGTTGGCGTACCCGACATAGGACAAGTGCGCCCCATGGAAAGAGAAGAGCGTTACGACAAGGCCCAGACGCAACAAGAGGCGTGCAATGTCAATTATTCGACATAGATCCAGCCGGTTCTTTGCGTAAAGCGACGAGGAGAAGATGCTGCTGAGGATCGATGCAAGGAAACCTGCGAACGTCAAACCAAAGAGGAGAGTGGCATCGTGAAGCAATTCAGGAGGAACCTTGATGAGACGATGGATATTGAAACTGACCCATCCTAAGCAGGGTATCGAAAAAAGCACAATCCCCAAAAGAGAGAAGAATGCCGTACTAAAGATCCGGCTCGCCTCATTCCATTGCTCCTTCTGGATGGCAATGGTCAGGTACCGCGCAACCGCTCCGTTGACGGAGTTGGTCAGCAAGGCGATGTATTCAGAAATAATGAGGGATAAAGGAATCAGACCATAGGCCGCGAGCCCAAGCATATGTACGAAGTATGGTGTCAACCATAGGCCGATGATCAGATTCAGGCCAAAATGACACGCATTCAGAAGCAAGTTGATCGGCAGTTGTTTCTTTAGGATGGACATGATCGATCACCCACACAGAGTTAAATCACGGGACCTTTGTCGTTGCGAAGTCGTGCAAGACAGACTGACCGCTTAATGGAGTTCATCCCGATGAATACGTTGTCTCTGATGGTCACTTTCCCGGAAGAAGCAAGGACCTCTCGGTACAGGTTTCTGAGTACGCACCAATCAAACCCGTGAGTCAGGATAACGCATCCTCGTGTGATATGAACATCGTTGCCGATCTCAAGAAGGCTGGGCCTGGTGATGTCGATGCAAGTCGTTGAAGGGGAATAAATGGCGCAGTTTTCGCCAATGACCACACCTACCTTTCTTAGCCATCTGATATAGGTTTCGGAATTGCGTCGCGCCAGTTTGGCCGTGAGTCTACAGAATAACTTGCGTATCATATAATTCCTTGTGCGGGTATCGCCTGCTCTCTGGATGTTCCTTCTGAATCGTGGTTTCTGGATTCTGAATACCTGAGCAGTTACCAATTTCCGTTCTCGTTCAGCCCGCCTCTTCGCCACACGCTGCGATCAGGTTGCGGATCTCCTTCTCCCTCGCCTCCACCCGCTCACACAGGCGGAACTGGACCGCCGCCCGGTCCAGATTGTGGCGGTCATGGCGGGTCTTGAAGTAGACGTTCCCGGCCAGATGATCCTGTAGGAACCTCAACCCCAGTTCAAAGGTGATCACAAGGATGGAATCATAGAGATAATCACGGTCGGCCCCGGTCAGGAAATCGGCCGCCTGCGGAATATAGCCGGCCGTGAAAGCCTGGCAAAGCTCCAGGCTGAACTCAACCGTCCCAAGCTCGCGGGCATCCTCACCGGCTATGTTGCAGGTTGATCGCAGGGCATCACCATAGTCCCATTGCACCAGGCCGGAACCGACGGTATCAAGATCAATAATGCTGGTTCCAAGCCCGGTAATATTGTCCATCAGGATGTTGTTGATCTTGGGATCGCCATGCATGATCCGTACCTTCAACTCCCCGCGGGCACGGGCGGCATCCAAAACGGAACAGAGATCCCGACGCTCCTCCACAAAGCGGCAGAGGTCGGCAGTCAGGCTGTCCCCACTGACCCGCTCACGGGCCGCCGCCGTAGCCAGCGTGCGGTCGTAGGCGGCCAGATAGCCCGGTGTATGATGAAATCCGGGCAAAGTCACAGCGAGACTTCCGGGAGGAAGATCCATCATCAGCCGGTGAAACTGACCCAGCACGGTGCCTGCCTCGCGGGCATGGTCAGGGCCCTGGGCCTGGTTGTAGGCCACCGCGGAATCAATCAGGGTGATCGCGCGCCAGTACTCCCCTGCGTCATCCACATGGAAATCAGCACCATTCTTCGCGGGAATCAGCCGCGGCAGCTGCCAGATCCGGTCAGCCGTATCGCGCTCCTTTTCGAGGCGGTGGTGCACATGCTCGGTGACCCGCCTGAAGTTCTTGAGAAGGACTTCGGGGTCCTTAAACACCCGCTTGTTGACTCGCTGGATGATGCAGCGGGTCTCGGAATAGCTCGTACGGTAGACCGACAAATAAGTGTCGTTGATGTTGCCGGAGCCGACGGGGAACATGCCCACCGGGGCGCCCGCCATATCAAACCGGCCGGCGACCTGCTCCGTGAGCTGGGCGTCGCGCTGCCCGTTCATAGGTTGCATATTACGAAACATGGACTGATCCCTCCTCGACAACCGGCAGGGTCATCGCAATCTCAACGCCCCTGGACTCAAGGGTCCTTACCACGGCATTGCCCCCGAAAATCCTTAAAATCCGCAGGCTCAAGGCTGGACGGAGCCCTAAATCACCTCCAGCAGCAAGCAATTTCGCCTGACCACACACTTCAAAAAAGGAGGTGAGCGCATTAGGCTCCAGGCTCAAGCCATCGGCCCGGAAAACGAGCCTGACCACTCCCGCCAGCATTTCGACATTCACGATCACACGGCCCCGCACGCCTATACAGCAGGTTGCACTGTAAAGCAGTCCACCGATGGCACGAAGGAGGAGATTCTCTTCAGCGACTACCTGAATGCCCTCCAGCTCACCCCGACAATCACACGTGCAGCCAACCTGTGTCTCCGACTCCACCTCATGCACGGCCATGGCGACAACGGGCCACAACGGCATCGCCTTCACTTTGAATGTTTCCGGGGCTACCGAAACCTTGGTGAGCAGTTCAGCCCCCACCACCAAATCCTGGATTCTCTTCCGGGATGTTTCGTAAATCATCTTCAAGTCGTGCCATTTGGAATCCGGGGCGATCTCGCGAAACAGCAGCTCAGATATTCCCAGAACCCCCGTCAGAGGGGTCCGCAATTCGTGCGACAACATACTCAGCCAGTCGGTTTTGGCATCATCCAGTATTTTCAGCCGCCGATTACTCTCAACCAGTGCGGCGGTTCGTTCCTGGACAAGGTTTTCCAGTCCAACCGCATAGCGCCGGAGGCGCAGATGCGTCTCCACCCGGGCAAGCACCTCAACCTCGTATATCGGCTTCTCAAGATAGTCAACCGCACCGGCCTTGAAGGCGTCGACCTTTTCATCACTCCCGGTGAGCGCGCTGAGGAACAGGATCGGGATGTCCCGCAACATCGCGTTGGCCTTGAATTGCCTGCACACTTCGTAGCCATCCATTTCGGGCATCCGCACATCGAGCAGCACAATATCCGGCGGCTGATCCAGAGCGGCTTCAAGCGCCAGCTTACCGCGGGGGAACGCCACCACCCGGTGTTTCCTCGATTGCAGGAGCTCGCCCAGTACGTATAGGTTCTCCGGCTCGTCATCCACAATCATGATCGTGGCTATTGGCTCAGGTTGCGACATGTGCGGCTTCCTCTCTTGTGCTTAACACTTCAAGCAAACGATCATAGGCGAACCGGTCAGCCAGATATCTCAGCTGCCGCGCCAGCTGGGGAAAGACCGGGGCACACCCATCAATGTGGCGCCTGAGCTCCAAGACATCTCCCTGTTTGATCGCATTGCTCATCCCGGCACAAACATTTTTGGGGAGCCAGCGGGCCAATCCCTGCACGTCAGGGGTCTCGCCGGACATGTTGGCAAGGAACATCATCTGGGCGCGCTTCGCCCGCTCTGCTTCCTCCTTGGCCTCCAACAGCTTCTGTCGGGTGCTTTTCTGCTCTATGGCGTTGACGATAATGTCCGCCACGAACCGCAGCAGTTCAACAGAGTCAGCGTCCCATTGGATTTCCGCACGGACCGCATCAAATCCGACAAATCCGCGCAAGCCACCCTGATCGGCAAGGGGGATAACCAGAACTGATTGTATACCCTGCGCCTGGAGGATTTCGCGTTCCGCCCGGGCGATTTCCGGCAAGTCGGCCACTTTGGGCACCCGTATGGTCTCGCCATTCGCCAACAGGGTCATCCACCAGGGAAAGACATTGGTGGCCAGCTTCTGGAGCACCTCCATTTTGGGTTCAATCCCGACAGCACACCATTCATGGGTGTTATCCATGATCTCATTGCCGGGCTTTATCTGGAACACATACGTCCGATCCGCGCCGACAAATTCCCCGGTTCCCTTGAGCGCCTTTGTAATTCCGTTGTCTATGTTTGACTGGGGATTGATCAACTCCTTTGACAGGCGGGCGAGCAGGGCCTGGAACCGCATCCGGTAATACAGGCGGCCTTCCGTCTCCCTGGCAGCCGTGATGTCGCGGCTGATCCCGATGATTCCGAGGACGACACCCTCCGGCCCCCTGATGGGTGTCTTGAGAGTCTCCAGCAAGGCGCGCCGCCCGTCGGGGTAGACGATCCACTCCTCGTTGCGCCGGGGCGTGTTGCTGTCGAGAACCTCCCGGTCCCTGCGCCGGTAGAACTCAGCCGCGTCATGCGGCAGAAAGTCCAGGTCCGTTCGCCCGATGATGTTCTTCTCCACGATTCCCGCATAGGCTTCGAAAGCCGGGTTCGCGCCCAGGTACCGCCCCTCGCAATCCTTGTAGAAAATGATGTCGGGGATCGAGGCGATCAGGGAACGCAGCAGCGAATGGTCGCACTGCTCTTTATCACTGGCGCATCCGCGAATCATGAAAATCAGTCGTTCTTGTTCTTATTGACTGTGCCGTCGTAGGTCTTGTAATGGGCATAAGAATGGTAGTAGCCATATCCATACCCATAGGCCACCTTACTGAAATCCACATCGTTGACGATAGCCGCCAATACGCCGACCCCCGCCTCACGGAACCGGTGCAGGGTATGCCAGACCGCCCGCTTGCGGCTGATCTCGGGCCGGGCCACCACCAGCACGGCATCGGCAAGCGCCGCCAGGGA
>CAIJXV010000120.1 GCA_903824675.1 uncultured bacterium
AATGTACCGACTGGCAATCCGTCCTCCCCCACTCTCCCCTCCGACCAAACCAATTGGCAGACTGAATGCGCCCTACACCCTTGGCAAACTAAATGCGCCCCTTCCGCCCATAGGGGGTCGCAGTTAGTTTGTCAATTCACCCATTTCTAAAGAGTCTTGACATCGTGAAGAAAGTGGTTGCGGGAACGCCTCGGCGTGATACACTCAACGCAGGTAGGTGGCGATAAATGATGCGGCCCAGCCACTGCGCTGCGGGTCAAGCAGGAAATCTCGGATCCGAAAAACGGCGACGTTCTGAGAAGGACGGGCAATGAAACAAGCCGCTAACACGAGTGACCAACCGATCAGGGTCCTCTTCTTTGAGGACAACGACGGGGACTACTTGCTGGCAACGCGGCACCTCTCTCGATGCGAATCTCAGCGCTTTGACATTGAGCGGACGGAACGGATGGATAAGGGCTTGGCCCTGCTGCGCGAAGGCGACTTCGACGTCGTGCTGCTTGATCTCGGTCTTCCGGATTCATTCGGGTGGAACACGCTCGACGTCGTTCGGACGGCCGCGGGGGAAACGCCCATCGTTGTCCTCACCGGCCTCAGCGACGAGACCATGGGTGTAGAAGCTCTTCGGCACGGCGCGCAGGACTACCTTCCCAAGGAAGAAATCGGAACCCAACCGCTCGTCCGAGCAATTCGCTATGCGATCGAACGCAGGAAGGTGGCGGAGTTCTCCCGGGCCAACGAGAGGCTGCAGGCAGCGGTCAGAAAACTCGAAGGCTATGAGCGCGCCCGGGCTGAGTTCATCGACAATGTCTCCCATGAACTTCGCACGCCTCTGGCCACGATGTCTTACACCATGTCCAACCTGCTCAAGGGAATTCTGGGGCCGCTCCCCGAGAAACTCAGGTCATACCTTGTGATGTTTGAGGAGGAGTGTGAGCGACTCAAGGCGACGGTGGTCGACATTCTGGACATGGGGAGAATCGACGAGCAAATGCTGGAACTCCACCGGGTGAAGGTGCCCTTCTCTTCCTGGGCGCACCGGGTATCCACCAAGCTGCGCAGCAAGGCGGATGCGAAGCATGTGACCTTGTCCCTGTCGGGCCTGGGGATTCCCGGTTTTGCGGATGCCGATCCTCTCAAACTCGAACGCGTGATGGTAAGCGTGACCCGGAATGCGATCTACTACACGCCCGAAGGGGGGCACGTGGAACTCGATGTTCACCCGGCGCGCGACGGTCGCTGGATCGAGTTGAGCGTCACGGATGACGGCGTCGGCATCCCGCCGGAACATCTGCCGAAGGTCACACAGCGATACTACCGGGTTGGCGAATTGGTGACCGGGACAGGACTCGGGCTTACGCTCTGCAAGGAACTGCTGGAGCGGCAGGGAGGCGAGATCGAACTGTTGAGTCCGCCGCCGGGCCGGAATGCGGGCACGCAGGTGCGGATTCGGCTCCCGCTTGCATCGGCTCCCACGGTCCTGGCGGTGGATGACAGCAAAACCATTCAGGCACTTCTGGATCATCACTTGAAGTCACACGGCTACAGCACGGTGATCTGCGGCAACGCCGAACAGGCACTGGAGTACCTGAAAAAGTCCCGGCCCGATATGCTCATCGTCGACGCGGTGCTGCCCGGGATGGACGGCGTGGACCTGGTCGCCAGGGTGAAGTCGGACCACGACCTGCGGCACTTGCCGATCATCATGATCACCGGCGCCGAGGTTGACGGAGCCCGGCGGGGGATTCTGGAGGAGTTCCGCATTCCGATCCTCGGAAAGCCCTGGGTTGAAGACGAACTCATCGCCTGCCTGGAAGATGCGATTTATGGCAAATTTTACCTGCAACGCTAGTCCGGCGCGGCCGGGCTACAGGAACGATTGGAGGACACGATGAGACCCTCTTCGTTTGCGGTGACGTTTGCGTTGGACGGGCAGCGGTACGCGCTGGATCTGTCGGCCGTGCAGTTCGTCGTGCGGGCCGTGGAGATCACACCGTTGCCCCACGCTCCCGATTGCGTGGCGGGCATCATCAACGTCCGGGGGCACGTCGTCCCGGTCTTCAACCCCCGCCGGCGGTTTCACTTGCCGGAGCGCGAACTGCGACCCGAGGACCATATCCTCCTCGCCCGGACAACGCGGCGATGGGTGGCGCTGGTGGTGGATGCGGTCGACGGCGTCGTGGAATGCGCCGGAAACGAGACCGTGCCCGCAGATGCGGTCCTGCCGGGGACGGACTACGTGGCCGGCGTGGTGAAACGGCCGGATGGGTTGATTCTGATTCACGACTTGAACACGTTCCTGTCGCTCGACGAGGAACAGGCTTTGGAAACCGCGCTGGAACCGGCATGAGCCACGAAGTCTCCAATCTATTGCTGGTGCAATTCAGCGAGTTCGTTGCGGCGCACATGGGGCTGCACTTCCCGGCGGAACGCTGGCCGGATTTGCGGCGCGGGATTCGGAGCGCGGCGCCGGAGTTCGGGTACACGGATGAAGTCGCGTGCGTCCAGCGGCTGATGTCCGCGCCGTTGACCCGGCATCAGATCGAGATCCTGGCCGGCAACCTGACGGTCGGGGAAACATACTTCTTCCGCGAGAAACGGGCGTTCGAAGTGCTGACGGAACGGATCCTGCCGGAGTTGATCCAGTCGCGCCGGGGCGGCGAACAACTCCTGCGGCTCTGGAGCGCAGCGTGCTGCACGGGCGAAGAGGCGTACTCGCTGGCGATCACACTGCGGCGGGCCCTGCCGGACTTGAAGGAGTGGCAAGTGACAATCCTCGCCACGGATGTGAACTCCCGGTTTTTGCAGAAGGCGGCGACGGGCGTGTTCGGGGAGTGGTCGTTCCGAGACGCGCCGGCGTGGTTGAAAGAGCAATACTTCCGGCGCGAGGAGGGTAACCGATATGCCATCCTGCCGGAAATCCGGCAGATGGTGCAGTTCGAGCACCTGAACCTGGCCGAGGGCTCGTACCCGTCGTTGCTGACCGACACGAACGCGATGGACCTGATTTTCTGCCGGAACGTGCTGATGTACTTCGCACCAACCCAATCGCAGCGGGTTGTCGCGCAATTGCATCGCTGTCTCGTGGACGGCGGTTGGCTGGCGCTGAGCGCGACCGAGACCGCGATCGCCTCACCCCAGCAGTTCGCGGCCGTGAACTTCGACGGGGCGATTCTTTATCGGAAGTGCGAACGGCCGCAGTCGCCGGTTGTGGCACCGGTACCACCGGTTGCCTGGCCGGTGCCGGTCGCGGAGCCGCAGCGCGTTGCGTCACCGCCGCTGGCGCCGGATGTGCCGGACATGATCCAGTCGACTCGCGAACTGGCGAATCAAGGACGGCTGGCGGAGGCCCTGGCGTTGGCGGACAAGCTGGTGATGGCAGAGAAACTGAATCCGGTTGCCCAGTATCTGCGAGCGATGATCGTGATGGAACAAGGCGCTTTGCCGGAGGCTTCGAAGGCGTTGCAGCGGGCGATCTACCTCGACCACGACTTCGTCATCGCCTATTTCGCACTGGGCAATCTGGCGCGCAACGCGGGCCGGATGAAGGAGGCGGGCAAGCATTTCAAGAACGTGCTGAATTTGCTCCATCGGTACCAGCAGGATGATATTCTGCCGGAATCGGAGGGGATGTCGGCGGGGCGGTTGGCGGAGATCATCCATTCGATGCGGGAAGGGGCGCCGGTATCATGACCGAAGAAGAGAAACGAATCCTGAAGGCGCGGGCACTGGCGCTGGCGCGGGAGCCGGTGGTCCAGGTAACCGAGGCCCTGATCGACGTCGTCGAGTTCTCGCTGGCAACGGAGCGGTACGGATTCGAGACCCACTACGTGCAGGAAGTGGTCCCGTTCAAGGAGCTGACGCCGGTGCCGTGCACGCCGCCGTTCTTCACCGGCATTGTCAATGTCCGCGGCCGGATGATCGCGCTGATGGACTTGAAGACGTACTTCGACTTGCCGGCCAACGGCCTGCACGACCTGCACAAGGTCATCATCCTGCACTCGGCGGAGATGGATCTGGGCATCCTGGCGGATGATGTGGGCGGGGTCCGGAGGGTGCCGGTCAGCCAGTTGCAAGCGTCGCTGCCGACGTTGAGCAGGATCGGGCAGGAGTACCTGCGCGGGGTGACCGGCGACCGGCTCGTGGTGCTCGATGCCGCGCGGATTCTCGGCGATCCAAAAATTATCGTCCAGGAGGAGGTGGCGACATGAACCAGAACCAATGGGAGATTGAGCGATGAAACAAACTATCGGAATGAAAATCGGGGTTGTGTTGGTGTTGGCGCTGGCGGCGTTGGTCATCGTGGGGACGCAATCCTACCGGGCCACCCGCCGGCTGATTACCGATGCCGGCTGGGTTAACCATACCCAACTTGTGCGCGAGGAAATCGCGAGCCTGCTGGCCGGATTACACGAGGCAGAGACGCACCAGCGCGGCTATTTGCTGACGGGCGCATCGAATTATTTGGAGACTTCCCGGGCGTCGGCAAAGGAGGTGGATGTCCACCTCGCCTCCCTGCGCCAACTGACCTCTGACAACCCCAACCAACAACGACGGCTCGACCAGATTGATCCACTCATCAAAGCCCGGATTGACGCACTGTGGGATGGAGCGAAGTCTCGCACGGAAAAGGGATTGGAAGGGGCGGAGCAGTACGCCGTGTCGGGGGTGGGACATAGTTTGATGGTCCAGATCCGTAATATCACCGGTGAAATGAATAGGGAAGAAAGCCTGCTCCTGGAAAGACGGACGCGTGAATCAGCCGCCAGTACCAACTCCGCCATCAACACGATCCGATACGGCATCCCCCTCGCGATCGTCGCGGTCTGTGCCATTGGTTTTGTACTGACGCGCAACATCACCCGCCCGCTTAAAGCCGCGACGTCCATCGCCGACCGCATGGCCGCCGGTGACGTTTCGGTGGAGATCGAAGGGGATGATCGCAAGGACGAGGCGGGGCAGTTGCTGCAGGCGTTCAAACGGATGACCGGGTTCCAGCGCGAGATGGCCGGAATGGCCGGAAGAATCGCCGCAGGCGATTTGCATGTTCAGATCAACCCGCAGTCCGCTCAGGATCTGTTGGGTAATGCCTTCGAGTCGATGGTGACGAACTTGCGCAGTCTGACGGGCGAAATCAGCGAGGCGGTCAACGTCCTCGGCTCGGCGTCGAGTGAGATCGTCGCCTCCACCACGCAACTGGCGGCCAGTGCCACAGAAACAGCCACGGCGGTGACCGAGACGACCACCACGGTGGAAGAGGTTAGACAAACGGCGCAAATCGCCAGTGAAAAGGCGAAGTCGGTGTCGGAGAGCGCGCAGAAGTCTGCCCAGATCTCGCAGGTCGGGCGCAAGTCCACCGACGAAACCGTCGAGAGCATGAAGCGCATCCACCAGCAGATGAGCTCGATTGCCGACAGCATGGTGCGACTCAGCGAGCAGACGCAGGCCATCGGCCAGATCATCGCCGCCGTGGACGATCTTGCGGCACAGTCCAACCTTCTCGCCGTCAACGCCGCCATCGAGGCGGCAAAAGCCGGCGAGCAAGGCAAGGGATTCACCGTCGTCGCGCAGGAGGTCAAGAGCCTCGCCGAGCAATCGAAGCAGGCGACGGCGCAGGTGCGGACGATTCTCAATGACATTCAGAAAGCCACGAGCGCCGCGGTGATGGCGACCGAGCAAGGCACGAAAGCCGTTGAAGCCGGCGTGAAACAGTCGGCGCAAGCCGGTGAGTCCATCCAGGCATTGACCGGCAGCGTGGCCGAATCGGCGCAGGCGGCGGCGCAGATTGCCGCATCGAGCCAGCAGCAGTTGATCGGCGTGGACCAGGTCGCCACGGCGATGGAGAGTATCAAACAGGCGACGGCGCAGAACGTCGCCAGCGCGAAACAAATGGAGACCTCCGCCCGCAACCTGAACGACGTGGGCCGGAAACTGAAGCAATTGATTGAACGCTACAAGGTGTAGGAAGGGCGGCATGAACGGACGCGACGACGAGTTTCTGAAAACGCTGCTAACCGCCTTCCGGGGCGAGGCCGCGGAACATCTGCAGGACATTTCCGCGGGCTTGCTGGAACTGGAACGGTCGCCGGCTCCCGAGGTTGTTGAGCGCGTCTATCGCGAAGCGCATAGCTTGAAGGGCGCGGCGCGGGCCGTCAGTCAGGCCGGAGTCGAGTCGTTGTGTCAGGCCCTGGAGTCCATCTTTGCCGCGTGGAAACGACAGGAGTGGCAACCCAGCCCGGCGAGCTTCGACACGCTGCATCGCGCGACCGACTTGATCCAACACCTCGTCGAAACGCCGGACGGCATCGAGCCGGACCGCGTGGCGCAGAGGGTGGCGGAGATCGAGACCCTGAGATCGGCTTCCCCACCGCCGGGCGCCACGGAGAAGACGGGGGGAACGGGCGAGCCGGTTTTACCGGCCGCACCGGCGTCGGACACGATCCGGGTGGCGACGCGGAAACTGGACGGCTTGATCCTGCAGGCGGAGGAGATGCTGGCCGTCAAACTCGCGGCCACTCAAAGGGCTGGCGATCTGCGCGAGTTGCAGTCGCAGTTTGCCGAACAACTCCGCGCCGCCGCTCCGGACCCGCACCACCTGCGGGTGCTGGAAGCAAAACTGAAGAAGCTGTCCCGGTCGGCCGAGCACGACAGCCACACCATCGGACGGATGGTGGACGACCTGCTGGACGGTTCGAAGAAGCTCCTGATGCTACCGTGCGCGACGTTCCTGAACGGGCTGCCAAAGCTCGTTCGCGACCTTTGCCGGGATCAGTCGAAGGAGGCGGATCTGGTCGTGCGCGGCGGCGAGGTGGAGATCGACAAGCGGATTCTCGAGGAAATGAAGGACCCGCTGATTCATCTCGTGCGCAACTGCATTGATCACGGCGTCGAGACGCCGGAGGAGCGCACCCGGCAGGGCAAGCCGGCCCGCGCAACGATCACCGCCTCGGTGACGCAGGTGGACGGCAATAAGGTGGAGATCATCGTGAGCGATGACGGCGCCGGTATCGCTGCCGGGAACATCAAGGCGGCCGCCATCAAGCACGGCCTGGTTTCGGCTGCGGAGGCCCGGCAACTGGACGAACCGGCGGCGTTGTCGCTGATGTTTCTCTCCGGCGTCTCGACGGCGCCGATCATCACGGAGATTTCCGGCCGCGGCCTGGGATTGGCGATTGTGCGCGAGAAGTCCGAGAAACTGGGCGGCCGGGTGTCGGTGCAGACGCAACCCGGCCACGGGACGACGTTCCGGATCTTGTTGCCGCTGACGCTCGCGACGTTCCGCGGGACGCTGGTGCAGACGGCCGGGCAAACGTTCGTGCTCCCGGCCGCGAACGTCGAGCGCACCGGCCGCGTGCGTGGGGCCGACATCAAAACCGTCGAGAGCAACGAAACGATTGCGTTGGACGGCCGGGCGGTGGCGCTGGTCCGGCTGGCGAATGCGTTGGAGCTGCCGGCAACCCCGGCGCCGGAGGACGAGCCGGTCTGGTTGACATTTGTGGTCGTGACGGCCGGGGAGAAGCGGATCGCATTGGGCGTGGAGGCGGTGCTCGGGGTGCAGGAGGTGCTGGTCAAGCCGCTCAGCAGACCGCTGGTGCGCGTCCGCAACATCGCCGGCGCGACAGTGCTCGGCTCCGGCACCGCGGTGTTGATTCTCAACGTCGCCGATCTACTGCAATCGGCGGCGAACGTGCGACCGGTGGCGAAGAGCGCGCCGGCGCTGGCGGTCGAGCGGAAAGCCTTGCTGGTGGTGGAGGATTCGATTACGTCGCGGATGCTGTTGAAGAACATCCTCGAATCGGCGGGGTACCGGGTGCGGACGGCCGTGGACGGGTTGGATGCGCTGAGCCTGCTGAAGACCGAGCCGTTCGACGGCGTGGTCTCGGACGTGGAAATGCCCCGGCTGAACGGGTTCGGACTGACGGATAGGATCCGGGCGGACCGGAAACTGGCGGAGCTGCCGGTGGTACTGGTGACGGCGCTCGGGTCGCAGGAGGACCGAGAACGCGGTGTGGACGTGGGAGCTAATGCGTACATCGTGAAGAGCAGTTTTGACCAGAGCAACCTGCTGGAGGCGCTACGGCGATTGGTGTGATATGAACGCGAACAAGATCAACGTGCTGGTGGTGGAGGATTCGCCGGTGGTGCAGATGCTGTTGAAGCACTTGCTGGACAGCGACCCGCGACTGCACGTCATCGGCACGGCCAATAACGGACAGGAAGCAGTGGACTTCGTCGCCGGACAGAAACCCGACGTGATCCTGATGGATGTTCACATGCCCAAGATGGACGGATACGAAGCGACGCGGCGGATCATGGAGACACAGCCGGTGCCCATCGTCATTTCCAGCGCGACGATGACAAACCAGGAGGTCGGGGTGACGTTCCACGCGCTGGAAGCCGGGGCGGTGGCGTTTATTGAAAAGCCCGTCGGTCTGAACACGCCGGGCTTTGACCGGATGATGCAGAATCTCCTGGAGACCGTGAAGCTCATGGCCGAGGTGAAGGTGGTGAAACGGTGGGCGAGGGCCCGGCGAACCGAAGTTCGGCCGGTCGCTGAACCGCCGCGGCGGGCAGAAGCGATCCAGGTGGTCGCCATCGGCGCGTCGACCGGCGGCCCGCCGGTGATCCAGACCATTCTGAAAGGTTTACCGAGGGATTACCCGGTGCCGATCCTGGTGGTGCAGCACATCGCCTCCGGCTTCCTGGGCGGAATGGTGGACTGGCTCCGGGAGACGACGTCATTTCCGGTGCACCTCGGCAGCCACGGCGCGACCGCCCTGCCGGGGACGGTGTACCTGGCGCCCGATGGTTTTCACATGGGGCTGTTGCCCGGCGGACGCATCCTGCTGAGCAAGGACGAGCCCGAAAGCGGAATCAGGCCGGCCGTGTCCTTCCTATTCCGGTCCATCGCGAACACGAGTGGTGCGCGGGCTGTGGGCGTACTGCTGACCGGCATGGGGCGGGATGGCGCGGACGAGTTGAAGTTGCTCAAGGACAAGGGCGCGGTCACGATCGCGCAGGATGCCGAAACATCGGTGATTCACGGCATGCCGGGCGAAGCGATCCGTCTGGGAGCGGCGCTCTACACGCTCCCGCCCGAGCAGATTGTGGCCCTACTCCTGACCGTGGTGAACCGCAAATGAACACCCCGAAGATCCAATTGCTGCTGGTGGACGACAACCCGATGGATGCGGCGCTGGCCCAGTGCCTGTTGCAGACCCTCGATAAAGAACTGCCGGTGGTAACCCGCTGGGTGGACAGCGCCGAGAAAGCGATGGCGGAGATTCAGCGACAGCCCTACGACCTGCTGCTGCTGGACTATCAACTGCCCGGCGCGAGCGGGCTGGACGTCCTCGCTGAACTGCGCAAACTTCCGCACGCACGGCAGCCGGCGGTCATCATGCTGACCTCGAGCGGCAGCGAAAAAGTGGCCGTGGAAGCGATGAAGAGCGGCGCGAAAGATTACCTCCGCAAAGACGAGCTGGCGGCCGCCCCGTTGACCCGCGCCCTGATCAGCGCCCTCTCTCAGAAGCGCCTGCAAGACCAACTGGAGCGGTACGTGGCTCAGACTCAGGCCGACTTGCGGATGGCGAGGCAGCTTCAGCATGCGTTGCTGCCCCAGCACTTCCCGACGTTCCCGCACCTCGTCTCCGACCGGGAGACCGCCCTTCGGTTCCATTCGCGCTACGTCTCAACGACGGAACTGGGCGGGGACTTCTACGATGTGCTGCCGCTGTCGGACACGGCGGCCGGGGTGTTCATGTGCGACGTGATGGGCCACGGGGTGCGCGCGGCGCTCATCACGGCGATGATTCGCGCGCTGGTCGAGGAGCTGCTGCCAGTGGCGCACGACCCAAGCCGGTTCCTGGCCGACATCAATCACGGCCTGCTCGCCATTCTCCAGCACGCCGATGAACCCCTGTTCGCCACGGCATTCTACCTGGTGGCCGATATCGCGGCCGGTCAGATGCGTTACGCCTGTGCCGGCCATCCGCTGCCGTTCCGACTCCGACGCGGGCCGGACACTGTCGAGCGGCTGGACTTTCCCAATGCCGAGCCCGGGCCCGCCTTGGGCATTTTCGAAGGTCCGATGTTTGCGACGGCCACCCGGAGCCTGTCCCCTCACGATCTGGTGATCCTGTTCACGGACGGCCTCTTCGAGGTCCTCGATGATGACAACCAGGAATTCGGTCAGGACCGTTTACTGGCCGCCGTTCGGGACCGTCGGAATCTGCCCACCGAGACGCTCTTCGACGAACTCATGCGCCTGCCCTGCGCGGCGTCCGCCAGCGGCGACTATGCCGACGACGTCTGTCTGCTGGGCATGGAAGTCGAGCGAACCGCCGCCAGTCCGGGAGTCAAACCATGAATGACAATGACTGTCTGGACGATGCAACCATGGGGAAGCTGGTGGAACTCGGCGGCAATGAGTTCGCGCTGCAGATGATCGGCCTGTTCCTGAGCTATGTCCCGCAGAAACTTGCGGCGGCCCGGGCCGCCGCCCAGGCCCGGGACTGGCTGGGCGTGCAGAAAGCCGTCCACCCGATCAAGTCCAGCGCCGGCAACATCGGGGCGCGGTCGCTCCGGGAATTGGCGGCCCGTATCGAGGAACTCGCGATGGGCCAGCGGGGGGAGACCATACCCGCTGAGTTGACCGAGCTCGAAGCCGGCTACGGGCACGTTCAGGCGCAACTCCAGGAGTGTCGAAAGAAGTTGGAGAAAGGAAAAGAGGCGTGAGGTATGAACCCAAGTGAATCGGGAATCTTCGTGCTGCCCAACACCCCGTGGGTCTATATCCGTGTGATCGGTCGCGGCTCCTTCCAGAACAGCCCTGCGCTACGGACTTTTGCCGCCGACATGATCCAGCGCGGCAACAGACAGTTTGTGCTGGATCTCGAGCAGTGCGGGGGAATGGACAGCACGTTCCTCGGGGTTCTGACGGGCATTGGACTGTCCCTCCGCCAGCAGAAGCCGCCGGTCACCGTTTACGTCATCCATGCCTCCCCCCGCAGCCGTGACCTGCTGAAGTCGCTGTGGCTGGACCGGCTTTTCAGTGTGAAAGCCGATGACGCCGAGTTGCCGGGCTTCGGGCCGCCGGATGGCGCCACTCTCCAGAAGTTGCCCTACTCGGACCCGACGGGTGGAATCAAAACTCTGCCGCGCGAGGAAACTCGCGAAGTCATGTTGACTGCGCATGACGATCTGATCCGTGCCGACAGCCGGAATGCGCCGAAGTTCGCCGAGGTGATTAGACTGCTGCGGGAAGAAGCGCCTCCGACGTGACTGCCGCAGGGCGATTGGTCAGTTCGACGTTGTTTAACTTCACGCCCCGCGCATGACGGCAGACGATGGCGTCATCCCCGTCTGTTTCGATGGCGATATCGCTAAAACTGATATTTTGAATCGTCGTTTCCGAACTGCCCTGGACGATGATGGGGCGCCCGCTCTTGATGCGAAAATGCGAAAAACTGATCTCACCCAGATGCTTCAGGGCAACCCCTTCCTCCGCAATCAGGCAGATCGGTGTCCCGTTACAGTTGATCACTCCATTCGAAAATACGATATTTCGAATATCGGCCGCACCCCGGCAATCTTTCGCCAGGTATCGCTTGGGATTCTCAAAGAAAATTCCGTTATGCAGTCCGGAAATCACCAGATTACTGAACGCACAGTTTCGAATCACCCCGTCGCTCGGACAACCCACCCGGATGCCCTGGCACCAACTGTCGAGCACGCAGTTGGTCACGGTAATGTTTTCACACGGCATTTGCGTTTCGTAAAGCGTTCGCATACTGCGCAGAATGATGCAGTCATCACCGGTCTTGAAAATGCTATCGCTCACGGTCACATCGCGACACATGTCCAGGTCGATGCCGTCGTTATTGATCATTTTCTGATCGGCGATCATTCGGATGCGGTGAATGCCGACCGTCTGGCATTGCATCAACCAGAAGGTCCAGCAGGGAGAGTCGTTGAAGGACGCATCCTCAATGCGGAAGTTGCGGCATTGATAGGCCATCAGGATTCGGGGCCGGGGGGTTGCCGGCTTCTTGTAAAATCGCCCCCCTGTCAGGGAACTGGTATCATAAAAGGCCGGACCCGATCCGTTGATTTCGCCCGGACCCGTGATGGAAAAATCCACCGCCTGAACGGCATAGAGCAAGCTCTTGGTGTTTTCTTCCGGAGCCAATTCGTGACGGAATCCCGGCGCGGTAAAGTCGACGTAATCGGCCAGTTTCGTACTGCCCACCAGCCGACATCCCATGGATACGTGCAGGTCCACCCGGCTTTTAAGTTGAAGAGAACCGGTCAAAAAATCGCCCGGCCCGCAAAACACCCGTCCCCCGCCGACGGCGTGGCAGGCATCAATGGCCTTTTGAATAGCGGAGGTGTTGAGCGTCAGTCCATCCGCACGCGCCCCATAGTCGCAAATATCAAAAATTCTCATCGGTAGGCTCCTGGTTGGAGGAGCTACCTTACTCTCTTTTTCCTCAGAGATGCACGTTTTTTCCGTGGACACCCGTCTCTAAACGGGGCCAGTATTACAGGACCGAAGAGCGGGGTGAGGGCACCCCGCTCTTCTTCGATTTCAATAGCGGCGCCGGGATCATCGGCCCGTATTCGACCCCTTCACTTTTTCCGCTGGGCCTTCTGGCGTTTCGCCCAAACCTTGCCCGCGACCGGCAATTGGTCGGTGACCTTGCGGACGGCCGCCAGGAGTTGGTCGATATAGGCCTCACTCCCGAGCAAGGCCGAATGGGTGAGCAACATGGCCGTCTCCTTGACACATCGCTCGGTGTTCGGCAATTTCAAGTGCCGGTAATCCTGGATTTTTTTCTGATCGCGGAACGGAACCGGACTGGTCCGATCATACAGATTCAACAGGGGTGACCGATAAACCGGCCAGTAAGTCCCCCCTAAATGACACCCTTCCGCTCCCAGGGCGAGGGCAAATGCATCCTTGTTCACACCGCCCGACTGGGTCGGATCAAAATAACAGGTCAACGCATAATAGGCCTGCCGCGTAATCCGCGGATCGCGCGCCGCCACGCGCAAGGGGCCGCCAATCGCTTCCAATCCCTTCCGGAATTGGGCCGCGCGTTTTTCGCGGAGCGCCGTCTGGGCTGCCAGACGCAATAACCCACCGCGCAATAGAACCGCCTGCATCTCGGTCATCCGATAATTGTGCCCATACCGATTGGCCGGAGCGAGATTATCAAAAAGGCTTTTCTTGGGATCTTTCGGCCCCCAACCGACCTGTTTCAACGCAAATATCGTTTTGTAAATTTCCGGATCATTGGTGGTCACCGCCCCGCCTTCGCCGCAGGTCAACACCTTCGATTGCTGGAAGGAAAAGCTCCCCGCATCCCCGATCGCGCCGGCGCCTTTTCCCTTCCACTGACTGCCATGCTGATGCGCCACATCTTCCACCACCTTGAGCTGATGCTTGCGCGCAATGCGCAGGATCGCGTCCATGTCGCACATACACCCATACAAATGAACCGGAATAATCGCCCGCGTCCGGCGCGTAATGGCCTTTTCGATCGACGCGGGATCGATGCACAGGGTTTCCGGATCGATATCCACCAGCACCACATCCGCCCCGATGTCCAGCGCCGCCTGGGCCGTGGCGCACCAGGTCATGCCCGGCACAATCACTTCATCACCCGGCACCACCCCGACGGCCTGCAGGGCGCACTGGAGCGTCACCGTCCCATTGGCCAGCCCAATGGTGTATTTTGAGCCGATAAACCGGCTGTAGTCCTCGCAAAAAGCCCGCTCATGCGGTCCCAACCAACTCCACTTCCCGCTCTTGACCACCTCGGTCATCCACTTCACTTCTTCCCGTCCGGTGATCGGCCAGGTCGGGGCCTTGAGGGTCACGGCCGCTTTCCCGCCTTCAATCGCTAATCGTGTATTTTGCATCTCGGTCTCCTCGGGGTTCCCCGCTTAACAAACTGGGGATAGACTAACGCTTGCCTCCGCCGGGCGCAATGGACATAATGATGCGGTCTATGGACTTTTGGATAAACCTATGAAGTGGGATTCGGATACCTGTTTTCGATTGGCCATCGCTTCGATCGCCCAATGCCCGGTCCTGATCTGTCCCGGGCCCATCGCGGCATCCCCTCGCCCGTCCCGACAGACCCTGCGGCACCCGGTCGGACTGAATTCACATCTCATCCCCGAAATCGCCATTGCCCTGGAAGGACGCGGGCGGATGGATTTCCTGGACCAAAGTCTTATTTTCGAACCCCCGGCCGTCATCCTCCTGCCGCCCGGTTGTACCCATTGTGAAGCGGCTTTTTCAGCCCGTACCCCTTACACCTTGTTGTGGTTGATGGGCGATGGATCCTTGACCACCGCCTTTGTCAGTTCTTTTCAACCCGGCCGGGGTTGGCGATCTCCCCTGCATCGCACGGTGCGCTGTCGTTCATCGCTCCGCTTGTTTGCCCATGTTCGGCAAGGTATCCAATCCGGCGCCACGTTCAGTTCTGCCGTACGGCGGGATCTACTCGACCTGATGGTCCGCTTTTATGCAGGCGATGAAACTCCGATCCGATCCCGTCAGCCAGGCCGACCAGTGCAACGGTATGACGGACTGCTGGAACAAATTCGCGACTATCTCGACCTGCATTTCGCCGAACCCATCACGCTTCCCCAGTTGGCCGCACAGGTCCATTTGACCCCGCGCTATCTCAATCGGCTTTTCCACCGCTGGTCGGGTGAGGCGCTCCATGAATTTCTCACCCGCCGACGCATGGAGAAAGCGCTCCAGCTGTGCCGCCAAAAACAGCGGCTGGTCAAGGAAATCGCCGCAGCGGTCGGGTATGAAGATCCGCTCTATTTCAGCCGCGCTTTCCGCCGCTATTTCGGACGCAGTCCGACCGAGGCTTAAACTGGATCCCGCGACTGGATGCGCCGACTATTTACAAAAGGCTATTACCTGGCCTTATTTCCCCTTATACCCGCAGGCCCGCCAGACTTTGGCGGCCTGCTTTAAGGCGGCCTTTGAAGGCTTCAGATTGCCATTCAGACTGACCGGCGGCTGCCCTGGCCCGGCATCTTCCGGGAAAGGCGACCATTGATCATCGCGGACGGCATTCCGATCCGCTTTTTTCTTAAAGTCCGGGAGCACCAGATTTTGCCCCTCCTGCAAACAGCTCTTCCAGCCCAGAATTGAAACCGCAGCCATGGCCGTGGCGCGATAGACATTCAAATACGGCTGTTTCCCACTGCGAATCGCATTCGCAAAATTGAAATTGGTCCAGAAATCGCCCCCGCCATGCCCGGCTTTATTCGCAAGCTCGGCGAATTCCGGCCAATCCGGATTATAGGTCCGATCCGTGAGCACCCCCGGCTTGCGCATCCAGGGCTCATGGTGGACCCGCACTTCCCCATGGAGCGTGGAGGCCAACCCCAAATCGCCATGCACCTCGTAACGGACCCGGTGAATCGAGCTCATTCCCAGGCCCCAGATCCGGAAGACAGCCCCATTATCCATCCGGCATAAAATCACACTGCCGACATCGCTGATCTTCACCGATTGGGGCGCCTGGGTCCGTTTTTCAGCGATCGACAGCGCATTCAGCGCCACGGGCCACGTATCGGTAATATACATCAAAGGGGCCAGGGCATGGGTTACATAATAGGTCGGCGGCAGCCAATTCCGCCAGTGATTGACCCCTGGCGAAAGGCTGAGCCGCCAGTCTTCCTCGCCCGGATGATTATATTCACCCTCGGCATAGCGGACATCCCCGATTTCACCGGTGTGGTAAATCCGGCGTAATTCCTGGCACCCCAGCATGTAGGGATAATTTTCAGCAAACATGTAAATGCGTTTGGATCGCTCCACGGCTTCAACGAGTTCCACACACTGCCCCATGGTCCGGGCGGCGATACACTCGCTCATCACATGCAGACCGGCATCGAGCGCCTTGACGGCAAACGGGGCATGATCGTGGCAGTAATTCGCCAAAACCACCGCGTCCATGTCGTGCTCCAGGAACCGGTCGTAATCGGTGTAGGTGGCCACTTTATACCGTTTGCCTACGTCCCGAAGCCGTTCCTTCCATAAATCGCAAATTGCAACCAGTTCCATATCGCAATGCTGGGCGCCCTGCATGAACGATTGCCCGCGCCCCACTCCAATCACCCCAACCCGAATTTTCTTATTGGCCATGAAATCGCTCCTATTTATAATCCGACACCCGATCCAACGGACCTAGACCAGTTTTTGTTCCAGCATCGCTTGAACCATCGCGGGATTGGCCTTGCCCCGGGTGACTTTCATCACCTGCCCCACCAAAAACTGCAGGGCCGGTTTCTTGCCCGCGCGGTAATCGGCGGCCGATTTCGCATTCGCCGCCAATACCTGATCCACGGCCGCCTCCAAAACTCCGCTATCGCTGACCTGGCCCCACCCCCGCTCTTTCACAATTTGCGCCGGCTCCCCCCCCTCGGCAAACAGGATCCCGAAAACCTGACGGGCGGTATTGGAATTGATCGTCTGTGATTCGGCCATCCGGATCAGTTCGCCCAACGCGCGCGGCGTGATCTTCGCCTGGCCGATCTCCAATTCCTGGGCGGCCAGTTGGCGCAACATCTCGGTCATCACCCAATTCGAGGCGGCCTTGGGATTCCCCGCCTGCCGCGCCGTTTCCTCAAAATAATCGGCGACCACCTTATCCGCCACCAATACCTGGGCATCGTATTCCGGCAGCCCATATTCGCGCACAAATCGCTCGCGCCGTTGACGCGGTAATTCCGGGAGCTGATCCGCCCAGGCTTGAATCGTTTCCGGAGCCAGCACCACCGGCAACAGGTCCGGCTCCGGGAAATAGCGGTAATCGTGCGCATATTCTTTTGACCGCATCGGCACGGTGATATCCAAATCGGGGTCGTAGCGCAAGGTCTCCTGGCGGATCTTTTCACCCGCGGCCAAGAGCTCGGTCTGTCGGCGAATCTCCGCATGGGCCGCGTGAAACACCCCCTTGAAGGTGTTCATGTTCTTGATCTCGGCCTTGGTTCCGAGCGGCGTGGTCCCCCGGGGCCGGAGACTGCAATTGACGTCGCACCGCAGGTTGCCCTGTTCGAGGTTGCATTCGCTCACCCCTGCGTACAGGAGAATCTGTTTCAATGCCACCAGGTAGGCTTGCGCCTCCTCCGGCGAGGTCAAATCGGGCTCGGACACGATCTCCATCAGCGGCACGCCGGCACGGTTGAAATCCACCCCGCTCGTCCGGGCAAAATGCATGTTCTTGCCCACATCCTCTTCGAGATGGATCCGGGTGAGGCGGATCGTCTTGGCCTGCCCGCCCACATCGATGTCCACCGACCCGCCCAGGCAGAGCGGCATGTCGTATTGCGAAATCTGGTAGTTCTTGGGCATGTCCGGGTAAAAATAGTTCTTCCGATCGAACTTGCTGTAGGCGCTGATCTTGCACCCCAGCATCAGGCCCGCCATCACAGTGTACCGAATCGCCTCCCCGTTCATCACCGGCAGGGCGCCGGGATACCCGAGACAGACGGGACACACCTGGGTGTTCGGCTCCGCCCCAAAAGCCGTGGAACAACTGCAAAACATTTTGGACCGGGTTTTGAGTTGGACGTGCACTTCCAACCCGATCGTTACGTCGTAGTTCATGGTCATCCTTGCTGCAAATCGGTCCGGTCGGCAATCGGAGGTCGCTGATGTCGCCATTGCGTCGCCTGCTCATAGGCATACCCGGCCCGGAATACCTGTTCCTCGCCAAAGGCCGGTCCGATGATCTGCAATCCCACCGGCAGGCGGTCTGTGGTCATTCCGCACGGGACGGACAGTCCGCACAAACCCGCCAGATTCACGGGCACGGTGAAAATATCGCCCAAATACATCTGGAGGGGATCGGTCGCCGCCGCTCCGAGCGCAAAAGCCGCCGTCGGGGTCACCGGCGCCATGATCACATCGCACGTCCCGAAGGCGCGGTCGAAATCGTCGCGGATCAGGCTCCGGATTTTCTGGGCGCGCAAATAGTAGGCATCGTGATAGCCGCTGCTGAGAACGTAGGTCCCCAGGATGATCCGGCGCTTGACTTCGGCGCCAAACCCTTCCGCCCGGGTCTTGGCATACATCTCGATCGGATCGTGAACGTCCGCCTTCGTACGGGTTCCATAACGCACCCCGTCGAACCGCGCCAGGTTTGCCGACGCCTCGGCGGTGGCAATGATGTAATAGGTTGGAACGGCCAGATGGGTATGCGGCAGGGACACCTCCACGGCCTCGGCGCCCAGTTTGCGGCAAACCGCGATGGCTTCCTGTACGGCCCGCTCCACATCCGCATCGGATCCGCCGACAAAATATTCCTTCGGCAATCCGATCCGCATCCCCTTTAATTCCGTCGCCAGCGCGGCCATATAATCGGGGACCGGCAAATCCAAAGCGGTTGAATCCATGGGATCCGGTCCCGCCAGGGCCTTCAGGAGCAGGGCGGCATCGCGCACATCCCGGGTCATCGGTCCGATCTGATCGAGAGACGAGGCATAGGCGACCAGGCCGGACCGCGAAACCCGTCCGTAAGAAGGCTTCATGCCCACGCATCCACAGAAGGCCGCCGGTTGTCGGATCGATCCCCCGGTATCGGTACCCAACGCCGCCCAGGCTTCGCCGGCCGCAACGACGGCCGCCGAGCCGCCGCTCGAGCCGCCGGGGACCCGGTCTGGATTCCAGGGATTATGGGTCACTTGATAGGCGGAATTTTCGGTGGAGGACCCCATGGCAAATTCATCCATGTTCGTCCGGCCCAGAAATACGGCCCCCTCCCGGCGCAAGCGGGCGATGGCGCCGGCATCGGTGGGCGCACGGTATCCGGCCAGAATACGGGATCCACAGGTGCAGGGCTGACCGGCCAGATTGAGGACATCCTTAAACGCCAGCGGCAGCCCCAACAGGCTCCCGCTCTCGCCGCGCGCGCGGGCGGCGTCCGCCGACCGCGCCTGGTCCAGGGCCGCCTCCTCGTCCACCTCCAGATATCCCTTGATGGCCGGATCGCGGCGACGGATCACGGCACCCATCGCTTTTACCGCCTCTTCGGAACTGCAGGCGCGACGGCGAAGCTGCTCGAGTAATTCAACGGCGGTCAATTCGGTCAATGCGGCCATGGGGCTCCTTACTCGACAATCTTCGGAACTGAAAATTGGTCATCCAGATGAACGGGGGCATTCGCCAGCGCCAGTTCGCGATCCAATCCCGGACGAACCTCGTCCGCCCGGAAAATATTCTGGACCCGGACGGCATGCGCCATGGGTTGAACCGTATCGACATCGACTTCGCGAATGGCCTTGAAATAATCGACGATGGAATTCAACTGGCGCTGAAAGGTCTCGATTTCCTCGGTGCTCAACTGCAATCGCGCCAAACGGGCGACATAAGCGACATCAATCGCATCCGCCGCTCCGCCGGTTTTGGAATCCGCCATTTGAACCTCCCCGCCCTGCGAGACCAGCCCGATCGCCGATCCTCTGCAAAGGCAAATAAAGTAGCCCAAGCAAAGGTCCAACTCAAGATTGAAATGCGCCGGACCACGCACGGGGAACGGTATGGCCGGATATCGCGATGGCGGTGAGCCGCCCAATACCGGACTCTATTGACGCGGAACGAAGACGGCCTTGAACACTTGGGCTTTATCCCGAGCCAGTCGGTTCACGGCCACCGGCCATTCGTCGAAGGGGACGATCACATCCGCGAGGATGCGCGTATTGACCTTCTGCGTCCGCAGCAGTTCCAGGCAGGGATCAAAGGCCCCGAGCGAGCGGCACGAGCCCAGGACATTCAATTCGTTCATGTGGATCAACCCCATGGCCAGCGGCTCGGGTTTCCAGACATAACTAAAAATAACGAGCGTGCCACGCGGGCGAAGGGCTTTCAGTCCCGCATTGGGCGATGACCCGGCGCCCGTGGCTTCAATCGCGACGTCCACCCCGTGCCCATCCGTGATCTCACGCACCCGCTCGGCCAGATCTTCATGGTGGGTATTACACGGCACCATCTCGACCTGCGCGGCAATGCGTTTCAAGCGGGTGTCGTAATGCCCCGCGACGATAATTCGACGGACCCCGCGCGCGGCGGCAATCTGGGCGTGCAGGAATCCGAAGGTCCCATCGCCGATGATGAGAACCGTATCGTCCGGCTGCAATGCGGCTCTCGTAAAACTCTCGTAACAGACGGCCATCGGTTCCAAAAGGCAAGCCGCGATATCATCCACCCCGTCCGGCACGCGATGCGCGTTGACCGCGTCGATCGCCACATACTCGGCCCAGCCGCCTTGAACTCCACCCGCCCCCAGATGCCGGTAGGCACTGCACAGATGGGGCAGACCTTTCGTGCAGCACCCACACGTACCGCAAAATTGCACCGGGTTGAGCGCGACCCGGTCGCCCGGGACCAACCCGAGAACGTCCGCTCCGCAGGATTCGATCACCCCGCACACTTCATGTCCGGGCACCAGGGGCGCCTTTTCTTTGAAGTCGGCCAGATGAAAATCGGATCCGCATACCGCCGCTGCCGTCACTTTCACCACCACGCGGCCCCGTTCCGCCCTGGGTTTGGGAATAGACTGCATGGAAAATTCCTGCCCACCCTGCCACACGAGAGCCTGCATAATCAGCCTCCGATCCGGATGGCGCGTCGTTGGGTCGGCGTCAGCCGGACCACGCGCGATCCATTGATATTCGTCCCTGTTTTTTCAATGATAACGAACGTGGCATCCGGCGTCATGGGATTGATATGCCACGTTCGCGCCTTGACATTGTAAAGCACATTGCGCTGCATCGGGTATTGGCGGATCCGGCCCGGTTTCTTGCCGTTTCCGGCGACGATCATATAGGCACGCCCCGTTACCAACACGAATAGTTCATCCGTATCCGGATGCTGTTCGATGATTTCGGGAACCGCCCAGGAGGTCGGCGATCCGTTCATCAACGCCGCCATCCAGTCGCCATCGCTGACGATCAGCGGCTTATACCCCGGCTTGCGATGTCCCTGGATATCCACCCCCCGAATCGATTGCTTCGCCATGGTCTCCTGCCTTCATCTGTGGGTTTAATCATTCACGCATTGACGCCCAACCAGGACCGCCTGATTCGGCTTCGTCCCCGCGCAATTATTTCGCAGCCGCCTGATGCAAATAATTCCACGCTATTAATAACAGTAGGCGCGCCGCCCCGGGCAACCGGTCAAGGCGCACCATTTCATGATCCGCATGGGCAAATTCATTATCAAATCCGGACAATACCGTGGGGACACCCCCCATGGGAATCAACCGACTGGTATCGGCAACGGCGGCAATGCCCACAGACTTCACCGGACCGCCCACCAGGGTTTCAATCGCCTGGCGCTGGGCGGAGACAATCAACTCCGCCGGGTCGAGCGCGAACGATTCACCGGTCAACCGCCAGGAGACCGAAGCCGACACGCCGGCGGGGAGATGTGTTTTTGCAACCACCTCACACAGGCCTTGCTGGACATCGGCAAAGGTTTTATCGGGATTCCATCGGCGGGTGCCCTGCAAAGTACAGGCCACCGGCATCCGGTTGTAAAAATCGCCATAATGCATCTGCCCGATAAAAAGCGATTCGGCCGACAACAAACCCGGGCGGGGCGGGATGGCAGCCAAGCGGCGACCCTCGTCCCGGATGGCCCCGGCAACAGCCAGGGACCCGGAAAATAAATCGGGTTTCGTCGCAGAGTAATTCAGTTCATGGCAGGCCTCCCCGGCGCGCTGAACCTTGACATTCCAGATCGCCTGCCCTTTTCCTTCCAGCGCAATCTTACCTTCGGTATCGTGGATCTGCTCGGTCACAATGGCCGCATCGCCCTTGATCCCCCGCTGGATCAACCCGATCAGCGTCGAGGAATCGCCGATGGGCGCCTCGTGCAAGCCAAAGGCGGTCACCAGCACGGAGCCGGGAAAATCACAACCCGTCTCCACCAAAACCCGCACGATTTCCAGAATCCCCGCCAACCCATTCTTCATGTCCCCCACGCCCCGGGCGGCAATCGTGGTCGCCGTACGAACGGGCGGCGCATGCGGAATATCGATATGGTCGAGATGTCCGGCCAGTTGCAGGGTCTTCCCCGGACGATTGCCTTGCACGCGCCCGATCACGGACGGGCTATCCGGATTGCTCTCATCCACCTCCACCACGGCGCCGGCGCGGGCCAGCAGGTCGGCAAAGGCAAACGCCACCTGGCGTTCCCGCCCCGTGGGACTGGGAATGGATACCAACCGCCACAAATCCTCGATGATCCGATCACCCTGAATACGATCCAGCGGGACATTCATGAATCAGCCTCTTTCCGGGGTGAGAACAATTTTAACCGCCTGGCACTTTTCGATCTGCGTGAAGGCATCCAGCCACCGGCTCAACGGCATCACCGACGTGATGAGCGCGCCGGGGTTCAGCCGACGCTCCGCAAACAGGCCCAGGACCGCTTTCCAATTCGCATGGCGGTGGCCAAAGGTTCCGGCGAGAGTGGCCGATTTACGGAGCAGATCATCCAGGCTCTGGTTGATCGGTTTCGGACCCCATCCGATTTTGACGATCTGTCCACACCGGCGCACACTGGCCAATGCCGTGCCCAAGGCGGCCGCATTGCCCGCGCAATCGGCAACAATGTCAGCGCCCCGCCCGCCAGTCCAGGCCGCCACGGCGGACCCGGCATCTTCCCGATCGGCCCAAATCAGCTTATCCGCCCACCCGCAACGGCCGGCGAGGTCCATGCGCGCCGCATCCGAGCTGAGACCGATGAGGGCCGTGTGAGTGGCGCCCAGGAGCCGCGCCATCTGCAGACAGATGAGTCCGATCGGACCCGGCCCGATAACGACCGCGTGATCGCCCGGCTGAATCGCAATGCGGTCGGCGAGCGCATGGTGCGCCACGCAAAAGGGCTCGGTGAGCGAGGCTTCCTCAAATGATACATTTTCCGGAATCCGGTGGAGAATGGCTGGCCGGGCAACGACATACCGGGCAAAGGCGCCATCCACGCCATACCCGTAGCCTTTCCGTCCGGGGCAGATCTGGTACTCACCCTGCTGGCACCAGAAACAGGTGCCACACACCTGAGCCGAAGTCTCACAGGCGACGCGATCGCCCACGGCCCAACCCTCGACGCCGGGTCCCAGAGCGGCCACGGTGCCGCAGAATTCATGCCCTTGAATGACCGGCACGGTGACAGGATTGGCCATGCGATGCTGCCACATCTCAATATCCCACCCGCAAATCGCGGCCGCCCGCACTTCGAGCAACACCGTCCCGGGCCCCGCCACGGGTTCGGGCACTTCGCGTAATTCCACCATTCCGGGCTGTTGTCCGTATTTGACCAACGCGATCATGGCCGCACCTCGGCGAGCGCCTCGCGCAGGCTCTTTTCGATCAGCCCGTAGAGTTCATCGATATCCGCCGGTTCCGCGATCAGCGCCGGAGCCACGGCAAACCAATTGGGATTGATCCGCATGATCAGCCCATTGGCCAACGCCGTTTTTTTAAGGGCCATCCCGAGGGCGTCAAACGGCTCGTTGGAGGTGAGGTCTTTGACCAACTCCACGCCGAGCAACATGCCCTTGCCGCGCACTTCGCGAACCACGCCAAACTTCTTCAGACCTTCCAGCTTGTTCGCGAGGAGGGCCCCCAAGGTGCGGGCCTTTTCACAAAGGTTCTTCTCCAGGATCTCTTCGATGACCGCCAGACCGACGGCCGCCCCCAACGGATTTCCGGCAAACGTGTGGCCATGGGCAAACTGTGATTCAGAATGGGTCGAGCCGAGAAACGCTCCGGCCATCTCGGCCCGGGCCATCATGGCGCCCAGGGGAATGGCCCCGCTCGATAGTCCTTTGCCGGCGCAGATGATGTCGGGGGTTGTGCCGAAGGTCTGGGCCGCAAACATCTGCCCCGTGCGGGCGTACCCGGTGATGACCTCGTCGAAGATGAGGGTGACGTTGTGCCGGTCGCAAATCTGGCGGAGGAGCGTAAAATAGTCCGCGGCGGGAGTGGCAATGCCGCCGGTATTGGAAATCGGCTCGACCAGCAGGCCGGCCACGGTTTCCGGGTCTTCGTTAATGATCAGATCCTCAACCATTCGGGCCGCATGCCGGGTGGCGTCCGCGGGCGAAGGGAACATATCCCGATACCAATGAGGGGGAAACGCCTTGATAAATCCAGGCATCTGGGGTTCGAACTTGGTCTTCCGTTTGCCGGTCCCGCTGGCGGACATCGCGCCGAAGGTGGCTCCATGGTAGGCGGTATAGAAACTGATGAATTTGTATTTTCCGGGATGGCCGGTCTGCCGATGATATTGCCGCGTGAATTTCAGCGCCGACTCGGTGGATTCCGACCCCCCGCTGAACGGCTTGACGTAATCGAGCGAGCCGGGCGTGATGGATCCGAGTTTTTCAACAAAATCGAGCGCAATATCGGAAATCGCGTGAAGCGGCGGGGTAAACGTCATCTGCTCCATTTGCTTCCGCATGGCCTCCATGATGCGCGGATGACGATGCCCCAACAACGCCACAAAAACACCTCCGATGGCGTCAAA
The DNA here is from genome assembly GCA_903824675.1 of uncultured bacterium. GTDB lineage: Bacteria > Verrucomicrobiota > Kiritimatiellia > CAIKKV01 > CAIJXV01 > CAIJXV01. The sequence continues at coordinate 24,572 of CAIJXV010000120.1, forward strand.
ATAACGACGTCCGTCCGCATCCCAGTAATATAACCCCTCGGCCTTGTTCAGAATAAGCGGAGCCTTGACAAAGTCTTCCATCTGCGTGTAATCGATGAAGGTGAGCTTGAGCAGTCGCTCTTGTCGTGAGGTCAATTTCATACCAGTCTCCTTGAAAAACAGTCGATCGATCGAATGTCCGACGGACGGGCAAAGGATGTCGAGATTCGGATCGAAAGTCAAGGCCCCCGACAAAGCCAGAAGAGGTCGTTAGAGAACCGCCGGGCTACGCATCCGTTCAAGGAGAATGCGGGCGGGTCGACTCTGGATCATCGGTCAATCGCCAGGCCAAGGGAACCCATCCCGCCAAACCCGCCAGGATCAAAAGGGGCAGCACCGAAGGGCCCACCCCATAGCCCAGTCGCCCCACCAGGGCCAGGATTCCCCCCACCCCGCCCTTCGCCGCGCGGTATCCAAAAGCATCGATCAGTTCTTTTGCCCGATACCGCGCATCATAGGTCAGCGGCACATAAACCAACTCCTTGGCAGCCCGGAAAAGGGAATAGTCCAGCGCCTTGAAAAGGCCATAGGCCAGGGCGGCCGTCCATAACCCCGGCAGGACCAGCACCAGAACCACGGCCATCCCATGCAGGACCGGAATTCCCAGGTGAACCGTTCGCACCTTCATCCGCCTCAGCAAAAGCGGCGTGATAACAAACTGCATCACCGCCGCACCGACATTCAGCAGCGCATAAAACCCGCCCAACCAACTGGTTCGTTGATCCTTCAAGGGGAAGGACCGTTCCACGTAGTAACTGAGTTGCAGATCGACCAGGGTTGAAACGACTTGAGTGATACCCACCAGGAGCGCCAGATAAAACAAGATCGGTTGCTGACGGAGTAAATGCACGCCCAAATGGCCCTGCCGACCGCCGATTTCACCCGGCGCGGGCTGGGGTTCACCACCCCAACGATACGCCCAGAGAGTGAAGAGGGCGGTTGGAACCAAGGTCACGGCCGCCAAAATCAATAAATCCTGACTCCCCATGCGAACCGCCCAATGATGAACAAACCAGCCGCCGGTGATGGCGCCCAGGGACGCGATCCCGCAAATCGGTCCATTCCAACTTCGCCCTTCCCCGCGTCGCAAGGTGCTGTTGATGAAAGACCATACCTGTTCAACCAGCAAAACAATATACGCCTCCCGGACCACGTAAAGGACTCCGGTAGCCACCCGGCTCCCATGCCGGATTGCCCACCAACAGCCCAGCAGGGCCAGGGCCGAAAGAAGGCAGGTGGACAGAATCGCCTTGCGCGCCCCCCACCAGGACAACAGCAATCCGTATCCATATAACCACAACAGGGTTCCCACGGGACCCAAGGCCATGACGAGGCGCAATTTGGCCGCTCCGTAGGCGGAAATATAAAGGGATTGGGCGACACTGCGAACCAATTCATAACCGAACAGCAGGAACAAGGCGGCAACCCCAATCGTTAGCGCCGCCTGCCAGGGAGAATGAGAAGATGAAGTCGAATCACGCATCGGTTGGGTTCAGATATGGGGTTATCCGTCGGTCGTCACAGTCCCCCAGCAGGGATGCGTGATCAGGGCGCCATAGATCTGGTCCATCTCCGGCCGGAACAAGACCCGATCCAATGCCCCTCGGGGCGCATAGCGAACCGAACTCTGGTCCTGAAGAATGGCCGCCGTCGGCACATCCAGGGCGACGGCCAAATGCATGGGCCCCGTATCGGGAGTGACCACCAGACGGGCCAACCCCAACATCGCGGCAAAATCCCGTAACGGCATGGGGGCCATTACGCATAAGGCATGCGTCGGGAAAGTGGCTTTGAACTCTTTGGCCATCGCCGCTTCTTCAGGACCGATAAAAACCACCACCCGGGCCTGATCGGCCAGGAGTCGTTGAGTCAATTGGATCCAGAATGTTGAGGAGCAGCGCTTACTCGCATGGCCCCCCACAAACAAGGCGATAAACGGCCGGACCTCCGGTTTCCCAGCCAAGCCCTCCTGCGCGAGGCGGGTTATGGCTTTTTCCCGCTCTTCGGGTGTCACCTGGTAATAAGGATGATCCCGGCAGGGAACTCCCAACAGTTGGGCGACGACCATTGGATCGTCATACGAATGCTGCGCCGCACTCATATCGACCGACAGATTACATAACTCTTTAGCCCACTTCCCCGCCCCGATCCGATAACGGGCCCCCAGGCAAATCATGCAAATCATCCCGGAAAACGACCCGTTTCCAACTTGGAGCAGCAAATCGTATTTCCGGCGGCGAAGCCGACTCAACAAGCGGATATAGGCCCAGGGTTTTAAAATGAAATCCCGGGACATGACAAACACCTGATCCAGCGGCAACCCCTTCAGCAGAATCGCCGTCGTGTCGGCACCCAAGTAATCGACTTGGGCCCCTGGAAAGCGATGCTTCAATACGCCGATCAACGGAAGGCTGATCAAAGTGTTACCTATTCTGTAATTCGGCCGCAACAGCAAAATCCGGTGGATATTTTCCAGATGAGCCGGATCCGCCGCCCTAGGAGCTTTACAGAAAAACAGGAAGATCCGATAGATCCCCTGCTTAAAGAACGTCTCCAGCCTTTTTCCCAGTCGGCGCATCGCCGCATGCCGCCGGATCCTCAACAACCAGGGGGGAATCGCCCTCATTAGGCCCGTTCCAAACGAGGCCAACTCTTCGTTTCCAGCCAGATCTTCCCGTCAGTCGCCGCCCAGGCTTTCAATAGAATGGCTGGATTTTGGGCTTCGGGGGTGGGATTGGGAGGGGGCGGCAATTGGCTGAGAAGCGCCCCGGGATCATCGGCCTGAGTGCTCAGGATGGTGCAGACGTCGGAGAGGAATAACGGCCGCAAGTTCGTCAGGTCCTCTGTAATTCTAACGTCGCCCAAATGGATCACCGAGGGCTCCAGCAGAAAGGCATGATGAATGGCCTCTTGCCGGGTTGCCACATCGGTCGATATTTCCACCTGGACCACCAGGGAATTATGATGGGTCATGAGAAACGAAAGGGTCGGCTCGACAATATAAATCACCTGCCGGCAGGTGTTGTTGACCGCGTTCAACAAGGCATACACCGTCTGACACAGAACGCTCTGGCTTGTGCCATAGACCAGCACCGCCCGGTATTTCCGCTGCCCGATCGCCTCCGCAATCTCCAGCGCCCGCTCCGGCTCGGCACAAATCGAAGCGATGTCCGGCACTTCAAAGGGAATGCGAACGATTCGTAGCACCCGGCTGCCCCGTTGGGTAAAATGACAGACGCGAAGCCGGCCGACCCCGCGAACGCCCACGCAAAGAATACCCGCCTGGGGAAGATGATCCTGTTTCTTGCCGGAACTGCGCATGACGACCCCGCCGAGGGTTTCCTCGACATCAGCCGCCGAAAAAACCTTGCCGCTCACGACAGAGAACGCGCCTTGGCGCCGACTTAGCGGCGGCGCGTTGGGCGCGACAATCAGTTCCGACAATTGAGAGTCTTTGGCCAGTATGTCTAGAATCTCAGACCAGATATTCATGTGCTTTTCTCCAACACAAAGATTGTGGTTGCATCTTTTTATCAAAGAACGTAAGAACAGTCAATTTTTGAGAGCCAATTAAGTTCCAAAACAAGCGAGGATCGAGTTCTATGACTGAATTTACCTTCCGCGAGATGTTCCTCCAAGGCTGGCCGATCTTGAGCATCCTGTTGATCGCCTCCATCCTGTCGATCACGGTTATTGTTGACCGTTTTCTTGCCTTTCGAAGTGCCCACCTGAATGCGGAACGATTTGTCGGAAAAATCCTGAATATTGTTGAAACCCAAGGGGTCAATGCCGCCCTGACTTATTGCGGGCAATTCCCCCAACCGGTTTCCATGGTGGTCCAGTCCGTTCTCCGGGAGTCGGGAAACCGCGAAGCAAAAGAACGTACCGCCCAGAACACGCTGCAAGCCCAAATTCTGGAACTGGAGAAAAACATCCCCATCCTGGGCACCACGGGAAGTATCGCCCCCTTTATCGGCCTGTTCGGCACCGTCAGCGGCATTATCAAGGCTTTCATTGACATGGCCACCCATGCCGGCGGCGGCGTTGAAGTGGTTGCGGCCGGCATTGCCGAAGCCTTGATCACCACGGCGGTGGGCCTCTCGGTCGCCATCCCCGCCGTGATCGGCTACAATTACTGCGTAAGCCGGATCCGACGGATGTCCGGAGAAATCGATGTCGCCGTGTTTCGGTTGATTGAATCGTCGAATTTACCCGGGGGACAGAACCGATGAAAGTCAACCCGGGCGGAAGCGACCGATATCAGGTTATGGCCGAGATCAACATGGTCCCGTTGATCGACGTGGCCCTGGTGTTGCTGATCATCTTCATGGTCATGACGCCCATTCTGGTGGCTTCCCAGATCAAGCTCAACCCGCCCGGCGCGGCCTCGGGCACTCAGTCGTCCGACAAAACCGTTGAAATCCAAATTGACAAGGGCGGCCTCATTTATTTTCAAAGCCTGATTATCCCGGTCGAGCGCTTGAAGGAGACCATCAGCGGAGCAACCGCAGGCTCCGGAGAGAGCCGGGGGGCTTTATTGATCACGGCCGACAAGGACGTGCCGTTTGACAAGGTCGTCCTGGTAATGGATACGGCCCGGCAGATCGGCGTCCAGAAAATGAGCATCGGGGTCAAACGAATCCAGGCTTCGTCTTCGCGGCGGTAACCTGGCAGGTATCGAAGGAGTCCAGCCATGGCAAAAAAACAAAAGAAAATCAATCTCGGTGTAGTGGGGGCGTGCGGCCGGGGCGGGAGTTTCAAGTCTGCCTGCGATGCGCTCGAAACGGTATGTGTGTGGGCGGTCTGCGACACCAATGAAAAGGATCTCGCGGCCGCGGCGACCCGTCTCGGCGCTACCGAGCAATATACCGATTACGACACGATGCTGGCCCAATCCAAGCTCGATGCCGTGATTATCGGCACCCCCATGCCGTTCCATGTGCCCCAGGCCATTGCCGCTCTTAAACGGAATATTGGGGTGCTGAGCGAAGTCCCCGCCGGAATATCGCTCGACGAATGCCAGGACCTGGTCCGTGCCTGTCGCACCAGCAAGGGCATTTATATGATGGCTGAAAACTACACCTACATGCGACCCAATGCCATCGTCCGCGAAATCGCCGCCCGGGGACTGCTCGGCACCCCTTATTATGCCGAGGGCGAATACATCCACGAACTCAAGGGCCTTAACGAAATCACCCGCTGGCGCCGAACCTGGCAGACCGGCATCAACGGCATCACCTATGGCACCCATAGCCTCGGCCCCATCCTTCAATGGATGCCCGGGGATCGGGTGGTTGAGGTCTGTTGCCGCGGAAGCGGTCATCATTACAAGGATCCCCGGGGTGATTTTTATGAAAACGAGGAATCCTGCGTCATGCTCGGGAAAATGGCCCGGGGCGGCCTTGTTAAAATCCGGGTCGACATGCTCTCCGACCGGCCCCATTCCATGACGAATTACCAGATTCAGGGCACCGACGGCGCCTATGAGTCCGCCCGGGCCGAAGGCGAAGCCAACCGGATCTGGCTCCGCTCCAAAAATCCCTCCCCGGATCGCTGGATGAACCTCGCAGATCTCGGCGATGAATTCGTTCCGGAGGCCTGGAAAAAAGGGATGGAACTGGCCCAAAAAGCCGGACACGGCGGCGGAGATTTCTTCGAAGTCCTCGATTTCGTCGACGCGCTCCAAGGCCGTCGCCCCGCGCCCATCGGCATCGATGAGGCCATGGATATGACCCTTCCCGGCCTTGTCAGCCAGCAATCCATCATCCGCGACGGAGAATGGATGACTGTTCCCGATTCGCGGGATTGGCGCTGATTATTTTCGGAAGGCCAACACTTGAAAATCGATTCCGTTGAAAAACCCGATGGGCAGACGGCCGGGACAGAGCCCAACCCTCCCCCATTCACGAATCCCGCGTGTTCTCGCAAAGGGCGGGACGACCTCCGTGTCGTCCATCAGGTTTTTCAGCGGAATCGAAAATAAAAAGGAGACCTCATGTCCACACTGATCACGGAAAATGAACGGTATCACGAAATCGATCTGCCCTTTTACCGCCGCGAACTGGCCTTTCTGCCGCCCCATGTGCTCGATTTTCACACCCACACCTGGCGGGCCATCGACTGGAAAATCAACCCGTGGAACCAGAAGGCCGATGGCGCCAACTACATGGTGACAGACCCGGACTATCCGCTCGAAACCCTGCGCGACGATGGTCACCGTATGTTCCCCGACCAAGCCTATCATGCCGTTTGCTTTGGCAATCCCACCCCTTCCGCCGACTTGGACCGGACCAACGCCTATACCCTTGAAGCCTCACTCCGGCCGGGCCTCTTTCCTTTACTGGTGACCGGACGGGGCACTTTGCCGACTGACCGTCTTCGCCAGAAGATCGAGCAGGAAAACTGGCTGGGCTACAAGGTGTTCCTCAACTGGTACGGCGATAATTATGCCGCGATCGACATCCCCACCATGCTCGGCCCGGAGGAAATGGAACTCGCCAACGAACACCATCTGGTCGTGTTATTGCATGTCCCCCGAAGTGGGCGGCTGAACGATCCGGTGGTCAAGGAAGGGGTGCGCACCTATGCCAAGGCCTATCCCCACGCCCAAATCGTCCTCGCCCATTGCGGCCGTTGTTACCTGCCCGACGAAATGAAGGGCGCCATTGCCTGCCTCGCCGATCTCCCCAATGTCTACATGGACACGTCGATGGTGATGGATCCCCAGGTGCTGGAGATGGTCTTCCGAACCCTCGGCTCGGAACGGGTGCTCTTCGCCACCGATTTTCCGGTCGCCGCCATGCGCGGACGACGGGTCTACCTGATGGATCACTGGGTGGATGTGGTTTTGCCCGGCTATCCTCCCAGTGCCTACCGTGTGGCTTCCGACGACATGCACGCCACCTTCATGGCGTGGGAAATCGCCCTCGCGATCCGGCGGGGGGCGGAGATGGCCGGCATCGACGAAGCCGCGCTGAAAGGCGTGTTTTTTCAAAACGGCATGAACGTGCTGAACCGCGTCCGCAAAGGGCAGCCCGTGAAGGCCCTGCAATCCGCCTGGAAAACCGCGCCGAAATTCGAATAATCCGACTAATCAGGAAAACTCACTGGCTTGCGGTCATCCCGTCTTCCCCCGCCACTATTCCGTCTTCCCGCGCGGTCATCCCGAGCGCAGTCGAGGGATCCCGGCCGGTGCGTTGCGATGTCTCGACGTCGCTCGACATGACAGCGGAAGAAACTTCATGTTCGCAGGCGAATCGATAGGGTGGAAGGCACTACTTGCCTGACCCCACGGTCAACCAATTATTCTTGGAATGCCGCGTTCGATGAACGCCTCTACTGTGGGGGCTGACGTCGGACGCCTTTCCCCGCCTGCCGATTTGTATTTGAATTTGCACCCGGATAAACACCACGGCCACCCTCGGCTTCGCCCGACAATCTGTCCCTGTTGTCCCCTTCGCAAACCCGTCGATTACAGTCTTCCGGACGAACCTTTTGCGGTCATCCCGAGCGTAGTCGAGGGATGACAAACCTCTAACTGCCCCAAATCACGGAAACCCATCGTTTGTCATAAAATCTCCACATCACTAAACAATCGCCAATACACATTATTCGTTGATATAGTTTTACCTGATAGCAACTGAAAACAAAGGGGACTCTTTGAAGAAGAACAAACGGAACTGGATTCTTCTCTGCATCCTCGTCGTACTCGGAATCTGCGGCTTGTTTTTCTATGCCAGCCGTGACATCCCGCCCCCTGACGTCTCCGATCTCGCTCTCGAACGTCCCGTCATCCCGACCGAAAAGAACGCCTTCACCTATTTCAATGCGGCGACGAATTCCTTTTATTGGCCGACAAATCGAACTTTTGTTTCTGATTATCTCAAGGGCATGCCCGTTGACGACGCCGTTATTCAAGACCTCATCAGCAGGAATACGGAAACCTTCCGACTCATTAACGAAGGAATTCGGTGTGATATTTGTCTGGTTCCAGAGATAGACGGCTTGGACGGTATTTTCCCATATTTAAGCAAATGGATGGCAACGGCCAAAATGTTGTCCGTAAAAGCCCGGCATGACCGACTTGCTGGAAATTATACTGAAGCGACCGACTCCTGTATTACTCTTCTGCGGTTTGGAAACTTGATTCAGAAGGATCCAGGATCACTGGTCCATTACCTGGGTGGAAAGGGCATACTGAATCTCGGCCTTACACAAATCCAAGATTTAGAAAGGGAAAAATCCTTTCCTCTCGCGCACCTGTCAAAACTGGCAGATACACTCGCCTCCCTCGGCCCCTTTGATAGCGGTGTAATTCGAGCATTTAAAGGAGAGAATAAGCAGACTGCCCTTTTTTTCGAACAGATTCAACACCGCCGGTTTTGGTGGAAATGGACTCATCTTTTCGACTACATGTTTCAACTGAACCGGACAACATTGATTTACGCAAATCTCAGTCGAGATGCCATCAAAAATGCACCTCGCTGTTATGCCGACATGAAATATCCCGAAACCAGACTGGGAGAGGGATTCAAAAGCACCTTCAGGCTTTTGACTCACCCCAACGGCCTTGGAAAAATTCTTGCTGAACTGTGGATGCCAACCCTTGATATCCCTCTTTACGAAAAATGTAAACTGGAGTGCAATGTTTCCGCCACACGCATCCTAGTCGCGCTCAACGCCTATCAAAAGATGGAAGACCGCCTTCCCGACACTTTACAAGCGCTTGTGCCGGTTTATCTACCGGCCGTGCCGAATGATCCTTTCGATGGCAAGCCGTTTCGATACTCGCCCGCCCTTCGGATCGTTTATTCCGTCGGAAAAGACCTGAAGGATTCGGGAGGCTCTTCCCTAGTGCCACCGGACAAGCTTGCGGGATTTTCATCACCAGACCGCTGGGATACCGAGGATGCCGTGTTTCAGATCAACCCGGGTTCCTCTAATTAATATAAAGCCTACCGTCTAAACCCCTACAGCCTTCTCCCCCTCCCCTTGCCCGCTACATTATCTTGCACCGATACACCGATTCGGTCAACCGGACCATCGCCTCGGCTTCGGCACGGGACTTGCACCACATGCAGTAGAGGCAACCTTCGGGCTTCAAGGCCCGCATCAGCTTTTCAGCTTCCGCCAGATTCCCGGGATTAAGCCACAAGCCCTTGCCCAGCCCCTGGATTTGAGTGAGCAATTCCGGCCAATCACAGATCGGCGGCCGCCCAGCGCCTGGCACCCATTGAATGGCTTCCAAGTGGGGACTGGCGCAAATCGATGGCACATGCGGAATCGCCCCGGGCCCATCCAGATGGTAAATCGCCCGTTCGACGGACCCCGCTTCCAACTCGACATAATCTTTGAAAAATTCATCGAACATCGCCGGCCCCACCATGCAGCAGAAATCATTCTGGATAACCGCATACCGACCCCGTCCCACGACTGGAATCCAACTGGTGTTATATCCGCCGGACTGCGGGTGAAGAATGTCAAAATGCGCCTGGGCCACTTGGAGGAAAACCTCGTGGCATTCCTTCAGTCGTTTGTGGATCTCATCCGGTTGATCGATCAGATCCATTAAGAGCCGTTCGGGACCCCGCAAAGCCGCCAGACCATCGGCATTCGAATGCAAATCTCCGGAACCCACCAGCCATTTGCCCTTACCCCGTTCGGCGCAGAGCTTCAAATAGCGTTCCATCGCCTGCCAAATCGGTCCTTCCCGATGAAACCGAAGGGGCGGCTCCTTCGCCCAGTCATCCACCCGGAAATGCGCCCAACTGGTGGTTTCGGCAAACTCCAACTGGCTCCCCATGAACGCCGCTAAAACGTCCGGGCCGAGATTGCACATCCCGTAAGCCGGAAAGCCTTCGCAGAAGAAACCGGTGGCTTCCAGATTACGCTCAAAAGCCTCAATCGTCCGTTCAAATCCGAACCATTTTTCGTAAAGGGATTTTGGGGGCGGCGGCACGTTCTTGGCTTCACCGTCCGGGAAACATAAATAGAGCGCGGGACGATCATGGTTCTGCCGGTCCAACGTCAATTCATATCGCTCAACAATTTTGTCAAAATCCACGTCACGCAAAAACATAGGGCCTCCTTCAGTTACAAAACAGCCTATTTCTATCGTATTTACGGATAACAGACACGTTAAATCGTTTGTCAATATTCCCGGGGAAAGAGCCGGTCGCGCGGGTTGGCTGTCCCTCTATTTTGACTGTTGACCCCCACCCCTGCTTAGGCTATTTTTTCAGCGTTCTCCGCAACATAAAATAGCGGTACTCCATCTTTATGAAACACCTCTTCGCCATCGCAGTTATCGTCGGCCTCGCCGGAATGGCGACCCGGGGCGACGCCGTTGAATCCCCCCTCTTGTCGCTCGACGATTGCCTGCGCCTCGGCCTGGAAAATTCAATCCCCCTGGCCAATGCGCGGCGAGACATCGCGATTGCCGAAAGCGGCATCCGCCAGACCCGTGCTCAGGCGCTGCCGCATCTCGATCTCAATTCCTCATATACCCGCCTCGATGAGGTTTCCACTTTCGATATCGGTTCGGAAACCATCCCCACGGGACAGCGCGACAATTACTCCGCCAACACGGAACTGACCCAACTGCTCTATAATGGGGGACAGATCAATGCCGCCTTGCGCGCGTCGCGAGATATCCGAAATTTGACCGCGTGGCAAAAAGCCACCGTAGAGGCAGACCTGCGGTTGCAGATTTCCGTAGGCTTCTACGATCTCCTTTTCGCCCAGTCCGCCGTCGCCGTGGCCGAAGAAAATGTGGTCCAACTCCGCGCCTTGCTCAACCAGGCCGAAACCCGTTGGCGCATGCAGGTCGCCTCCGAATTCGACGTCCTCACCGCCCGGGTGAGACTGGCCAACGCCATCCCGCCTTTGATCGCAACCAGCAACCGTTTGCAACTGGCCCGAATTTCTCTGGCCAATCTGGTTTTTCCGGATGCACCGGACTTCCAGATTGCCGGCGAATTGCGCGCCCCGTCAGAGCCGCGAACCCTTTCTGAATTTCTGACCCTCGGCGCCACCCGTCGCCCGGAATTGCAACAAATGCGCGTTCAGGTTCATCTCCGGGAGGAAGCGCTCCGGGCCGAGCGCGGCTCGCTCTACCCGGAATTCAAGGCTTTTGCCAACTATAACGGAAACAATCCGCCCCAATTTTCAGCCGCATCGGCAGAATGGGACTGGCATTGGTCCGCCGGTGTCCGCGCCAGTTGGCCGATTTTCGATGGCGGCTTGAGCCGCGCCCGGATTCTCGAAAAATCGCTCGAGTTGGAAAAAACGCGGAGTTCCTTGGAAGATTTCCAACGCTCCATCGCTCTCGAAATACGCCAGGCTTTCCTCGATCTTGTCCGGGCCCGGGAGACGATTACCGCTGAGCAGGAAACCCAGGCGCTGGCGGATCGCGCTCTGGCCATCGCCGGCAACCGGTATGCCGAGGGTCTGGCCACCGTCCTCGAGGTGTCCGAGAGTAACCTCGCGCGTAATCAGGCCCGATTGACCCTGTTGAATGCCCAGCGTGAAGAATGTAACGCCCTCGCTCGCCTCCGACATGCGGCGGGCCTATCCGTCTCCCCCCCGGAGGACTCCTGATGAAAAACCCGTCCGAAACCCAGCCCTCTGTGACACCTCCCCCGGTTCCGCTTCGACGCCCATGGGCGGGACGGATTCTGGCTACGGTTCTTTCGCTCCTGGTTGGACTGACCCTTGTCCTCTTCGCTCTTCCCAAGGTGCCGGAATCGTTTCAAACCCCTCCCCCCCCCGCCGGAATTCCCGTAACCATTACCCATGTCCGCTGTGAAGATGTCCAGGAATGGGTCACCTATCCCGGCCGGATTGCCTCATGGTCCGAGACCCTGGTGGCCGCTGAACAGGGCGGACGGGTTACGCTCCTGCCGGTCGAGCGCGGAGACCGGGTTCCGCAGGGTGCCCTGCTGTTGCAACTCGATTCCCGCTCCGCCGAAATCCAGGTCCATCAACAGCAGGCCACCCTGCGCCAACTCGAACTCGATCTCACCCGGGTGACCGGTCTGCTAAAAAGCGGATCCATCGCCACCGCCGAAGTGGATCAGGCAACCACCCGGCGCGACCTCGCCCGCATCGCGCTGGACCAAGCCCTGCTCTCGCTCGAAAAATGCACCCTGACCAATCTCAGCCCGGGCGTGATCCTTGACCGTCAAGTCGAACCCGGCGAAGTGATCAACCCGGGGCAAACGCTCTTTAAGATTGCCGATCTCGACCGGATCAAGGTATTGGTCGATCTCCCCGAGCGGGATGGATTTGCCGTTCGGCCAGGTGAGCAGATTCCCTTCACCCTCGATGCTTTACCCGCCCGCATATTTACCGGCACCGTGCATTTTGTCTCTGCCTCCGCGGATCTCCTCAGCAATACCTTCCGGGTGGAACTGGCCTTCGACAACCGGCAGACGGGCCTTAAGTCCGGCCTGATTGCTCGAATCAAAATCGACCGGGGCTTGATCCGCCAAGCCCGCGTCATTCCCTTGCAGGCCTTGATCCCCGAAAAGGGCGGATACATCGCGTTCCAGGCGGTCGAGGGTCGTGCCGTCCGCCGGGTCGTCAAATTGCTCGCTCTGATCGATACCCGCGCCCTTATCGCCGAAGGGCTCGAAACCGGCGATGCCGTCATCATCGCCGGACACCGCCAGGTGGCCGATGGGGTTGCCATCCGACCCTCTGAATCGGACCCCGGGGACAACCGGTAACACTGCCATGATTCTGACCAATTATTCCATCCAGTTCCGCATCAGCGTGTTCGTGTTGATCGTGATCCTCGCGATCGCCGGTCCGTTGGTCTACCTGAACCTGCCGCGTGAAGGCGCCCCGGACATCACCATTCCCTACGTGTTTCTCTCCGCCCCTTATGAAGGCGTGGCCCCTGAAGAAATTGAAAACCTGATCTCGATTCCCCTCGAAAAGCGGCTGAAAGATCTGGAAAACATCAAGGAAATGCGGTCCACTTCGGCAGAAGGCATGTCCTTCATCTCGATCGAATTCACTCCAGCCCAGGACATCGATACGGCGGTCCAGAAGGTCAAGGATAAGATCGATCTGACCCGCCCCGATCTCCCGGCCGATCTGGATGAACCCACGGTCCAAGGCCTGAATTTCAGCACCGACATCCCGGTCCTCAATTTCGCCATTTCTGGTGATAATGACCTGGAACGCCTGAAACATATCGCCGAGGATCTTCAGGATACCATCGAAACGATTCCTGGTGTCCTGCAAGCCCGGCTCTACGGAGCGCGCACCCGTGAAATCCGGATTGCCGTGGATCTGGAGCGGCTACTCGCCCATTCCCTCACTCTCGGCGATATCATGACGGCCATCCGGCGCGAAAACGCCACGCTCTCCGCCGGGAACCTCGAAATGCAGGGAAACAAGTTCCAGGTTCGCATCCCCGGCGAATTTCAAACCGTCGAAGAATTTCGATCGATCATCGTCAAAACTCCGGGCGGCGCTCCCATCCGCCTCAGCGATGTGGCCGAAATTCTCGATACCTACAAGGATCTGGATTCGGTCTCCCGGATCAACGGAACGCCCTGCATCTCGATTGCCGTTCATAAACGGGCCGGCGAAAATGCAGAGCGGTTGATCCGCCAGATTAAAAAGACTCTTTCTCAAACACCCCTGCCACCCGGCATTCATCTGACCATCGTCAACGACGAATCTGAAATCATCCGGATGATGACCGAGGACTTGGAAAACAACATCGCCAGCGGCTTTATCCTGGTGGTCGTGATTCTCTTACTCTTCATGGGCTTGCGCAATAGCATCCTGGTCGGCCTGGCCATTCCCTTTTCCCTCCTCCTGGGATTTGTCGTCCTTGCGCTGCTCGGCCTGACTCTGAATATGATCGTGCTCTTCAGCCTGGTGCTGGTCGTCGGCATGCTGGTCGATAACGCCATCGTCATCGTCGAAAACATCTATCGCCGCCATTGCAATGGGGAATCCCGCTTGGAGGCCGCACGCCACGGAGCCAGCGAAGTGGCCTGGCCGGTAATCACCTCAACCTTGACCACCGTGGCGGCGTTTGCGCCGATGATCTACTGGCCGGGCATCATGGGCCAGTTCATGAGCATCCTACCCGAAACCGTGATCATTATTTTAATGGCTTCACTTTTTGTAGCCCTGGTCATTAACCCCGCCCTCTGTTCGGTCTGGATCAAACAAGGCCGCATGTCTGATCCCGAACAACCCGGCCGCTGGAATGCGTTTTGTGCCGCCTACCAAAAACTGCTCCGTGGCGCCCTGGCACACCGGGGCAAGGTCGTCCTGATCGGCCTCGGCATCTTGCTGGCCTCCATCGGACTGTTCCACCGGTATGGTCTTGGCGTTGAACTCTTTCCGGAAACCGAGCCCCGCCGGGCCACAATCGAAGTCCGCTACCCCGAAGGCACCGATATTCACACCACCGATGAGGCGCTCAAGCGCATCGAGAAGGGTCTCGCCACCCTCCCGGGTATTAAATTCTTCCTGGCTCGCGCCGGCTCCGGCGGGGACAACGCTCTGAGTGCCGGTTCCGGCGGCACTCACCTGGGTTCCATCCAGGTTGAATTTCCTCCCTTTGCGGAACGGACGACCAATACGCTCGATCTGGTCCAGACTATTCGGGCCGGGCTGCCCGTCCTGCCCGGCGCCGAAGTCAAAGTCGATCGTGAGAAGGAAGGCCCCCCCTCGGAAGCCCCCATCAGCATCGAGGTCGCCGGTGAGGATTTCGCCATGCTCGGCGAACTGGCCGACACCCTGATCCGCGAAATCCGAACCGTCCCTGGTCTCGTCGATCTCCAAAAGGATCTGGAGGAAGCCCGGCCCGAATTACAGTTTCACGTCGACCGTGACCGCGCCGCATTGTTCAAACTTAATACCGCGGCCATTGGTAACGCCCTGCGGACCGCGGTCAACGGAACGGAATCGGGTAAATTTCGCGCCGGCGAAGACGAATATGACATCACCGTGCGCCTTCGCGAAGACCAGCGCCAAAGCGTCGACCTTCTGAAACGGATGGCCCTTACCACCGAAGACGGCGTCGTGGTTCCCCTCGCCTCCCTGGGTTCGTTCTCCTATGCCGGAGGGCGCGGCCAAATTCAGCGAAAAGATCAGAAACGCGTCGTCACGATAACCGGCTTCAATGCCGGACGCGGAACCGATAAGATTCTCGCCGACGTCAAGGCCCGCATCTCAGCCTTGACCCTGCCCAAGAACTATTCGGTCACCTATGCCGGCGAAAACAAGGATATGGCCGAAGCTATGTCTTTCCTCGGCAAAGCTTTCGCCATAGCCTTGGCCCTGATCGCCCTGATCCTGGTGATGGAGTTCAACTCGATTCTGTTGCCCTTCATCATCATGGTCTCGGTCCTCCTGTCCATGATCGGCGTCCTCTGGAGCCTCCTCGCCTGCGATATGCGATTTGGCGTCATCATGACCGGTATCGGCGTCATCAGCCTGGCCGGCGTAGTCGTCAACAACGGCATCGTGCTCATCGATTGCATCAACCAGTACAAGCTTAACGGCCTGAATTCGGCCGACGCCATCCTTAAAGCCTGTACTCAACGACTGCGGCCGGTTCTTCTGACCGCGATCACAACCCTGGTCGGACTTTTTCCCATGGCTATCGGCTGGAGTCTCGAGATGCATCGCTGGCCGCCGAGAATCATTCAGAGCACGGAAACCAGCGCCTGGTGGGCGCCCATGGCGGTCGCCGTCATGTTCGGCCTGGGGGTCGCAACCCTTCTCACTTTGATCCAGGTTCCGGTCATGGTTAGCCTGGCCGATTCGCTCGCCGCTGCCAGCCGACGCGCCTGGCAGAGGATCTTTAAATAACCGATGGAAAATATTGATTTCATTCGCGATTTGGCCATGGTTCTCGCCGCCGCGGCGGGCATGGCTGTCCTTTTTTACCGGATTCATCAGCCGCCGGTGCTCGGTTATCTCCTGGCCGGATTGATCGTCGGACCGCATACTCCCTCCTTTGCCTCGGTTTCGAATCCAACCACCCTCCGCATCTTTGCTGACTTGGGCATCATTTTGCTGATGTTCACCCTCGGCTTGGAATTCAATTCCCAGAAATTGCGGAAGGTCGGTGCCACGGCGGTTTTCACCGCATGTTTCGATGTCGCCATCCTGCTGTGGCTGGGCTATTCCTTTGGCCGGATGATGGGCTGGAGTGCCATCCAAAGTCTTTTTCTCGGCGCCATCATCTGCGATTCGTCCACCACGATCCTGGCCAAAATTCTCAAGGATCTGGGCTGGGGTAAACGAAAATTCGCCGACCTGGTCGTCGGCATCACGCTCGTCGAAGACGTCCTCGCCGTCGTCCTGATCGCCGCCCTCACCGGACTGGGCGCCGCCGGCACGCTCCCGACCCGAAGTTTATTAATCAGCTTTGGCGGACTCCTCGTCTTCATGATCTCCCTGCTGGTCGTCGGCTGGCTGATCCTGCCCGGAATTCTCGGGTGGATCAAACGTTTCCATAGCGACGAACTGATTGTGGTCTCCCTCATGGGGCTCTGCTTTACCATCGCCGTAATCGCGGTCAAACTCCAATACAGCATCGCGCTGGGCGCCTTCATTCTCGGTTTCGTAATCTCCGAGGCCGGGCCCGACCACCGGATCGAGAATTTAATGATGCCCTTGCGCCACCTCTTCAGTGCCATCTTCTTTGTCGCGATCGGGATGATGATCGATCCCGATATTCTCATCGCCCATGCCGGACTGATCCTGCCCGTTACAGCGCTGGTGATTTTCGGGAAAATCGCCGCCAACACGACCGGATGCCTGCTCGTCGGAGAGTCGCCCGGCACGTCATTACGCACCGGCATCGCCATGGCCCAGATCGGCGAGTTCGCCTATCTCATCGCCGCCTTGGGTTTAACCCTGGGACTGACCCAAAACTACCTTTTTCAAGTCGCCATCAGCGTCTCCGCCCTTACCACCCTCATTAATGTCCAGTTGTTACGCCATTGCGACCCCATCGTCAACTGGGTCGGCACCCATACCAGTCCCCGCCTCCATGAAGCCCTCGCCATGTACGGCCGCTGGCTGGGGACCTTTTCGCATTCCTATTTTGATAATCCCATCCGAAAATCTTTTCGGCGTTCAATGTTGATCATCGCCATCAATACCGCCCTGATCGCCGGAATCTTCTTCGCGTTCAGTCGGGTCGCGTGGCATTGGCCCTCCCTGCCGGTCTGGATTGGGGGTTCCAATGCCCTCCTTTGGCTGGCGGCCAGCCTGATCGCCTCTCCCCTCTATGTCGCCAATATCCGTAAAATCCAGGCGCTGGGCATGTTGCTCTCCGAATTGTGCGTGCCCGCTTCGCTTCGGGCTGGCTGGGCGCGCAGTGTCCGCGCCTTGATCGCCAACACGGTCCTTCTGCTGGGCCTGGTCTGCCTGGGCCTGATTACCCTGTTCCTCAGCGCCACCTTTCTGCCGTCACCCGCCGTGCTGACGGTCATTATCATCGCGGTTCTGATCATCATGTGGGCTCGTTGGCGTACGCTCTCCCGCATCTACAGTCTGGCTCAATCCACTGTCTTCCGCCGCATGGGTACAGGCCCGGAAACCACTCCACCGGTTTCCGGTCAAGCCTCCAAATTACTCAATCTTCACATGGAATCCATTGCCGTGGCCCCCACGTCTTCCGTCGCCTATCAACGCCTGGCGGATATCGGTCTTCGCACCCGCACCGGCGCCAATGCCGTCAGCATCGAACGCGCCGGCACAGCCATTCTCAGTCCGGGACCGGACGAAATTCTACGCCCGGACGACCGCGTGTTTCTGGTCGGACGCCCGGACCAGATTGCCGCCGCCAAACAACTGCTCGATCCGGCGTAAATGGGGGGACCGCTTTCGTCCTGCCCCTTTTACCTTTGCTTCCGCCCCAGCCAGAATCGTAGGCCGGCGATCAAACCCAAGGGTAACGCGGCGCCGAGAACCAATAATTGAAATCGGGAAACTATGCCTCCTCCGGGTGTTTGCACCGCCAGGTTGGCATAGATCAGGACCAGGGCCGTCCAGATCATTCCAAAATTCCAAAATCGATCCATGGCATGCGTTCGTTGCAGTCCCGGAATTCGTCTTTTACTCACGGGCCAGAACAAACGCGAACCCAAAAACCCAAGCTGGTCGGCCAGGATATGCGAGGCATAGGCCAACGCCAAAAGAAGCGCGGCGCCAACCGATCGGAAAACAACTCCTCCCAGCAAACCGAGGGCCACCGCGGTGAGCAGGCTGTGCGATGCGCCCCGATGCCACGGCAAAAACTCAATCGCAATCCGCCCGTCCCGCCCTGGAACCAGGTCCAGAATGGGGCCATCAAAGATATCCACCGTAATGTCCGCCACATAGTCGAGTCGAATGGGAAAATCGAGCGCGGCCGTGACGGGAGCCGCCATGACCGGCGCGAAATCTTCGACCGGCACCTGACCGGTCGTCACCACCGGCCCGAGGGTGACCGTCACCCGGCGGCGCGGGGGATCAAATCGCACCCGGTATTGTCGCCACCGATCCCCTCTCACCGGCATGGTGTCCAACTTCACCCCTATCGTCCGTCCCTCCGCACCTGCCCGCCGCACGGCCTCAACCAATCCGGCGGCCATGGACGCGAGGTCGGGCGACAGTGGATCCGGCGCCAGTTCGATCTCGGTGCGGGCCCAAAATCGGAATCCTCGAAAATCCAAGGTGTCCGGGAGAATTCCGACAATCCCACTCAACACCAGCAACGTCCCCTCACCGTTCATTCCCGCCTGAACCGCGAAAGGAAAACAAGACGCGGTTGCCACAGCGCCAATAAAATGGGTCAAGCCTTTCATTATGATATCATTAGGTTATTTAGACAGTAGGGTCTTAGGCTGTAGGTTTGCCAAAAAGAGACCGTTAGACTGTAGGCGCGTTGGCTGTAGATTTGCAGCGGTCGACCCCTTTTGTCTGTTCCCCATCGCTTTCTCTGTGCCATCCGTCTCACCATCTAAACCACTACAGCCTCGGCCCTTTCCCCTCAGTGTTTCCGTAATGCCCGTATCAAAGATCCTAAGACTTTTTCGGTTTCTTGAATTTTCGAATCAAGCAGTTCAAAGCCATGCACAATAAAGCCTAAACGGTTTGAAAGAGTGCATTGATAATGCAGTTCGCGCAAAGAGCCAAATGCAATTTCAAGAAAACGAAGGTATTCGACCTGACTTTCACGGGCACATCCTTCAACGATATTGGAGGGGACCGAAATCGATGCTCGCCTCATTTGGGAAGTCATCCCATATATCTCCTCTTTGGGAAATAATCTGGTCACCTGATAGATCAACAGCGCAATTTCGTCCGCCAATTCAAAAGCCCTGAGTTTCGTATGATCTCGCATCATCCCCTCCTTCGAAATAAAATGCGCCCTTCACTCCGCCTCCCAGTCTAAATCCCTTCCCCTACCGTTTACGCCCCTACAGCCTAGGCCCCTTCTTCTCTCACATCTTCAACACCCCCAGCCACTCCGCCACTCGGGCGCCATAGCCCGCCAGATTACAAGCGAGGGGCAGAAGAATGACCCCCAAAGCATTCATCCGCCGGGTGCCGAACAGCAACGGCAACAGCCCGATTGCCGTTGCCACCAACATAATACCCAGTCCCCACGCCCCCGTTTGGGCAGCCACCACGAAAATCAACAATCCGATCGCCAGTCCGCTGAAACGGCGATACCCCAGACGGCGCAGAAGTCGTAGACTCCCCCGGATCAAGGGCCTGCCCAGGAGATAGCCAATTCCAACTGCCGCCAGGGCCCCCGCCAGGACCATCGCAAAATCGGCCAGCGTTCCTCCCCCATACCCCAGACTCTTGAACAACGCGGCGCCTCCACCGCGAACCCGCGCAAACCCCGGGGTCCACAACAACAGAAAACCGCCACCGTAATAGATCGTCTTGGACGCGCCTTGGGATAGCAAAAAAGAGCGATCCTCACGAATGCCGACCGCATGCCCTGCCAGTAATCCGCCCATACCGCCGGTTACACCGGGAAAATAGGCGGAAAAACATCCCCCTAGAAAGCCGGCACCCACCCCCAGAATGCTTATTGCCCGGCCGGGCCGGGAGACCTTGTGCAGGCGCTGGGCCGGGAGACGGACGGAACTAAGTCCGGTTATCAATAGCCCGGGCAAGGCGAACAATCCCACGAAAGCCGGAGACAGATTGGCTCCGGGGCCCCGCGAGCCGGATCCAAAATCATACATCACGATAAAGCCCAGTAAGCCCGACAAGACAAAAGTCAACAAACCCACAGCCAGGCCCATCCATCCTTCGGCGAGTTTCCGCCACCCCCCGGGCCCTCGCCTCGTTGTCCGGGGCCATTCAGACAGAAGCATGAAGGCGATCACGCTCCATAAAATCCAGGCATAATGCGGCCGTAATACCCGATGCAAAGCCGGCAAAGCCCAGAAGCCGGTCAGGCCGAGAACCAGAACACAAAGAATGAATCCGATAACACCGCCCACCAGAGTCAACTCGATGGCCGCCCGAGCCTGCCCCCGAAGGGCCCATGATTGACCCGGTAAAACCGTGAACAATGCGCTTTCGTCAGGCGCGGCCAGCAGGATGGAAGGGATCGAATTCAGCAAGCTCCAGGTAACGATCATCGTTACAAAAAACAAACCGATCACCGGCGCCGGAAGCGAAGCTAAAATCGGAAAAAGAGAAATACAGCCGATCACTGCCCCCAAAACATTGTAAATATGCAAACCCGGCAGGCAGCCTAAAATGGAACCCCAAACCGACCCCAGTATAATAGCGCCCAGTATAAATCCCATCCCCGTCCCCTCTCCCCTTTTTCCCTGCCCACAGTTCTTTAGCGTAATTTACGGGTCATGACACCTTTATTTCTATTTGTTCCGTTCCCTCACCACCCTCCGCCGCCTCCCCCGCCTCCCCCGCCACCGGAGGATCCGCCTCCCCCGCCCCCCCCGCTTCCACCCGAGCTGGAACCGGGCGCGGTGGATGCGGCCGCGATCGCCGTCGACATCGAACTCCCCAATGCCTGAGTGAAACCCACGGCACCCAGGGCGACCCACGACCGGCCGGAATACCAAGTCGGCGAGTATGTCGAATCTTCCTCACCGGCTTGGGCCAGAACGTCCGCGAATTGTTCCGCCCATTCCTGCTCCACATCCAGGGCCAGGGCATAAGGCAGAAACTGTTCGAATAATTCGGGCGTCCGCTGCGGCGGATTTTCCAGGTTGAGCCGATCTTTTTCGCCCACCTTCAGGTACCAGCGAAACCCTTCGATCTGGTCCAGAATCTTCCGGCCAGTCCATGTGGGCGCCTTGAGGAGATGATAAAAGAATCCATTCATTAGAGCACCCACCAGGAAAAAAACGGGGACCCAGACCGACGCGGTTTTCGTCAGGAAAAAAAGCCCCAAAAACTCCCCACCCAAAAAAGGCAGAGCGAAGAGGGTTGAGGGCAAGGCCTTATGCCAGGGACCCGAACGCCACAGCGAAACACAAGCGGACAGCAAAAAGGTTACGACCAGGGTCCAAATCGACAACCAGAAGAGGGCGAAGATCGCACCGCCTATCTCGCGACTCCCCACCAGTGAAAGGGCCAGGGGGCCCAATGAAAACAAAAGGCCCACCACCCAATACCCCAGATTTTTTTCAAAATACCGGTTCTCGAGTAATTTAGTTAAAACCGATTCCATTCCCTTTTTCGCCGCACTGACGGAGAGATGGCTGGATTGAACCAACCGAACCACCGTCCGGGTCTTCAGCAGTTTATCGAGAAGGACCTGTTCCTCGGGCGCCAATCCGGGGGCCTGTGCATTTTTCAAACGGATACTGTATTCCACCGTCTTCTTTTCAGCGGCCGCTGCAAGCTTGACCGCTATCTCAGGTGCATGCGCTTTTTTTAATAGTTCCCTGATTTCCCGGGTGCTCTCTTCCACTGTTACCGCACCCTTGACCGCCAAATTGATCAGGCCGGCCGCGAACGATTTATCATCAAATCCCATCCGCACCAACCCGCGTACGGCAGCCGGTGAAAAGCCTTTCGGTGGTGAATATAAGGGGATGATCACTCCCCGCTTCGGATCTTTGCCAACCGCGAGCCAGACCAATAGATAATAAATACAAACCAACACCAGACCGGCGGCGGCCAGGAAGATCCCGGGATTCTCCCGAATCCGGCGCATCCATTGATCCCGTGGCGTGGGAGCAACAATAGTCCCCTTCGGCCAGGAGACGACAATCGTCAGTCCCTCCCGGGAACTCAACCCTCGGGTTGAGACGAAGCCCACCTCATTATCGGCAAATTTTTCAACCTGATAATCCCGGCCGCGTGCCCCTTGGGGTCCTGTGTAGGCTTCGGTCGCCGTAATATCCACGCCCGCAGGCAGCCGGACACCGGCCGTGACTCGATCGATGGGGAATTCCCACCCGTTGCCGGTTACATTCCAATAAAGCTCATCGTGGTCCTTAAAAAAACCTAATTGCCGGTCCGTTCGATAGGTCAGGGTATAGGTATAATTGCCCAGCGGCAGCATAACGCTTGATTGGCCGATATAAACTCTCACCCCGTTTTCACGCTTTTCAGTGTGGAACGGTTCGGGATTTCCATCCCGGAGAACCCGAACCACTTCAAATCCCGTTTTGGCGACAAGCCCCCATTCGCCCTGATAAATCTGAGGGAAATCGCGATAAATCCCGCGCTTGATACTCTGCCGTTCCGCCCGAACCCGAATGGTTTCCGTCACCGTCATCGTCGCGTCCGGATTCACCTCGATGCGGCTGTCAAAGGCCAGAATGCGCTCGTCCGCCGACGCAGAAATCGCTCCGCCGAGCAGGATCGCCAACCCCACGCGCAAGACCCAGCGCGGTATGATGTTCATAGACGCACCTCGGGAGTATTCCGCTCCGTGGCGGATTCGATTTCAAAAAACTCAGCCCGCGCGAACCCGCACATCCCCGCCACGATCCGGCTGGGAAAGGATTCCACCAGATTATTCAGGTCGCGCACACTGCCATTGTAAAAACGCCGCGCATATTGAAGGTGATCCTCGATCTCGACCAGATTCCGGCTTAACTCGCTAAAATTCTGGCCGGCCTTGAGATCCGGATAGGCTTCCGCCAGCGCCACCAAGGCGCGTAACCGGCCCCCCAAGTCTTGTTCGGCCGGAGCCGCCGATGACGCCCCCCGGGCTTCCACCGCCCGGGCCCGGCTTTGCGCCAGGTCGTCAAACAGTCCCTTTTCATGCACCTGGTAACCCCGGACGCATTCAACCAGTGTCGGCACCAGGTCATGTCGCCGTTTCAATTGGACATCGACCCCGCTCCACGCCTCATTCACTTGGTTTTTCAACCGGATCAATCGGTTGAAGATCGTCAGGAACCCGATTCCCAACGCGATCACCCCTGCCACTATCCAATACCTAGGGTTCATTGAGCCGTCCTTTTTCTATCGCGGGTCCATCGGGATAATCGGCAAGATAATATGCGATGGATGCGCCCCATCGTGATAGATGCACTGCCTGGCCGTTTGCATTTCCGTATCCGTGGCCGGATCATTCCCGGTGTTCTGATTGCGAGACCAAACCGGAAAATTACTGCTGGTGATATCCACCCGAATCCGATGTCCCGCCATGAACACATTGCTGGTGACCAACATATCGAGAGTGAATTCATACGACTGGTCCGGTTCCAACATTTCCGGGGCACCCCAAACATCTTTTCGGAACCGGCCGCGGATCACGCCTTCGGTGATGTTGAATGACCGCCCATCCGGGTACACATCAGTCAGACGCGCCACAAAATCGGTATCCCGGGCTGAAGTGGACGCCCATAACTTCATCACCACCGGCCCCGTCACTTCCACATCCTGCGACAAGACCGGGGTTGTAAAGGTCAGCACATCCGCCCGAGCTTCCACGGGTCGCTGGTCAAACGCGCCCGGCTTCACAAAATCATATAATCCGGGATTGTAAGGTCCCACCGAGTGGTTTCCGCCCAGAGACGGCACCGGATCGGCCGGGTCATACACATAGCCGTCGGGGACTTCATCGTCCAAGGGCTTTTCCCGGGAGAGAAGTCCATCCGCCCGCAGGTAGTGCGGCGTAAAGCGGGTGCGCGCCAGGGGCCATTCATATTCATCCCGCCACCGGTTGAGGCCCATGACAAAAATACGGATGGGCGCAAGCTGAAAGGCGGCCGGATCGCCCTCTTTTAACAGGCATCGCAACCACCGCAGATGGGCGTCATTCTCTTTCGTCGCTTCGGGACCATAGTCCATTTCTCCCAGGACCGAACCCGGGCAAATCCCATGGGACCAGGGGCCGAGAATCAACCGGTGACCGTCCCGCAACCGGGCGGTCGGGGCCTGCTTCCGCAAGCCCATGAACGCCGTGGCGGCCTCGCCGGGATAATTGTCATACCAGCCGCCCAAGAGCAGCACCGGCATGGTATATTTTTCGTAGTCCCGGTTGTAATGATAGCGCTCCCAGAGCGGTCCAAAGCGCCCGTTCGCAAGATAGTCCCGATAGGGCTTGACCGCGCCGAATCCACTGGCTTCGTCCAGTGTCATCAGCGGCAAATGTCGGATCAACTTAGGCACGTCAAACAGGGGCATCACCTGGGCGCGCGAGGTCCGCGTGCCGGTTTCAAACGCCAGCCAACTCCAGGTCAACCCAAGGCTCAAGGCGCCATCCACATAATACCCGTGCTTCCAACAATCCACGGCCATAAACCGTGGATTCAGCGCCTTCAGGTAAGGACTTTTCAAGGGTCCTACGGCAAATTGCACGGCCGCCAGGTAGGAATCACCGTACATTCCGATGTGCCCGTTGCACCACGGTTGATGGCCCATCCACTCCAGCGTATCGAACCCGTCGGCGGGTTCATTCACAAAGGGTTCGAACTCCCCTTCGGAATCGTAGCGGCCGCGGCAATCCTGAACCACCATGGCGATCCCGTTTTCCGCAAAGAAACGCTCAAAAAAACCATTGCGATTGTAGGCTGTCCGAACCAATACAACCGGGAAGGAATCCCCGGAGAGGGGGAGAAAAACAGAGGTCGCCAGATTGACCCCATCGCGCATCGGAACCTTCACATCAAACATCGGCCGACAAAATCGCGCTTCGGATGGGAAGAGGCACGCTGACGGTCCAGCGGCACCGGGCGGACTCGAAGTCTTGGTTTTTGCCCCTGATTCATGATATCGGTTCATCATTTACTCCCGGATTCAACCATCTACCCCCCGAACAGGTCCAGTTGGCGCGGATCAATTTTGAGCTTGCGGGTATTCCGCCGGGCCAGTTTGGGCTGGCCGCTTTCGCCCAATTCACCCTCTTCCAGATTGGCTAAGATTTCTTTCGACCGGTCGATGACCTCCACCGGCAAACCGGCGAGACGGGCCACTTGAATGCCATAACTCTTGTCGGCGCCCCCCGGGACAATTCGCCGCAAAAAAACCACCCGGTCGTCGACTTCGCGCACGAGCACATTATAGTTTTTAACCCCGCGCAAGGTCAGCGCGAGGTCGGTCAATTCATGGTAATGGGTCGCGAAGAGGGTTTTAGCCTTGACCCGATCGTGCAAATATTCAGCCACCGCCCAGGCAATACTGATGCCGTCGAACGTGCTGGTCCCCCGTCCGATTTCATCCAGAACAATCAGGCTTCGCCCGGTGGCGTTGTTTAAAATGTTGGCCGTTTCCTGCATTTCCACCATGAAAGTACTGCGGCCGCGTGCCAGGTCGTCACTGGCGCCCACCCGGGTGAACACCCGATCGATGACCCCCATCACCGTTTCGCGAGCCGGCACAAATGAGCCGATATGCGCCAGGATGGCGATCAAGGCCACCTGCCGGATATAGGTGGATTTACCGGCCATGTTGGGCCCGGTCAGGATGACCAGCCGGGCGGCGTCGCCGTCGAGCTGGGTATCGTTGGCGACAAACCGTTCGGCTTCCGGCATTTGTTCCACCACCGGATGCCGCCCCTCGCGAATCGTCAGTTCGTCGCCATCGGTCATGACGGGACGGACATACCGCAAGGCGATGGCCCGGTCGGCAAACGACGACAAAACATCGATGGCCGCCACCGCCTGGGCGGTAGCCTGGATTGCGGCGGTGTGGGCGGTCACCTGGTCCCGGATCTCAATGAATAAATTGTATTCCAAGGCGATCGAGCGCTCTTGGGCAACCAGGATCCGGTTTTCATAATCCTTGAGTTCCGGAGTGATAAATCGCTCGGCGTTGACCAGGGTTTGCTTGCGCGTATAGTCGGCGGGAGCCTGGGTTGCCTGGCCGCGGGAAATTTCAATGTAATAGCCGAACACCTTGTTATGGCGAACCTTGAGGGTCTTGATCCCGGTCCGTGCCTGCTCCCGGATCTGGTATTCGGCGAGCCAGTTCCGCCCGGCGCTCGCCAACTCGCGCCACTCGTCCAATTCCGCATGATACCCCTTACGGATGACCCCGCCTTCGCGGATCGTCATCGGCGGCTCGTCAACCAGGGTCTTATCGATCAGCGCCACCAGCTCGGGCAGGGGCTGGATTCGTTCGGCCCACTCGGTCAATAAGGGATTGGGCACGGCCGTCAAGGCCGCCTGGACCGCCGGCAGGCAGGCGAGTGAAGTGCCGAGGGCGCGCACATCGCGGCCATTACCGCCGCCCGCGGCTAACCGGGCGATCAAGCGCTCCAGATCGCGGATTCCGCTCAAGGCTTCGCGCAACTCCTGCAAGGCGGCCCGGCGTTCAATCCAGGCCGATACCGCCTCATGCCGCCGCACAATCGCCGTCCGTTCCGCCAGCGGGCGCAAACACCATTCGCGCAATAACCGCCCCCCCATCGGGGTGCGGGTAACATCCAGCACGCCGATCAGGCTGGTGGAAGCCCGCTCGTTCCCCCGGGTGCCGACCAGGTCCAGATTGGCGCAGGTCGCTTCGTCCAAAATCATGAAATCCGAGGGATTATTGACCCGCAGGGATCGGACATGGGCCACGGCACGGTGAAGTTCCTCGCGCACATAATGCAATACCGCCCCCGCCGCCCCCACCAACGCGGGCCGCGATTCACAGCCGAACCCCTCCAGTGAATGCACCTTGAAATGACGGACCAATTCATCCCGCGCGGCATCGTAACGGAACGTCCAGTCATCACAGGCCGTCACCAGGGTCCGGGGAGCCCCGGCCAGAAGGGCGTGCAGGGCCGGTGTGTCCCGGGCTTCGGTCGGCACCAGACATTCCCGGGGAGCAAACCGACCCAGGTTATCTTCCATCGCCCCCGCATCGCGACTTTCCTCAACCCAGAAATCACCGGTGGATAAATCCAGCATCGCCAGCCCGAACAGACCGTCGCACTCCATGACCGCCGCCAGATAGTTCGGCCGTTTGGAATCGAGGACCGCCTCCTCGGTCGCGGTGCCCGGCGTCACGATCGCCGTCACTTCGCGGCGGACAATCCCCTTGGTCGCCGAGGGATCCTCCATCTGGTCGCAGATGGCGACTTTTTTTCCAGCCCGGATCAGGCGGGCCAGATAGGCATCCGAGGCGTGAAAGGGAATCCCGCACATCGGCACCCCCTGCCTCCGGGTCAGGGCGATATCCAGGATCTGGGAAGCCACCTTGGCATCATCAAAAAACATCTCGTAGAAATCGCCCAACCGGAAAAAAAGAATGGTCTCCGGCGGAAGTTGGTTCCGAATCCGCCGGTACTGGCTCATCATGGGAGTGGAGGTTGGGTCGCTCATGGATTTCGGGGTGCCGTACGCTTATTTTTCCGAGGCCAGAACTTGGACGCCAAACGGCGGCAAAGTCAACGAGCCCTTGACCGCTTTACCGGTCAACAGTTCCCGGCGGGCCGGCTTGGCTTTCAGGGGAACCGTCACCGGTTGGTCATTGAAATTCATCACGAACACATAATCCCGCTTCCCATCGGACCGGATTTGGGCGGTGACACCGGACGGAAGACGGGCCGCAAGCGCGGGTGTGAACTTGAGCCGTTCGATCAACGCACCATAAAAGGCATCCTGGAAGGCGGCCTCTGTCCGGGCAGCCAGGTAATAGGCTTCACCCTTCTGGAACGCGTTGACCGTCACCGCCGGGCGGCCTTTGTAAAAATCATCCGCATAGGTCGCCAACACCCGGGCGTTTTCCGCATGGATCAGGCCAAACAGCTCCGAAGCTTCAAACCGCCCCTTCAATCCCAGGAGGTTGCCGGCCTTCATCGCGACGTGATTACGGTCCGCAGGATACCCCGCGTCGATCTCCTCATCCCAAATGCCCAGCACCTCGCGCAATCCGGCGCCCGGCCACCCCCCGGTGAAACACAAATCGTTTTCATCCACAATCCCCGTCCAATACGTCGCCACCCAAGTCCCCCCGGCGGCGACAAAGGCGCTCAATTTTTGGGCCATGCCCGGTCGGAGCAGGTACAGCATCGGCGTAATGACCAGACGATAACTGTCGAGCGCCACGGTCTGATCGATGACATCCACGGGAATCCCGGCCGCCCAAAAGGGCCGATAATGGGAAATCACGGTCTCGGGGTATTTTTTCAGGTTGTGGCCCAAACCCTGGATGCCTTCGACGGCCCAGCGCGTTTCCCAGTCGTACACCACCGCCACCTCGGGTCGCACGGTCGTCCCGAGGACCGGCGCCAACCGCTCGAGCGCACACCCGACTTCGGCCACGTCCTCAAAAACACGGGTCTTTTCGTGACCACAATGGTCCACCACCGCCCCATGAAATTTTTCGACCCCACCCCGACCTTTGCGCCATTGAAAATACTGGACAGTATCGGCCCCGTGCGCCACCGCCTGCAAACTGGCCAACAGGTGCATCCCCGGCCGCTTGAGCTTGGCCACCGCCTGCCAATTGGTCATGCTCGGCGTGCTTTCCATCAGCATGAACGGACGTCCGCCCTTCATCGACCGGTTGATGTCGTGCGTGAAAGCCGTCTGACAGGCGACCGCCACATCGCCTTCGGGCGCATGCCAACTCGGATAACTATCCCAGGAAATCACATCCACGGCCCGGGCGAATTTCCAATAATCCAGGGTGGGACAGAGTCCCATGAAATTGGTGGTCACGGGAATTTGCGGCGTCAGCGATCGCAGGGGACCGGACTCGTACTTAAAAAAGTCAATGGTCTGTTCCGTGTTGAAGCGCGTCCAATCCAGCATCATCCCGTGCACGGTAGAATCTTCGGGATAGATCTGATTCCAATCGGTGAAGGTGTGACTCCAGAACCCGGTCCACCAGGCCTGGTTTAACCGGCCGAGATCGTCCTGGTATTTCCGGCGCAACCAATTGCGGAAGGTGCCCAGACAGAGCCCGCAATAGCAAGGCTCACCGCTATATTCATTGGACACATGCCAGGCCAGCAACGCGGGATGGGACTGGTAGCGCTGGGCGAGGCGGGTATTGATCATCCGGCATTTTTCGCGATAGATCGGCGAGGATCGGCAGTGGTTGTGCCGACCCTGGTGCCGTTCCCGCTGGCCGTTGACGGTGACCCGCCGGATTTCCGGATACCGGGCGCTCATCCACGCCGGTTTTGCCCCGCTCGGCGTGGCGAGAAGGGCGAAGACCTGGTTCGCCGCCAGCTTGTCCATGATCGTGTCCAACCAGTCGAAGGTAAAACGCCCCTCCTCCGGCTCGAGGGCTGACCAGGAAAAAATGCCGATGCTCATCGCATTGCAACCGGCGGCTTTCATCAACCGCATATCCTCATCCCAGACTTCTGGCGTCGCCTGCCATTGATCAGGATTGTAATCGCCCCCATGCAATAAAGCCGGGCATTTAGGGCTGATCGGCGGATACCGCTGAAGAGTGCTCATAAACAAAGTCCCCTTGAATAAACCACTATTTTTTTGGAAATCACACAACAAGTAAAGCTTAATTATTTTGGGCAGAGGGCAAGTGCAGGTACCTCCTGACCCACCCGGCTGGGGGAAAATTTCGCGACTCCGATGCATGGGGACCTGTGGGATGAAAATATTACGCGAGAAACTCCGAATTCAACTCGGCAAAAAAAAGATGGAACCAAGAGCAA
>CAIJXV010000121.1 GCA_903824675.1 uncultured bacterium
CCGTGCGGTACGCCCGGCTGTACGGGGAAGCGTAAGTAAAGCCAGACCTATGGGCTGGCTTACGCCGTGCGGTATGCCCGGCTGTACAGGGGGATGCGTAAGTAAAGCCAGACCTATGGGCTGGCTTACGCCGACGGGAGGGGCGCCGTTTGCGGCGCGGAAACGGATGGAATGCTTATGAATGTACAGGAATTGTCGACATTTCAGGTTGCGGCCCTGGCGGAAATCGCCGCGGCCGGGACCCTGGCCGATGTGGAGACCCTGCGGATCAAGTATATCGGACGCAACGGATTATTGCAGGGGATCATGCAGGATCTGAAAACGGTTCCGCCCGCGGATCGGCCGGAATTCGGACGACAGGCGAATGTATTAAAGCAAGCCCTGGGTGAGGCGTTGGATCAGCGCCGGGGTGCTTTGCAGGCGTCCGCCGCGCAAACCGGTCTGCGGCTCGACACCACCCTGCCGGGTTTATGGCGGGGCCTGGGCCGGCGCCATCCCATCACCTGCGTGATCGAGGAGGTCGCCCGGATTTTTTCGCGGTTGGGTTTCACCGTGGCCGATGGGCCGGATATCGAGACGGAATATCATAATTTCGATGCGCTCAACACGCCGGGCGATCACCCGTCGCGGGATATCCAGGACACCTTCTGGCTGGAGAGCGGGGAGTTGTTGCGGACCCAGACCTCTCCGGTGCAGATCCGCGTGATGGAACGGCAGCAACCGCCGATCCGGATCATCGCGCCGGGCCGCTGTTATCGCCGCGATACAACCGATGCCACCCACTCGGCCAATTTTCACCAGGTCGAGGGACTGTATGTGGATCGCCGGGTCTCGATGGCCGATCTCAAGGGGGACATCACGTTCTTTGCCCGCGAAATGATGGGCGCCGATGTCAAGGTCCGGTTCCGTCCGCATTTCTTTCCGTTCACCGAGCCCAGCGTCGAATACGATTTCTCATGCCATATGTGCCATGGGCGCGGCTGCCGCGTCTGTAAGAACAGCGGCTGGATCGAGATCTCCGGCGCCGGCATGGTCGATCCCCGGGTTTTTAAAATCGTCGGGATCGATGCCGCGCAGTTCACCGGGTATGCCTTCGGCATGGGAGTGGAGCGGATCGCCATGATCAAGTATGGGATTGAGGATATCCGCCACCTGTACGAAAACGACCTGCGATTTCTTGAGCAATTTGCCTGATTTTTCCGGGAGACTTAGCCATGCGTGTACCCATCAGTTGGTTGAAAGACTATGTCGATATCACTCTGACCCCGGCGGAACTGGCCGATCGGTTGACCTTTTCAGGGCTGGAAGTGGAGGGGATCGAGACGGTCGGATCCGATTATGCCGGCTTGATCGCCGCCGAAGTGCGGACGATTGCGCCGCATCCCAACGCGGACAAGTTGCGGATTTGCAAGGTCTTTGACGGCAGCGGCGAACTCAGCGTCGTCTGCGGCGCCTGGAATTTCAGCGAAGGCGCCAAGGTGATCCTGGCGCCGCTCGGCTGTCAATTGCCGAACGGGATGAAAATCAAGCCCGCCAAAATCCGGGGGGAACCCTCCTCCGGCATGCTGTGCGCCGCCGATGAACTGGGCTTGTCCGACGATCATTCCGGCCTGATGTTGCTTCCCCCGGCGACCGTTCCCGGCACGCCCGCGTCCCAACTGCTGGGACCGCCCGAGACAGTGCTGGTGGTGGAAGTGACGCCCAATCGGCCCGATTGCCTGAGCCTGATCGGGATAGCCCGGGAAGTGGCGGCATTGACCGGAGCCCGTTTGAAGATTCCCGAGCTTCCGGCCGACGAAACCGGCACCGAGATCAACGACGTGATCCGGGTGACGGTTGAAGATGCCCGGGGCTGCCCCCGCTATACGGCTCGGGCGATTCGCGGCGTGAAGGCGGCGGAGAGTCCCGAGTGGATGAAGAAGCGGTTGACCCTCGCCGGCGTCCGGCCGATCAGCAACCTGGTGGATATCACCAACTACGTGATGTTGGAATGCGGGCAACCCCTGCATGCCTTCGATTATCGCCTGCTCCAGGGCGGGCAGATCATTGTGCGACGGGCGCAGACGGGCGAAACTTTTGCAACCCTGGATGGAGTTCAACGGCCGATCACGCCCGAGATGTTGATGATCGCCGATGGCCAACGCCCGGTGGCCCTGGCCGGCATCATGGGCGGGGCGGGGAGTGAAATCCAAGCCGATACCTCCGATGTTCTGTTGGAAAGCGCCTGCTTCCTCGGACCGGATATCCGCAAGACGGTCCGCAAATTGAATTTGTCGACCGAATCCTCCTATCGATTCGAACGGGGCGTGGATCCGTTCCTCAGCGAGTGGGCCGGACGACGGGCCGCCCGCCTGATGGTCGAGTTGGCCGGAGGCCGGCTGGTGCGCGGGGTGGTGGACGTGTTTTCATCGCCGCCGGTGCCCCGGCGGTTGGATTTGCGTTTTCAGAAGGCCCGCGACCTGTTGGGCGTGGCGTTGGACGATGAGCGCATCGTCGCGATCCTGGCGTCCCTGGATATCGTGTGCGAGCAAAAGACGGCCGATCAGTGTACCGTGCGGATCCCCAGTTGGCGAGCTGACCTCGAATTGGAGGCCGATCTGATTGAGGAACTGGTCCGGATCGACGGGTTGGACAAAATCCCGGTCCTGGCGCCGGCGGCGCGATTGGTGCCGGGTGCGGATGAGCTTTTGTGGCGGGCTGAAACTGAAGTGCGCAACCTGTTGGTGGGGTTGGGCGCCACGGAAGTCATGCATTACAGCTTTGTGTCCGGAAAATTCATGGACCAGTTTGATGCCGCCGATGCCGACCGCCGGGTGGTTCTGCCCCTGCCGATCAGCGCCGACCACACCACCTTGCGCAATGGGCTGATTCCCCAGATGGTGGATGTCCTGGGACGGAATCGCGCGCGGCAGGTTTCGGATGCGGTTCTCTTCGAGATGGGCCGGGTGTTTTTCAAGAAGGCCGATGGGGCCAATGGGGAAGAGACGCGGGTCTGTGTGGGGTTGATGGGCTCGGTGGGCCGTCTGGCCACCACCCGGCAGGCGACTCCGACCGCCGATGAGGTTCTGCAGTGGGGCAAGGGCTTTTTAATGGAGCTGTGCCGGGCCGCGCGAATCCCGACCCGCAAGTCCGGCGGATTACGCCTGCTCCAGGTCGATTTTGCGCCCGTGGAATTGCCGTATGGCGAAGCCGGCGGCGCGTTGTCGGTTGCCATCGAAGGCCGGCCGGCCGGGGTTTTAACCCTGATGCGGCGGAGCCTGATGACCGAGTGGCGGATTCAGGATCCCGTGGTGGTTTTTGAAATCGCGCTTCCGGCGTTGACGCCGCATATCGCCGATGTGCCGGCGGTCAAGCCGGTTTCGGTGTATCCCCTGGTGATGCGCGATCTGGCGATGACGGTCGATGAATCCGTCCGGCACCAGCAGGTGGTGGATGTGATCCGGGCGGCCGCCCCGACGGAATTGATCGACATTCGTCTGTTTGATATTTACCGGGGAAAAAATCTGGGCGAAGGCCGCAAGAGCCTGGCCTACCGGTTTACCTATCAATCCAATAAAAAGACACTGACCGACGAAGAAGCCAACAAGTTGCATGAGGGCATCATGCAAACTGTCACTCGCGAATTGAAAGCGGAAATCCGCGCCGGATAATAAACCCAGGCGCTTATTCTTCTTCGCCTGGGCCAGCGCGCATTTAACCCTCTCAGCATACCCTCCCCCGCGTCGGGTGAGGGAGGAACCTCGCGAGTCTATGTTAACCCTCTCAGTATACCCTCCCCCCGGCGCGGGGGAGGGAAGGGTGAGGGGGAACTTTGGGATCCTACAGAGAACAGGCGACCCTCTTCTCCTGCTCGATTGAATCCCCCTCACCCCAGGCCCTCCCCCGCGTCGGGCATGCGCGTCAAGCTAACGGTGAGGAATCGAATCTGGCTGTGGCCATAGACCCTGAAGATTATCAATGAAGTTGGAGCGGAGGCGTTTGTCATAAGAACAGTAGCGGGCGACCGCGTTCACGAGCGAACGAGTCCAA
>CAIJXV010000122.1 GCA_903824675.1 uncultured bacterium
CCTAGGGGGCGATCCTATTCCTGCTTCCCCTCACAACCCTCTCCCTATCAACGCCTTCTCCTTGTCAGGCTGTCCGCTTTTGCTCGCTCCACGCTTTGTCCGCTTTTGCTCGCTCCAGCCGTTCGCTTTTGAAAATCCCCCTCAACACCAAAGGTAGTTGGAGAGGTACGAAATGAACGCAGATGATTTGCGACAGGCTCCGTCGGTTCCGGGTCTGTGCGCGGAGTTTTCGGCGGGCTTTTTCGCTCCAAACGAGGCTAACCGAGCAGTCTGAACATCGGTTCGGCGGCAATGACCAGCAGGCCGAGGACCAGGTTGCAGACGCCTTGCCTGGCCCGCGCACCCGGACATGGCGACCGCCGTGTTCGTCATGCAGACAGAGTCGTCTGGGCTATCTGGGTTGTGCAGAATCGTGCGATTCATATTTTTTTTTGCACTCATAACAAATTTCGCAGCAGATACATACAACTACTCAATTGGGGAGCAGGATAGACAAGCGCCTTAAAAAATGCCATATTTCCAGCATTCGTTTTGGGTGTGGCAGGGTGTCGCGCAAAAAGCGAAGGTTGTCAGTTGTGAGGTGATGCGTGCCCGGGTCGGGCACAATGGCTTTTCAACTTATAATACGCCTTGCAAAGCAAGCCGTCAGGTGCAGCTTTGAGGGGGGTAGCAAGAGGATTGTCCTCTTATAAGGCTCATCGGCGGGTAAAAGTTCCGCCGAATCCCGAAAGGTGAAAAGGCAACATGAACGGACAGAAGAATCTTTGGGAACGGACAGCGTTCATTACGGCGGGGATCGCGCTTTGGCTGACCGGAGCGATCGTTTTCGGTGCCGAGAAGTTTGTCATTCCAGGCGGCGCGGCGCCCTACAATGGCGACAGTTGGGCCAACGCTTACAGCAACCTGCAGGCGGCGGTGGATGCCTGTATTGGCGAGACGAGCACCATTTACATGCGGCATGGCCAATACATCAATGATCCATCACCCGGGCCCGGCCACTCCAATTCGATCAGCATCGCCGGTGCCGTCAACCTGACGATTCGCGGCGGCTATACCGGCGTGGACATGGAACGGGGCGCAACCCCCACGATTCTTACAAAACCGGCCGCTGGTAAATACCGGATTCTATATGCCACCAATTCCACCCTGACCCTGGACGGGCTTACCGTGACCAACGGCACGGCGCAATACGGATCGGGACTCTACCTGGCGAACACCACTGTCGTTATAACCAACTGCAACATCAGCAGCAACAAGCCCGGAGCCGCCAGTCCTGCGGGCATCGGCATCTACGCCAAGGGCGGAAGCCTGACCATTGCCAATTCCCGGCTAACCCACAATAATTCCGTTTACCATGTTGGTGGCGGGGCCGTTTACGCGGAGACTGCCGCCGTTACCCTGCGCAATTCGACGCTGGGATGGAATTATGCCAGCGGAAACGCATTGTTGCGCGGTGGCGGGCTCTATTTGAATGGGGGCAGCGCGTTCGTGGACACCTGCACATTTGCATCAAACAACACCACTTCTGGCACCAGTATGGGAAGTTTTGAGGGGGGTGGCATTTACGCGCTGGGAGCGTATAGCCTCGTGGTGACCAACAGCACGTTTCAGGATAATTATGCATCCAGTGCCAATGGTAACCGATTCGGGAACTCGCTATTCCTGGCCGGCACCGGAACATCCACCGTCCAAGGTTGCACCTTCCTGTCGTCGCGCAACGCCTATTGCCTGCAAGAGGCGCATGTCGCCTCGACCGGACCGGCAACCTTCTGGAACAGCACCTTCAAGCTTGGATCTTCGAATGCCGTGACCAAGGGCGCCGCCAGCCATCTGGCGATGACCAACTGCCTGATTTACGGCTACGGCCTTTCCGGGCTGATCGTCACGGGCGGCACGGTCTCCGTCGGCAGCAGCACGATCGCCAACAACGGGGCCTGGGGCGTGACCAACTCGATCGGGACGGTGACGCTGGTCAACTCGATCGTATGGGACAACTTGGGCGGCGATCTGGGAAATGTCGGTGTCTCGTACTCGACCCTTCAGATGGTGCATGCCGGCGACGGCAACACGGTGGGACCGCCGCTTTTCGAGAACGCCGGCGCGGGCGATTTTAGCCTGAGCCTGCGGACAAGCCCGTCCGTCAACGCCGGCCTGGACCAGGCCTGGATGAATGACGCGCGGGATCGGGCCGGATTCCTTCGCCGGCAAGGAGGCCGGGTGGACCATGGCGCATTCGAATCCGCATGGGCTTCGACCAGGGGAATCATTTTTGTGTTCCAGTAGACGGATTCTCAAATCTGGATGGCCCATGCCGCGCGCCGCCGAGACTGATGCCCTCCATTCCGCCACACCGCTGGAGATGCGGTTCGAGGGTGTGCATCCCCGCTTGTACGCCTCGCCGTATTTCGATGCAGCTGCCGGTATCGGGAGGCATTCGCCACCCGCGATTCATGGACGCTGGATCTGATTTACGGGCACTGGAGTCACGGCGCTTCCCTGGCGTATGACTGACGGTATCATGAACTCGATCCCGCGTTACGCGCGGGTCCGCGCCCACCGTCCTGGAATCGGATATGCGCGCGACGGGTTCGCGGCCGGGATGCCGGGTAATCATTTAATCTGAAATCTTGCCGTTGGAAAGCACGGCTAGACAACGGCGTCTGCTTTAACCAACCGTGCGGCATAAGCGCCATCGGTCTGAGTTTTTGGGGGAAACAAAAACGTTTCATCTTTCAGCTTGAAATCCGGACGGCGGGCCAGCCAGCGCTGAACCTGGCCCTGATTCTCGTCGTTTTCCAGACTACAGGTGCTATAAACCAGGGTTCCCCCGGGCTTCAAAAAGCCGGCACAAAGGGTCAGAAATTCCGACTGCAACTGTACCAATTCCCGCAAACGATCATCGCTGTAACGCCAGCGGGCATCCGGTTTCCGACGCAACACCCCGGTATTGGAGCACGGTACGTCCAGCAAAATCCGGTCATAGGCCGGAACCGGCAACAATCCCGCCAGTTTGGCAGCCCGGATATCCACCGTCCGGATATCCACCCAGTTGACTTTCAAGCGCCGCAGATTTTCCATCAACCGATCCATGCGGTCGGCATATCGATCCGAGGCCGTCAGGCATCCCTTGCCTTGCATCCGCTCGGAAATCAGCACCGTCTTACCTCCGGGTGCGGCACAGGCGTCCCAGACCGCCTCACCGGGTTGGGGATCCAAAAGGCGGACCGCTGCCAGGGTGGCCGGGTCCTGGATCGTGAAAAGCCCTTCTTTGAAGCCCGGCAAATCGGGTACCGTCCACCCATGCGGCACGATGAAAAATTCTTCCGGCGCAAACGGATGCGGGGTCAACTCGATCCCCGCCGCAACCATCTGGGCGCGCCACTCCGCAATCGAGCCCCGATGCGCGCGGGGACGGACAATCACCTCAGCCCTGGAATTATTCCAGGCGCAAAGGGCCTCTACGTCTGCTTGGGGCCATTGTCGATACCACCGGGCCACCAATTCCCGGGGATGCGATTCACGCACATCGAGCGGCAACGCGGGAAATTGGAGCCGCAATCCTTCCCGCTCCTTTTGCAGGCGGCGCAACAAGGCATTCACAAAATCCGCTTGCGGCCGCATGCGCGGATTGCGGGAGGGCACCGCCACGGTGGCCTGGACAGCCGCGTAATCCGGCACATGGTCCATGTATAATAATTGATAGAAACCCACCCAGATCACCGCCTCCAAGTCGGGCGGCGGCTGTTGAACCGCGTAACGGCGGACGATCCACTCCAAAACCCGTAAATGTTTCAGAACCCCATAGACCACTTCCTGAACAAAAGGGCGATCTTTCGTCAGCGCATCCAATTGACGATTGGGAAAGGAACCGGTTTCGATCCATTCCCGTAAAATATCAGCAGCGGCGGCCCGACTATCCACCCCGGACATCAGGTCTGATGCCGCCTGTTTCTCATCACTCATTCTTCTTTTTCCTTCATGGGGAGGTGCAAATCATCACCATCCCAAATCAAATCCCAACCATTCCGCCAATCGCCGATTATGCGGCGCATAGAAGGCTCTGAGCTCTTCGTGCTGGGGAGTCGCCTGGTGTGCGTAGTTCCCCCGGTTTCGAATGGCAAACCGGCCCGGCTGCCAGGTCTTTAGCCGCAAAAACTCCAACACCCGGATCAGGGTCGCCCCGGGATCCGCAAAATAATCCTCACTCCTTAGCACCAACAGGCGCCGCGAATCGTAAACCGGCATCCATCGCATCAGTTGATCAACATAGACTCCGCGGGAACGATATGAAAAGTTCTGCAAATTGACCGCAGGCCAGTTCTCATCCACCGCCAGCTTCTCGCGATCGGGCCCGATGCGATCGTCCTCCTGTGCCAGTGCTTCGGCGAAGGTGAGTTGTTCCATCCCATGCCGGCGAGCATGCTGATAATGGGAATAGGCCCGCTCCACCGGATCCCGTAACAACACAATCAACGGAATGCCCGGGAAATCGCGCTCCACCCGCCGGGGAACATGGGGATGAAACAGATAATACGGGCTCGATTCGCCTGTGATGGCCGGTTGGCCGACCCAAACCGCCGCCATCCGGGCTCGTAATCGGATCGGAAAAAAAGTGCGATACCAATTAATGCCCCGAGGGTAATTCAGGTCGAAGTAATGCACCTCTTTGAGGAGCGACGGCAAAATCTGCGGGTGATGGACCAACTGGGAATGCAATGAAGACGTGCCAGCCTTCTGCGCCCCGATGATTAAAAAAGAAGGAATCAGGCGCTGACTTGCGGTCGCCCGTCGAAACGACCAGCGGATTGGATGCCGCGTTGCCCACTCGCCCTGTTCCATTACGGATCCTCCCATCGCCGCCCACCATCCATCAGGTTACAGGCGGAAGGTCCGATCCTTGAAGGATAAAACCGGTTGACTCAGGGTGGTACGCGCACCCTCCACCCCATACCCGGGCATCAGAGCCGGCCGTAAGGCCCGAATCCGATGCTCATTCGCATAGGCCCGCCGCCAGGCAAAACTGCGTCGCCCCAAGCCCATCGCCGGAAGTTTGACGGTCAATGCCACGCCCAAGGCCGCCAGATAAGGGATCGACTGGAACGCCATGGCCGCACACCAGACCATATTAGCCGAATTATTCCAGGATCGGGTTAAGAGGATCGACAAAATGGCCGTCCATAAAAGGGCAAAGATAATCAATTCGTCCCGCACCATCGCCAGACAGGCGATTATAGAGTCCGTATTCTGGCACTTCGGCGTGCGGAAAAAGGGTACTTTTTTCTGGACCAAGCCAGCCAGGCAGGCCCGTCCGATGGTGTAGGTCAAGGCCAACCCCGCGACGGACGCGGCAAGACTTTCACCCCAGGAACAGCCAACCCGGCGCTTGTAGAGCCAAATGGAGGACAAGGTCGTCAACAGGCTGGCGGCAATGACCGGCACAATGAAAGCGGCATCGGGCGTGATGAGGTAATGGGGAAATATGAACATTCCGGCGGTCCACAAAACCAAGCCGACGGTAAAAATCAGACTCAATCCATCGCCGATCCAGGGAATCCAGCCCGCGATGAAATGATACCGCTGGGAGAGCGTCAGGCGGGTTTCCCGGTTGCGGAACAGATCACGGGCATGCCCGCGCATGATTTGCAAGGCGCCAAACGCCCAGCGAAACCGCTGTTTCTTATAGGCCACAAACGAATCCGGAACCAACCCGTAACCAAAGGGTTGATTGATATAAACGGTCTCCCATCCGCCTTCCAGCAGGCGCAACCCCAGTTCGGCGTCTTCGCAAATGGTCCACTCGGCCCACCCCTTCAATGCTTCCATGGCCGATTTGCGGATCAAAATCATCGTCCCATGCATGATGGGCGCATTATATTCCTGACGGTGAACCATCCCGAGGTGGAAAAAGCCGGCATATTCCCAATTCAACATCTCTTTGAAGGGACTGCGAAGCCATTCACGATTCGCCTGGGGAGCCTGCACCGATCCCACTTTGGGATTGCCGAAGAAAGGGGCCAGAGCGGAAAGCCAATCGCGATCCACCCGGTAATCGGCATCCAGAACACCGATCACTTCCGCGTCAGGCGCCGTCTGTTGCAGGGCGAAATTCAAGGCGCCAGCCTTATACCCGGGCCAGGGATCGAGATGGAAAAAGCGGAATCGCGGCCCCAGTTTCTGGCAATGCGCCTCCAGCGGCTTCCACAACTCTTCTTCATGGGTATTATTGTCGACCAGTAAAACTTCAAAATCCGGATAGTTCAGTCGCGCCAGACTGTCCAGCAGGCGAATGACCATCTCCGGCGGTTCCCGGTGACAGGCGACATGAATCGATACTTTGGGGCACGGAGCGCCTTCCTGAGGCTTAAAGGGGATCAACTGGCGGGTCCAACGCCGTCGCCATACCAGTTCGGCCATTTCAAATCCGCGGATCAGCACGACCGACAGCACAAACAACAGGCTGGGGAAGAGGAATATCCAGCTCGCTCGGGAAACCCCGGTAATCCACGGCCGTACCACATAACAGGCGCCATGGACCGTAATCGCCGCCACGCCTTCGATCAAGAGCCCGAAAAAGAGCCATCCGCGCAGATCCAATTGAGGCGTCCGGCGCATAAACTGATACACGGCCAATAACCCCAATCCCAGTGCAAAGAACCATTGCGCCCATTTCGATACCCCGCCGAACGAGGGGTGTGCCCAGTCGAATTTGAAATGGCGTTGGGCATTGATCAAGCCCCAGCTCGCCCCGACTTGACCTTCCGTGAGTTTCCAGTTCTGATCAAAAGCTTCGCAAATGAAATAGGAATACCCATTGTGCTGGGCCAAATCGGTGAATTGACGGATAAAGCGCTCCTGGCTGTACCGGTTGGGAACGGATCCAGCAAAAAATTCACCCGCACTCGGCCAGCCGACTTCAGCCATCAGAATCCGCTTGTCCGGGAACCGGCTATGCAGACGGTCATAACTCCAAACCACCTGGGTTAAGGCGTCTGCAATGGGAATCCCTTCCCAATAGGGCAGAAAATGGGCGGCGATAAAGTCGCTTTCGGCAGCCAAACGGGGATATTTTTCCCAGACATGCCAGGGTTCGGCAGTCGTCACCGGCACCAAAACCCGCGCCTTGACCTTCCGGATATACCCGATCACCTGGGATGCGGTACAATCCCCACGCAGGACGGATTCATTACCGACAATAATCGCCGTGATATTCGGATAGCGGTTGGCCAGTGCAATCGTCGCCTCCACTTCCTGGTCGTTCAGCTTGGTATCAGCCCCCAACCACACCCCCGCGATCACCCGTAAGCCGTATTTACCCGCTAAAGGCGGAATCATCTCCAAATTCACCGCACCATAGGTCCGGATGGCCTCCACCCGCCCCTTTAAAAGGGCCATATCTTCCTCAATTTGGGCCGCCGAAGGGTAAATGCCCTTGGCCGGGTCATCCCCGGGACGGAAGGGACTGTAAGAAACACCCTGCAATCGATCCATCTTGGGCAGGACTTCGTCCCCCAGCGGCCGGGGCAACAGGCTCCAAATCGCGAAGTGAACCAACCCAATCAGAACCAGGATGTATAGCATGGATTTTTTCATAAGAGGACTCACCCAAACCGGATTAATATAGCGCTTTTGCCGCCCCATGTCAATCCGGCGTTGACTTTCGATAAACCGGCCGTTATCTTGAAAACGTCTGCAATCGGGAATGAATTAGGGAGCGCCCCCACCCCGGTGGGGTTTCCATTTCCGAGGCGGACCCTCTGGGAAAGCGGGATCATGAAAAACAGCGTGGAACTCGTTAAAACACAACTTGCCCGGATCGATCTCCCCCCGAATGGCCTTAAATTGGAAAAGGGCGGCCAACTAGCGGAATTGGTCGTGGCTTACGAGACCTATGGGGTCCTCAACAACCAGCACAATAACGCCATTTTGGTCTGCCATGCCCTCAGCGGAGACGCCCATGTCGCCGGTTTTCACGAAAATAGCACAAAACCCGGCTGGTGGGATGAAATGATCGGTCCCGGAAAAGGGATCGATACCGACCGTTTTTTCGTCATTTGCGCCAATATCCTGGGCGGTTGCAAAGGCACCACCGGCCCCTCCTCGCCCGATCCCGCCTCGGGGCGCCCCTATGGCTCCAAATTCCCCCAAATCACGCTGGGGGATATTGTCGATGTCCAACATCTGCTCCTCCGCCACCTCGGGGTTAAACGCCTCTATGGCGTCATCGGCGGGTCACTCGGCGGCATGCAGGTTTTGGAATGGAGTCTGCGTTTCCCCGAAATGGTCGACCGCTGTATCTGCATCGCTTCCGCCGCCTCCCTCAACGCCCAAGCCCTGGCTTTCGATATCGTGGGACGCGAAGCCATTCTCTCCGATCCCCAATGGGAGGGCGGGGATTATTACGACACCGGGCACCTCCCCGCAATGGGTCTCGCCCAAGCCCGCATGATCGGCCATATCACCTATCTCTCCCCCCAAAAAATGGAAACCAAGTTCGGTCGGGAAAAAAGCGATGCCGCGGAGCCCCTGAAAAAATTCAACACCCGCTTCCAGGTCGAAAGTTATCTCCACTATAACGGCCGCGCCTTTGTCGATCGGTTCGATGCCAATTCCTACCTGCATATCACCGAGGCCATGGATTCCTATGACCTGGAAGAACGGTTCGGTTCACTCGACGCCGCATTCGCCCCCGTCCGGGCAAAAATGCTCATCATCGCCCTCAGTTCCGACTGGCTCTTCCCCCCGGAACAATCTCTTGAAGTGGCCACCGCCCTCCTCCGGAACGGCAAACAAGTCTCCTATTGTCTCCTCGATTCCCCGCATGGCCATGATGCCTTCTTACTCGATATCGCCCACCTGACCGATGCGGTCCAAACCTTTCTCTGCCCCGCCCCCCCCCCGGTAGCTGTTTCAGCGGAGGAAACCGCCCGCGCCGCCGATCGCGCCCGTATCCGCCGTATGGTCGCCCCCAAGGCCCGGATCCTCGATCTCGGATGCGGTGACGGGCAACTCCTCGCCGAACTGGCCGATTCCTCGGCCGCACGGCCCCACCTCGGGATCGATATCGACCTCGACAATATCGTCGCGGCGCTCAGCCGCGGCCTCGATGTCTTCCAGGGGGATATCGATAACGGGCTGGGAATGATCCCCGATGATTCCTATGATTACGTCATCCTCAGCCAAACTATCCAGGTCGTCCGAAAACC
Organism: uncultured bacterium; assembly: GCA_903824675.1. Lineage (GTDB taxonomy): Bacteria > Verrucomicrobiota > Kiritimatiellia > CAIKKV01 > CAIJXV01 > CAIJXV01. Next base: position 9,204 of record CAIJXV010000122.1, read on the forward strand.
CCGCCTCGTGCTCAAGGAAATGCTCCGCGTTGCCCGTGCCGGAATTGTCACCTTCCCTAATTTTTCAAGTCTCGGGAACCGCCTGAGCCTGAGTTTCAATGGCCGGATGCCCATCTCCGACACCCTCCCCTATGCCTGGTACGATACCCCCAACATCCATCTCGCCACGCTAAAGGATTTTCAGGACCTCTGCCGCCTGGAAGGCATCCGCATCGAGGAACTCGACTGCCTCTCCGATTGTCCCTTGGGGCTAGGTCTTATCAAACTCGGCCTGCCCAACCTGGGGGCGGACCGCGTTCTCTGCCGGATTTCACGCTTGCAACCTTGAGGTTCCCATGTCACAGATCAATACTTGGATCACGACCCCGATCGCAACCATCGCCCGCCGCTTGAGTTTCTGCAAAGACTGCCGTCTCTCCCGGAATACCCGCAAAGGCCTCAATCTCGCCGGACGGGATGCCGTCCATCAGGTTCTCGAAGAACTGATCGCCATCCTTTTCCCCGGTTGCCATGGCGGATTCGTCCCCCCCGAAGACGATTCGCTCTCCGAAGCTATGGAAGATCGGCTGCTCACCATTGCCATGCACCTTCGCCAGCAATGCGAACGGGCCTTTCAATATCAATGTGAATTTGAACAATGCCGCGATTGCCACGATTGCACCCGTCAGTCAGAAGCCGCGGTCAATCGTCTGCTCGAGTCCCTCCCCGCCGTCCAGGAAATCCTCCAGCAAGACATGCGCGCCGCCTATGATGGCGATCCCGCCGCCCGCTCCATCATGGAAGTGGTCATGAGCTACCCCGGCTTTCAGGCGATCGTCGTCCATCGCATCGCCCACCTGCTCTATGCCGGGGATGTCCCCCTGATCCCCCGCATCATGTCCGAACAGGCTCATTCGCAAACCGGTATCGATATTCATCCCGGCGCCACCGTCGGCCCCGGCTTTTTCATCGATCACGGAACCGGCGTCGTCATCGGCGAAACCTGTATCATCGGCCGTAATGTCAAACTCTACCAGGGGGTCACGCTGGGCGCCAAAAGCTTCCCCACCGATGAACACGGCAACCCGATCAAGGGCATTAAACGCCACCCCGAAGTCGGCGACAACGTCACCATCTACGCCGGCGCTACCATTCTCGGCGGCGATACCGTCATCGGCGCCGGATCTGAAATCGGTGGTAATGTCTGGCTCACTCACTCGGTCCCGCCCAATTCCACGGTCTTCAACCAACAACCAAAACCCATGATTCGAAAGCAGGCCGATTCGCCGTAATCCGGCCACCACACCGCATCTGGGGTATCAGGGAGAAGCGGTCCATGCGCATAGCCATCCTGTCCGATATCCATGCCAATTTACAGGCGTGGAACGCCGTCTGGCTCGATCTCAAAAGTCTTAAGGCCGATCGCATCCTCTGTCTGGGAGACATGATCGGTTACGGGCCACACCCGGCCGAAATCCTGGAGGCACTCCATGCTTCCGCCGACGAAATGATCCTCGGCAACCACGAGGCCGCTCTCTGCGGCTTCATCGATCCGGTCCATTTCAATCCCATCGCCCAGGCCAGCCTCGAATGGACCCGTGCCGCCCTCGCCCCCAACGCCATCCATTGGCTCCGGGAACTCCCGCTCTCCCTCGCCGCTGATTCCTTTCGTTGTACGCATGGCGATTTCGCCCGGCCGGATCAATTCGATTACGTCATCGATCCCGCCGATGCCCTTCCGTCCTGGCAGGCGGTACCCGAATCGCTCCTCTTTGTCGGCCACAGCCATACGCCCGGACTCTTCCTTCTGGGTTCCAGCGGCACACCCCATCGAATCGAACTGCAGGATTTTGTATTGGAACCCGGCAAACGGTTCCTCGTCAATTGTGGTTCCGTCGGTCATCCCCGCGATGGCGATGTCCGCGCCTCCTATTGTCTCTACGATACCCGTCAACAAGCGGTTTATGCCCGGCGGGTTCCCTACGATATTGACGCGTTCCGGCGCGACACCCTCGCCTCCGGTCTCCCCGTTGAAATCCTCGATTTCCTCAACCGTGACCCCCGCCGGGCGACCGCACCCTTGCGTCAATACCTGGGCTTTCATCCCACGGCCGCCCTGTCTTCAAACCCTCTGCCGGTTCCCCGCGAAAAATCGGTGAAACATCTCACGCGTCTCATTCAACTCTGGCAGTGGATTGCCCTCCTTACTCTGACCCTGGCCATCAGCCTCGCCGGCTTCGCCCTCTTTCGATATGAGCGGTATCACAACCGATTACTCGTGCTGCCCGCGCTCGAGACGACTTCTCCCGGAATTCAGCCGCTCGCCAACCTCCTGTCCCCACCGCCGGCCATCCGCCCGCCCCGCCCGGTCACCCCGCTCACCGGCTGGAGCCTCTCCTTGGGGGATCGTTTCAGCCAAACGGCCTATACCGCCACGGAAGCCGATGTCCCAACCTGGATCCTTTCGGCGCCCGACCCCGCCGACGCGCTGCGCCTGAAATCCACGCCTATTCCCGCCATTCCAGGAGCCAAATATCGTCTCCGCGGAGAGTGGATTCCGGCCCCAGGGTATGCCGGCGAGTGGTCGGTCAAAATAGAAATCACCCCGGAAACACCGCCCCAGGCGTCGCCGAAAATACACCTCCACAAACTCCTGATGCCCCCCTCCAACGGGGATACCCGTGAAATTCGGCTGACCTTTACCGCGCCGTCAGGAACAAAATGGATCCACGTATCCCTCGAAGGCCACTTCGCCGGAACCGTTCGTTTCCGAAATTTAACACTCGTAAAGGGGAGTAACGAGTAATGAGGGCGTGGATTAACGCGGATGACTTTGAGATTTCTCGTATTCTGCCAGGGCGGACGGCAGGCGTGTCTCCAGATTCCGGATACGAACAGAGTCGACCGGATGCGTGCTGAGAAATTGCATGGGAGTGCCGCCACTCTTGGCATTGTAGGTGGCAAATCGTTTCCAAAATTCAACGGCATTCCGCGGATCATAACCGGCGCGCGCCATGTAAATCAGTCCGATATCGTCGGCTTCCGTTTCCTGTTCGCGCGAATGGGGCAGCATCACCCCAACCGTGCCCCCCAGCCCGAAGGCCGCCAGGGCGATTTCGCGCGCGCTCTCGGAGTTGTTTTTCATCGCTTCCCCAAGCACCTGTCCGCCGAGTTGGACCAACAAGCCTTCCGAAATGCGTTCGGCCCCGTGATGCGCCACCGCGTGCGCCACTTCGTGCCCGATGACCGTGGCCAAGCCGGTCTCGTCCTTGGTGATCGGCAGTATACCGGTGAACACGCCCACTTTACCGCCCGGCAAACAAAAGGCATTCGCCGTCTTCGGCTGGTCAAATACCACGAACTCCCACTTGGCATCGGGCAAGGCGGCAACCGCCGCAATGCGTTGGCCGACGCGCTGGACCAGTTCATTGATGGCAGCATCCTGGGATATCGGCGTGGACTTCTTAAGCTTCTGGAACTCGGTCAGCCCCAGTTGCGTCTCCTCTTGCGCATTGACTAGCCGAAGTTGTCGGCGGCCGGTCTCCGGCACAGTCGCACAGGAGACGAGCAGTAAGCCGGCCAACAAGAACCCGGCACATCGAACCAGGGTCATCCGTCGCAAAAATATCGTCATCGGTTGTCCTCCCCCAATCGGGGCATGCCCGGACTCATTTCCCAGTCCGCCCTCGAGCCCTCTGGAATAGTGACACCCGCCGGATCCGGCGTCAAGGAGGAGAAGTAAAATCGATTGACCGGCAAGGATTACAAGGCCTACACTAATCCGGTAAGATGAATCAACCCGAGGCAGGGTGGAGAAGGACCATGACACACCTGATTAACAAGCCCACCATAATCCTAGCCGCCGGAACGCCTCCCAAGGAAATCCAGGAATTCGTTGGGCGCGTGAATACCGGCACAGCAGAAGTGAGCATCGCCCGAATGATCAGTCCGCAAGGCTGGTCTGAGCCCGGTCAAACGCCTGAATTCAATGAATACACCGTGGTGCTGAACGGGGCTTTGCATGTCAAATTACAGGCCCAGACGTATGTCGTAAAGGCGGGGCAAGGCATTCTGGTCGACGCCGGCGAATGGGTTCAATACAGCACTCCGGAACCGGCCGGCGCCGAATACATCGCCGTGTGTGTTCCCGCTTTTTCCCCGCACTCCGTTCATCGCGCAGGTTGATGATTCACTGAACAAAGGAAGCCTTCATGAGCACGAGAGAAATTCATCGAATAGTGACCGGCGCCCATCAAGTCGACGGCGCGGGCGTCAAACTGGTACGGGTGCTGGGTCCCGCTCAAACCCGTGAATTCGACCCCTTTTTAATGCTGGATGCATTTGACTCACGAAATCCGGCCGACTACATCAAAGGCTTCCCCTGGCACCCTCATCGCGGCATTGAAACCGTAACCTATCTCATTGACGGCGATATTGAACACGGTGACAGTTTGGGCAATCAGGGACACATCCTGGCTGGCGGTTGCCAATGGATGACCGCAGGGAGCGGCATCATTCACCAGGAAATGCCGCAAGCAACCCCGCACATGCTCGGACTTCAACTCTGGCTTAACCTGCCGCGTAAAGATAAATTGACCCACCCGCAATATCGCGACCTGACTGCGGCACGGATTCCAAAGGTGCAGGAAAAGACGGGGACCGTGGGGATCATTTCCGGCGCCTATGGCCAAACCCAGGGCGCAACCCAAGGCGATTACGTAAAGCCCCTGATACTCGACGTCACCCTCAAACCGAAGGCGGACTGGCGTTGCCCGGTTGACCCCTCATTCACACTCTTTATTTACATCATCGAAGGCGCCGGATTATTGGGCGATGAAGCATCACCGGTTGACCGTCACTGCGCCGTGCTTTTGGGCGAAGGCGACGAATTCGCGGTCGGGGCGGGCCCCGAAGGGATGCGCTTCGTGCTGTTTGCCGGACGGCCTCTGCTGGAACCCATCGCCTGGGGGGGGCCGATCGTCATGAACACACAGGAGGAGTTGGATCAGGCATTTGCAGAGATTGATGCCGGCACCTTTATCCGTGAAAGCGGAGCTAATAAATAAGGCCCGGCCTCCAACGCAATGAACGTCGGATCCCGTTAATGTGTGTTCAAGCTTGACGGGTTGCCGCCTTCAGCCTATACGCTAAAGACCTTATTGATGACGACCCAACTTCTCCATCGTGAACCAGCGGAAAAAATCTGGCGTGCCGGCCTGGCTGCCGTGGAGCCCCATTCTGCCCTCCGCCGCATCCTCCGCCGACACGGCCCCGGGCTGGAAGTCGACCGCTGGTTGTGGACCCCGAAACCCGGCGCATCCGTTATCATCGTCGGCGCGGGTAAGGCCGCCGCGGCGATGGCCTCTGCCGTTGTCGATATCCTGTCAGACCCAGGCTCGGGTTTCCCGCCCCTCGCCATTCGGGGTCTCGTTAATGTCCTCGATGAGCAGGCGGGCCAGGCGGGCCCCATCCGCCTGCACGGCGCCCGCCCCGCCGGGAATCCCCTCCCGACCGATGCCGGTGTCGCTGGGTCCCAGACCATGCTCCAACTCGTACAGAACGCCGAACCGGATGATCTCGTGCTCTGCCTCATCTCTGGAGGCGCTTCCGCTCTGCTCCCCTGCCCGGCTCCGGGGGTCTCGATCGCCGACAAACGCGCCCTCACCGCCCTCCTCAGCCGGCGGGGCGCGGATATCCGGGAATTGAATGTGGTCCGCAAACATCTCTCTCGAATCAAGGGCGGACAACTCGCCGCCGCCAGTAGCCGCGCCGGACTGTGGGTCTCCCTCATCCTCAGCGATGTGATCGGCAACCCGCTCGATGTGATCGCCTCCGGCCCCACCGTCCCGGATCCCTCCACCTTCGCCGAAGCCTGGGACGTCCTCGAAAAATACCAGGCGGTTACCGATGCGCCTCCGACCTGTCTCCATCATCTGCGATGCGGGCTGAAGGGGCAAGTGCCTGAAACCTTGAAACAACTTCCCGACTCGATTCATAATGTCCTTATCGCGGATAATGACCGCGCCCTTGAAGGCGCGGCTGCCTGTGCGCGCGATCTGGGTTATACCGTTCATAACCTCGGATCCCATCTGGCGGGCGAAAGCTGGGACCTCGGACTCCATCTGGTGAAACTCGGCCGCGACGTTCTCCGTGGAATCGGCCCCATCCGCCCGCCCGTCTGCATCCTCTCCGGCGGGGAAACTGTCGTCAGCCGCGTGGCTTCAGACGGAAAAGGCGGGCGCAACCAGGAACTGGCGCTTGCCTTTCTCAGTCAAATCCCGGCGGATGACCGCACGGGCCTTACCTTATTGTCAGGGGGAACCGACGGGGAAGATGGGCCCACCAATGCCGCAGGCGCCTGGGCCGATGCTTCCCTTCACACCGAAGCCCTTCGCTTAAAACTCGAGATCGACGATTTCCGGCAACGCAGCCGATCCTATGATTTTTTCCAACAGATCGGGGGACTTTTCATCACGGGCCCCACCGGCACCAATGTCATGGACCTGCGGGTCCTCTTGATTCCAACCCAACGGACCCCATGAATGTTCTATTGATCACTCCCCCGATGGTCCAGATCAATTCGCCCTACCCCGCAGTCCCCCGCCTGTCGGCATTCCTCCGCTCCAAAGGCATCCCGGTTACCCAAGCCGATGCATCCCTGATCCTCGCCCTGCGCCTTTTCTCGTCCGACGGCCTCACGCGCATCGCCCGCGAACTCGCCCGCAACCCCGCCCCGCTCAAACCTTCGGGTCGCGCCTTCCTCGCACAGGCGCCCCGCTACCGCGCCCTCATCGCCCCTCTCCTCCGATTTCTGCGAGGGCACGATCCGGCCCTGGCTTATCGCATCGTCAATTCGGATTTCCTCCCCCAAGGATCTCGTTTCGCCTGGCTCGATAAGTCTGACGAGGATCCCCTCCTGCCGGCTTTTGGATCCCTCGGCATCCAGGATCGCGCCCGTTACCTCGCCGGACTGGTATTGGAAGACCTGACCGACGTCATCCGTGAAAATCTGGCGCCGGAGTTCGATCTCGCCCGCTACGGCGAACGCCTCGCCGTCTCCGCCCCTTCCTTTGACCCGCTCGAAGCCGCGCTCAACGCTCCGCCCAATCTCGTCGACCGATGGATTGACCGCATCGCGCTCGAACTGGCCCGCCAACATCGCCCCGGACTCGTCGGATTTTCGCTGCCCTTCCCCGGCACGGTCTATGCCGCCTTCCGCATGGCCCGGGTGTTTAAACAACAACGCCCCTCGGTTTCCATCGTGCTGGGGGGAGGCTATCCTTCGACCGAATGGCGCAACCTATCAGATCCCCGCGTCTTTGAGCACATCGATCATATCGTTCTGGACGACGGCGAGTTGCCGCTTTTAAATCTCATCCGTCGCAAACTCAAACCCAAAGCCCGCATCCCGCTCATCCGCACTTTTTCGGCCCGTTCGGCGAAAATCGTCTATCAGGAGGGCCCCGCAAGACACCTTTCATTGAGCCGTCTGCCGACTCCCGATTTCGCCCATCTCAACCCGGACCATTACATCCCCTTCCCGACCTCGCTCAATCCGATGCTCCGCCTCTGGTCCGATGGTCAATGGAATAAGCTCACCCTCGCCCAGGGCTGTTATTGGCACCGCTGCCGTTTCTGCGACACCTCGCTCGATTATATCCGTCGTTACGATCCCGCGCCCATCCCCCGGATCCTCCGCTGGATCGAAGACATCCGGGATGCCACCGGACAAAACGCCTTCCATTTCGTCGATGAAGCCGCCCCCCCGGCCCTTCTCGGGAAACTCGCCGATGCGATCCTGCAACGGGGCCTCACGATCTCCTGGTGGGTGAACATCCGTTTCGATCCGGGATTCACGACCGACCTCGTGCAACGGATGTCCGCAGCCGGCTGTATCGCGGTGAGCGGCGGATTGGAAGCCGCCGAACAACGCTGTAATCGACTTTTGAATAAAGGCCTGGCCCTCGACTCCGCCGTCCGCGTGATCGATCGATTTTCCCAGGCGGGCATTCTGACCCATGCCTACCTGATGTACGGCATTCCCACCCAGACCACCCAGGAAGTGATCGACGCGTTGGAATTAGTCCGCCAGCTTTTCGCCGCCGGATCGCTCCATTCGGCCTTCTGGCATCGCTTTGCGCTGACCGTTCACAGTCCGCTGGCCCAAAGTCGCCACCCGTTACCGGGCATTACGGTTCGGCCTCCGGCGGCGGGCGGTTTTTCGTGCAACGAATGCGGCTTTGAGGATGAGACGGGAACCGATTTTGACATCCTGGGCCGGGGCCTGCAACGGTCCTTGTTAAATTACCTCCACGGTCTCGAGTTGGAACGCCCCCTCCGCCATTGGTTCGAGAGCCGGATTCCCCGACCTTCAATCGCCCCCCAAACCGTTCTTCATTGGCTCGAAAATAAACCTGTATTCCGGCGGAAAATAGTTTAATTTGAAATCAATTACTGCAACCGGTTATTCATGAAGCATCGTCACATTCTCTCGTCCAGCGCCGGAATCGTCTTGATGTCATCGGTTATCCCGTTCGTCTACGCCACCGCACAATCGCCGGAATCCGAAGACTGGCAAATTCCCCCCGCTCAAATCGTTTCGCCCAAATTCCAACCGGCCCCCTCCACCAACACCTCTCCCGTTGTCCTCCCTGCGCCCGCATCCACGCAGGCGCCCGTCCCTCTTCAACCCCGCGCGCCATACCGCCCCTCCGCCCCTCTGCCGCCCGAAAAGCCGGCACTCACCCAGGCGGAATCACAGGCCCTTTTCATAAAAGATCTGAGCCTGCAAATCCAATTGGACCGCCATCATTTTTCGCCCGGCTGTCTCGATGGCCGCTGGGGAAGTCAAAGTCGACAGGCGTTGTCCGCCTGGCAGATGGCCCACAACCTGCCCGTAACCGGAATATCCGATTCCAATACCCTGACCTCGTTGGGCGGGCCTCAAAATCTTCTGGTCGAATATGCGGTCGATCCGTCCGACCACTTCAATCTGGCCCCGATTCCCCACACTTGGAAAAAGAAGTCGGAAGCAACCTGGTTGGGCTATGAAACCGCTCAGGAAGCCATTGCGGAAAAGTTTCACCTCGCCCAATCCGCCCTCGTCCGATTGAACCCGAACGCCGCCTGGCCCAACCCACCCGTCGGAACCCTCCTGCGGGTCCCCGATTTGCATGGGAAACGCCCGCATTACGCCGCCCGGCTTGAAATCAGTCTCTCGAATAAATGGCTCCATGCCTTCGCCTCCAATAATACGCTGATCGCCCATTTCCCCTGCTCGATTGGGGTGGATGATGCGCGTCGGCCAGTCGGGGAACTCCACATTCTCAATGCCGCAGCCAACCCGGTCTACTTTTTTGATCCGGCCGTGTTCCCCGAAAGCGCCGAAGCCCAGGCGTTGCCCGGGAAGTTGATTCTTCCGGGTGGCCCCAATAATCCGGTTGGCGTGGCTTGGATTGGACTGAATAAACCCGGCTATGGCATTCACGGGACCCCCATCCCGGAAGATATCGGAAAAACCGAATCCCACGGCTGCTTCCGTCTGGCCAACTGGAACGCCCGCAAGGTGATGTCCATGATCGTGACCGGCATACCGGTCCGGGTCGGCCCCTGACCCATTTTATCTCGCCGCACCCATATTCCGCTTGGAAATAACGGCACATCCCTGTATAAAGACCGGTCGTGTAACCCCTTCGCCGCCCGGCTCATCGCCCGCGTGCGCAAGGGTACATCAACAGCTTGCCCGGGTGGCGAAATGGCAGACGCAACGGACTTAAAATCCGTTGGCCGAAAGGCCGTGAGGGTTCGATTCCCTCCCCGGGCACCACTAGAAAAGCCGAACAAACATTGTGTTTCGACCAATGTTTACAGGCATTTCAAGAAAACATCTTGTTTAGACCGCCTCGTGTAACGACTGTTCCCAGCGTCTTGTGTCGTTTGCTATTGGACGCAGTAAAAGATAGCAGAAAGATAGCAAAGATCTTCGGCCAAAAAGTTTAATGTTTCGCTTTGCTTCTCGTTCTCCATTCCTCCCCCTGAAAATCGCTGCGCACCCTCCTTCTTTCCGGCTGATTTATTTTCGGCTTTTTTCGATGGCCGCCAGTTGCCTCGTCCGGTCGTAGTTACGTTGTCGCTAGTCGTACCCATTTCTCACGTAAAACCCTGATTCTGTTGGCCCGCACCGGCATGTGTGGGCAGTTGTCGCCCCCAGGTTGCGTCTTGTAGCGTTCTCTTTAGTTGATTCCGACCCCTTTAATAGGGGTTATGTGTAGTTACCCCCCTTGATTTCCTAACTCTATTAGAGGGGCAAGTTAAAGCTACAGAACAACAGAAGGAGAAAGCAGTCATGCAAACGACAAGTCTGGATGCGGTGAAGGCAATCTTGAAGGCGGACCCGTCGCTCACACCGACGGACCGCGCG
>CAIJXV010000123.1 GCA_903824675.1 uncultured bacterium
CGCGCGGTCCGTCGGTGTGAGCGACGGGTCCGCCTTCAAGATTGCCTTCACCGCATCCAGACTTGTCGTTTGCATGACTGCTTTCTCCTTCTGTTGTTCTGTAGCTTTAACTTGCCCCTCTAATAGAGTTAGGAAATCAAGCCCCCCTCACATAGATACCCCATACTGTATGTACGGAAATCAACTGAAGAGTGACGCTAAGTGCGGACAGAAGGGGTTTTTGTCAATCAACGGGGATCATTTTTTGCATAGCAGACGGTTGGACTTTGTCACCGCCAAAGTCGAAATGAGGAGCAGCCTTCGGGTTAGCTGAAAACTAAATCCGCCAGGCTGCGATCAAACAGAAGGGGATAACGCGCGCGGGAATGAATAAAAAGAGAAGCCGAAGGGGCAAGCCAAACATGCTTCCGTTTTGCTACCGTTTGGAGACCCGTTTTTGAAAAGCCGCGAGCCGCGCACAACCGCAGAAAACGGACGGTTTCGAAAAGGCATTAACTCACGTAATGCCTGTAAATAAAGGGTAAAATCGATATTAGATAGGTCTATGGCGGGGGGAATAATGGCGTACCTGGCTGGAGTTGAACCAGCAACCTTCTGATCCGTAGTCAGATGCTCTGTCCAGTTGAGCTACAGGTACGTAAAATCGAACGCCCTTTATAACGGATCAAGGTGGGGAATGCAACCCCGTATTTTTGTGCAAGGGGCGACGTTAAAAAGCGGGATTGCAATTTGCCGTAAGTCCGCTAGGATAGCGCCCGTTTTGTGCACAAGTGTTTTGCTAAGCGAATAGCGGCCCATGGAGAGGTGACCGAGTGGCCGAAGGTGCAGCACTGGAAATGCTGTGTACTCCAAAAGGGTACCGGGGGTTCAAATCCCTCCCTCTCCGCCATTCGACGAGCCTTTTGCGTAGCCTGACTTTCGGCTAGACCTTCCCCGTGTCATTATTCTTCGCTCCCTGCTGCAGCCCGAAGATACCGATCCAAGTCTGATTTGAGGGCGAGACCCGCCGTCTCATTCGTTGACTCGCGTGCCACGGCCAGTGCCAATTCGGTCACTTCGGCGGCTTTTTGCGGGCGCCCCAGGGCGGCATATGCGGCAGCCAAGGCGGTCATGGGTTCCACTACATGATGTTCGGTGGTTTCACACGCCTGCCAGGCTATTTGCAGTGCCCGCGAGGGGTCTCTTAGCTGGGGTTCATGGGCCGAGATGAGAAGATGTGCTAACGGGAGGGCCGCATCCATCCACCCGGGATTGAGTCGGAGGGATTCGGTATAATGAGCCAACGCGCCAGCTTCATCACCCAATTGCAGCAGCGCATCCCCCAGATATTTGTGGGCGCCGTGCGATTCGGGCTCGCGGCTGAGGACGAACTCGAAGTGATCGCGGGCCTTGGCGGGTTGCCCCAGGTGCAGGAGTACATAACCCATGCTTTTGTGAGCGCGGATGGATTGGGGGGAGTTCTCGATTTCGTGGCGCAGCAGGGGTTCTGCATCGGTGAACTTTTGCAGGATCATGTAAACCATCGCCAGATTATTGATCGATTCACTGTAGTCGGGATTGATGTCCAGCGTGTGTCGAAAAATGGCGATGGCGGGGTCATATTCGTTTCGGCGTAAATACAGACATCCCAATAGATTTTGAAAGAAGAGGGTTTCAGGGCTTTCCTTGACCAGGGTCTTCGCCTGCTCGAGAACATCGTCGCCCACGTCGTTGACGATGATTTTGGCGCGTATCGAAAATGATTTACGGGCAATGTCGAGCCCGTCTTTGATGTCGCGCAAAGTGAACAAGGCGGCCCAGGCATCCTCATTGGTATAGGCGTCCGAGATGGATTTCTGCCCGCCGGCGACATACCCGAGGGCCTCCAGTTTGCGAATGTCATCGGATGCCAGCGGCTGGGAAATGGGCGGCGTGCGTTCGAGTGTTTTTTCGAAATCCCGCAACTGGTTCAATGCGGCCCGGCTTTGTTCAGCGTCATTCCATCGGTTGGTGTTTTCATGCGCATCCCGCGACAGGTCGAATAATTCCATTTTGGGTGAGCGAATCAATTTCCAATCCTGATTGATCAGGGCTTGTTGGGGGGCCCAGCCGAATTGGTGATAGGGATGGATGGTTTCTGCATACAGAGAACGGGAGGGAATATTTTTTTTGCAGAGCAGCGGGAACAGGCTGCGGCCTTTGGAGCGGGCCAGTTGCGCTGCGGCCATTGGATGGTTGGCCAGACCGGTACATTCGAGAAGGGTGGGGAAGAGATCGACCAGTCCCACCGGAGTGGGGATGGGGCCGACAGACCGCAGACGGGGAGGGCCGGAAAGAATGAAGGGCACGTGCAGGGCGTTCTCGTAAAGCGTGAGACCATGAGTGGCTTCGCCATGTTCGCCCAGACTTTCCCCGTGATCCCCCACGATGACAATCAAGGTTTTTCGTTTGAGTCCGTACCGGTCAAGCCATTTGACCAGTCGCCCCACCTGCCAATCGGTGTAGGCGATTTCCTCATCATAGGGATCCTCGCGCCTCAGTTGTGGAAGAGCGTCGTGCCGTTCATACGGATAATGGGGGTCGTACAGATGGACCCAGGCGAAAAACGGGCGGTCACGAACCGTGTCGAGCCACACCAAGGCGTCATCGACCACTTGGGCGCCGGGCCGCATGGGGGGCGTCAGATCCGGAAGGTGTCCGGTCCGTTCGTAATCCTCACTGCTGATTTTTGGAGTTTCGATATGGTCGTTATAAATTTCACAGCCGCGATTGAGGCCGTGACGGTGATCGAGGACGGTGGCGGCGATAAAGGCCCCGCAGCGGTAGCCCGCATTGGAAAAGACCATGGGCAGGGTGACCAGTTCGGGGGCGAGCACATCCATCCCATTGACGCGGAGCCCGTGTTCCGGGGGATAAAGGCCCGTCATCATGGAGGCATGTGACGGGAGGGTCAGCGGGATAGGGGACCGGCAATGTTCAAAGCGGGTTCCTTCCCGGGCCAGTTGGTCGAGGGTTGGCGTAAGAGCCAGAGGGTAGCCGTAACACCCGAGCCGATCGGCCCGGGTGGTGTCCAGGGTAATCATTAACACGTTGTAACGGGCCGGTTGCAGGGAACGGCGGCAGGCGGTGATACCGGTCAGCATCAATAGGGATAGGAAGATGGAACACCCTTTAACGATTACCGTCCAACGGCAATCATTAAGGGGTGAAGATTCCGACGGGGCTACCATGATTAAGTTCCTTTTTTGTTCCGATACAAATCGGGGCGGATGACCTGCCGCATGGCCGCCGGATCTGGATGGCCATCCAGAAAGGCTGATATATCGGTAAGCATCGGGTCGGGGTTTTGAACGAGCCGGTTGTAATCGCATTTCAGGCAGGGGATTTGTCGATCGTTGATCCACCGTTGGACTTTGACGAGATGATTTTCAAAATGGCGACGCATTGGGTCGTCGGCGGGGCCGGGGTCGACGACGTTTCGCCGTTGAAGCATGATTCGCTGGGAAGCGAGAATTTCGTCCAGGTTGCGTTGCATAAAGAGAATACGGCAAGGCAAGCCGGGCGGAAGATCGTAGAGGAGCAGGGAGATGATTTTAATTGAACGGCCGCGTGCTTCGTTCAGCCAGGAGGAATCGGTCGCGAGTTGCTGGATCCGTTCCAGTTCGAAATATCCGGCGGGATTGTCGTCGTCGGCGGCGCGTAGTCCGTCCGTCAGGGGGGAGATGCCGCCGGCGGAGAGCATTTGCATCATGAGCGAAGTGCCTGAGCGGGGTAAACCGGAAACCAAGGTGATCCAATCAATTTGCATGCTCTATAATTTAACTTCTTTACCCGAAACAGGCACGCTTTTTCGGCTTCATTCTAAAACCCCATTGTGGTTGGACTTGTAATCCAAGCGGGGATACTTCAAAATCCCGCAATTAATCCTGATGATGGAGAACGATTATGATGAACGGGCGTGAACGGATTCTGGCTGTCTTAAATCGTAAAACTCCCGACCGGATTCCGTATGATCTGGGGGGGACCGATTGTTCGTCTGTACATGTCATCCCCTATAAGAAACTCCGGCAAGCCCTGTCCTTGCCGGTGACCGAGCCGGTTGTGTGTGGGTGCCTGGCGCAGTTGATTGCGGCCAACGATGCGGATGTGATGGGGGCGCTGGGCTGCGATGCCGAGGGCTTGTTTTTTGGATCTCAGCGGACCAAAATCTGGCACACGCCGTTTGGAGTCGATCTGCGTGTCCCCGACCTCTTTCGCGTTGAAGATCGCCCCGATGGGTCCTCGTTGGTGCGCAATGCCGATGGGAAAATAACAGCGGAACGCGCCGCCACATCCTACTATTTCGATCCCGTGGGCACGCCGTTGGCCGGGGTTTCTTCCGCCCGGGAATTGGATCAGTTCGAGGCGCTCTTCGAACGGTGGGATTATCCGGTGGTTTGCGACGAATCGTTGGAGGAGTTGGCGGAGCGGGCCCGGAGACAGTATCGATCGACCTCGCGGGCTGTGGTGGCCTTGTGGCGGATGCACTATTTACAAGCCGGTCAGATCCTGCGGGGCTATGAGCAGTTTTTTGTGGATCTGATGACCGATGAATCGCTGGCCACCGCGGTGCTGGAAAAATTGCATGTCGCTTATGTGCGGCGTCTGGAGCGATTCCTGGGCGCCTTTGGGGATGCCCTGGACATCGTGTTTTTAACGGACGATCTGGGGACTCAACAGGCGGGTTTAATTTCGCCGGAACTCTATCGCCGGATGATTTATCCCTGGATGGCAGATATCGTTGGACGGATCAAAAAGGCCGGCAAGAAAGTCGTCATGCATTCCTGCGGCGCCGTGGCGGAATTCATTCCTTTCCTGATCGAGATGGGCGTGGATGCCGTGAATCCAGTCCAAGTTGCGGCGGCGGGAATGAATCCCCGCGAGTTAGTGCGCCGGTTCGGTAACGATATCGCCTTTTGGGGCGGTGGGTGTGATACCCAACATGCGTTGAATGCCGGCGACCCCGAGACCGTCCGACGGGATGTTCGACGGCGCTTGGAGGAATTTGGCCCCCGCGCGCACCTCGTGTTCACACAAGTCCACAACATCCAGTTTGATGTGGTTCCGGCCAATATCCTGGCCATGCGTGACGAATTTCGACGGATCGCGGGGGCTTGATCGGGTTAGGCGTCTTGAAGCACTTTGAGCGAAACCCCGTCCACCATGTCCTTGGTTTTTTCCTTGTAGGCCTTCATGTGGGGGGCCGCCAGATGGTTGCGCAAGGCATCGAGACTGGTCCATTGTTCAATGATTACGACCGTATTCGGTTCGAAGATCTGGGGGGGGAGACCGGACTCAAGATCAACCACCGGTTGATATCCATGACAGCCGACTTCCGCTCTTACGGCTGGAACATTGGCTTTAAAAATAGCGAGAAACGCCTCTCGGCAGGCGGGTTTCACACGGATTGAAGCAAGGACATGGACCATGATGAACTCCTGAATGTTGTTGTCCGGCGAGGTGCCAAAACTGCCGTAAATAGTATCTTAAGTTTGAAAAATTGCGATACCGAAACTTAATCCAAGTGGATTTCAAGCTTGAACACATGCAGTGGAGGTGGTATTTATTCGCCCCATTCTTTTTCGGATATTGGGGTCGGAAAACGAAAGATCAACAATCATTGTTTTAGAGTGGCAACCAGGCAAAAAAGGAATGTGCTATGCTTAAATTCAGTCGCAAAGACGGAGAATTCGTGGTGGAAACCTTGGCGGGCCGGATTACCTTTGATGCCCGATGCGGTGGGCAGATCACGGGATTTTCCTCCAAAAACGAGCTTTTCGCCCATGAGTTGATCAAGGCCGGTGGGTGTTGGCCAAACCTCGAATTTTTAGCTGACGGCCGCCGAGTTTCATTGTCGTCCGTTCCGGCGGAGATGACCCTGGTCAACAAAACCGCGGATTATGTGAAATTTAACGCCACGGCGGTTTTGCATAATGGCGCACTGGTGGTGACGCAGGAATTCGAAGTTCATGAAGAAGGGGCTTTTTTCTGCAATCTGGCGATTGAGACTCCTTCCGGAAAAAGTGTTGAACTGACGGACAGTGCGTTGAACCTGGCGGTCGAAACGGGCGACTGCAACAAAGTCCGCTGGGGCTGTTATACCCGGACGCCGAAATATAAACGCGACTATTCCACGGTTCATGCGTTTACCGGATACCAGATGTACAAGGGTCCGGAAGAGAGTTTGAATGTTCGCGAGTTATATCCTTTCCTGTCCTTGTCCCTGGGGTGGAATGAAACCCGTTTCTTCTCTAATCATCTGGAATTCTTTCTCGAAGATTGGACCGCTTATAATGATGGCGACCTCGAGCAGACCTGCACGCGCGTTGGGGGCGATGCCGGGCGGTGGCAGGCGCAGTGGCATTTTCATGAAGGCCGCACGGTGAAAATTCAAGGTCCCTGGCGATATCGCAATCGGTGGGGCTTCATGTTTGGCCGCGCACGCAACAAGAGTGGTGCAGACGCCGATCCGGCGGTTCGCAATAATATGCTCGGCAGCCGTGTGTGTCACTGCATGTATCCCTATGCCCGGTCCAGCGACAAGTGGCCTTGGGTTTCGATGCCGATCAAACAGGTGGCAGCCCAGCCGCCTCAATTATTCAAGGGCAACCCCGATCTCAGCCGGGTCGATGAGGCCTGGAAACAGGGCGCCAACACGATGATCATCCACCAGTTCTGGATGACCAATCCCGGATCCAATAATGAACCCATCGCCGATTATGTCGCCTCCGATCCCAAATGGCTCAAGGCGTTTGTGGCGAAATCGCATAAACGGGGAATGCGCGTGGCCTTTTACGTGCGGGGCACGGAAATGTACCAGCAGTTTTCCGATTTCTTCGAACGTTTCCTCGAAAAGGATCGCGATGGCTTATATGCCGATTGGAATACCTCATTCTGCATGGGGTACACCAAGTGTTCGCCGTTGCACGTTTCGGTTCACAACTACTTCCATTTCACCAAGGCCCTGCGTCGGCGCGTCGGGGATGGTGGAATCCTGTCGGGTCACACCGGCAATACGAACCTGATTGCCTCGGCCTGCTTTGATGTCGCTGTGGGCGGCGAATTTTCGGTTCAACACGACCAGTTATTGTCCTTCCCCGAATCCGCGGCCTATTACATGCATTTGGCCGGGGTGGGGGGCCATCTGATCAGCGGGAATCTTCCGGACCGGATCTTATTCTCAAGCCCGAAGGCGGCGGCGATGGATTCGGCATTGGGGATGACCAGTCATCCGTTCATGGAGCCGGGAGTGACTTTCCAGGAGCGGGTGGCGTTTCTGCAGCCGTTATGGGATGCGATGAACAGTCTCCCCGGGAATATCACCCAACTGCACAATCCGGCGTATATTCCGACGAAGGCGGTGACGACGGAATCTGCTGATTTGTATCCAAGCCTTTGGCAGTCAGATCGCAAACAGTCGCTGTTGTTGGTCACGAATATGGGCGAACAATCGACGACCGGGGCTGTTACCGTGAATCTGAAGGAATTGAAGCTGGGCAAAAATGCGCCCGTGCGCGTTTTACCGGTGGCCGGCAGTCATGTCGAGGCACGGTTTGACGGTGGCGCGGTGAGGGTTGAAGGACTTCCTCCGCTGAAATTCACGGCGCTGTTGTTGGGGTGAGGGTATTAACGAGATAAACGGCGCGCAGGCGCGCCTACTACCAACACTATTTGGGCTTTTGTTTGTAGTAGCGCCGTGTGAGGCGCGTTTTTCGGCGATCTAATGAGTTATGAAAGGGTGTGTCTCGATGAGTCAGAAAATTCCGGTTTGCATTGTGGGTGGCGGGATGATTACGCAGGTCCAAATCCTGCCTTCGCTTTATCAACTCCAGCGATTGGGACGGGTGGGGGATATTCACATTTGCGCCTTGAATAGCGCGCCTTTGCGCGATTTGGCGAACGACCCGATGTTGAAAAAAGCCTTTCCCGGGCAGTCTTTCATGGCTCATCCCTCACTGGAGACCGATCCCAAGGTGGGTGTGCCGGATCTTTTCAAGGACGTGATCGCCCGCCTGCCGAAACACAGCATCGTGGTGGTCGCGGTCCCGGATCAGCTCCATCATGGCGTGATCGAGGTCGCCTTGCGGCATGAGCACCATATCTGTTGCGTGAAGCCTCTGGTTTTGAAACATGCCCAAGCCGAAGCCATTGGGGAGGAGGCGTGTTCCAAGGGATTGATCGTCGGTGTGGAATATCACAAGCGATTTGACGACCGGAGTTTGATCGCGCGTCGGCAGTATCGGGCCGGGCGGTTCGGGGAATTTATGCTGGGCCAGGCCAATTTGCATGAATGCTGGTATTATCGCCATTCGAACTTCCAGAATTGGTGTACTTGCGAGAATTCGGATGTGTTCACCTATATCGCCTGCCATTATATCGACTTGGTTCAGTTTATCACCGGCCTCAAGCCGACAGCGGTTTCCGTCTACGGAATTGCCGATCAGTATCCCAATGGGAAAAAGGGATACCTGTGGGCTGATGGACGGGTCATCTGGGAAAACGGCGCCGTGATGAATGTGCAGAATTCCTTGAGCTACCCGGATGAAGGACCTGGCGGCAATTTTCAAGGAATGCGGATGTACGGACGGGGCGCCGACCGCGGTACGATGATTGTGCATAACGATCAGTTCCGCGGGGTGGAACACGTCTATCTCGAAAAAAGCGATTCGCCGGGAGACACGACGTATGCCCAGCCGAACCCCGATTATTTCCAGTTCCTGGATATCGGCGGCGAAGGTTTGACGCCTGTGGGATATGGCTATCGCTCGATCGAATATATCATCCGCAATATCGCCGAGTGCATGGAGCAGACCGCGGGTCTCGGAGAAGCCCAATCGTTGGCGCACCGGCAAAAGACGATCCGGCGTCTGGACGATGAAGGGATCATGGCCACGCCTCGGAACAGCGCTTATAATGAACTGGTGATGGAAGCGGGCCGATTGTCGATTCTTAACGGCGGCCGGGAAGTCGAAATCCAATACGGTGCGAATGCCGGGGTGAAGTTGAAGTAAAGGATGATGGGTGTGAAGTGAAGCGCCCCCGTCTGGATGGGGGGGCGATTTCTTTCCTTAAGCCGGGTCCTTGTTCGCAGCTAATTCCTCGGCTTGGACGATTCGGGGGACGGTTTCGATGGGATCGGGTGCGGTGATGATGTCCTGTCCCCCTGCGGCGTGGAGTTCATGCAGTTTCCGGGTGGATACCAATACCCGGTTCTCCAAAGTACCAATGGCCTTGTTGTAGGTTTTGACGGTGTCGTCCAGTTGCTTCCCGACCTTGGTCAGGTGTTCAGTCAAATCTCCCAGCCGCTTATAAAGTTCCGCGCCTAATTCGCTGATTTGGCGGGCATTTACGGTCAGTGACTCCTGTCGCCAGCCATAGGCGACCGCCTTGAGGAGGGCGATCAAGGTTGTCGGAGTGGCGAGAATGACCTTGCGATTGACGCTATCCTCGATCAGGCCCGGATCCTGTTCCAGTGCGGCGCTGAAGAACTGTTCTCCCGGCAGAAAGAGCACGACAAAATCGGGGACCTGTTCGAATTGTTCCCAGTAAGCTTTTCGTGAGAGGCTTTCGATATGGGTTTTGATCAAGCGGAGATGATCCTGAAGGCAATGAGTCCGTTGTTCCGGAGTTTCCGCCTGTAACGAATCGAGAAAGGCGGAGAGGGGCGTTTTGGCATCGATCACAATATGGCGGTTCCCGGGTAAATGGACGACGACATCGGGACGCAGGACGCGACCGTCCACGTCTCCGGTCTGAACTTGCTCGGTAAAATCACAATGATTGAGCATGCCGGACAGCTCGATGACCTTGCGAAGTTGGAGTTCGCCCCATTGGCCACGGACCTGGGGAGCCCGCAGTGCAGTGACCAGACGGCCGGTTTCCAGGCGAAGATTTCTTTCCGATTCCTGCAGGGACCGCAGTTGTTCCGCAAGGGCGTTGAAGGAACCGATGCGATCCTTTTCAACCTGATGCAAATGAGCATTGAATTGAGTCAATCCCTCACGAACCGGGGCCAGGGACTGGGCGATGGAGTCCTGTCGGTTTTGAAGATCCTGTGAGGCGCCTGTTTGCCAGCGAGCCAACTGGGTTTGGGCCAATTGCAGGAAGGATTCACTATGGGATTTGAGGACGTCCGCAGAAAGGGATTTAAAAGTGTCCCCCAGCCGCGATTGGGCTTCTGTAAGCAGGGAGGATTGCGCGGCCACCGCCCGTTGTTCCGCTTCCAGTCGGATCTGCAGTTCACGGCAGGACGCCTGCTGTCGCCAGAGGCCGGCGAAGAAACCCAAGACGGCTCCTGCCGCAAGGCCGAACATGAAAACGACGAGGGGAATAAAAATCGACATAGAACACCTTTAATAAATTCTCAACCACCGGGAAGCGGAATTGATTAGCTTGGCCATTTTTATAAAAAAATGCATTCTATTGGCTTTTTGGGATAGACAAGGATTCATCCCCATTTCCCATGGCCTCTTCCGTCGCTTCCGGTAAATCGGCTCCGGACATCGAGTCGATGCGTAGAATCGTTTTGTGATTGTCGGGGAGAGTGCGGATTTCCAAATCCTTGATCATCCAGTGTTCCCCGATTTTGCGGAAACTTTTAATGGTAACCCGTCGGATGACATGACCGAGTGGGTCCTGGGCTTCGGCGAGCATGAGCATGCCATGGGTTCGATCGATCCAGAGCCGCACGGAGGCATAGCGATCAGCGGCGGGATTGGGTGAGTAGAGATCGACCAGGTAACAGGACTGTCCGCGAATCTCCTGGACGCCGAGGGTCTTGCCGTCGGTCCACCACAGGAAGCCGAGGGTCAAGTCCATCCACAACAGGTCGGAATTCGGCAGGGAGAGGTTGAGCGAGGGGGATTTCACACTGCTGGGGGGGGATCCGGTTTCCAGGAGGAGGGTAGGTGGTGCACCGGGGGGGCGGCGGATGTCTAGATGCGCCAAAGGCGAACCAAAATTGTCCGCAATCAGGTAATTTCCCCGGGCCTCGGGACCCCGGGCGAGGATTTGCATTTCAATTCCGAATTGAGTCCCCCCCCCGTCGGCGGTCTTGTCGGCCTTCAACGACCCCCTCAGTGTCACCGTCTGATCCGGCAGTCGCTTGAGCAGGTTGTCGATTAAATCTCTTGCCGAGGGCAATTCCTGGAGTGCAGATGACGGTGGATTCCCGGTTGTTGTGTTTTGTGCGTACAACGTCAGTGACGCCGTGAGGCAGCAGGCTAACCGTAGAATGGGGTGTAACGAACTGTTCATAGAGACTCCTTAATGCGCTGTTGAGCATAGAGTCCCGACGAGTGAGTGTCAAAAACTTTTCCAATAACGTTGACACGGAAAAAACGCAGGCTTATGATGCGCTGTTTTTTTTATTGGAGCCGAAAAACAAACGGTAGCCTTAAATTAGAGAAGGACGGACGAAAATGAGCAAAGGTTTAGTGGTTGCAGTGGCGGGATGGATGGCCATGAGTGGAACGACATGGGCGGCAGAGACGGCCAGTAGTGCGATTCCGTCGGCTTGGTGGGTGGCCCCGATCGCCTCGGTATTGGCTTTGATTTTTGCCTGGATCTTTTATCGGATGATGATGGGCGCCAACCCGGGAAATGCCCGGATGGTTGAAATTGCCGGATATGTACGCGAAGGGGCCATGGCTTATCTCTTCCGCCAGTACAAGGTGGTGTCGATGGTGTTTGCGGGCTTGGTGGTGATTCTGTTCGTGCTGGCCAAGTTTCATATTCAAAATCCATTTGTGCCGATCGCTTTCTTAACGGGTGGTTTGTTCTCTGGATTATGTGGCTACTTGGGAATGCGCACGGCGACGGCGGCTTCGTCCCGCACCGCACAAGGCGCCAGCGAAGGGCTGAATCGCGGTTTGACGGTGGCCTTCCGTTCGGGTGCCGTGATGGGCTTGGTCGTGGTGGGTTTCGGCTTGCTGGATATTTGTATTTGGTTCTGGGTTCTGGACCAGCTGGTGTTCACGCCGGAGCACATGCAGACGGGGTTGCACTTCTGGGGGATGACGTTTGTCCCCACCGGTTGTTTGGCGGCCGAAAAGTGGTCGGAAATCACGACGACGATGTTGACCTTCGGAATGGGCGCTTCCACCCAGGCTCTGTTTGCCCGTGTCGGCGGCGGGATTTTCACCAAGGCGGCGGATGTCGGCGCGGACCTGGTCGGTAAGGTTGAGGCCGGGATTCCGGAAGATGATCCACGCAATCCGGCGACGATCGCGGACAATGTCGGCGACAACGTCGGGGACGTGGCCGGTATGGGCGCCGATCTGTATGAATCGTATTGCGGATCGATTTTAGCAACCGCGGCCCTGGGTGCGGCCGTCGGCGCGGGCTATATCCAAAAAGGGATGGAGGAGAATCTGGCCATCTCCAAGACCATTGGTCTGATCGTGGCGCCGATGATTGTGGCAGGGATCGGGACCCTTTTATCGATCATCGGTATGTTCATGGTCCGCTGCAAAGAAGGTGCGGATCAACGCAATTTATTGCGGGCCCTCTTGATTGGAACCCTGGGCAGTTCGGCCCTGATCATTGTGGCGATGGCCGTGATGGCCGGAATGGGGTTTGTGTCGTGGGGTATTTTTGGCGCCGTGGTGGCGGGATTGACCGCGGGGGTATTGATCGGTCAGTCGACGGAATATTACACCTCTGATTCCTATGGGCCGACCAAGGGCATCGCCGGACAGGCGCGGATGGGTGCGGCGACCGTGATCATCGACGGGTTGGCGACCGGGATGATGTCGGCGACCTATCCGGTGATCATTGTGGCGATCGCGATTCTTTGCGCGTTCGGCTTTGCGGGTGGATTCGGAGAATTCAGCATGGGGTTGTATGGGGTCGGTTTCGCCGCGGTGGGGATGCTGGCGACGCTGGGAATCACACTGGCCACCGATGCTTACGGACCGATCGCGGATAACGCGGGCGGCAATGCTGAAATGGCTCATCTCCCTCCGGAAGTTCGTGAGCGGACAGATGCCCTGGATTCGCTGGGCAACACAACGGCCGCGACGGGTAAGGGTTTCGCCATCGGGTCGGCGGCATTAACGGCCATGGCTCTGCTGGCGGCCAATATGGAAGAGGTCAAGATTTGGTCCACGCGATTCGCCGGGGATGCCACCTTTACGATTGGACGAGACACCCTGACGGCCTCGGCCATCAAAGCGAGTACGGTGCTGGACTTCATGCAGAAATTCGAGGTGCATCTGCTCAATCCGATGGTGATTTGCGGATTGTTTATCGGCGGCATGATGGCGTTTCTGTTCTGCGCCCTGTCGATGAAGGCCGTCGGTCGCGCGGCCGGCAGCATGGTGGAGGAGGTCCGTCGCCAATTTAAAGAGAAGCCCGGCATCATGGCCGGCACGGATCGTCCGGATTACGCCCGCTGTGTGGCCATTTCCACGGCCGGAGCACAGCGCGAGATGGTTCTGCCTTCCTTGTTGGCGATCATTGTGCCGGTTGTGACGGGTTTGATTTTCGGGATTTCCGGCGTCATGGGCATGCTGGCCGGCGGCTTGGCCACCGGCTTTGTGTTGGCCACGATGCTCAATAATGCCGGCGGTGCATGGGATAACGCCAAGAAATATATCGAAAAAGGAAACCTCGGTGGTAAACGTCTCCCCGATGGATCCAAAAATCCGGTCCATGGTGCCGCGGTGATCGGCGACACGGTGGGCGATCCTTGCAAGGATACCAGCGGTCCGTCGCTGAATATTCTTGTTAAATTGATGAGCATGGTGAGCATTGTCTTTACTCCGGTGATACTGAAGTTTTCGCCCGCGGTTCAGAAGGTCCTGCATATCGTTAATTATTAAGCGGTTTTTTGACGGGGCTGCAACAACAGGTAGCGGGTCGGTGCGCTTGCGCACCGACCCGAATCGGCAACCTGCGACGTTGTCACCGGGCAGACGTGCACTCGGTGGGGCCGCTTCCGCGTTTCACTCAATGCTGAAATTGATGCGATTATGAAGGTGACGTTCTTAGGCACGGGAACTTCGGTCGGGGTACCGGTCATCGGATGTGATTGCGCTGTATGCCTGTCTAAGGATCCCAAAAACACCCGACTGCGATCCAGCCTGTATGTGGTGGTGGACGATTTACACCTGGTGATCGATACCAGTCCGGACTTTCGACAACAAGCTTTGCGCCATCGTATTCCCCGAGTGGATGCGGTCCTGGTCACCCATTCGCATGCTGATCATATCTTTGGGCTGGATGAAGTGCGTCGCTATAACACCCTCCAAAACAGTGTGATTCCAGTCTATGCGTCGGCCGAGACGGTTGAGGATTTGAAGCGGATTTTTAATTACATTTATGTCGAGGCCCCCCCGGGCACCTTTCGTCCCCGTCTCGAGATGATTGCGGTTGAGGTTTCATTTCGGTTGGGCCAGGTGACCGTGACCCCGATCCCGGTCCTTCATGGAAAAGTCAAAACCCTAGGGTTCCGCATCGATGCCGGTGGATACAGCATCGGATATGTTCCCGATTGTCAGACGATGCCGGATTCGTCTCTGACTCTGTTGCGGGGGCTTGACCTCATGATTCTGGATGGGTTACGACATCGCCCCCATGCGACGCATATGACCGTGGCGGAGAGTGTGGAGGTGTTGCGTCAGATCGGTGCCCGACGATCGTATCTGACCCATATGTGCCACGAGCTGGACCACGGTGAGACCCAAGCGACTTTACCGGCGGGGATAGAACTTTCATGGGATGGGTTGGTGGTGACCCTATAGATTCGAGCCGACAGAAGTAAAGCCAGACCTACGGGATGGCTTCTGGGAAGCCGTGCGGTACGCCCGGCTGTACTGGCGGAAGTAAAGCCAGACCTACGGGATGGCTTCTGGGAAGCCGTGCAATACGCCCGGCTGTACTGGCGGAAGTAAAGCCAGACCTACGGGATGGCTTCCGGGAAGCCGTGCGGTACGCCCGGCTGTACTGGCGGAAGTAAAGCCAGACCTACGGGATGGCTTCCGGGAGAAGCCGTGCGATACGCCCGGCTGTACTGGCGGAAGTAAAGCCAGACCTACGGGATGGCTTCTGGGAAGCCGTGCGGTACGCCCGGCTGTACTGGCGGAAGTAAAGCCAGACCTATACGGGATGGCTTCCGGGAGAAGCCGTGCGATACGCCCGGCTGTACTGGCGGAAGTAAAGCCAGACCTACGGGATGGCTTCTGGGAAGCCGTGCAATACGCCCGGCTGTACTGGGTGAGTATTTTTCTTTTTGATTGCGGGTAGGTCGATCTTTTATTATTAAAGACAACTGCCGGTTCATTTCGCCGGTGAAGGGGAATTTCATATGAATAAGCCGGTCAATTTCATCCATTTGGCGGGGAGCGGAGCCGCGCGGGAGTGGGGATCCTTCGCTTTGGAATTTCCCCATCGGGCGCGATTTACAGCGGTGGTGGATGCGGATCGGAATCGGCGCGAAGCTTTTGCCGCGGAGCATAACATTGCCAAAAACCGTCAGTATGGCACCTTAAAACAGGCGCAGCAGGAAGGCCGCTTGGCCGATGCGGCGCTGGTCAGCGTCCCTGAAACCGAGCGGGCGGCTGCGATTCTCGGCATGTTAGGGGCGGGCTATGACGTGATGACGGAAACCCCCCTGGCCTTGACGGCGGCGGATGTGACGGCCATTGCCGATGCGGCGCGCAAAGGAGATGCTATTTTGGCGGCATTTCATCCTCTGCGGCACCATTCGCTGTTCCGTACCGTGCGCCAGATGATTCATTCCGGTGCTTTTGGCCGGGTGTTGGGCGTGGAATTGACCCGGACCTTGAGTCATGTGGCCATGGCTCACTATCACGTGCGGGGTACCTTGAACACCCAGTCGGCCTTGCCGTTAATGGGTGCCTGTGCCGGAACAGAATTGGATCTGTTGCGCGGCTGGGCCGACTGTCGTCCGCGCAAAGTTTGTTCGTCCGGTGTCTTAACGCATTTTAAAGCCGATCGCGCGCCCCAGGGAGCGCCGGCGTTTTGTCTGGACGGGTGTCCGATTCAGCGGGACTGTCCCTATCACGTGGTCCGTATGTATGGGGATGCGGGAGCGGACCTTTCCCTGGTACGGCAGATCGGCGCGTTCAAGGAACGTCACGAACTCTGGAATTCTCTCCGGAACAGTCGATATGGCCGCTGTGTCTACAAGTGTGATAACGATGTCTTGGATTTTCAAGCCGTTGCGATCGAATTCGAAGGGTCCGTTACCGCCCATTTAACCGTAACCGGGATGGGCGGGGAGGATGCCCGCATGGCGCGAATTGTGTTGGATAACGGGTTGATCGAACTCGATAGCCGGAACGGATTGATCCGCGCCGCGACCCTGAATCCCCCGATGCGCCGCGAAGTGGAATCCGTCGGAGCCCCGCCGGATCCGATACGGGCGATGTTGGATGCCTTTATCGATGCGGTAGGGAGTCGGGATCGCCGCCATCTTCCGGCCCCTTTTGGGGCCTCCCTGGATGGCCATTGGATGGCCTTTGCGGCAGAGGAGTCCCGCCTTTCCGGAAAATGGGTGGAATTGCGAAATCCGGATGGTGGGCGCGGGCGGAATTAAGGAGAGCCAATGACCGGTTTATTAATTCGATGGCTGGTTTTAACCGTGGCGGTTTGGGCGTCCAGTTTGATGCCCGGCATCTGGTATGACGATTTTTCGAGCATTGTGATCGCGGCGCTTTTCCTGGGAATCCTGAATGCGCTGGTGAAACCGATTTTGATTTTGGTTGCGTTGCCGATGGTTGTGATCAGCCTGGGTCTTTTTCTGTTCGTGATCAATGCTTTGCTAGTATGGGTTCTCGGGGCCGACCCACTGCACCTGGTGCCCGGATTTCACGTGGCGGGGTTCTGGCCCGCCATGGGCGGCTCGCTGATCATCTCGCTGGTAACGGTTTTTCTGGGAAAGCGTGTCGCTCGTCCTCGAGTTCAAACGTCGCGGCAGAATGGGGAATCGGTGGCCTCTGGTTTTGGTCGGACGGGCCATTCAGCCCCCCCTCCGGGGCGTGGACCGATCATCGACGTGGAACCGATCGAGGAGAAAGAGATATGATCGGGCGGATGACTATTGTCCCTCAATCATCCGAGACGACGAATCGGCGATGTCTCCTTTTTGTGCGGCGGCTTTTCGTTCCTCCCTCCCCCCGGCGCGGGGGAGGGCCCGGGGTGAGGGGGAACCTCCGAAGAGAGACCCAGGTTTTTAACGATCCCCCTCACCCGACCCTCCCCCGCGCCGGGGGGAGGGAAAAACCTGCACCGCTTGCGAAATCGGGTGAAGTTACTGGGAAGTGTAGAACCCGTCATACTGCAACAGATCGGCATTGGGACTATTTGGGGCGTCTGGCGTGGTGGGCAAGGCCCGCATTGGCGATTGCGCTGGTTTGGATGTTTGTGGGAATTGGTCCCGCCGGGGCGGCCGGAAATCCCGATGATGCCCGTAAGCGGATTCAGGTGATCGATGCTGAATTGAAACAGGTGGAGCAGGGGATGACGGATTCGGTGCGTCAACTCCGGGAAAATAATTCATTATTGGAAACAGCCTCTGACCAATTGGAAAAGGAAGATGCGGGATTCCGTCAATTGAAGCAGGAACTGAAGGATTTGGAAAAACGGGTGGATGAGGTAAAAAAAGAGATGGATCGAAGGGTGGCGGCGGTCGATCGGTTTGCCGGGTATTATGCAGCCTATCACCAGGCGTTGGTGCGGATCGAATCCTTGCGATTGCAGGAGCGACGCTTATCGGCCGAAAGAAGTGTCTTGTTATCGAGAATTGATAAAAAGGAGTGACCACATGAAGAAATGGATTTTGTGCGTTTGCGCGACGGGGTTATTGGGCGCGTCGCATGTGCGAGCCCAATCTGCGGCGGCGAATACCAATCAGGCGGATGCGATCAATCAGGAGATCCAGGTCTTATTGCAAGAGGAGACCGTGTTGCGCAGCGAATCGCGAACCTTATCCTCGCAGTTGCAGAATTTCGTTTCCCAAATGGGCACCAATAATGCCGCACTGGCCAAACTCCATCAGGACTGGCGTGCCGCCCAGGATAAAGCGGATGGGTTGCGGGCTGAGTTGCAGGGTCAGGTTGAATCCTCGTCCGCTTACAAGGACCTCAAGGCGCGGCGGGATGCGAACGAGGAGCGCATTCTCCAGATCACCATCCGATTGCGTGAAGTGATGAAGGAACGGGGTCTGTCTGTGCGGGATGTGAAAAGTCGTAAGTAGCCTGCCTGTACCATGAGAAAATCATCCTGGGTCATCATTGTTATTTCGCTTTGGCATACGACCTTATGTTGGTCTCAACAACGTCCCACGGATGTTCCCGCGGCAACCAATCAATTTCTTCTTACGCCGGCCAGTTCACGTTTGGAAATTGAGTCGAAGTTGCAGTCGATGCAGAAGCAGGCGGACGCCCTGCATCGGGAGGAGCGGGTTTTGCAAGGTGATATTGAACGGATCGATGATGGCGTGCGTGACTATCTCAAAGCGACTAATTCGATTACTGATCCAGACGTGCTGGCCTTGAAAAATCAGATGGATGAGTTGGAGTCCAAGTATCGGGCCTTGAATAGTGCCTTAACGATGAAATTGCAAGAGCTGCCTCAGTTCCGGGGGCATTTCGAAATGAAGCGCGCAGCCTTTTACCGGCTTCGCCAGATCGAGCTCAAAATAAGCGAGCTCAATCAGGGGCAGAAAATTCTTAAAGATCGGATTGAGGTCCTTAATCCTCCATCGGCCAAACCTTGACGATCGACCTTACGCTGCCTCTTTTCCTGCGACCTGACACGCGGCAATCTTTGCGCTCGTTTAGTCAGATGTGACGAGTCGGACGCATCTGTGGCGTCGATGGCATCTATAGCGATCAATTAAAATCGCCACATCAGGTTAAAAAAAAGAGCTTTTTGTGTTGATTAAGTTCCCGCAAAAGCAGATACTCCGACCAGTGGTTTTTGGTCAAATTATTAAGTTAATGGCATATGCCTGAACAACGAGGTTGTCAGATGAATCGTAACCTGGTGTCGTTTTCTGTTCTATTGGGGTTTTCACTGTCCCTGGCTTCTGTATTTGCTGCGGATGTTCCGGCTCCGGCGAAAACAGAGACCCCGGCCGCCAAGGTGGAAAAACCCAAAGACGGCGGAGTGGAACTACAAGCCAAGAAAGAACGTCTATTAGCCCTTCAAAATGAAATCTCCGCATTGAAACAACAGTACGCCCAGTTGCGCGATGCGATCAGTAAACATTTCATTTCCATGGACACCATTCATGCTGATGTCAATGCCCAGGATCAGGACTATATTTTATTGAAACAAGAATTGAAGCAGGCGGAATCCAAGGTGATGGAACTGCGCGCAAAACTCAAGCAGAAGACCGACACCATGCCGGAATTCAAGGATGCGGCCGATAAGATGGCCGCGCTCCAGGGCCAGATGCTGGACAATAGCCGGAAACTGACAGAGCTTCTCGCCCAAACCAGTCGGCTGAAGAGCGAGATCGTTGTGGCGACGCAGAAGGATAAACCGCCGGTTAAGGCGAAAGAGATTCCGCCCTTGCAAGCAGCTCCGGCCGCGAAATTGCCGCCGGCTGTTGGCAAATAAGGCGGGTGATTTCCGGATCGTCCTTTTTCACATTTTCTTCTCAACGGAAAAGGTGTTGAATGAGTGACCAAAATAATGGGAAGGCCGAACGCGGATCGATCTTCAACGGGATCAGCCGTTGGGTCATCGGCGCTTTATTGGGCGTCGTTACGCTGTCGACCGCGAATGCGGTTTTCCCGCCTCACCCCTCCTACCGGACGAATGCGCCGATCACTGGACAAATGTTGTCAGGAGAGGGCGGTGCGATTGTCGGACTGCAGGGGACCCGCGATTATTTTACAGCGACCAATCGATATTTCTTATGGAACACGACCAATCGTTGGGTTGTCATTAACGATTCGACCGATCCGAGCTATACCGATACGAACACCTATGCCTATCGGCAGACCAATGACTGGGCCGGCACGGATCCTGCGGAAATCTCGGCGGCTAATAACTTCAATACTCTCTATACGTTTTTCCGGGTAGCCTACGGACGGGATGGTTTTGATCGGAACGGGGCCATGGCCAGTCTCCATGTTCATGCGCAATCCTACAACAACATCCCCTCTTTTTATGGGGGGCAATTGGGGTTTTCGTTCGGCGATGGATCGCCGGGGATGGATGGCCCGTCGAGCGTATTGGATCTTTGCGGGTGGGTCTATGCCGATGCGATGATCCAGAATGACCTCCTTTATATTGGAGGCCAATACGGTGGGGCCCTGCAAATTTCGTTCTGTAATATTTTCGGGTTTCTGTCCGAGTACTACAATCAACCCGACAACTTGGCGGCCTATCCGTCGGTCACTCCCGGGCAGTCCGATTGGTTGATCGGCGAAGATATGAAATTGAATTTTGTCGCTATTTATGACATTCGCAATCCGACTAATAATCTGGTTGAGCGTCCCCGGACCAACTCTTTTTCCGGCGTTTCCAACGGCTCTGATTTTGATTCCGGCATTCAAGATACGGTTTTTTACTATCTTTGCCAGGGAGGATCCTGGACCGTTAAACCTCTTAGCACCAATATCGTTGGGCTTCTAACCAATGAGGTTCAGGCCATTGGAATTGATGCTGCCGGTCGGATCGCCTATCGGGCGTTAACGAAATATTTCACACAAAATATGGATTTCCTGACTGCCAGAAGGGCTTGGGTGCAGGCGGCTGACGATTCCGATTCGTCAGGGCAAACAACCAATGCTGTTGAAAGTGTCATGCGAGCCTGGGCGGCGGTTGGAGTACCCGACCCTGCCCAGATCATTTATCCCGGCAGTGGATTTGTTGCCGGGGGAGAATATCCGCTAGGGCCTTATCTCCCCTCCCAGAAAACCTATTGGGTTTTCAATAATTCTCTGTCCAATAATGAATGGGCCGTGAGCAGTAGTGTTCCCTGGATCGTGGTATCTGCGGATTCGCTGTCGATTACCGGGCGGTCCTATGCCAATGAAAATGTCAGCACCAATATAAGGGTCAGCTTTAATTCGGGTGACATTATTTCGATGGGAGAAGGGTATTATACGAGTTCCATTATATTCACCAATATGACTATCAGCAATGCCTACTTCCGTAATGTCACGGTGGGCGGCGTGCGAAATTATCAGTCGATACCCACCGTCTATTCCTGGCGCACACCCGCTTCGCCGCCCACCTATTTGCCCTTGAGTGATGATCAAGTTTCGGGTCCCATCTCTGTGCCGTTTGCCAATGGATGGCGTTTCTTCGCTGAAAAACGAACACAGGTTTATATCGGAGCAAACGGATTGATGGGCATTAATCCTGCCAATATGGGTCTCAAAACGAATAGCTTTTTGGCTCGGATTGATACTCCCAATGGCATTGTTGCTCCCTTGTGGGATGATTGGGTTCCCACCACTTCCAGCACGTCGATTTTTTATTTTGTTCGTGGAACAGCCCCCAATCGTGAATGGGTGGTGACTTGGAATGATATGCACCATGCCTTGAGTATTGATACCCGCGCCTCGTTCCAGGTCGTTATTCCGGAAGCGGCTACGAATTGCAATAATGACATCCTTTTTCAATACCGGACGATCACCGATAGTGGCGAATTCGGTGCGGGGCGGTCGGCGACCATTGGAGTGGAGGATCGACTCGGATTTGTGGGGGGGATGTATTCCTCGAATGGGACCCATTGGATTACCAGTCAACGGGCGATTTTGTATTCGACCAATCCTCCTCCGGTAGACACCGTCCCGCCGACCGGTGAAATTGTCATGGAGTCATTCTCCCTGGCGGCATCGTCCGCTGTTTATGTCGTTCGATTCAGTGAATCCGTAACGGGTTTAGCATTGTCCGATTTCGACTTGTCCGGTTCAACTGCGGGAGGGGTGGCCGCAAAGTTGGAGGGCGCCGGAATGGTTTACCGTTTGACAGTCAGTGATTTTTTACCCTTGGGAACATTATCGGTGGGGCTCCCGAGCGGATCTGTTTTGGATGAAGCGGGTTTGCCCAATGCAGTGGCGATTGAACCTGTTATTTACATCATTCCTATTCAATCCAAGAATCCAACCGAAGACTTCGAAGGGGCCCTTGAATTTTGGCGGAAACCGACCAACAATTACGCCAATGCCTGGCGGGATGTTTGGCGTCAGGGAGTTCTCCCTGCAACGAATCCGCCAGGATATTCCTATAGTGGATCGCAAGTCTTGATGGCCGTCGTGACCAATACGGATTTGCCGTTGGATTCCTGGTTTGAATCCCCTGAATTTTCGGTCGGAACCAACCCGATCATTCAGTTTGCAGTGTGGTATGACACTCAAGCTCGATTGACGGTGGAGGCCTATGATGGGACAACTTGGCGGAATGTGACTCCGGGTGCAGGGTGGACGGGGAGTTCCTATTATTGGTTACCGCAACAAGTGGCGTTGGATAATGCTCTTTTCGCCAATCGAGCGATCCGAGTCCGATTCCGTTTGGTGGGATCTGATTCGGTGGGGATTCGCGCCGCGGTTGATGCCTTCCAACTGGTGGACGGTTTGAATCCAGGTGTTTATGTTTTAAGTTATGCGCCCACCAACTTATTGCCGTCATCGGTTAACCCGATTAGTTATACGATCTATAATAGTTCTTCTTCCACGGTATTCGGTGCTGTTGGTTTCCGCTCTGTGGCGGATCCCGGGGTGACATTTTTGGGGCCGGTTGTGATCGATTACGGCGATCTCTTGCCAGGAGATATTCAGTCTGTCAACGTCAATATCGGAGTGGGTGCTTTAGTCGAACTTCAGGGGAATAAAGTCTCGCTTTTCCATTCAGTTACGGCGACCGTGGGGCGGGTTGGCGCAGATGTGCTCGATTTCACGGTCATTGGGGCAACCGATCAATTGGGTATTAACCGGCTGACCGTAAAGGGCGGCATCGTGACGAACGGGTTGAGCCTTCCGTTGTTTGGGGATGGGTCTTTGAATTCGTGTGTATATCAGATCCTGGATGCCGGACCGGATGGCATTATCAATCCTCCTTCGACCAATGGGGCGCCGACTGGAGACGATCAGATATTATATTCCATTACTCCGATGGGCAATTTTGCCTTTGGCCGGTTTGGAGATGGTGCCGTACCCGAAAATGCAGGATATTTCGAGTCGCTTTTTGAATTATTCGATCCTATCCCGTTGTATCGTTCAGTTTATGCTCGTGCGTGGGATAGCGATAATTTTGGAACGGCCACCGCCTATGGGAACTCCGCGTTGGTGGAATTAGCAACCAATGGATCACAAACAGTTAATTTTGGCGAGTGGGGGGTAGGGAGTGCGATCAGTAATCTGGCGTCGACAGGGTTGATCACGGTGTCCAATACTCCGCTCGAGGGGGGGACGACATTGGGGGGTGGAAATTTTGCGATTGGCACTTTGCAGAGCATATCCGCCACTCCGAATCTGTTTTGGCGGTTTGTTAAGTGGACCGATGGCGACAGCAATAATCCCCGGTCCGTTTTGATCACCAGTGTCGGGTCTAACTATGTGGCGGAATTTACCAAGGAACTGATTCCGATTCTGATCAGCCAGATCAGGTCGAAGGGATTTAGCCTCAGTTGGAATGGAACCAATCAAGGTGTTTATCGGGTTGAAACCGCCACGAATGTCGCCTTTTTCCCCACCAATAACTGGAGTGCAGCCCCGGGGCCACTGGTGACTTCGTTACTCAATGGAGTGGTGGTTTGGACGAATCCGGTGACCGTGACGAATACCCCTCAATTCTGGCGGGTGCAATGGATCAACGCACCATGAACAATCGGTCCGATAATTCTTTAATAGGAGAGCTACGAATGAACGGTTTGATCTTTATGCGTAATGCTTTTTACCCGACCGCAAAAGGCCTTCTGGTCCTGTTGTCTGTTTTGTTAGTCTCCTGTTCGAAACCGAATCCTGATAATAAAGCCACCCTGAAATCGCCCGTGAACCCAGAGCTCGCTCAAGTTCAACAGCAAATTCAAGCGGCGCAAAAGAAGATGGAAACCCTTTATCCTCAGCTGGTGGCGGTGGAATCGGCGGCGCGAACCAATCACCCGCCAATCCAGGCGCTGTTCGATGAGATGACCGCCAAGCGCGCTGAATATCAGGCTAAATTAAACGAATTGCCGGAAATGAAGGCACTGCATGAACAACTCGAGCTTAATCAGGCCGAGCTGGGCATGTTGTTAGAGCGTCAAAAGGTTCTTGTTACCCCGGAGACCAAACAATGAATATGAGCCCTCTTGTAAATAATCGGTTTCGGCGCCTCTTTCTGCCCTTTCTGGTGTTAATGGGGATTGGGATTTCGAGCCTTTCTGCAGGGCTCGTCACCTTCCGTGTCTCTCCCAATGCAAGCGGTACTGTTATCGTTTATAATGAGGATTTTACAGAACAACTGGCGACGATTTCCTCCTTGTCCGGGTTCGCAACGAATCTGCCGGTGGGTACCAATATCGCGCTGGTTGTGGCGTCGGAGGGGACCGGTTTTTATTTTTATAATTGGTCCTATTTCGGCGGGGGAGCGATTACTAATCTGGATCCCTATATTCAGCCGGGGATTCCGCAGATTATTACGATTCCCAGCGGCTCGCCTACTTTGACGGCGAATTTCAACGCCCAAACCCGCAAGAAATACACGGTCAATATTATCGGGTTAGGTGGAGTGACGCCAACCAATATGTTCTACTCGTATCCGACGGGCCCTGTCTCCGATTATAGCGTTACCGGGTATACATTTAATCCTTCGCGCATTTTGACGGCGGTCATCGGAACCAACTACCTCTTCCATCAATGGAATGGGTCCGGCATTGCGGTCCCCACCAATCCCATCACCTTGTGGAATCTGGTGGCTGGCGATAACCAGGCGGAACTGGTTTTGAAGTCCCGCTTCGTGGTGACGGTTTACAATCGTTCGTCATGGCTTCCGGGTGCCACCAACCGCTATGTGTACGGCATGGGCGATACGGTTCCCTCCGATCGGATCAATCCTCCGAATCTCTTTATGTCTGAAAATCCGAACCTGCGATACCGGGTGACCGGATGGACCAATGCGACGGGCGATTTCTCTCCGGCTTCGGCGAATCAGACGGCTATTGATCCCAACGGCTTGGAAGTATCAACCAATTCCACGATCTACTGGGTTTGGAACACCCAGCACCGCATTACATTGACTTTTAATTCAGGCTTTACGGATGTCACGCCGGTGGGCACCCTGTCGCAAACGGACGATTCTTTCTGGGATGCAGGATCGACCAACGTGTCTTTCCGTGCGGTGGCCTTTGACCCGGCCTATGTCATCCTCGGTTGGCAGGGAACCGTGAATGGCGTTTTCACCAACGTCAATACCGAAACGATTACACTGCCGCTGATTGATGGACCGGTTTCCCTGTCGGTTGAATCGGCCAATCGTTTCGCGGATTCCAATGATGATGGGATTCCTGATTATTGGTGCCGGCAAAACGGATTGGATCCCAATGCCCCGCTTTATTCAGGGACTGGATCCAATCGGGTGGCGTCGTTTGAAGCGGCATATGGCGATCCGGATCGGGACGGGCTCAGTAATTTGGCTGAATACCAGATGAGCATCAATAACGCCTATGGCTTGAGCATGAACCCCTTGAATTGCGATACCGATGGCGACGGGATAGATGATGGATACGAGACCTTCCATATTGATGTCGCGACGAATATGGCGCTGATTCCGGCTTATGCCGCCCTTGACGATGGAGAACGCAATATCATTAACGGGCAACTCGGTAATCCCGATGGCGATAATTATTGGAACACCAGCAATGGATGGGAATACTCCAATTGGACATTGTCCAATATCGTGGAATATATTGGACCCGATCAAATTGTTCCGTTTATTTTCACCAATGTCATGTGGGGCGAGCCCTTATATCCGTTTACCAACGTGGTGACCACCTTGCCGCGCTATTCCGTCAACTTGATGATGACCAATTCCTTGACTAATTCGTTGCTCTATTCCTGGACGAATGCGCCGGATACCCGCGATACCAGTTTCGGTAATGTAAAGGATACCGACGGAGATGGCTTTGACGATGGATTTGAATACACCTGGGATCAGTGGCAACAGGGGAATGGCGGCACCAGTGTGCTGTCCAAGGCCTCGGGCAGTGTGTGGATTGCGGCGGGTATAACGAACGGATTCGTTACCAACATGGTGCCGGTTTGGGATGGAACGAATGCCATTTATGGAGGCACCAATTTCAATCGCCGTTTCAATCCGGCGGAAGCCCATCGTCAGACACTTCCGGGTTATCAGCCCACCGGCGATGCCGATTTTGATTTATTATACAATTATCTAAGTGGCAGCCAGTTGCGTTGGTATATGGATATCGATGAGTATAATGCCTGGCAGATTGTGACCAATCCTACTTATTCGTATTCAACGAATTTTGTCCGAACAGCTGCACCCTTTGTGACCTCCGGTCGGTGGTGTACCCATCCGTTCTTATGGGATGCAGACGGCGATGATATGCCGGATGGGTGGGAAGTGGTGTTCGGATATGATCCTTGGTCGATTGATACCGATCTTAACGGGATTGATGACGACAAGGAAAATCCGGATATGGATTCCATGGCATTTGGAACCATCGGTGGGGTTAAACGGCACAACCAGGTCTATGCGAGTGGCAGTTACGGGTTCAACCCCTTCACCGGTGTCGCGTGGCTCGACGGAGGATATGCCTTTGGTTCATTCACTAATGATTTGGGCGGGTATTCAAATATCGAAGAAATGCGACAGAATGGCTATCCCTATATTGCGATGCTGCCTGCGTTGCCAGGCGTGATCTTGATTGGGAATCATCCCTATAAGATCGATCAAGACGGAGACGGCATATGGGATGTATGGGAACTCTATGTTGGGTTGGATCCTCATAATCCCGCGGATGGGGGAGGGGATAGCGATCAGGATTTATTGAGCAATTATGAGGAATTTCATAGTTACTACACTACGACTAATATTCAGGCCGGGCTGACGCGGCTGCCCGATTGGCCCAATAAGATGTGGCCGACCGACCCCAATAATCCGGATACCGATAACGATCAAGTCCAGGATGGAACTGAAAAAACTCTATTTAATGACATTCTTGTGACCCTGGGCGGCAATCTGCGGGGGCCTGTGGTTGTTTATGGTCAGAATAGTTTCCCGATGGGCGGGCCTGGCTTGCCGTATTCGATTATACAAGGTGGCGGATTGGATCCTTGTTGTGCCGACACCGATGGCGACTTTCTCCCGGATGGATGGGAGATGATTTATCCGTATTCCGGGCTGGACGAGAATGGGGTGGCGGTTTTAGACGGCATGAATGGAACCCGGCCGGATGCCTTTGAGGATTACGATGGCGACGGTTTAATAAACTATCAGGAATATCTGACCGGCGCCATTCGTCATTGGCAATATCTGAACAACTCCGGTGCGAATGCATGGGCTTCTTCGGGGGATAATAGTTCCTGGTATTTCTTTGATGCGAGTGATGCGACCGGATCCGGTAACAATCGTAACAATGGTGGTGGCGCCTTGCATCCGCATGAGTGGGATCCTCGTTTTTATGCCTATTTAGACCCGCTTGCTGGACGTTTCGTTGAATATAGTTACATCTCTGGGATTGAACATATCGTCACCCCGTTTTTGCGATTTAGCACAACGAGCCCAATTGATCGTGATAGCGATTTGGATGGAATGGACGATTACTGGGAAACTTACCATATGTTGAATCCGTTGATGGGACAGGCGGATATGGTTAGGTCGAAGTTTCTGATGCCCGGACTGTTATCCATCGCAGGATATGCAACAGCACCGGATTTGAATGAACCTTGGATGAATGGCTTACCAGGAATGGATGTCGATGGTGATGGTTTGCCCAATTTGACGGAGTCGGTACAGCCCAACGCCGGGATCCCCCCGTTCTATCACACCGATCCCTCTCCGGCCTGGTTGAGCGACCCCAGCTATGCGAGCAGCCATGTTAATTTGTACTATACGCCCAATGGAATGATGACCGCGGATAACTGGTGGTTCTGGAGTGTGCCGATTATGTCCACATTCCCGATGCCTGGATATACTCCACCAACCTACATGTTCGATGTGGAAATGGGCGAAGGATATGATACCGATAATGACAATTTAGCCGACCGAGCTGAATTGGTCGATACGGTGGATAGTCCCGGAGCAACCGATCCCCTTACCTCTGAGGATCCAATCAAGCGGCGGGCGCTCTATCTGAATGGAACTGCCGCGGCCCGTTCGGCGGCCGGCCATTTGCATTCCTGGGATTCATTCCGGCTGTTTACCGTTGAAGCTTGGGTTCGGTCGATCCAGCCGGCCGCGGGACACGAACAGGTTATTGTGGAACGCCCTAGCGTGTTGCCGAACGGCAATCCATTGGGGTATCCGGAATCGGTTCGGGTGAATTTCCGTTTAGCATTGGATCCCTTGGGCCGTCCTTTTGTAGCCTATAACGGCGCCGGGTATGATGGGATTTATCAGATGGCGGGTGCGACTTTTGCCGCTCCGCTTAATCCCAATCAGTGGTATCATCTCGCGGGTGTATTTGAAGGCGGCTACCAGGTCAACAGCAACTGGGTCGGGACTCTTAAATTATATGTAAACGGGCAGTTGGTTGCGTTGAAACCGTCCTCGGAAATTCCCTGGAACGGCTGGGCGGTCGGTTTCCCGGGTGATTTCCTTCCCGGCTTTGACGGCATTCGGATGATGCCCATTGTTATCGGCGCCCATGACTACAGCCCTGATAATACACCGACCCTCTACTCTTTGTCCCCCTGCGCTTTTACAAATTATTTCCGCGGATGGGTGGATGAAGTCCGGTTATGGAGTGGTGCCCGGACGCAGGACGAAATCGTTCAAAACATGGGCAAACGTACGACGCGTCAGATGGCACAAGCGAGCCTGCCCAATTCAACCAATGGCGGGGCGAGTCTCTGGTATGCCTACTCCTTCAATGATCTCCCGGATCCGGATCATAGTCCGGTGGCCCCGATCCGGTTCAATGATGTCATGACCGCCCTGGCTCCGGCGGATTTCACCCAGATCAATTGGTGGTCCGCCTGGCCTCAGCTGCGTTCTCGCGTTTATGATGATTATCGCTATGTGCCTTGGATCGAAAATCTGGCGGGCCATGTCGCTCTGAATCCGCCCATGGATTCGACCTTGCCTTTTGATGCCCAATCGAATGTTTATCAGAATACGGCGAATCCCTATAATGTTCGATATCGGTCCGATGTCGCCATCAGTTCCGAAAACTTCCCCTTAGATGACACCAGTGTTCCGAGTGGGCAGGATCGGGGCGATAATTGCTGGGCTGACTTGTTGCCCATGCAATGGGCTGAAGCGGATGAAGATATAGAGATGTGGGACGGTGGGGGCATTCCGGCTCTCACGTCCTTCGATTCCGATGGCGATGGGTTGCCGGACGAATGGGAAACGTCACATGGATTGGATCCCTTGGATACCACCGGGGTTAATGGGGCCGATGCGGATCCTGATGGGGATGGATTGAGTAATTGGGCTGAATATCGTTCCGGTACCAATCCCAACTCTCCTGATACCGATGGAAATGGCATTGCCGATGGTGATGAGGATCCCGACGGCGACGGGTTGATCAATCTGCTGGAGTTGAATATTTTCAACACTGACCCGCGTCTGGCCGACACGGATGACGATGGAATTGTCGATAATATTGAAGTATTGAGTGGCTTCAATCCCTCGAGTTCCATCAGTCCCCAAAATCAACGGGCGCTGGTGTTCAGTGGATTGCCGAATCAGTACGTGACCTTGCCGGCGGACAGTCGTTTTGGTCTGCGCAGTTTCACCTTTGAAGCCTGGGTGCGTCCGGCCACCAACTGCACTGGCGGTTATATTCTGCGCCGCACCATTCAACCCGGAGTTACCAACTATTTCTTCGGCTTGGATTCGGCTCTGCGGCCGGTTGTGGGCTTCGGCACTTCCGTCTTGACGGCGACCAATGTTATTTCCAATGCCGGCGGCACCAACTGGACGCATTTGGCTGCGACCTATACGATCAATGGTCAGCAAATCAAGCTGTTAATCAATGGCGTACCGGTTACCAATATGCTGGCGTTGGTTAATCCCAAGACCACAGGGGTTGGCCCGGTCGTTCAACGGATGGGTGAAGATTTCAAGGGCACTCTGGAGGAAGTCCGGATTTGGAATATCCCGCTGACGACCAACGATTTGGCGATAAATATGCACCGGACCTTAACCGGTGGAGAAAACGGGTTGGTCGCCTATTACCGCTTCGATGACGGATCGTCCTATATTGCCGGATTGGTTGGAACCAGCCGAAAAGGCGGATGGGTGCAAGGGCAGATCGAAGAGTTTAATGTCGCTTATCGCCGGAATTGGGAAGTCGATTGGCGGAATGCTGCGACGATCGTCGGGAATACGACCGTCTTTACAAATCTGGCCTATGCCGAGAGTCCGGTCCTGGTCGCGGTGGACAGTGATGGCGATGGGTTGCCGGATGCGTGGGAAATTCTGTATGCCCTGGATCCGTTTGATGCGACGGGAATTAATGGCGCAGATGGGGATCCCGATGGGGACGGTATTTCCAACTTGCAGGAATTCCTGGGCGGAACCGATCCCCGTATCCCGGATATTCTGCAGGCCAGTCCTTCGACCGTCAATGTCCAGGTGGGCGATTCCGTTACGGTCAACTTGATCCGTCCGCCCAGCGATACCAGCACGGTATTGAACGTCACGTTCTACTCCAGTGACGAGTCCCTGTTCCAGGTTGCCCCGACCAGTGGTGTTTTTGCGCTCGGGCAAACCAACTTGGCGATCCAAATTACCGGCATCACTCTGGGCGAAGGGATGGGGATGAACAACGGTATTTTGTCCGTTTCCAGCTTCCGCGGCGGCATGACATTGCCGGTAACGGTCTATAATGGATTGAATTTGACGCTGTTCATGGCAGCGGCGACTCAGACCAACGTGGTGGCGGGTGATACCGTTACCGTTGGCGTTCGCCGAGAGCGGAGTGTGGGTGGAGTGAATACCCCGTTGATGGTGTTGCTGACGA
Organism: uncultured bacterium; assembly: GCA_903824675.1. Classification (GTDB taxonomy): domain Bacteria; phylum Verrucomicrobiota; class Kiritimatiellia; order CAIKKV01; family CAIJXV01; genus CAIJXV01. Next base: position 31,139 of record CAIJXV010000123.1, read on the forward strand.
GCTCCGATTCCGCCTCGTTGAACGTGCCGACCAATATGATTATTCCTCCGGGCGTGGATCAGATGTATTTCACCGCCACGGGAGTTCAACCGGTTACCGGGGTTGTGGTGAAGGCTCAAGCCATTGGATATCCGGCCGCAGATCTGGTTATGAATGTTGAGGTTCCCGTTATTGAAACCTGGGTGAATGCCGCGCCGAAGACGCGCCTGGACGTTTCTGATAATGGTAAAGTTTCAGTCCAGTTGAAACGGCCCTGGAACCAGGTTGCAGCCGATCTGACCGTCAATCTGTTCTCCAGTGATTCGTCCATCTTTACGGTATCTGCATCGTCCATTGATACAAATTTGATTCCCCAGGACCCGTTCGGAGGATTATTTGGAAATGCGACGGTGGTCTTCCCGGCTGGATATCCTGCGGTTTGGATCGATATCAATGCCCAGAGTTCGGGGCAGGTTCTCGGAAAACGTTCGGCTATTTTCTACGGTCAGACGGGGCCGGCCCGGGTGGTCGAACGTCCGGTCATTGTGGGCGAAGATGATCCTGACGGGGACGGCTTGAGTACGGCCTTCGAGGTGTTGGCCGGCACCAATCCGGACATGACGGATTCAAATGGGAATGGCATTCCCGATGGGGCTGAAGATCCGGATGGAGATGGGTTGCCCAACTCGGCCGAGCAGGTGGCGGGAACTCATCCGTTAATCCCCGACACGGATGACGATGGGTTCAGCGATGGATTTGAAGTGCGGATTTCAGGCGACCCGGTCGACTCGTTGGATCCTTTGGTCCAGCGCGGTTTATGGCTGAACGGCACCGCGACGAATTTCATGATACTGACCAATGCGCAGCGTTTTGCCCTTTCTTCCTGGGCAATTGAAGCTTGGGTCAAGCCGTCGTCGCTGACCAATCTCGCGTCCATCATCGAACGGGAAGTCAACCCCGGCGTTTACAACTATCGGCTCGGGCTCAGCACGAATGGGATTCCCTTTGTCCAATTCAGTTCGTCCGATTTGACGACGAATTTATGGATTCAAGGAATGATGGAGGATGCGTTACCCCTCGAAGCCTGGTCGCACATTCATGGCAGTTTTGACCGCTTAACAAAAACCCTCGCCCTGCACATTAACGGACGACCAGTCGCTTCACAAAAGACTGAATGGCTGCCCGCTGAAATCGGGAATGGACCGACCAATGTTACGGTGGGTCGAGGATTCAAGGGGATTATTGATGAAGTGCATCTCTGGAAAGCCGAACCGGGGGTGGAAACGCTGGTGGCGGCGGCTTCGGGCCATGTCGATCCGACGGATGGACAGGGCGGAGACTTCCCCTCGTCGACGTTCCTGGGGGTCGGCAATTACGAGTTGAGTTATCAAGGCGGCTACTGGATCGATACCAACGGTATGTATCAGGGCTCGGTCGGTATTTCATCGACCCCCAATATGTCCGGTTTGATCGGTATCGCTCAAGGTGGGTTGCCGGTCCGATTCACTTGGCAGGGTGGGAATGCCTACCTGTTGATTCCCGTGGCGAATACGGCCAGTAACAGTGGGGTTGGGGTTGATTATCAAATCGAACAAATCACCCAACGGTCCCGGACTTTCAATGAACTCACGGTGCCCCTGGTCGGCGACGAGACGAATCTGGTCAGTTATTTCCGCTTTGATGACAGTAGTAACGCCAATGGCGTCAGTGGAATCCCCGCGTGGCGGCATGGCCAAGTGCAGGAATTCGCGGCCGGTTTTGAGAAAAACTGGTTATTGCAATGGCAGGATGGGGCAACCTTGACCGGAGGGGCGCAGATTGTAAATCTGGGCGTCGATACCCCGATTGCCGTGACCTCGACCGATAGCGACGCCGACGGCTTGCCCGATGCCTGGGAATTACAATTCTTTGCGAATCTGACGATTGCCGGTGCCGGCTCGGTGAATGGCTATACGGACTCTGATGGCGATGGATTGAATGATTACTACGAATATCTCACTGGAAACAGTCCGATTGATACCGATACCGATAATGATGGAACACCGGATGCCCTTGAGGATGCGGACGGCGATTTCCTGAGCGATGTTGTGGAACAACAGGCCGGTACCGACCCGATGTTGCCCGACACGGATGACGACGGAGTTTCGGACTTTGTGGAACTATTCATGCAGGTGCCCGGACAAACCCGCTCGCCGTTGCACAGCATGGGGGCTTTCAGCAATCAAGTGCGGAGTCTTTCATTGACCAATGTGCCGAGTTCGGGCGTAGCCGTACCCCAGGCTCTGGAAGATATTCTGGCCACTCTGCCGTCCTGGACTTTGGAAGCCCATTTCCAATCCGCCAATGCGGCCGCTCAAACCGGTTCCTTCTTGAAAAAGACCGTCGGAACCCGTCTGGGCTTCGATTTCGGTGTCGTGGCCGGCGTGCCCTATATGGCTTTCGATTCGCGATTGACCAGCACTGCGATGGTCTCGCGGATCACATTGACGGCCAACCAGGCGGTCTCCAATGGAGTCTGGACCCATATTGCAGCCGTTTGGAACGGTTCGACGCGAGAAATGAAATTGATCGTCGATGGCAACTTCATCTATACCCGTGTTCTGGGCAATAATGACGGCACGCCATTTGATGGGTATGGCACCTTATTAATGGGGACCTCCAGTGCGGGTTGGACCTCAGCCAGTCGTCTGGATAACATGCGATTCTGGAGCGCAGCCCGGTCCCTGTCAGAGATCGATGAAACCCGTCAGGAATTGATCAGCGCCGGCTCCAAGGCTGCGCTGCTGCGAGACTACCGGTTCGATGATGGTGGGTTGAAGATCGAGGACTTTGCGCATCCTGGAAATCTCCGATACGCCATCGATTCGCAAGGGTATGGCATTGGACAGGTCGGCGGACATGCCCTTTGGGTGAACACCAACGGGGTTGTTTTATTCGGAATCGATGACGCCAATAATAACAATATGGCCGATTGGTGGGAGAGCCTGCATCAGATCGATGGTATTTCCGGCGATCCGGATGGCGATCGATTGGGCAATCTCTATGAATACATGGCGCGAACGGATCCCAATCTGGAAAGCACCTTTAACGACGGAATTACCGACGGTGATCGCTTTGCTGCGGATAATAGCGGCGATGGGTTCTCCGATCTTCGTAATATCGAAGAGCAACAATTCGGTTCCGATCCGCGGTATGACGACACCGATGACGACGGGATTTCAGATCGCGTCGAAATCAAGGGCAATCCGCTGCGCCCCTCTGAATACTGGCCGGTCAGCGATCCCACCCGCGCATTGATGAATGACACGAATGGACCGTACGTGATCCAGCGGTCCATGGAATTCGCCGGGACGAATCGGGTTGTGGTGCCTTCTTTCGCCAAGTATGCCTTGGAAAGTTGGACCGTTGAGGCGTGGATTTATCCCGCGGCCGCAACCAATGGGATTATTTTCCGGCGGGCGGTAGGAGATCTGGGGGCTGCCACAGAACTGCTCAATTATGAGTTGGGTATCGAGACCAGCGGGTCAGGGGCGTTGATTCCCTATATTCGATACCTGGGCACCAATGTGTCCGGTAATGTTCTCTCGGTCGTGGGCGGTGCCACCTCGTCCAATATCTCCGGGACGTTGTCCGTTGCGCTGACCAATTGGACGCATGTGGCCGGATCTTTTGATGCCGTTCAACGGGCTTTGACGCTTTATGTCAATGGTATGCCCGTGGGGCAGAGTTCAACAAATGGATCACTGCCGGTACCCTATATTTCCGGCAATGCCATTCCTGAAATCACCATCGGCGGTGGCGTGCGAAGCGGTGCGACCGTTACCCGTGGTTTCAAGGGGCGGATTGATGAAGTCAAGATTTGGGGTGGAGCTCGTGATGCCGACTCGATCTTTAGTCAGCATCGCGCTGCGGATGCCGCCACCCAAGGTGGCTATCAATTGGGTAAAAATGCCCAGCCCGGCAGTGAAACAATCCAGCAATTGGCTGTTGATCAGGCGTTGGCCCAAGGCTATGCGCCTAATGAACTTCTGGTTCGCTTCAAGCCTAATATGACCTCGGTCCAGATGCGGTCATTATTGACGGCGAGTGGGTACCAGATCATGACCAACTACCACCTGCTGCCTTTGTATCGGGTCAAGGTTGCCGACGGGGAGCCCTTGGCCAGCAAGCTGACCGCTCTGCGGATGGATCCGTCGGTGCTCTATGCTGAGCCCAATTACAAGGTCAAAGCCCTGCGTCAGCCCAACGATTCGCTGTTCAGCGAGTTGTGGGCCATGCAAAATAGCGGCCAGTTCGGGGGCAAGCCCGGCGCCGACATCAGTGCTGTCAAAGCCTGGGATAAATCCATCGGCAGTCGGGATGTGATTGTCGCCGTGATCGATTCCGGCGTGGACTATAACCACCCGGATCTGGCCGGAAACATGTGGACTAATCCTCGTGAGATTCCAGGCAACGGGATCGATGATGACAATAACGGATACATCGATGACGTTCATGGCTATGACTTTGCCTATGGCGATGGCGACCCCATGGACGGGGACGGGCATGGCACGCATGTGTCCGGGACCATCGGGGGTTTGGGCAATAATATCGGCGGCGTCGCGGGTGTGAATTGGCAGGTCCGCATCATGGCGTTGAAATTCCTCAGCGATGAGGGATGGGGCTATACGGCCGATGCGATCGCTGCAGTCGAGTATGCCGTGCGGATGGGAGCGAATTTGAGTAATAACAGCTGGGGTGGGGGTGGCTATTCCCAGGCTTTGTACGATGCGATTCGCGCTGCCGGTTCAGCCAACCAGTTGTTTGTCGCCGCAGCCGGCAATGCAGCTAACGACAATGACGCATCTCCCTCCTATCCTGCATCCTACGATCTTGAGAATATCATTTCTGTCGCGGCCTCCGATCCGGCTGACCAGTTGACCTGGTTCAGTAATTATGGACGGAACAGCGTTGATGTGGCGGCGCCCGGTGAATGGATCCTGAGCTGTTATCCCGGCTCGAATTACGCCTACCTGGATGGAACCTCCATGGCCTCGCCGCATGTGGCCGGATTGGCGGCCTTGATATGGTCGATGAATCCCGGCGTGAGCGCGACACAAGTCAAGCAAATGATACTGGGATCGGTCGACAAAGTCGCCTCAATGACTGATCTGGTGCGCACGGGCGGACGTTTGAATGCCAATGCGGCACTCAGCCAGGGAGGCGGTCTGTTGGCCTATTTCCGGGCTGATGACGGCGGCCAGACCATCGAAGATATGACCCATGTGAATGACGTGCTGGTCAACTGGAGGCACGCGGCCCAGTTCGACGGCGCCCGGTTCGACAAGGTCCTCTTCGCTAAAATGCCCGGCGACTTGGATCAAGATGGCATGGCGGATGGCTTTGAAGCGGCTTATGATGTGAATGATGCCCTGGCCGATCCGGATAATGACGGGTTGAATAACCTCAATGAATATCTCTCCGGAACCAGTCCCCTCCATTACGATACGGATCTGAACGGGGTGAACGACGATCTGGAGGATTCCGATGCCGACGGATTGAACAACATCGCGGAACAGCAGATTGGATCCGATCCAGGTTTGGTTGACACCGATGACGATGGACTGGCCGACGGGGCGGAGGTTTCGAATTATACCCATCCGGCTCAGTCGCTGTCGCCGCTGAATTTGCGGTCCATTATGTTGAATGGTGCAGCCGAACCCTTGCGGTTGCCCAATCATCCGCGGTTTGCCTTGGATAATAGCTGGACCCTTGAGGCTTGGATCTGCCCGGCGACCAATGAATTGGATGGCGGGGTGATCCTGCGGCGGAAGGTCGGAACGGCGGGTGTCAATTTTGAATTCGGTATTGACGCTTCGCGCCAACCCTATACCCGCTTTGTCAGTCTGATTGGCACCAATGCTAGTGAACACAAACTGATCGCCGTCGGCGAAACGGTTCCCTCGCTGCAATGGACCCATCTGGCCGCGGTCTACAATTATGCCGATCAAACCTTGAATCTGATCATGAACGGCACTCTGGTGGCGACCAAGAATGTAACCGGATATCGGCCTGCGGCGAACCAACCCAGCGTGGTGTCCGCGACCCTCGGCGACGGATTTTCCGGCAAACTGGATGAAGTCCGGATTTGGTCCATCGCGGAGAATGCCGGTGAGATTCAAACCAATCGTTATCTGATGCTGACGGGGAACGAGGGTGGATTGGTTGCCTATTATCGTTTCGATGATGGCACCAGTTACAATCCAACCGGGATTACACCGGTCGGCACCAGTGGCGGCACGAATTCAACCCGTATCCTGGTTGGCCAGGTGCAGGATTATGCCTCCGGCTTCGCCTCCGATTGGTTAAGCGGCTGGTATAATGCTTTGACCCTTAACGCAACGGGGGCGGTGACTTGGATTCCCCAAGGCAATCTGGAGACTCTCGACGTGGATTCCGATGAAGACAGTCTTCCGGATTGGTGGGAATTGGCCTATTTCGGCAATCTGGGATCGACAGATGGCAGCATCGATTCCGACGGCGATGGGCTGATCGATTTGAATGAATATCGGACCGGTCTCAATCCGCGGAATCAGTATACCTTCGGCGGCGTGATCATGGATGGGTTGTTGGACAGTGATCGGGATGGTGAAACCAATCTTGATGAGCAAGATCGGTATGGCACCAATCCCGGCAATTCCGACACTGATGATGATGGGGTTAATGACGGGGTTGAAATTCGGGAAGTAACCAGTCCGCTTCATCCCATGAGCGTCTTCAGCACCAATCGCGTTCTGGCCAATATGGCCGAACGGAAGAGTCTGGATATGGGCAAATTGGATGCCGCAGGATTAAGCCTTCCCAAAAATCAGCGCTTCGAATTCGGTACGAATGGCTGGACGGTCGAAACCTGGATTTACCCGAAAACCGATACGGATGGCGACATCTTTATTTACGAAGGCAAACAAGGCGATAGCATTCGTTTCTCGCTGACCAATGGATCTCCCTATGGCGTCATTTACAATGGCACCAATATCCGCGTGTATGTTGGCGGTCCGATTGATGCCAATCTGAAGGGATCGGCTGCGTTGATTTCCAATCGATGGGCCCACTTGGCTTTGGTTTGGGCGCCGGACGCTAATTCGTTCCGCCTCTATGTAAACGGGGTGCAACTGTTTGCCGAAATGACCCTGGCGGTGTCTGATATCCGCGAGGGCCGGGCCTACATCGCTCGCGGGTTCACCGACGGGTTTCTCGATGAATATCGGATTTGGAGTCGCACCCGTGAAACCCAGGAGATTGAGGATTGGTATGAGAAAATCGTGCCGACTCCGGGTTATGCCAGTCAAAGCATCACCGGGGAAGTGCCGGAACACGTGGGACCTTACGCCATTGACGGGACCATCTCCGAATATGATCTCACGGATCATCTCTTCTACGCGTCCGCCTATGAGTATGGCCAGCCTCTGATGGCTTACTACCGCTTCGATGATGGAGGCAAGTTCATTGAGGACTTTGCGCATTTGGGCAAAACCGACTTCTCGGTGACCGGACCGATTACCAATGGACCGGCCTACAATCCGTTGGGTTGGGATGATGCCGATGGCGATGGCCTGCCCGAGTGGTGGACCAAACTCCACAATATTGAACTCTGGCCGAATGTGAATATCGGCCCGTATCACGTCGGCGTGTGGCCTTTCGCCGATCTCGATGCTCGGACCGATTACGCCGTCACATGGAACCGTGGGTGGACCACCGATGATGGAACCCTGGGTACCTATCGCGGACTCTATTTTACCTGGCGTTGGGGTGCGGATCAGTATGGAGTTCAGGTTTACAAATTCAATGTCTGGAAAGACGTTAATCCCAATCCGCCGACGAATGCGGCCTCCACCAATGGCCCCACGGATGGCTTGGATGGCGCTTATGCTGGACAAGGCGAATATGACGATTGGGACGTGCAAGTCTGGTCCGATGATTCCATGTGGTTTACACCCACCGGGACGGTTGGGCAGGCGGGTATGCTGTTCCACGATCTCGCCGGCGGGGGTGCCGCGAACGGCATGTATGATATCGGGGAGGATATCTGGCTCGAACGGTATGAACCCCAGGGATCCACCGAGCCGCATTTCAATGTGGCGCAAATCGCGGGGATCTATTATCACCGGACGTTTGTCGCCTACAGTTCATTGGGGGCAAATACCGCGTGGGCCAAGATCGATCCACCTGCCACCAATTACGCCGATCAGATCGATTTGAATCGGTATGTCACCACCAAGGATAGTTCGGTGGGGGATGACGGGTTCTATTCGATCTTCCTCAAATACGTTTACATTAATAATGATCCCGTCTCGGCCAAGATGAAATTGATTCTCTTTGGTGCCGACAATCACTTCCTGTGGGTCAATGGCAACGAATACGATCCGGATCAGGATCCCGACGGTTCGGTGCTGCTCCGGCTGTTGCACCGGGGTCGAAACCACATCTATCTACGCACCGAAAACAGCGTGTCTTTCCTGCTGGAAGAGGAAGATATCCACTATCGCAATGATTACGTCCGCGAACTCACCTCGGTCAAGTTCGATATGAACTTGAATGTCAACAATGAGGACTTGATCGTCCGTGGCGATGAAACCATTATGGATCCTCGCTCGGTCTGGCACGGCGAGGCGTGGTCGCGATGGGTTGAGGAATCCCCGATCATGGCGCCCGTCGCTGATTTGGATAATCTTCCGTTGGTCAACCAGAATTATGGTGTGCCGCAGGATATCGACCGCGATGGCTTGGATAACCAGTATGAAATCGTTCTCACCACCAACCCCCGCGATGTCGATTCGGATAACAACGGCGTCCCGGATGGCGACGAGGATTATGATGGCGATTTCCTGAAGAATTATGAGGAGAATCGCGTCGGATCGGATCCGTTGCTGCCCGATACCGATGATGATGGTGTTCGTGATTCTCTGGAGGTGTCCGCCGGTGGAAGTCCCATCGATTCCCTCGTGTCGTTGCGGCCGAAAGCTTTGCAGTTAGGGGGAGCCGCATCGGACTTCCTGGAAATGCCGATTCAGCCCCGCTTCGCATTGAACGATTGGACGATCGAAGCGTGGGTCAGCCCGACCGGACCGGTCGCCAATGCCACGATTCTCCGCCGTCAGTCGGGAATCGCCGGCGGGCTCCAGGAAAATTACCGGTTGGGTATCCAGGCGGATCGGCCCTATGTCGCCTTCGGGTCCGTCACCAGCATGTCATCGTGGACCGTTTCGACCGTGGGCGGAACGAGTTGGACCTATGTGGCGGCGTCCTATTCCTCGGATCGGCGCCGAATTACCCTGATGGTTGGCACTAATTCCGTGGCCACCAATGCGCCCGAAATTCCTCTGCGATATGGGTCCGGTCCGATTGTCCAGCGTATCGGTGAGAATTTCGCCGGACGTATGGATGAGGTCCGGTTGCGGAATCAGGCCATTTCGGCAGAAACCCTGATCTCTGGCGCAACCAACTATCTCGACGGTAGTGAACCAGAACTGGTTGCCTATTATCGCTTCGACGATGCCACATCCGGGACCAATGCCTTTGGGGCGGGGGTCAGTGGTAATCCTACTTGGAAACAGGGTCAGGCTGAAGACTTTACGGCGCGTTATGGTTCGGATTGGAAGACGGAATGGCGTCATGCGGCAACCCTCTTTGGCAATGCGTCCATTGTGCCTCTCGCTCCTGGAAACAGCCCTATTCCGATCGAGCTCGATACCGATGGCGACGGGTTGCCTGATGAGTGGGAAAGCCAATACGGTCTCGATCCCCTGGATGCGAATGGGAATAACGGTCGCGATGGAGATCCGGATAATGACGGCCTCTCAAACTATCGCGAATATCGCGGCGGCACCAATCCGATGCAAGCGGATGTCTTGACGGCCACGCCCAAAGCGGTGGTGGTGCTGGCGGGCCACACAGTGCCGGTCCGGTTACTTCTCTCGCAATTCGCCTCGAACCGTTTCTATCGGATTGTCAGCAGTGATCCATCCCTGTTTACAGTGACCCCTGAAACCATCGATTTTGGGACAGATACGGTGGCCCAAGTCTTTGTTCACGGACAGGCATTGGCCCAAGGGTTGTTGGTCAATAACGGCTTGTTACGGGTCTTATCTGATGATGGCGTGCTGGAAACTCGCGTTACGGTCTACAACGGCATTTCGCTCGCCTTGACCATGCAAGGCCCCTATGCCTTGGTCGAGGGCGACAGCAAGACCATGATGGTTACGCGTGAGGCGCCGACCAATCTGGTGCCGACGTGTCTGAATTATGATCTGGTGGTGGATCTGTTGGCCCTGGAAAACACCAAGGTGGCGGTGCCCGACTCAGTGGTTATTCCCGCCGGACAGATGAACGGGTATTTCCCGGTAACCGGCATCGCCCAAGCGACCAGTGTCCACGTGGTGGCTAGCGCCGTCGGGTATCCTTCCACATGGACTAACATCGCCATTTTGGGCTTAGGTGCCAATCTGACTCTTGATGTATTCCCGAACCCCGTGTGCATGGGCGACAACGCTTATGCGCTGATCCGGCGCCCGATCGGCAACGCGGGCGGCGATCTGACCCTGCGCTTGCGCAGCGACGACCCAACTATCTTCAATATTGTTGGCGGGGATACGGTCGTTATTCCGGCCGGACGCGACAGTGCTTCGGTTGAACTCCTTGCGCTCAGTGCCGGTAACGCCAATCTCCAGGCCGAGACGGACGGCACCTTGGTCTATGCGCCTCCGGTGACGGTTACTATTCGACCGGTGGACGTACAACCGAAAGGGACCAACAAGGTGGTGTATGCGGGCGGGACGCTATCGTTGCGTTTGTCGCGTCCGTTGACATTGGCTACGAGTAATCTGGTGGTTTCATTAACTAGTGCCGATCCGAGTTCTTTGATCGTGCCGACGACGGTTGAGTTCTTGCCCTTGGCCACAGAAGCCAGTTTTGTCATCACGGGGCGTCAAACAGCCGCATCTGTGACCGTTACGGTCGAAGCACCGGGTTATGCTCTCAGTACCTTTGATGTGAGGGTAAAGGATCCCACTCTGACGATTCAGCCATCGCCGATTAATGTTGAATTTGACAGTTTTACCGCCTTTACCATCCAGCGTCCCGTTTTACAGAGCGGTGGCGATCTGCTCGTTCTATTGCAATCAGGTGACACCAATGTGTTCATGGTGAATAGCGCTTCGTCTGGCAAGCCGCGAATCAAGACCAACGTGTCCATGCAGCCCAACCAGAGCGAGATTACCGCCTATGTCTTCGGCGGTGCCTCATCAAACTGGATCGGCAGTAATGCCGTTCTGTTCGCCGCTGTTGGGAGCTATTCAAATACAGCGGTGGTTAATCTGGTTCCGGTTACAACCCGCATTAGCAAGATGGAATGGGATGATCGGGATTTTGATAATCAATATAGCACGGGTGATTTTGTCGACGTCACCTTCACTGTGCCAATGTCTAATCTCACAATAACGATCACTAATTTGCAATTGATGGATCCAGTGGGAACGAATTGGGTTATAACTGAAGATGGAACTTGGGGAAGCGGTGCGACCGTATCGAATCTCGACAACAACACGGGCCGCGTCTTCCGAGTCTATGTCGGGTTGAATCCGGTCTTGCTGAAAGGCCCCTTGATGGCGTTGGATCCAAAATCGAATGCCGTGGATCGCGCGGGCAATCCGGATGCAACGATTCCTCCGTTCCCGCTGCCACGGTTTTCCAAGTTTGGCGATATCGACCACGATGGTTTGCCCGATGGGTGGGAATTTGATCATGGATTCGATCCGTTCGATCCCACCGGAGTGAATGGCGCTTGGGGCGATCCCGATGGGGATGGACTTTCCAATCTGGCCGAATATCTGGCTCGGCTAGAGGGGCTGGATCCCCATGTAGCCGATAGCGATGGGGATGGCTTCCTGGATTATGATTCTCGTGGCGGGCCCGGTGCCCGTACCTGGGGCGAGCTCTATGATGACGGCGACGGTATGCCGGGTGACTGGGAAGTCCAATATCAACGCATGGCTCCGACAACCGGAAAACCCGGCTTGGATCCGTTGAAATACGATGCCGATACCGATCCGGATGAGGATGGGTGGTCGAATTTTGCGGAATATCAAAAGGGAACGGATCCTTTGGATCCGATGAGTTATCCCACTCCGCGGGTTCAGTTCCATTTCCGGTATCACGGTGATTTGGGCGATAATTTCGCCGCGGCCATGCCGTCCGGCACGGTTGTCAGGATGCAATTCTTCAAAACCGCGGCGATGGATGGTTTGCCGATTGCCACGCTGACGGTTCCGGGCGTTTCCAACATGACGCAAGTCGGGAATGCCTACTTTAGTGCCCGAATCCTGGATTCCGGGCATTTGGTGGAAGGCTCCAATTATGTCTTCGCGTATTTAGATGTCGATAATAACGGTCTATACGACATTCTCGACGATCCGGCGGGAATTGCCCAGACTCAACCGGCATGGTTTGGATGGGAAGACGGTGCGATGAATTTCGAAATCGGCCTGACCGATCAAGAGGAATACGACTATGGCATCAACCAGCGCATATCCTGGCCGGAACCGCTCAATATGCATGGGGTCGATAAATACATCGTATCCATTAGTGCGATCAATTTCACTCGCACGCTGACAGCTAATCGAAACTTTTTGCACGAAGGTGATTATCTGGCGGCAGGAGTAACCGGTATGCCGTTGGGATTGAAGGTGGTAATCGTTTACACCAATACCTCGCCGGCCGGTTATTACACCAATGTGTATATTACGGTTCCGTCTGCCACGCAATTGGCCACTCCGGTCATTGTCACTCCGCACGATTCTGTCTTTACTTATGCGCGGAATGAGCTGGTTTGGACGATGGATCCCACTTCTGCCTGGTATCGAATTGAAGTGGCTCGCAACGCGACCAATAATTTACAGGGAACTGTTTTGCTGACCAATACCGCGGTGGCTCCTTACCGCGACCTGAATGGCCAATACCGGGCCACCTTGCCGTTCTATGCCGGGGATACGAATTTTGGCAATCCGGCCTGGACGAATGGTCGGTATTGGGTGCGGATTGTGTCCGGCGCCCCGAATGCCAACAATAATGCCGCCTATGCGTCCACGTGGAGCGCGATCAATCTCAATCTTCAGCCGCCGGCGGTTGGCGGACGGTCGATGATTGCCGGAGATGTCTATTATTACGGGAAGACCTCGCATGCATTTGGCGACACGACGAATTCGCCTTTGCGGATCATCGTTCAATCGTTCGAGTTGCCGACGGCCAGCGATGGAATCTATGGGTTGCTGCCCTTTGCTGACAAGCGAGGCGAACCCGATGGCCAAGCGGAAGTCGATTACTTCTGCAAAACCAATATCCCGACCCCGATGAAAGGATCCTATGCCTTGCGTGGTTTGCACGGCGCTGAAATGTTTGTCCGGGCCTTTATCGATTTGAATAAGAATCGAAAGCTCGATGCCTTTGAGCCGGTCGGTTATGCCCGCAATGCCTATTCTGATGCGCCGCTCCGGGTCAACTTGATCGGCACGGGGAATGGGGTGTCGATGAGCGGCATTAATATTGTCATCCGTGATCGGGATACCGATGCCGATCGGTTGCCGGATTCGTGGGAATGGATGTATTATGGCACCCTGACCAACGGGGCGCTTCAGATCGGGGCAAACGGGTTGACGCTCCTCCGGAATTATGAAATTGAACCTTTGGATCTGGATCCCACCCGTACGGATTATGACAATGATGGGCTCTCCGATATGTTTGAGGTGACCTACAATGATGTCCTCGCCGGACGAGAACCGGATCTGAATCATTATGATCCTTATGATCCGGTAACTAATCCCAATGGGACGGACTTGAATCCCAATAACGGGGACACCGACGGGGATGGGTTGTCCGATGGTTACGAAATTGCCCATGGTCTCAATCCGCTGGATCCTTTCGGCGATGCCGATCGCGATGGCGTGATTGACACTCTGGAAGTGCTGGGGATGCGGACGTCGCCGACCGATGCCGGCGATGTTCTGCGGATCACCGATTCCCGCATGTCCGATTCGGCGCTGGGTGAGGAAGCCGTGCCCAATCCACAGGCGTTCCGTCTGACTTGGCAGGGATCCGTAGGTGCCTCGTACCGGGTTCAGTACAGCGATGACCTGATGACTTGGACCGATGCCACAGGTCCCGACGCTGCCTCTTCCGGTTCAGGAACTCACGTGTATATCGATTGGGTTTTAAATTCCGAAGTTCGTCGGTACTATCGGATTGTGGTTGAATAGTTCGGCCTTGGGGGGACGACCCTGGTGACGTCCTCTTTAAGGATGAGAAGGTTTAAATAAACGGAAAGGTGTGAGCATGAAGAAAGCGATACGACTGTTAGCTGGCGTGGTATTGGCGGGAGCGTTGGCCGGGTGTGAATGGGAATCAACCCCGTCCAGTGAAGCGACCAGTTCAAGTGGTTATTTTGTCAATTTCAGCGGAGTTTATCGGGGGGCGCCTGGCCGCTACTTGGTTAGCTCCTACAGCTTGAGTTCGTCTTCAACCACCACGGGTGGTGGAACGTCGAGCGGGGGCTCGTCCAGCGTGGCTTTTGTTAATGAAAATCAAGGGTCCGCTTCCGGCTCGTCAGCTCTGCCGCTCACGAAATTCGGGGGCAATTTAGCCAAGATTCCCGTGGTGTCCGGTTCCGTGACCATTTTCATGCGGGATGCCAGTACCTCGACTTTGATCGGCACCTTTAATGATACGGGTGCGGGACAATTGCAGGGCACCGCATTGCTCGAAGGCGTTGTGCCGATCTCCGGCTTGGGTGAAATCAACTATGCGACCGGGGCTTGGTATATTAACCTCTCGTTGCCCGGCCTTACGGGCTCCTTCTCTCTGAGTGCCAGCTATCGGCAGGACACGACGCCCGAGAGTGATTCTTCAACGGTTGACACGGGTACCGTATCATCCGGCGCCACAGGGGGGACTATCTACTCCTTTACGGTTCAGCAAGATGGGTCTTCGATTTCAATTATCGACAATAACGGCAAGCAATATTTTGGGACAGCCGCCGCGCCTGTCTTCACGTCGGAAAATTTGCAGTCATCGACCTCGGGTTCCACGACAGAAACGGTCACACAGGATGGCCCCGTTACGATGTCGTTCAATGCGACCGGCACCAGTGCGGCTGGTTTTACCGTGAATATTGTCGGATCGTTCAACGGGTTGTATACCGATGGGCAACGGGTGACCGGTCGGACGATTTCCGGGACTTGGATTGAAGTGGGCGGCAAGACCGGCGATATCTATGGTCTCGCCGACGATTCGACCGCTAATTGATTCTGAGATTGATCAAAAGCCCCAAGTGCCCTGCACTTGGGGCTTTTTTTGTGATTGTAGTGGCACCCTGTGGGGCTAATCAGTATAATACTTAAATGAAAATCATTTCTCATTGTATTTTCTCGATGGGATTTGCGCTTCTTTTTGTTTCATCCGCCTATCCCGTGTCGGTCGCCAGCGATTATGATGGCGATGGCCTTTCAGACCAGCCCATTTTCGATTCTGTATCCGGCAACTGGTATGTAAAAACCGTGGCCAATCAGGTCCTTAAGTGGAGGGAACATTGGAAATGGGGTCTCGGACCAACGGTGGTCGGCGATTATGATGGCGACACTAAATCAGATTTTGCCCAATTCGTTCCCGCCGGAGGTTATTGGTATATCCGGTCAGCGAACAGTAATGTGATTGCGTGTGGCCTTCAGTGGGGGTGGAGTAGCGCTCAGCCCGTGCCGGGGGATTACGATGGGGACGGCAAATCGGATCTGGCGGTTTTCGATACGACCGGCGGCTATTGGTACATTCGTGGGGTTGATGGCGCGTTGATTGCCTGGCAAACCCAATGGGGTTGGAGCAGCGCCAAGCCCGTGCCGGGGGATTATGATGGGGACGGCAAATCAGATCTGGCGGTTTTCGATACGACCGGCGGCTATTGGTACATTTTGAGCCTGACGGGATCTGTCATCGCTTGGAAACAGCAATGGGGCTGGAGCAGCGCCAAGCCCGTACCGGGGGATTATGATGGGGACGGCAAATCGGATCTGGCGGTTTTCGATCAGACCGGCGGCTATTGGTACATTTTGAGCCTGACAGGATCCGTCATCGCTTGGAAACAGCAATGGGGCTGGAGTAGCG
>CAIJXV010000124.1 GCA_903824675.1 uncultured bacterium
ACTTACGATCGGAAGGGACCGAAAATCTTTGCCGGCGAGTTTGCCGCGCATGCCAACCGCAAGAGCACGCTGGATGTGGCCATTGCCGAGGCGGCGATGATGACCGGATTCCTCCGCAATTCGGACATCGTCGTCATGGCCTCGTACGCTCCCTTGTTCGCCAAGAAAGACCGGACCCAGTGGTCACCCGACCTGATCTTCTTCGACAACCGGCGGATCTGCCTGACCCCATCCTATCATGTCCAGGCCCTCTTCTCGCAAAACCGTCCCGATGCGGTGCTGCCGATCACGCTTGCCGACAACGAGCGGCCGGTACCTGCTGATGCCAAGGCGCCCAAGGAAGGCAAGAAACGGCTGTATGTCGCCGCCGGCATCGACCAGGCGACCAAGGAACGGGTTCTCTTTGTCGTTAATCCCGGCAGCCAGGCGGAAGAAGCTACACTCTCGCCAAAAACCGGAACTTTCCCGAAAGCCACCGGCCGCCGGATCGTCCTGACCTCCGACAATCGGGAGATGGTCAATACCCTGGATGCCCCCGACGCCGTCAAACCGCGTACAGAAGAATTCCCGGTCAACGGCGAACCGATCACCACCAGCTTCCCGGCGCACTCCCTGACCGTCCTGCGATTCTAGTGTGAATAATTCATAAGACCATGGATGGGGCGAGGAGGACAAGATTGACCTTATTGACCTTATTGACACCGGCCAAACCACATGATCGACGGCTGAGGGGAAACACAATGAAGACCACGATGATTCTGACCATGTCGCTATCCATCCTGGCGGTCCGCGCGGATGACGCGAAGCTTACTATGGAACTCGACAAACCGGGTGTGGCGATCAACCGAAACATGTGGGGGATTTTTTTCGAGGACATCAATTTCGGTGCTGATGGTGGTCTGTATGCCGAGTTGGTGAAGAACCGTGGCTTCGAGTTCCCCGACCCGCTGATGGGATGGTTCAAGCTCAGTCCGAAACGGATGTCGGGATCCGTCTCCGTTCTCACCGACCAGCCGTTCAACGCAAAGAATCCGCACTATGTCCGCCTGCGCAATCCCGACGACAAAATGCCCTTCGGTCTGGCCAACGAGGGGTTCCGCGGCATGGGCCTGAAGTCGGGTGAGGCCTACAACTTCTCCGCGCAAGTGCGCAAGGCCAGCGGGAACCCGAAGCTGCGTCTCGAATTGTACAACGCGCTTGGCGAGCGTCTCGACTCGGTTCTGCTGGAGAACTTCACCGCCGACTGGCAGAAACGCACGGCGGTGTTGCATCCGAAAGTCACAGACGCGAAGGCGCGGCTCCATGTTCTCGTCGATGGCCCGGGTGAACTCGATGTGGACATGGTGTCCCTGTTTCCGGAAAAGACATGGAAGGACCGCCCCGGCGGATTGCGCGCCGACATGGTCCAGATGCTTGCGGACATGCGGCCCGGTTTCATGCGTTTCCCTGGCGGCTGCATCGTCGAGGGCAATGATCTGTCCGGCCGCTACCAGTGGAAGAAGACGATCGGCCCCGTGGAGGAACGCGAGACCATGCTGAACCGCTGGAACACCGAGTTCCTGCACCGGCCCGCGCCGGACTATTTCCAAAGTTTCGGCCTCGGCTTCTTCGAGTACTTCCAACTCTGCGAGGACATCGGCGCCGCGCCACTGCCGATCTTGAGTTGCGGCCTGGCCTGTCAATTCAACACCGGCGAAGCCTGTCCGCTGGATCGGATCGATCCATACATCCAGGACGCGATTGATCTGATCGAATTCGCGAACGGCGGAACCGACACCGTCTGGGGAGCGAAGCGCGCCGCGATGGGCCATCCTGCGCCCTTCGGATTGACGATGATCGGCATCGGCAACGAGAATTGGGACAAGCCCTACATCGAACGCTATGCGAAGTTCCACGCGGTCCTGAAGGCGCGTCATCCGGAAATCAAACTCATCTCCAGCGCTGGCCCCGGCCCGGACGACGGGCGTTTTCGTTACGCATGGCCGAAGCTGCGCGAGCTGGGCGCGGACATCATTGATGAACACTGCTACAGCCGCCCCGACTGGTTCTTCAAAGCCGTGACCCGCTACGATGGCTACGACCGCAAAGGGCCGGGCGTCTTCTTCGGCGAATATGCGGCTCAGAGTGATCGCACCGTCAGCATCCGCAACCAGAACAACCTCGAATGCGCCATCGCCGAGGCCGCGTGCATGACCGGACTCGAGCGCAACGGCGACGTCGTGCGCATGGCCAGTTACGCCCCTCTCTTCGCCCACGAAGAGGCGTGGCAATGGAAGCCCGATCTCATCTGGGTGAACAACCTGTCGAGCTACGGCACGCCGAATTACCACGTCCAGAAACTCTTCGCCAACAACCCCGGCGACGAGACCGTTCCCTTCCAGCTTGCCGCGGCGGGCACCAATCAGCTTTTCGCATCTGCGACGCGCGACCGGAGGAGCGGAGAAGTAATCCTCAAAGTCGTGAACGGCGGCGACGCTCCGACGAGCGTCGCCATCGCCCTAAAGGGAAACGTCCCGCCCGGTTCCTCCGCCCGCGTGATCACGCTGACGGCCCCGAGCAGGACGGATGAGAACTCCTTCGACAAGCCCGCAAATGTGGCACCGAAGGAAGATCGGTTGACCATCACCGCGCCCGGGTTCACCCAGACCTTGCCAGCCTGGTCGCTCAATGTGTTGAGAATACATTTGGGCGCGGAAGCGACCGCAAAACCGTAGCAGACCGACATGTCGGAGCATCGAACAAACGCTTGCACACGTACAGCGACCCCGCGGCACGCCTCCTGCGGGACAGGAGTCGCGCCGGAAGTCGCTGCCGGTGAAGCGGAATGATCAACGACGTCAATGAAGTCAGAGTCGCTGGCCGACCTATGGTAGTCGGTCAGTCAACTGGGGACTCGCCTGGGAATAATTGCCATTGGCAACCATCGGGCAGAAAAACCTGGGAGTCAGGCGAGCCCGATGTACATGCCGCCAGCCTAGAAACCCAAACTCCTAAACCGCTAATCACCTTGGCCTTTGGCCCTTTTCCTTGGCCGCCATCGGATCCCATTGGCCCCATAACTCCCATGCCTGGTTCCCGATGG